>CAJUJY010000062.1 GCA_910586555.1 uncultured Lachnospiraceae bacterium
CATGCCTTCATTATATCTTATCTTTAACTTTTTGAAAATTGATTTCCGTGAATATAACCAAACGATTGTTGACATTATAATTAATTTACAATAGAATATTAATTACATGTAAGTTATTTACATATAAGTTTACTATTGTATTTTTAGAATTTATGGAGATTAATTATGGCACAGAAAATAGAACTTGGCAAAACCCAGGAACTTATTGTTACTAAAGAAACAAACTTTGGTGTATACCTGAATATCCCTGGTGGTGATAAAACAGGCCACATACTTCTTCCTAAGTCACAAGTTCCTGAAGGTACAGGGCTTAATGATACACTGGCAGTTTTTGTATACAAAGACTCCGAGGACAGGCCTATTGCAACTATGCAAAAACCATTATTAGAACTTGGCGGCATTGCGCGCCTGCGTGTTAAGGAAATATCACATATTGGCGCTTTTCTTGAATGGGGGCTTGCAAAAGACCTGCTTCTGCCTTTTAAGGAATGGCTTTATGAGATCAAGGCAGGAGATGAAATATTAGTTACACTCTATATTGATAAAAGTGAAAGGCTTTGTGCCTCTATGAAGGTTTATGAGTTTCTAAGCTGTGATTCACCTTATAATAAAGATGATGAGGTTGATGGGAAAGTATATGAAACCAGTAGTAATTTTGGCGTATTTATCGCTGTAGATGACAAATATTCTGCACTCCTGCCTAAAAAAGAAGTATTTGAAACATACCATATAAACCAGCCTGTACATGCAAGGGTTGCACAAGTACTTGAAGACGGGAAGCTTACGTTAAGCGTTAAAAAGAAAATACCAGAACAGATGAATGAAGATGCAGGATATATATTTAAATGCCTTAAGGAAGCCGGGGGTTTCCTGCCATTTAATGATAAAAGTGACCCAGAAGACATTAAAAACCATTTCCATATGAGTAAAAATGCTTTTAAACGTGCAACAGGGCATCTTTTAAAAGACCACCTGGTTACAATTAAAAGCGACGGGCTGCATATAGTATAAATTTTTTATGGCTAACCAGTTAAATATTCCAGTCTGGTTTAATAATTTATATAAGTAAATAAAAGTTCCAGCAAAGTATTTTATGCCTTGCTGGAACTTTTAGCATCTTATTATTCTGTAAATTCACCATATTGACGGAACCTCTTATATCTTCTGCCCAAAAGCCCCTCAGTAGAAAGTCCCCTAAGCTCTGGCAGCGTTTCCCTTAATGCAGTTTTTATCTGGTCTGTTGTATATTTAAGGTTATTTTCAATGCCTTCCCTGGCTTCATAAAAAATCCTGTCTACAACATGGTCTTTCATAAGGTCTTTTGCTGTCATCTTCATAAGGGTTGCCGCTTCTTCTACCCTTGAAGGGTCCCTCCAGAGTATACTTGCAAAACCTTCTGGGGAAAGTACAGAAAACAGCCCGTTTTCAAGCATCCATACTGTATCTGCAACTGCAAGTGCAAGTGCGCCGCCACTGCCGCCTTCACCTGTAAAAATACTAATAACAGGCGTTTTTAAATTTGACATTTCTTTAAGGTTTTTTGCGATTGCCTCACCCTGTCCTCTTTCTTCTGCCTCAATTCCAGGGTATGCACCAGCAGTATTTATAAAGGTTATTACAGGACGGTTAAACTTTTCTGCCTGTTTCATAAGGCGCAGGGCTTTACGGTATCCTTCAGGGCCGGGCTGCCCAAAGTTGCATTTAACATTTTCATCAAGATCATGCCCTTTCTGTATCCCTACTACTGTTACCGGCATGCCTTCAAAACTTGCAATCCCGCCTGTTATAGCACCATCATCTGCATAAAACCTGTCACCATGAAATTCCAAAAAATCCTCAAATATATCTTCTATAAATTCTTTTGTACTAGGCCTTGCAATTTTTCTGGCAATTGCTACCTTTCTCATTGTATCACTCATAAACTGCCTCCACGCCTGGTTATTAGCTGCTATGCAGCTTTAAAATAGTTGCAAGTTCTTCCCTTAGTTTTGTACGGTGTACTATCCTGTCTACAAAACCATGCTCTAACTGGAATTCTGAGCGCTGGAATCCTTCTGGCAGCTTCTGGTGGATAGTCCCCTGTATAACCCTCTGGCCTGCAAACCCAATAAGGGCTTTAGGCTCTGCAAGTATTATATCACCAAGCATTGCAAAGCTTGCTGTAACACCGCCTGTTGTCGGATCTGTAAGGACTGTTACATACAAAAGCCCTGCTTCATCATGTCTTGCAAGTGCAGCAGATACCTTCGCCATCTGCATAAGGGATATAATACCCTCCTGCATCCTTGCACCCCCTGATGTTGTAAAAATAACTATAGGCAGCCTGTATTCTGTTGCATATTCAACTGCACGTGTAACCTTCTCGCCAACTACTGAACCCATGCTTCCCATCATAAAATGGCTGTCCATTATGGCAAGTACTACTTCATATCCATCAATCCTGCCGTGGCCTGTTACAACTGCTTCAGATATGCCAGACTTTTTCTGTGCATTTTCTATAACCTCATCATATCCTGGATATTTCATAGGGTTTTTAGGCTTCATGCCAATATCAAGTTCTTTAAAACTTCCTTTATCACATATAATGGCAATCCTTTCCTTAGGGCTCATTCTAAAATGTGCATCACATTCAGGACATAATTTATATTCTGTAACTTCTTTTTTATAAATTATGGATTTACATGTATTGCACTTAATCCACATTCCATCAGGTATAGAAGGCTCATTCCGCTTCTTTCTCCTGTCATTCTTCTTTTTATCTTCACTGCCATCTAATGAAAAATAACTTTTTTTACCAAATAAATTCACAGTATCATTCCTTCCATTCTGCTAAAAAAGTTTCTAAAAATGAAGTGTTAAAATTACCTTTCTGGTAATCTGGATTATTTAATATACTATTCTGGAACTCTATATTAGTATTAATCCCATCTATAATAAACTCATATAATGCACGTTTCATTTTTGAGATTGCCTCTTTCCTGTTATTTCCATGGACAATTACCTTAGCTATCATGGAATCATAAAACGGCGGTATCTCATACCCCTCGTATACTGCTGTATCTACACGCACGCCAAGCCCGCCTGCTGGTATAAGCAGGTAATCAATAAGCCCCGGGCATGGTGCAAAGTTACGTGAAGGATTTTCTGCATTAATCCTGCATTCAATAGCATGCCCACTTATTTTAATATCTTTCTGGCTAAATGAAAGTTTCTTTCCATCAGCTATATTAATCTGTTCTTTTACAATATCAACACCTGTAACCATCTCTGTAACTGGATGCTCTACCTGGATACGTGTATTCATCTCCATAAAATAATAATTCTGTGTGGCTTCATCATAAAGAAATTCAATAGTGCCTGCACTCTGGTAACCTGCTGCTTTTGCAGCAACAACAGCAGAATTGCACATTTTACTGCGCACATCTTCTGGGAGTACAGGACATGGTGCCTCTTCAAGCACCTTCTGGTTTTTGCGCTGTAATGAACAGTCCCTTTCACCAAGATGTATTACATTGCCATGTGAATCGCCAAGCACCTGTACTTCTACATGCCTTGCATTTTCAACAAGTTTTTCCATATACATCTTGTCATCACCAAAAGCTTTAATTGTTTCACTTCTGGCAGATTCAAAAGCTTCATCAAGTTCCTCTTCGCGCCGTACTATCCTTATGCCCTTGCCACCACCGCCGGCAGACGCTTTTACCATTACAGGGTAACCAAGCTTTTTAGCTGTTTCATGTGCCATAGCTGTATCTTCTATTACACCATCACTGCCAGGAATTACAGGTACACCTGCCTTTATCATCATATCCCTTGCATTGGATTTATTGCCAAGTGCATCAATTACCTTTGCAGAAGGCCCAATAAATTTAATATTGCACTCTTCACACATAGCAGCAAATGTACTGTTCTCTGAAAGAAATCCAAATCCTGGGTGAATTGCCTGTGCCTTTTTCTCAACAGCAGCACATATTATATTAGCCATATTTAAATAACTGTCTGATACTTTTGCAGAACCAATACACACAGCTTCATCTGCAAGCTGTGTATGAAGCGCTTCCCTGTCAGCCTCAGAAAATACTGCCACTGTCTTAATTCCCATTTCGCGGCATGCCCTTATTATACGTACTGCAATTTCACCACGGTTGGCAATTAAAATCTTATCAAACATATGCCCTCCAATCAAGCCGCCCTAAAGCTGCTACTAACCAATCATAAATACCAGTTCTGCCTGGGCAGCAACTTTATCACCAACATAAGCAGTCCCCTGCCCAATCCCTGCATTTTTCTTTAATTTTTCTATTTTAACTTCAAGGCGTAATGTATCACCTGGAACTACTTTCTTTTTAAATTTGGCGTTTTTAATCCCCCCAAAATATGCTGTCTTTCCCTTAAAATCTTCCATTGAAAGTATTGCAACTGCACCGGCCTGTGCCATTGCTTCAACTATAAGCACACCTGGCATAACGGGTTCTTTTGGGAAATGTCCTGCAAAAAATGGTTCATTATATGTTACATTTTTAATAGCTGTAACAGATTCCCCCTCAGTTATTTCTTCTATTCTGTCAAGCAAAAGAAATGGCTGCCTGTGTGGGATAATCTCCATTATTTCCTTTATATCCATTGCCATAATAATCCTCTTTTCTATAATAAAATGTACAAATGTAAACATGCTGGTCTGCTGTCATAGATTTTCTTTGGTAATACAAATATAATGCACTGCCAGTTTTAGAAAATTTTTTACATTTTATCCAAGCCTGAAAAGTGGTTCCCCAAATTCTACAAACTGCCCGTCTTCAACAAGGATTTCTGTAATTTTGCCATTTTCTTCGCTTGTAACTTCATTCATAAACTTCATTGCCTCGATTATACATACAATATCACCTTTTGAAACTGTATCACCCACATTTACATAAGGAGGCTTTTCTGGGGAAGCACTCTGGTAAAATGTACCAACAATAGGTGCTTTTATAAACTTTCCACTGCTTGTATTGTTATTCTTTTCTTTTTTCTCTGTTTGCAAACCATCAGGAAAACTATATATTTCTTCATCTTGTAAATACACATCACTGTCAGGTGCAGTGCTGTCCGCAGATGGCTTACCTGCCATAAATACAGCCTCCGGCACTGCCCCACGCGCCTGTACAGGAGGCACAGAAGGCATTACTGGCATAGAAGGCATTACTGGTACAGAAGGCATAGGCACTGTCCTTCCCCTGTTAAGGCGGACAACTGCATTATCAAGCTGTACTTCCATATCATTAAGGTCTGTCTTTTCAAATATGGCAATAAGTTCTTTTACTTCTCCAAACTTCATAATTTATATCCCCTTCCCTTTAATTATCCCATTTCTTAAAACAAAGCACACCATTATGCCCTCCAAAGCCGAATGTATTTGATAATGCATAACGGGCATTTTCCACAGTCCTTCCAATATTTGGAATATAATCAAGGTCACATTCCTCATCTTTAGTATGGTAATTAATTGTTGGAGGCAGAAAGCCTTCTTCAAGAGCCTTTAAACATACTATAGCCTCAACCGCACCAGCCGCTCCAAGCAGGTGGCCTGTCATGGATTTAGTTGAACTTACAGGTGTGTTGTATGCTTCATCACCAAATGCAAGCTTTATTGCTGCTGTTTCTGCTGCTTCATTAGCATGCGTACTTGTTCCATGCGCATTAATATATGCTACATCACAAGGAGTTATTCCAGCTTCTTCCATTGCAAGTTTCATAGCCCTTGCTGCACCCTGGCCGTCAGGAGAAGGGGCTGTCATATGGTATGCATCACAGGTAGAGCCAAACCCGGCTATTTCACCATAAATCCTTGCATTACGTGCAAGAGCATGTTCAAGTTCTTCAAGAATTAATATGCCTGCACCATCACCCATAACAAATCCATCCCTGTCTTTATCAAAAGGCCTGCATGCGCTAAGAGGATCTTCATTTGTTGAAAGCGCTGTAAGGTTTGTAAACCCGGCAATGCCGATTTCACATAAAGATGCCTCTGCCCCGCCAGCTATACATGCATCAAGATAACCATGCTTAATATCCCTGAATGCTGCACCAATGGAATGTGTGCTTGTTGAACATGCTGTGATTATATTTTCACATGCACCCTTTGCGCCATATTGTATAGCAATATTTCCTGCTGCCATATTGCCAATCGTCATAGGTATAAAAAGCGGTGAAACCCTTGAAGGCCCTTTTTCATTAAGCCGTATTACCTGTTCCTGCATTGTCATAAGCCCGCCAATGCCTGAACCTACAATAACACCTGTCCTTAATGCGTCTTCCCCTTCAAGTACAAGCCCGCTGTCTTCCATAGCCTGCGCTGCTGCTGCCATTGCATAAACTGAATATAAATCGTTTCTTTTTATATCCTTTTTGCCCATATATTTTTCAGCATTAAAGTCTTTAACCTCTGCACCAATTTTAACTTTATAGTCTGTTGTATCAAACTTTGTAATCCTGCCTATGCCACACTCACCATTCTTTATTCCATTCCAGAATGAAGCAACTGTGCTTCCAAGCGGGGTAACTGCACCCATTCCCGTAATAACACATCTTCTAGACATTTAAAACCTCGTTTCTGCGCTGTTTCTTTATTAAGACAAGTCCTGCCAGCGCTTACACAAAAACCTGCCTGTACCTGTCACATAACCATTCCGCCATCTATATTAAGTACCTGGCCCGTAATATATGTGTTCTTTGCTAAAAATACTACTGCACTGGCGATATCTTCCACACTCCCATAACGTTTAAGTGGTATGGAATTAAGCATAGCCTCTTTAACATCATCACTAAGCACATCTGTCATATCTGTTTCAATAAAGCCAGGTGCAACCGCATTACATGTAACACCACGCTGTGCAAGTTCCCTGGCAGCAGATTTCGTAAGGCCAATTACACCGGCTTTGGATGCTGCGTAATTAGCCTGTCCAATATTCCCTGTAACACCTGATACTGATGCCATATTAATAATAGCGCCGCTGCGCTGTTTAAGCATAAGGCTGCTTGCATGGCGTATCATATTAAATGTACCTTTAAGGTTTGTATTTATAACCTGGTCAAACTGCTCTTCTGACATACGCATAAGCAGCATGTCCCTTGTAATCCCTGCATTATTTACAAGCACGTCAAGCGTGCCAAATTCTTTCTTTATATCTTTAACAAGGCTTGCTGCAAATTCAAAATCCGCAACATCACCTTTTACTGGAAGGCACTTTACACCATATGCCTCAATTTCACTAACTACACCATCTGGCAGTGTACTATGGTAATTAAGTACAATATTGCAGCCCTCTTTTGCAAATGCGGCTGCAACTGCTTTCCCTATTCCTTTTGCTGCACCTGTTACTACTGCTGTCTTTCCATTTAACATATTAATCCTGCTACTAAAAAATATAGACAAATATATCCATATAGCCACCGGTACTTGCTTACAACCGCTTTACCATGCTGTTTTTAATCCATGGTATCCCTCAAGCGTAGACCTGCATTATAATGCTTGTCCTTTGATGAAATTTCTGTACCATTAAAACTTGTTTCTGGATATTTTACCTGGCAGCTTCTCCTTTCATTTATAATAATCAGGCATTAAGCTTTTCTAATGCCTTTTCAAGTGTAGATGTATCTTCAACATTTACATTAATAACACCCTTTAATATACGTTTAACAAAACCACATAATGTTTTTCCAGGCCCTAATTCAATAAATGTATCTGCACCTTTTTTGTTCATATTGCGCACTATCTGCTCCCATCTTACAGGACAGCATATCTGTTTTGCAAGTATTGGTATAATATCGTTTTCTGACTTTACTATTTCTGCATTTACATTAGTAAATACTGGTATCTTCATAGGTGAAATTTTTAATTTATTGAGCTCTGTACTAAGCTTTTCTACTGCTGGCATAAGAAGCTCTGTATGGAAAGGCCCGCTTACTTTAAGCCTTACTGCCATTTTCGCACCTTTTTCTTTTGCAAGTTCTGCTGCTTTTGCAACAGCCTCTGCTTTACCTGCAATTACAATCTGTCCTGGTGCATTATAATTAGCTGGCACTGCAAGCCCAAGACCTGCATTAACAGCTTCTTTACATGCTTCTTCCACTAACTCTGTATCTAATCCTATAATAGCATACATAGCCCCTTCACCATTAGGGACTGCCTCTGCCATAAATTTTCCTCTCTTCTGGACAAGGGCAACTGCCTCTTTAAAGTCCATTGCACCACTTGCAACATATGCAGAATATTCCCCAAGGCTTAACCCTGCTGCCATATCAGCACGCACACCATGTTCTTCTAACACCTTCATGGCAGCAATGCTCATAGTTAATATTGCAGGCTGTGCAAATTCTGTATCCCCAAGTTTTTTCTCATCATTAAAACAAATATCTTTTATAGAATAACCAAGCACTTCATCTGCCTGGTCAAATATTTCCTTTGCAACTGTATAATTATTATATAAATCTTTCCCCATACCAGCATACTGTGCACCCTGGCCGCTAAACATAAAGACAGTTTTCATCTGGTTTCCTCCAATATTATGGAATTGTCTGGCATGCACCGGGAAGAAAACACCGGTACTGCCAGACAACTTTATCTTTTAATTCTTGTGGCTTTCAACAAAATCAACTATATCCTTAACTGTAACAATAGCTTCTGGATCTTCTACAGAGATATCAAATTCATCTTCAATGTCATTAATAATCTGGAATAAATCTAAAGAATCAGCATCTAAATCATCTTTAACATTAGTTTCTAATGTAATCTCCTCTTCATCCTTGCCTGTCTGCTCTGCAATAATCTCCCTGATTTTTTCAAATACCATAACTTTTTTCCTCCTAAATTAAAATAATAAATTATTAAAATATATGATACGCTGTTACAATAAAAACTGTATACAGCGGAACATCTTACCATGAAATAAGCATTGTCCCCCATGTCATTCCCCCGCCAAAGCCTGTCAGGATGATTTTGTCACCTCTTTTAATTAACCCTTTTTCATTTAGCTCATTAAGGGCTATAGGAATACTTGCCGATGAGGTATTTCCATATCTGTCTATATTCATATAAAACTTTTCATGGGGTATTCTAAGCTTATTTGAAATTACTTCCACAATCCTTGTATTTGCCTGGTGGGGTACTACATACTTAATCTCTTCTGCTGTTATTCCAGCATTTTTTAATACCCTTTCAACACTTTTTACCACGGATTTAGTAGCAAATTTAAAAACTTCCCTTCCATTCATGCAGACATACCACAGAGGGTCTGGTTCATTCTTTTTATTATTAAATATATTATTACAATCTGTATGCCCTTCTGTAAGTATATCATATAATTCACCTTTTGAACCAATTTCTTCCTCTATTATGCCATCTGTTTCTGATTTCTCAATATATGCACCACCTGCACCATCACCAAAAAGCACACATGTAGAACGGTCTGACCAGTCAACAATTTTTGAAAGGGTTTCAGCACCTATTACTATTGCATTGTTATATATGCCTGTCTTTATGTATTTATCTGCAATACTTAAAGCAAACATAAAACCACTGCATGCAGCTGTAATATCAAATGCAACTGCATTTGATGCACCAATTTCCTTCTGTACCATACACCCGGCTGAAGGAGTCCCATAATCAGCCGTAACGGTTGCTACAATTATTAAATCTATTTCTTCTGCCTTCTTCCCTGCCCTTTCAAGAAGCTGCCTGGCTGTACCCACTGCAAGGTCAGACGTATTTTCCCCTGATGATATATGCCTTTCTTTTATCCCTGTACGTTGTGTTATCCATTCATCACTTGTATCAACCACCTTTGCCATGTCATCATTAGTGATAACCTGTCCAGGTGTACATGCACCTGTAGCAATTATTCTTGTTGTCATATGCTGTTACTCCTATCTGGTATTTGATGGTGCTCTTTACATGCCACAAAATTATTAATGTTTGACAAGACTTTTACCAATATATCCATATCACCATCACTAAGCCCGTCTGTCATGGCATCCGCCATATCTTTATGGAACTTCTCATGTATATAATATACTTTTTTACCCTGTTTAGTCAAACCAACTTTTACAATTCTTCTGTCTTTTTCACTTTTATATCTTCTGGCATACCCCTTTCTGACAAGATTATTAACTGCAACCGTCAAGGTGCCAACTGTTATATGCAGTTTTCCTGCAACTTCTCCCATGCTCTTATGTACGCCAGAACCAATAGCAGCAATCGTATGGACTTCTGTCATAGACAGCTTTTCCTTATATTCCTCTGCGATTGACACAGCCTCAGCATGCAGGACATTATCAAAAATCCAGACCAGTCCTGAATTAATTGTTTCTAAAGCTTTATCCATCAGACTTTCCCTAATAACCAGGTTAAAAAGTACTATTGGCAGTACTGCCGCTTTTTAACCTTACTTTGCAAATCAAAATATTGTATAGTCAAAAAAAGTATATTCTATTATTATGGTGTTCGTCAACCGTTCATTTATTGTAATTTGTAATATATTTTTTTGGATTTTTTGTGCATAATTACAAAAATATCCAGAAATCCTATATTTTTCATTAGTATCCTGCCGGCATTATATAAATAATATCTTATATCCTGCCAAACATTTTTATAGCAGCCCTGCCTTAAAAATAAACAAACCTGGAACAAAAAAAGAACTATAATGGAAATATCTTATTGCAAGATATTTCCAATACAGCCCCTGGTTTTACAAAGATTATTTTTTATTAGCTCCTGCAAGCTGTTCTTCCCTGTGCCTTCTAAGAAGTTCAAGTGTTGCAAGAAGCACATCATCTTCCCATGGTTTAGGTATAAGGTACTTAACACCTATAGCACGTACCTCTTCAAGTGTGCCTGAATCACAAAGAGAACTTAGCATAAGTATCGTAACGTCCGGATCTTTCTCTTTTAGTATCTGTGCTGTTTCCAGGCCGTCAATGCCTGGCATGATTATATCAAGCACTACCATATCAGGACGCAGTTCCTCATACATCTTTATGCCTTCTTCGCCGTTTTTCGCATAACCAATAACTTCATACCCATTTTCTTCAACAATATCTTTAATCTGTTTAGAAGCAAATGGCGAATCATCTACTACTAAAATAGTTGTTTTATCCATTTGTCATCCTCCTTTAAATTATGCACATCATTAATAGTAAACCGAAACACGGATTACACCTATATCAGTTTCATAATATAAAACCAAATTCTTAGATTTTCTATCTTCTTCCCCGATTGTTTCACCTTTCTTTAAAAACACCGGAACTGTCAGCCTTGATGCACCCCCTATTTTATTACTTATATTCGATAAAGCACAGCCACATACAATGTTTATATATTCATTAATATAAAGCAGTTTCTCATCATCAGAAGCTGGCGTCCCGCCATTCATAACATAAATGATATGTTCATAAACATCAGATGAAATTTCACAAACTACCAGGGAATTAAACTTTCCCTTTGTAAATACAGAACCGGTATAACTATTATCTCTTCTTAAATCCCCGCCTGGCTCTCTTTTAAGATTTAATGAAGCTATTTTTTTAGATACCGATACGAAAGCACAATCGAAAATCTCATCTACCTCCATATCTGTCAAAGAGCTCCCTCCTTTAAATTCAGACATTAATTGCCCAGAAACCTCATCTTTGCACTAGTTGCCTTTTTATCTTTCCTTGGTGCAGTTGTAACATACAGGTTATTCAGTGAATTGGCCATGATCTGTTTGCACTCTGGACAGAAACGGCCTGTAAGTATCGGCCTGCCGCACTTTTCACATTCAATCGAAACACCAGAATCTTTAGTAAAACTTAATCTTTCTTCCCTCACCCATTTTTTTATCTGCTGCATTGGAATATCATTCTCTTCTGCAACTTCTGGCATACCTGCACCTGGATTTTCATATATATACTTCCTAACCTCCAGAAACTTTTCCTCCATTTCCTTTTCACAGGCCGGACAAAGTGAGTTGCCTGTATAGTCAAATAAATTCCCACATCTTTTGCAATTCCTGACATCCATACCAAATACCTCCCTTCATTAATATCCTTTTCCTATACAAGTACATAAAAAATAAATATTTTCTATATCCGCACATCTAAGGACATAAGAACATTCCTCAATCGTACTGCCAGTTGTATATATATCATCTATTATTATAACACACTTAACATTCTGATACAACTCCCAGCTTTCTCTTACTATACTAAATGCATTATGTAAATTTTCCTTTCTTTCCCTGTCTGGAAGTTTATTTTGTGCTATTGTATCTTTACTGCGTACAAGCAGGTTATGTATAACCTGTATTCCTGTAAGTTTACCTAATACATCTACTATAATCCCTGACTGGTTATATCCTCTTTTTAATTCCCTGTTAATATGCACAGGCACAGGTATAAGTGCATCTGGTGATAAGCTTTCTATCCACCCTCCATAAGCTTCAAACATATTTCTGGCATAAAATTCTGCATATTCCGTCCTGCCATGATATTTAAAATCTTCAATGGACTTCTTCATATATTTATTATACACAAATGCTGCCCTTCCACAATTAAATGAAGTTTCTTTTTTCATGCAGTCCATACAAAATTCACCATCATTTGTTAATGGTTTTCCACATTTCATGCAAAAAGGGCTTTTAACAAATTCCACCTTAGACATGCAGTCCTGGCATATGTTTCTTTCTGTTAATGCCGGCAGCACACAGCCGCAGGCCGGGCACCTTTGTGGGTATATAAACCCTGCAATGTATTTAAATATATTCCCCAGGATTTTTTTCCTCCATTTCAATTATACGCTGGCAAAGCCCCGAATAGCGTTTCTGTTCATTTACATTTTCTATCATTTTATATATAACTTCTGAGCTGCCTACAATAGTGACACATTTTTTAGCCCTTGTAACAGCAGTATAAAGGATATTCCTGTTTAAAAGCATCTTAGGCCCGCCAAGCACAGGTATGATTACTGCCGGGTATTCACTGCCTTGTGATTTATGTATTGTTACAGCATATGCAAGTTCCAGTTCATCCATTTCATTAAAACTGTATTTTGCAATTTTTCCTTCTTCAAACTCAACCACTACAGTTTCCTCTATATCAGATATACTTTTTATTACACCTGTATCACCGTTAAAAACCCCTATGCCATCATCATATATATCACCATATCTGTTAGCCTTTGTCCATTTTATCTGGTAATTGTTTTTAACCTGCATTACCTTGTCATTTTCCCTGAAAAGTATTCCATGGAACTCTTTTTCTTTTTTATCTGGTGATTTGATATTCATATAATTCTGCAAAACTTTATTAAGGTTTTCTACCCCAAGTGCACCCTTCCTTGCTGGAACAAGCACTTGTATATCATATGCAGTGGCACCAACATAAGGAGGCAGGTTTTTCATTATAAGCTGTACCACAACATTAATAACATCCTGCGGGTTCTCCCTTTCAAGATGGAAAAAGTCCATATTTTTATTATCAAGCTTTATCTTTAAACCTGCATTAATTTTATGTGCATTAGTTACAATCTGGCTTTCTGCTGCCTGCCTGAATATATGTGAAAGTTTTACTACATTACAAAACCCTGCCTGTATCATATCCTTTAATACATTGCCAGGCCCTACTGACGGGAGCTGGTTTGCATCTCCTGCCATTATAAGCCTTGTCCCTGGCACAGTTGCCTTTAACAACGCATGCAGAAGATATATGTCAACCATCGAAAATTCATCTACTATAATGGCATCTGCTTCAAGTGGCCGTAATTCATTTCTTTCAAAATACATTCCGCTTTTATCATCTTCTTTAACACCGTTAATTTCAAGCAGCCTGTGTATTGTCTGTGCTTCCCTTCCAGAAGTTTCAGACATTCTTTTAGCTGCCCTTCCTGTAGGTGCTGCAAGAAGCACATCAAGCCCCTCTTCTTCAAGAACATTTATAATAGTATTTATAGTAGTAGTTTTACCAGTACCAGGCCCTCCTGTAATTATAAGTACGCCATCCATAGCTGCATGGTATACTGCCTGTTTCTGCTGGCTGTCAAGCACAATGCCCTCCTGCCTGCTGTTGCCAGTCCGTTTCTTAAGTTCTGCAATATCTACCGGGAAATGTATATCCAGGTCTAAAAGCATTCTTGCACAGTTTAATTCCATATAATAAAGCCTGCTTATATAAAGCCTTCTTTCTTTCCCTGTTTCTTGTATAATAATCTCCTTATTTAAAGCAAGTGCATCTGTTTCATGTGAAACTGTTTCTTTATCTACCATTAAAATTTCTGACGCCTCTGCTATAAGTTCATCTTCCGGCAAGTAACAATGCCCTCTTGTCCCTGACTGCTGTAATGCATAAATTATTCCTGCCTGCACCCTGTAACTGGAATTCTGGCTAAACCCTGCTTTCCTGGCAATGGAATCTGCAAGTTTAAAACCTATTCCATGTATATCTTCTGCAAGTTTATAAGGGTTTTTATGCAATACTTCATATACATTGTCCTTATATTTCTTATATATCTTAACAGCCATATTCATGCTTATTCCATAATCCTGTAAAAAAATCATTGCATGTCTCATCTGCTTTTTTTCTGAGAACTGTTCTGCAATACTTATGGCCATTTTCATGCTTATCCCTTTAACTTCTGCAAGCCGTTCAGGTTCTCTTTCAATAATATCAAAAGTATCTGCGCCAAACTTCTTTATTATCCTTGCAGCAAGTGCCTTGCCTACCCCCTTTATGGCACCAGAACCCAGATACCTTTCTATTGCAAATTCACTGTCAGGCGTCTTTGCCTCATAACTTTGTACTTGTAACTGGGGCCCGTAATTCCTATGCACTACTTCATTGCCCCTGACTAAAAGGTATTCACCTTCAGATACAAATGAAAAAGTCCCCACACAGCATATTTCCTTTTCCTCCCCTTCTTCTGGTGAAGGATCAGCAAGATATAATACCGTATAACCATTTTCTTCGCTACGGAAAGTAATACGGTCTACATACCCTTCGGCCTCCATCATCTAAAAATACCAGTCCTTTCTACTATAAATTTAAATTGTAAAGAACAAAGCCACTGCTAAAAAGCAGCGGCCCGTTTATTTAGTTTGTATTACAGATTATACTGTGTCTTCATTATTTCTATCCACTTGCGGCAGCCAGGAGCAAGACAATAATGTAGATTGCCTTATAGCAGCAGGGGGATACCTCTTCCGCTAAGCCCACTACTGCCGTTATAATTGTTCCTGGCAATTCCTCCCCTGCCTAAGAGGAAGGTAAATCCTTGCTGTTAATCATTGAATCATACAACTGTTGTGCCAGGCCCAGGCCACCGCCATCAACAATGGCATCTGCATATGTTTCATTAAGCATGGTACTGAAATACTGCATATACTCGCCTTTTTCATCTTCATTTTCCAGGGACTTTTTAGACTCTTCTATTATCTTCTGGACAAAGTATGATTCAAAATCCTTACAGACTTCCATAAGTTTATCTGCATCTTCTGGTGTGCCCATGTTATCAAGTTTATTTTGTAAAGATGAACCTGTGGAAGAATTTATATTATTATAATATGTATTATATATTGATGATGTATCTAATATAGAAGCCATAAAACCACCTTACCCTTCTTTAATTATGACCTCAGGTTATTTGCCTGTTGCAGCATCTCATCTGAAGCCTGGATTGCTTTGGAGTTCATTTCATATGCACGCTGTGTAACAATCATATCAACCATTTCATCTACTGCCTGCACACTGGAATGTTCAAGGTAACCATGCTTTACAATGCTTCTTTTAAGGTTTGCATCAAGACCTTCAACCCTTGGTTCACCTGAAGCAAGTGAAGCACCAAGGTAACTGCCGCCGAGCTTGTCAAGTCCTGACGGGTTATTAAACTGTGTCATTCCTATAGTAATATTTAAAGGAGCCGGATTATTGTCATCACCCTTATAATATACATTGCCATAATTATCAAAATACAGCCTTGTTGTATCAAGATCATTAGCAAATGTAATACGGTTGCCATTAGTATCAAGTATTGCGTAACCATCAGCCGTTGAAAGCGTCATGCCCGCAGTATCCACTGCCAGTATAAAATGGCCGTTCCTTGTATACCCTGTAGAGCCATCAGGCATCTCAACCATAAAAAAGCCTTCACCATTTATGCCAAAATCAAAATCCCCGTCACTGGCAGTAAGTTCACCATCACCATTATATGATGTTGTTACTGCAGCAACCTTTACACCAAGCCCCACCTGTGCACCAACTGGTTTTACAACACCATTTGTATCATTAGTCCTCTCCTGTATAGTCTGGTATAAAAGTGACTGGAATGATGTTGTTTCCTTTTTATAACCAGTAGTATTAATATTTGAAAGGTTATTTGATATAACATCAAGACTGGTCTGCTGTGCTTTCATGCCCGAAGCAGCAGTCCAAAGCGACCTCATCATATTTTAAAACCTGCCCTTCCCCTGTATGCTGCCAGGAAAGCATCCTGGATCTGTTACAGGAATATTTGTACATGTATCCTGAATGTCATAAGACAGCTATTAACAGCACTGCATTAACTCTTATTACAGTTTACCTACCTCTGTAACCGCCTTGCCAATAAGGTTATCCTGTGTCTGTATCATCTTCTGTCCTGCTTCATATGCACGTGTTATTGTAATCATTGAAACCATCTGGTCTATTACATTAACATTGGACTGTTCTGTAAATCCTTGTAACATTCCTGCATAAGCCTGTTTAGGGACTGCCCCGTCCACTGCCTTATACATATTTTCACCATAAAGCTCAAGATAATTATAATCTTCAAAATCTGTAAGCGCAATAGTTGCTACCTGTACACCATCTGCATAAACTGCACCACTGTTTTTAATAGCAATTTCTGCTGCATCTGTTGGCACTTGTATGTCACCGCCTGCACCTTGCAAATGGTTGCCATCACAGTCAACTATAAAACCGTCCCTTGTAACAGTAAACCTGCCATTGCGTGTATACATGGTTTCATCATTGCCATTAGCATCTGTGACCCTCATTGTGAAAAAACCATCACCTTCAATGGCAATATCATATGTATTACCTGTTTCCCTTAAAGAACCCTGTGTCCAGTCCATATATGTTTCGCCTATTTTAACACCAAGGTTCATATTGCCTATTGGTTTATCCAGGTATGCTTCAGAACCATCCCTTATCTTAATTGCCATCATATCCCTGAAAGACTGGCTTGTAACATTTTCAGCCTTATACCCTACGGTTGCTGAATTTGCCAGGTTATTTGAAATAATATCCAGCCTTTTTTGTTCATTAACCATACCTGTATATGCAGTGTATAATCCCCTGACCATCTATAAATCCCCTTCCACGCCCAAGCCAGGCCCTGGGCTGTTATAAACTAGTTACCATGTTACCTGGCTGATATAAATAAACTACAAATAATTATAATAAAAATGCCCACATTAAATATATCGTCAATTTACCTTAAAGCAATTAGCATTATTACAGTATACCTGGCTGCCATTTATTACATTTCCAGCCATTTTTATTAAAATATAACAATGCAGACGGCTAGTTTAATCATTATCGTCACGCTTGCCGCTTAAAAATTCAACAAACTTTCCAGTACCTACTGCAACTGCTGTCATAGGGTCTTCTGCTGTCATTGTAGTAATGCCTGTCCTCTCTTCTATAAGTTCTTCAAGCCCATATAAAAGGCTGCCACCTCCTGTAAGGACAATGCCCCTGTCTGCCACATCAGCCGCAAGTTCAGGAGGAGTCTTTTCAAGTACACTGTGTACTGCCTCAACTATCTGTGATGTAATCTCTTTTAATGCATCAAGTGTTTCATCAGATGTTACAGTTATAGTTTTAGGAAGCCCTGTAACAAGGTTACGTCCCCTTACATCCATAGTTTCAACTTCCGGACGTTTATAAGCTGAACCAATTTTAACTTTTATATCTTCCGCAGTCCTTTCACCTATAAGGAGGTTATGGGTTTTACGCATATAGCGCACAATAGCTTCATCGAAATCATCACCTGCAACCTTAATAGATGTGCTGACAACTGTCCCTCCAAGTGAAATCACAGCTATATCAGCAGTACCGCCTCCTATATCTACAATCATGTTGCCACATGGCCTTGCAATATCAATTCCTGCACCAATAGCAGCAGCTATTGGCTCTTCTATAATCGCTACTTCCCTTGCCCCTGCTTCATATGTTGCGTCTTCTACAGCTTTTTTTTCAACTTCGGTAACACCACTTGGAACACATACACTTATACGTGGTTTCCTGAAACGTGTCTTGCCACATGATTTCTGGATAAAGTAGCGCAGCATCTTTTCAGTTACAGTATAATCAGATATAACTCCCTGGCGTAACGGACGCACTGCAACAATATTGCCTGGTGTACGTCCAAGCATAAGCCTGGCATCTTCCCCGATTGCCTTAATCTTATTAGTATCCCGGTCAAATGCAACAACTGAAGGTTCCCTTAAAACAACACCTTTACCTTTTATATATACAAGCACATTAGCTGTGCCAAGATCAATTCCGATATCACTGCCAACCATTAATTTTCTCCTTTCAACGCAACTTACAACTCTATTTTTTCCAAAGTTAAACTAAAATAAACATACACTTTATCATTATATACCATTTATTACAAATTTAAAAGTGGATTTTTTATAAATTTATACCTATATTTCATAATTTATTGTTAATATTTATTAATATTAATGTACTTTAATATTAACATCCTGGTGCCATAGTCTGCCTGGTATAATTATATATCCTGCCTGGACAAACAAAAATAAATTCTATTAATTACTACATAAACAACTTTTGACTAAAGTGCCATCATGTTTTATAATATACCATATATAAACTACCAAATACACCAGATTGGAGCAGCATATGCAAGATTATAAAAAATTAAACAAAGAAATATCACTTATAAGCAGATATGCAGGATTAAAATATTCCAAGTACACCCTGCTTGTACTCCTTGCAGCTATATACTTCCCAATGCGTATAACACCAGCATACATCTTTCTGGCAGCAGTTTTGTTCCCTGCATTTTTAGGGCTTTCTGCCAGCATATCGCAAGATAAAAAACAAAGCGGGGATTTTTCCCTTTCATATACAGCAGACAGGTATAAATTTACCATGACAGGATATAAAAACGAAAAATATGGGTATTGGTTAAACTGTTTCCTGCTCCTTATATGGCAGGCCAGTATAAACTTACATAACCTGTATGTATTCCCACTAAAAATTGTACCTGCCCTAATAATTATTATCTATACATTTGTACGCATAATTACTGGAATTTTTGTAAAATATAAAATTAAATACAGTTTTATAAGCCTGGATTTATAAAAACCAGGATCTGCCTCCCTTAAAAATACAAAAGATGGCAGGATAAATTACTCTAATTATTTATCTTACCATCTTTTTATGTCATTTTTATATAATATATATTACTTTTATATTACTTTTTAATTAAGTTTCTTTCAATATTATTTATGTATGAGTCAAAGTCAAATTCCTTAAAAGGATATGAAGCTGTTTGTGCCTCTGCTGTGCTTGTAATGCTTTCTGCTTCTGCTGTGCCAGAAGATGTATCTTTATTATTTAATGCCTGCGTTGCCAGTGAAGACTTATCTGTAAAATACTGGTAAATTTCCTGCACAGTTTTATATGAACCAGTCTGTTCCTCACCTGCTTCCCTTGCTTCTTCAAGTGCATCTGAAAGCTTCTGTGCCATATTGCCTGCTTCACTTGTTTCTGCATTAAGGTAAAGCTTCAGGATAGAAGAAAAACTTGATGCCATGCCAAGGGAATTTAACCCATCACCAGAAATTCCAAGTGATGTTCCAATAAGTGAAGAAAGCCCTTGCATGCCATACAGCCCGCCTGTACCCATAAGCCCTGATAACCCAAGCCCGTCATAAGAACTGTCCTGGTTATTGCCTGATATTGCATTAAGCATTGTACTTGTTGAATTATTATTTATTAAATACTGGTAATATAAATCCTTTTCACTAAGGGAAGATAACGCGCTTATAGCTGGTAAATATGCCATAATTCCACCTCCGTATATTTAATCCAAATGTCCAATACAATTATTTTAACATAAAACATAATAAAATCCAAGATAATTTAGTTACATAAACATGGCTGTTTCATAAACTTTTAATTGTGTGTAAACAAAAGATAATTTATAGTTATCCTGCATTAGTTTTTTGTATTTTTGTATATATTAAAGGCTATGTACATGCAGAAGTTTTATATATTTTCTGTAGCAGGCACGTTCCCACTACGATAGCGCACACAGCA
>CAJUJY010000063.1 GCA_910586555.1 uncultured Lachnospiraceae bacterium
ATCCATGCCTTCATTATATCTTATCTTTAACTTTTTGAAAATTGATTTCCGTGCAATATATTATAGCTGTTTTATAAATTATCTCCTGTTTATACACAATTAAAGATTTATAAAATAGACATGGAGCATATATCAGGAAAACTTGCTAATAGTTTCCAAATATGGTATTTTATAAAAAATATATATTTAATGGAAAGGAAAGTGTTTTTAACACTAAAGGCATTGTTATGGGATATTTGTATTTAACAAGGCATGGGCAGACTGTATGGAATGTTGAGGACAAAGTCTGTGGTGCTACAGATATAGAACTTACAGAAAAAGGAAGACAACAGGCAGCAGGACTTGGTGCATCTTTAAGCCAGGATAAAAATATTACTATAGATACAATTATTTCTTCACCTCTTAAAAGGGCAAAGGATACTGCCAAAATTATTTCAGATGCTATATCAGTACCAATGTATACTGATATGCGCATAACAGAACAGAATTTTGGGAAATATGAGGGAAAAGGACGGCATTCAGATGAATTTACAGAGGCAAAACGTCATTTTGCTGATAATTATGAAGGCGGGGAATCTATGCTTAAAGTTGCACAAAGAGTATATAATTTCCTTGATGAAATCAGAAAGGAACGGCATAAAACTTACCTTATAGTTGCACATAATGGCATAGCAAGAATTGTCCACTCATATTTTTATGATGAAACCAATGAAGAATTTTCAAAGTATTCTATTAAAAATTGTGAACTTGTATGTTACCAGTGGTAAAATAATCTGGAGGTAAAAATATGTATTATATAGGAAACCATCTGCCTGTTGCTAATGGATATGAAGTAATGGCAAAAATGGAACTGGAACTTGGCGGAAATACATTTGCATTTTTTACAAGAAACCCAAGAGGAGGAAGAGCCAAAGAAATTGATATTAAAGATATACAGAAATTCCTTAAAATAATAGATGAAAATGGTTTTGGCAGGCTCGTTGCACATGCCCCCTATACATTAAACTTATGTTCTGATAAAGAAAAAACCAGGAATTTTTCTAAAGAAGTACTTGCAGATGATATAAAAAGAATGGAGTATATACCAGGCAATTACTACAACTTCCACCCTGGTTCACATACAGGACAGGGAACAGAAAAGGGCATTGGAATAATTGCAGATGTATTAAATGAAATATTATCACCAGGACAGACAACCATAGTCCTCCTTGAAACAATGGCAGGAAAAGGTACTGAAATTGGCAGGACATTTGAAGAAATCAAGGAAATTATGGACAGGGTAACCCTTAAGGACAAACTTGGTGTCTGCCTTGATACATGCCATATATGGGATGGAGGATATGATATAGTAAATAACCTTGATGGTGTTATAAATGAATTTGACAGGGTTATAGGGCTTAAAAACCTGTATGCAATACATTTTAATGACAGCAAAAATGAATGTGGGTCACATAAGGACAGGCATGAAAGGATAGGATATGGCAAAATAGGTGCTGTGGCACTAAAAAGAATAGCACTACACCCTGCTTTTGCAGGTAAGCCGTTTATACTGGAAACCCCTAATGATGACAAGGGATATATACATGAAATTGAAATGTTTAAAAAATGGATGGAGGAAAAACAATGAAAATTCCAGGATTTTTAAAAGATGGCGGTACAATAGGCTTTGCTGCACCGTCTTTTGGCTGTAATATAGAACCATATAAAAGCGGGTTTAATAATGCCCAGGAGAAATTCAAATCCATGGGCTATAAACTTGAACTTGGTGAAAACTGCTATAAAGGCTGTGGCACTGGCATAAGCAATACACCTGTAAAATGTGGCCAGGAACTTAACAGCTTTATGACAGGAAAAAGGTCTGATGTAGTTATTTCATGCGGAGGCGGTGAGCTTATGTGTGAAGTCCTGGATTATACAGACTTTGAAAAAATAGCCCTGTCAGAACCAGTGTGGTATATGGGATATTCAGATAATACAAATCTTACATTCCTTTTGCCAGTCCTTTGTGATACTGCTGCAATATATGCACCTTGCGCATCTTCATTCGGAATGGAAACCTGGCATAAATCCATATATGATGCTTTCGGGCTGCTTACAGGAAAAGTATCTTCGGTACATAGTTATGGCATGTGGGAAAAAAATTCCCTTAAAACAGAGGAAAAACCTCTTGAACCATATAACTTGTCTGAAAAAACAGAAATAAAATACTATAATTGCAAAATCAAAACAGAAATTACTGGAAGGCTTATAGGAGGCTGCCTTGACTGCCTTAGTACACTTACAGGCACAAAATATGATAAAATGGCAGAATTTAATGAAAAATACAAAGAAGATGGCATAATATGGTTTATGGAATCATGTGAACTTAATGTAATGGGCATAAGAAGGGCATTATGGCAGTTAGAACATGCAGGGTGGTTTAAATACTTAAAAGGGTTTCTTATAGGACGTCCGTTTTGCTTTGGTGAAGAATTATATGGGCTGGACCAGTATAATGCAGTTACAGGTATTCTAGGAAAATATAATGTACCTGTAATAATGGATCTTGATATAGGGCACCTTCCGCCAATGATGCCATTAATTACCGGTGCCATGGCAAATATTAAAACAAATGGCAATGATATATCAATAGAATTTATATTATAGTTTAAGAAACCTTAATTACAATAATCCCGTTAATTTCCCTTATACAGCCTGTCCCGGACAGGCTGCATTGTCTTAACTTCTTCATTATTAAGTAAATTAATAATTGTATTTTTCCAGGATATTATTAAGCTGTTCTGCATAATGCATCATTTCTTTACTTGTATCTGCATTTTCATGTGCTGTATGGGAATTATTTTGCGTTACAATGGCAATCTGCTCTAATGCTGCATGTATCTGCTCTATTGCTTCTGACTGGTCTTCTGTTGCCTGGGAAATACTGTTTACCAGGCTGTCTGTAATCTGGTTTTTCTCTTCTACATTTTTAAGTGAGGCAACTGTAATTTTAAGGTCTTCCATACTGTCCTGGATATTATTACATGTTTTGCTAATAAGCCCTGCTGTTTTTAAAGCAGCCACATTACATTGTGAAGCAAGGTTTCTTATTTCAGAAGCCACTACTGCAAACCCTTTCCCTGCTTCCCCTGCCTTTGAAGCTTCAACAGAAGCATTCATTGAAAGCAGGTTAGTTTCTGCCGCAATACTTTGCATAAGATGCGTAATGCTGTTTATCTCATTAGAATTTGTTTCAATTATTTTCATGGTATCTGACAGTTTATCCAGGTTTTGGTTCCCCTCCTTTAATTCCCTTAAAGTTGATGCCATCATTTCACTGGCTTTTATTGTATTAATTGAATTTTGCTTAATTTCATCAGTAATGCCAGTTAATGATGCAAATAATTCCTCTGTAGCACTTGCCTGGTCTGATGTGCCGTCAGCAAGGATACGGGCTGATACATCAAATTTTTTTATTCCTGATATAAGTACTGATGCTGAAATATTAATCTGTTTTATTGTTTTTGCCATACTTTCATTAATTAATTCCAGCAAGGATACAAGCTGGTTAAATTCACCATTAAAACCGCTTGGTATTTTTTCACAGAAATCACCATCTGCTATTTTACTTGCAAAAGAATTTATTTCCTGCATAACATTTTTCAGGATTCCAGCCGTTTTATTAATATTATCTAAAAGCCCTGCACATTCATCACTGCCTTTAACTTTTGGGATAACAGTTGTAAAATCACCTTCCGCAAGAAGTTTAAGACGGTTAAGGCTTAATTTTATTGGCTTTGTAACAGTCCTTGTTATTAATGCAATAAGCAGTGCTGCAAATATTACTGCGGCTGATGTAACCATTATGCCAGCTTTATTAACCCTGTCAAGCAGTGACAAAGCTTTTTCTTTATTATGTAGTGTAATAACTGACCATGTATCAGAATAGCCGTCAAGTTCCACAGGTGAATAGCTTGCATAATAACTGCCATTATTATATATTACCTCTGCGGAACCACTTTTACCTGCCATAACATCAGAAACTATTTTTGAAAAACCTTCTGAAACTTTAACTGGCTTTTCTTCAGTTAATATATTTCCATTTTCATCATAAATAATCTTGCCTTTGGAATCTTTCTTTGATATAGTCCTTGTAAGTTTTTTATAATTATATAATTCCTCATAATAAACACTTTCAGGGTGTGCAAGTATAGTTCCCTCACCATCTATAATAAATGATATCTTATCTTCATCTTTATCTGAATATTTTTCAATTAAAGACTGGAGTGTTGCAAGCTTTATATCAGTTGCTAGTATGCCTTTTATGTTGTTGTCCCGCATAATAGGATAAAAAACTGAAGCACATGCCATATTTGTTGAAATTGAATAATAAGACTTTGATATAAAAGGCTTTTTTAGTTCCATCATCTGTAAAAACCACCACCTGTTTGCCCTGTTGCCTAGTTCCCCTACAGAACGCGCAGTCTGGTCACCATTGGTATCCTGTATATAAATTAATTCAAAATATTTATTCCTTTCTGCCATTCCTTTTACTAATGGTGCTTGTGCCCTGCCATCCATAGCAAGTACAGGTTCTGTAAATGCAAGTTCCTCTGTGATAGCATATGCCTTATTCATAAAACTTCCAACAGACTGTGCTATAGAACTATTAAGCTCACTATCATGTTTTATAATCTGTTCTTTATATGTGCCTTTTAAAAGATTGCCAGTAATTCCTAAAATTGATATAGCAAATATGCATAAAACCAGTATTACTGGAAACATAAATTTACTAAATATGCTTTTAAACCTCATAAATTTCTCCTTTTTAGTTAAAGTTTTGTTTTAATATCATTGTGCATTTTATAAGTATAGCATATTTTTATATTACATTCCAACAATTTTATTTTCATTATTTTTTAAGAAATTCATGCAATAATTATGCTAAAATAAAATCCAGCAGTATAAAAAATAGCGCAGAAAAGGGGATTATTATGAAAAAAAGAATTATTTTTATAACCTTAATACTTATAATACCACTATTATCTGGATGCAGTAAAAAGTCTGCTAATAATGGCACTAATGCTTCCAGCCAGGAAACAGCCACTAATGCAGATGCTACGCCAAATCCTGTAATTAAGCCTGGACAGACAGGGGTTCTTATACAAAATACTAATGTAACTTACTTTAGCCTCCAGGATTATAAGAAACATACAGTAAAGGCAGAAAAAGGATCACTTGTATTATTACTTAATAAAAATAAAGACAGTTACCATGTACAATTTGCAGTAACAGAACTTCCTGTACTGGCAGGCAATATAGATAAAGAAGCTGTATCATTTGAAGAAGCAGATTTTAAAAATGCTAAAGACGGCCTGGTAAAACATGCTAATGTATATAAAACACCTAATAGCAAAAAACCATACATTAGTGGTTATTCTTCAGCAGTATCAGTTGAGGGAAAAGAAGGCAGCTTTTTTAAATGCTGCCTTCCAGGTGGTGATTATGGCTATATAAAAGAAGATGATATAGAATATACTGTTGAAAAAGCAGACTGGACAGTAGAAATGCTGCCTCCAGAATAACAAGCATAAAAAACGTATGGATTTACTGCTGTTCCATACGCCATATATTATTATTCGTAAATATTTATATTTACATATATTACAATATACATCCTGTTTAGAATTCCTTGCTAAGATACTTTCTGGTATCTTTCTTTAAATCTTCAAGTGTAATAGATGCAAGTTCTTTCTCCATAGCATTTTGCACCTGCATAAGCCTGCCATCTAAAATATGGTGGATATTTTTTCCAACAGGGCAGTCTGCAGAGGGATTTTCATGGAAATGGAATAAGGACTTGTTTTCAACACATTCCACAGCATTATAAATATCTAAAAAAGTTATACTGCTAAGAGGTTTTGCAATAACAGCACCGCCTGTACCACGTACAACATTAATAAGCCCGCTTCCCTTAAGCTGTCCCAGAATCTTCCTTATAACCACAGGGTTTACATTAGTACTTCCTGCAAGAAAATTGCTTGTCACTTTATATTTATCCCCAAAAGTATCTATACAGGCAAAAATATGGACAGCCAATGTAAACCGGCTTGAAATCTGCATAAAATATACCACCTTCCAATATTATATATTTCCAGGAAAATTATAACCCCTGGCAACAGAAAAAACAAGGAAAACATTTCTGCTTGTATAACCATGTGTAAATTTTTGCATTTTCTGCTTGACATTATTTAAAATTTATGTTATTTTTACTATGTCAATCGTAGTACGACAGACGTAACAACGACAATCGTTGTTACGACAGATGTATTAAAATAGATATGTAAAACCTGTATTACTTTGGCAAGAATGGAGGATTAATATGAATAGTATCAGCAGTGATGTGATACGTGGCTATAACGACACTATAATACTGTTCCTTCTTCTCCAGCACCCCTCCTATGGATATGAAATATCTAAGCAAATAAAAAATTTAACAGAAGAAAAGTATATTATTAAGGAAACAACTTTATATTCAGCTTTTACCCGCATGGAAAAAAATGGATATATTGAATCCTTTTCTTCTGACAAAGAAGGAAGTGGCAAAAGGAGAACCTACTACCGTATTACACAAGCCGGACGCCAGTATTACAAAGACAAATGTTCTGAATGGAATCTTACCAAAGAAGTAATTGAAAATTTTATTTTAAAAGAAGAGTGAAAAATAAAATTTCTATTTAGTGTGGTTGTGTCTGTGCGCTGCCCGCCACAAGCACCAGTTATGTACAAAAGCAGCGCAGAAATGAGGTAAATTATGGAAGCAATTAGGAATTATCTTGAAACAATGTTTGCTAACCTTCCCAATACACCAGAAGTTTTACGTGCCAAAAATGAGCTGTGGCAGATGATGGAGGATAAATATAATGAACTGGTAGCAGAAGGTAAAAGTGATAATGAAGCTGTAGGAACTGTTATTGCCGAATTTGGCAACCTTGACGAGATTGCAGAAGACCTTGGAATACACAATGTAGTAAGTAAAACACAGGATATTACCAGGCACAAGGTTACTATGGACGAAGTTAAAAAATATCTTCATGACAGTTCAAGTTATGCTTATAAAATAGCTTTAGGTGTATTTTTATGTATAACAAGCCCTGTAGGTGCAATTATAAGCGAAACAGCCGGTGTAAAAACTTATATATTTGGAATCCTTTTTCTTATGGGATTTGTTGCAGCAGCAGTAATTTTATTTGTACATTCATCTATAACAATGCACCGGTGGGATTTCCTAAAACAAGAACTTTGTACTATTGATTTTGCAACTACTAATTATGTCAATGAACAGAAAGAGCGTTATACTTCAACTTATGCCATGCTTATGACTGTAGGGATTGTATTATGTGTAGTAAGTTTTGTGCCTGCTGCAATAATTGATGAACTTGATTTATCATTTTTTGGTTTTGACATGGATAATATGTCAGGCATGCTGCTGCTGGTTTTTGTAGCAATAGGTGTATTTATGATTATCCTGTCATACAAAATAAACAATACTTATAACAGCCTTTTAAAATTAAATAATGCATCTACCATAAGCGGAAACTATGTACCATCACAACACCCTGAAACCAAATATATATCACAGACAGCCGCAACAGTTATGTCTGTATACTGGCAGACAGTTACATGTATATACCTTATGTGGAGTTTCTTAACATTTAACTGGCATTATACATGGATTATATGGCCAATAGCTGGCATAATAAGCGGAGTGTTAAACAGTGCATTTAAAAAGCACTAATACAGGCATAGTTAATACATTTACTATTTTTAAATATAAAGGGGGATTAAATATGAAAAAAACCGTATATCTGGCAGTATTATCATTAGTTACCGTTTTTTGTATAATTATAGGTTCTATTTACCATATATCAGGATGGGTTGGATTTGGGCTTGGAAACCTGTTCAATTTTATTTCTGGCAGTGAGGATACAGGTCCGGGCACAAACCGTAACCGTATAACATATTCTGAAGATTTAAGTCCTTTCAGCCAGATTGAGATTGATACAGACGTAATGAATATTAATATTGAAAAAGGTGATAATTACCATATTGAATATGACTGTACCGAAAACAGGCAGCCTGAATTTGAAGTAACTGGCAGCAAACTAAAAATCAAGCAGCCGAAGGCTAAAGGCTGGTTAAGAAACCATATTAACTACAAATGCGATATGACCCTTACAATACCTGAAGGCACTGTGTTAGATAATGCAGATATTACAACTGATGTTGGAAATGTATATATAAATAATACTGAATGTAATGATATTAAATTAGAATTGGATGTTGGAAATTTAGAAATAAAACTTTGTACTTTTAAAGATTCTGAAATAGAAAGTGATGTAGGAAATATAAAAATAAACCAGTCAGATATTGGAAATTCCAATATAGAAACAGACACAGGAGATGTTAATATAAAAGAATGTGAATTTAAAGATATTGAAATATATAATGATATTGGAAATGTTGATTTAGACAGCAGCCATATTGATATATCTAACTATAGCGTTGATTTATCGACAGATCTTGGCGCAATAAGATGTAATGGCACAAAACAGAAAAAACATTTCTACCAGGCAGCCAAAGCTGCGTCATCTGCTTATATGGTAACTATAGAAACAGATATTGGAAGCATAACATTTAATTAATAACAGGCTCTTTTTTATATATGTTATCAAGCGGATATTCGCAATCCGCAATGCCTGCAAGCAGGCATTGGCTACTTACTTGATGAGGTTAAATCCTGCTGCATTTTCCCTGTCTGGCAGATAATATCTTTTTCATATTATGCCATAATATTTATTATATATTTCCATATACTAATGTAGTTTAGCCAGATATACATTGGAATTTATATATAATTTTATAAAATCTGACCATAATTTGCCATTTTTATAATTTATTATACAGTAAAAGCAGTCTAAAAACTGCCAGACAGCATAATAAAGGACGGGTTACAACATGAATAAAAAAAGACATATAAAGACAACTGCAATTATTATAGGAATTATATTACCAATATTCTTTATATGCAGCACTACTACAAAAGCCGCCGTATATACAGGCAATTTATTTAACCCATACTTAAAACTTGCAGCACAGGAAGAAGTGCCTGCAACAGAACCTCCTTCACCTGAAGTACCTGCTGCAACAGAAGCACCCCCTGTTGTAACTTTTGATACAGTTATAGCTGCATCTTCCATGGTTTCCCATACATCAAGTGATATAACAGTAACATGGGACGCTGTACCAGATGCAGAAGGATATGAATTAACTATAAGTTACAATGATATATCATATACAGCAGAAACCGCCACAAATTCATTTATAATACCTTCGCTTAGCACAGCAACAATATGTTCATACCAGATACGCTGTTATAAAACAGTACTTGGTGAAAAAATATACAGCCCTGCGTCACAGGTATTTTATGCTGCTACTGCTGTAAATAAAGTTACAGGTGTTGCAGTAACAGACAGGGCAGCAAAGACAGCTACAGGTGCTTCCATAAGCATAATATGGGACGACATGGCTAATGCCTCATACAAAATATATTATAAACCTGTTTCAGAGGGTGTATATACTTTATCAGGTACATCAGTATTAAATGCCTATACAATAGAAGGATTAAATGCATCTGAAAGATATGATATATATGTACAGGCATACTGCTTAAATGAAGAAAACACAGGCGAAGCCTCTGATACATTATCATTATATACATGCCCTGCTGCTGTTTCTGGCTTTAAAATTGTTAATGAAGAAAGCCACCAGATTGATCTGTCATGGGATGAAAACACTACAGGAAGTTCATATTATATATACAGAAGCATTAATGACCTGCCATATGAATTATATACAGTAACAACGGGCACTGCCATTTCAGAAACCGAGCTTATAGCAGGTACTGTTTATTCATATATGATATCTTCATACCTTGATACTACTAACCTTTTAAGCCAGTCTTCAGAACCGCTGCGTGCAGTTACAACACCTTATGTTACAACAGGTTTTGCATTAAGTGCCAATACAGCGGAGTCAATACACCTTTCATGGAGCTTAAATGAAACTGCTACTGGTTATATTATATACAGAAGGCAGGGAAGTGGTAATTTTGAATATTTAACAAGTACAACAGAAACTTCTTATACTGATACAGGGCTTTCATCTGGTAAAAATTACCGTTATAAAATAAAAACATATGCTGATACAGAAGAACATACAAGTGGTTTTAGTGAAGTCCAGAAAACTTCCACCCTGCCAGCACAAGTAAACCTTAAAGGCAAAGCAGGTTATGGCAAACTGCGCTTAACATGGGACGCTGTAACAGGCGCTGCTGGATACTATATATACCAGCAGCAGGGAGATAATCTCACACTGGTAGATACAATAGAAGATAAAAAAATTGTATCAAAAGTTTATGAAAACCTTACTCCTGATGAAACATACAGTTATAAGGTCTATGCTTACCGTATGGCATTTGGTGAAGAATTTACCAGCGAAGAGTCTGCTGCTGATGTAACACCACGCATAACAAAAGGAACTGATACATCACCTAGCTATTACAAAACCAAAAAGGAACTTTTAAATTCAGATGCATGGAAAAACACTTCAATAGTTAAAAAATATGCAAACTACAGCAAATCATATACAATACCAGGTATACGTTCTACTAATGTAAATGGATTTGAAAGTACTTCAATGTGCCCACAGGGACTGACATTTGCAAAAGATTACCTGCTTATATCTGCATATGACACATATGGTGAAGAACAGTCTGTAATATATGTACTTGACAAGGAATTTAAAGACCTGCTTACAGTAATTGTCCTTCCTAACCAGACACATGCTGGCGGAATAACCTTTGATGGTGAAAATGTATGGGTAACTAATGGCAAAAAAGTATGTACAATAGATTTTAAAGAAATAGATAATGCAGCACAGGAATATGCAATATTCCATAATGTTAATTTCTCTGCAACATACAATTTAGGTAAAAAAGCTTCATTTCTTACATGGCATAAAGACCAGTTGTGGGCAGGAAGTTTTGAATATAACAAAAATGGTACTTTAAGAAGCTATAAAGTATCAGAAAATACGGAAGAAGGCAGCAGTACAAAATTAACCCTTACAGAACAGTCTGGCATAACAATTCCTCCTGCGGTACAGGGTGTTACATTTAGTGGGAAAAATATGGTACTGTCAAGGGCTTATGGCTATACTAATGAATTAAATATATATAAACCATCTAATACAGGCAGTGAAAACATGTCTGCTGGCAAAATCAAAAAAACTGTACAAATGCCTGCACTTAATGAAGAAATTGCTGTACTTGGCAACTATATATATGTAAATTTTGAATCTGCAATTCCTGGTTCACAGGCACTTAACCATATGGACAGGGTACTTGCAATTAAATTAAAGGCTGTACTAAAATAATATATAAATAGCTATTGCTTTATAAAAACTATGTAAATACTTGCAATAGCTGCAAATAATTTCAAAATAAGTGTGGATTAACAAACCACACTTATTTTATGTAAAAGCCTTGCAGGACCGGTTATTCTATTTTAAACTGTACCTGTAAAGGTTCTTTAAGATGTTTGCCCCCGGCAGAAGCTACATTAGTTGTAATATTTAATATATATGATTCATTCTGTGCATATGGTTCTAAAGGCTCTATCTCTATTTCATTATCCATAGAATTATACCTGATAGAAGTCCTAAGGGGTGCTAGATTTACAGATGTAACATATAAATTTACATTATTGACTGTACTTGGGTCTAGTGGTACATTAAACTTTATTTTCCATAGAAAATTTCCTGTCCTGAACTTTAAATTCTGGACAACCTTATTTTCAAGACCCTCTGTCATTGATTCAAATTCAAGATATTTTGCCATTATATCCCTGCCTTTCTCCATATAAAACCCTAGTGGTGTAATTAATTCTGTGGCATATTCCCTAATATTTTTTATTTTATCACAATAACCCTTGTTTGTGTAGTATTATTTTAAACGGACGTGTTAATATTCCTTTGTAATTTCACTTTCCATTACCCCATATTTTTGCATAAAGAACTGCAAGTCATTGTTATTTCTTATTACCATTACTTCATGGAATTTCCCTGTATTGATATCTTTAAACCCCGCAACTTTTTCTCCTGTACATATGCTTGCATGTATTACAGGCTTTTCCTTATTTCTGTCATAAGGTTCTTTTTGTAATTTTTTATTAAATCCAAACATTAATTTCCTCCATTAAATTTTATTCTTAATAAACTTCAAGTGTCTTTGTACTAAATATAAGTTTTACTTTTGTCCCCTTCCCTTCTTCTGATTCTATTTCCATTTTATGTGACAGTTTTTTAATAATTTTACTGCACATATAAAGCCCTATTCCTGTGGACAGTTTACCATTATACTTTTCATGACCGTTATATCCTGTATATCCTTTTTCACAGATTCTTGGAAGGTCTGCACTATTTATGCCAATTCCTGTATCTTCAATAAAAAGGGTTAAATTGCTGCCATTATCTTTGCAATAAATTGATACACTTCCTTTATTTGTATATTTTATTGCATTGGATAATACCTGCTCTATTATAAAACCTAGCCATTTCTCATCTGATGTTACCAGGCTGTCAAATTCCTTAAAGTCCAGTTTTATTTTTTTCTGTATAAACATTCTTGCATATTTATGGACAGCTTCTTTAATTACTTTATGCAAACTAACCTTTTTTATCACAAAATCTGTGCTTTGTGAACCAAGCCGCATATACTGCAATGCCATTTCCGCATACTGCTCTATTCTGAAAAGCTGTGCCTGTTCATATGATACATCAAATCCCCCGGACTTTTCCTGTAATAAAAGCCTCATTGCAGCTATAGGCGTCTTTATCTGGTGTACCCACATTGTATAGTACTCTTCCATCTCCTTGAACGTATTTATATTTTCATTTAAAGCCCCATTAAAATAATATGCCAGTTTTTTTATCATGGCCTGGTATTCCTCCTCAAGGCAATTATATGGCACTGGAAAACTGTCAACTGCAACCTCTATATTTTTACTTATGTTTTTTAATTCCTTATATCTTTTATAGAATAAATAAAAATCATATATATATGCCACTAAAGCTGTAAATACAAGTATACATATTGCATATATAATTTCTTCATAAGGTATATTATTAAATACCATTATGCCTGTTACAAGTACAAGTAAAATTACAAAAATAACTATAAAGACCCTGATCCTGTAAATATAAGATTTCAAAACTTCCATAACCTGCTGCCTTTCCATCAAAATATACACGCCCAGAATATACACGCCATAACCTTGAAAATGCCACAAAACTATGCAGTTTTATATCCTATTCCTTTTTTAGTAAGTATAAATTCATGTATGCCTATTCCTTCAAGTGTTTTTCTAAGCCGGTTTACATTAACTGAAAGAGTATTTTCATCAACATAACTGTCGCTTTCCCAAAGTTTTTCCATAAGATAACTGCGGCTTACTGTTTTTCCATTGTTCTCCATTAATATCTGGAGTATTTTAAGCTCGTTTTTGGTAAGGCTGGCTTTACTGTTATTATATACAACTGCTGCTTCTGCCAGGTCAAGCATTACGCCATTATGTTCTATAATATTAGTCTGTCCTTTAAAATCATAACTTCTCCTAAGCATTGCCTGCACTTTTGCTGTAAGTACATCAAGATCAAATGGTTTAACTATAAAATCATCTGCCCCCATATTCATAGCCATTATTATATTCATATTATCAGAAGCAGAAGATAAAAATACTACTGGCACTTTGGAAACTTTCCGTATTTCACCACACCAGTAATAGCCATTATGCACTGGGAGTTTAATATCCATAAGTACAATATGTGGATTAAATTCTGCAAAATCATGTAAAACACTTGTAAAACTTTTTGCACACATTACCTTATAATCCCAGCTTTCAAGATGTTTTTTAACAGTTCTTGATATTATGTCATCATCTTCAACTATAAAAACCTTATACAACTTTACCACCACTTTCATATTATCCATTTTGTGTTTTTCATGGCAAAATGCTAGGGCAGCCAGGTTTTATATTCTTACTTCAAAACACACAAGCTGCTGCCCATCCACAGTCCTGTTATCTAATATAACCATTCCATTATAACTATCTGCAATTTTTTTAAGCTTATATAACCCTAACCCGTGCTGGCCCTTTTCATATTGTTTTGTAGAATAGCCTTTAGCAAAAAAGCTGCTCCGGAGCTGTGGTGTAAGCTCTGGCCCAGGATTTGATATATAAAAATATACTTTATTTTCCTGTGAATCTATTTTTACACAAATTTCCTGTTCTTCAGGACAAGCCTCAATAGCATTGTCCGCCAGTATGCCCATTATCTCTATAAGTGTATATTCTGGTACTACTGTTTGCAATGAATAATTCTTTACAATTATCTTAAATTTCCTTTTACGAAGTGTACATTCTTCAGATTTACTTATAAGAAAGCCCGCAACAAGCTTCATATTAAGTTTAAGTACTTCAAGATGTGCAGGTATAAGCCCTGCACTGTTTCCATATGACATAATTGCCTCTTTTAAGGAATTATAGTCTGTATGTGTAAGTGGAAGCATTTGTATAGCTTGCAGGTGGTTATTAAAATCATGCTGCTGTAGCCTTATATAACTAATCATTTCCTCTACTATAGGAAGATATTTTCCATAACTTTCAAGTTCTTTTGCCTGCCTGTTAGTCTGTTTCTGGTAATAAATTGTTTCTACATTCATGCTTATCATATATGAAGCAAATATAAATAAAATAGTATAATCTGCTTCCCTGCCAAAATTTGTTTCAGATAAAAGCATAAATGCAAACAGTGCTATGCATATATCTGTTAAAATTGACTTAATATATAAATTTGAAGGCATTATATACCCAAATACTATATTTAAAGGCACATATTTATATAATAATAATGATATAAATAAAAGCAGCAGGTTGCTTATTAATGAAAAAGCTATATAACTTATGTTTATTCCAAGTAAAAAAATAATTATTGTTAAAACACCCTCAAACATAAACACTAGCGCAAACATCATGGCAGCTAATAAAATAGCATCTGCCATACATATGTGGAATATATAAACATATAAAATAACTGTATATAAAATACATATTAAAGTAATACAAAACTCTTGCGGCTGGTCCATGGCGAATAGTGTAAACAAAAATATAAGCGGCACTGCTGCAATACACCTGTATGTCCTGTGGCTTTTATAATTTACAGACATAAATGCACAGCCTATTATATATGCATAAACAAATTCCAGAAGATTTTCTATATAATACAGTACAAACTTCATAGCTGTAAAAACCTTTCTAATTCATCTTTATGTTTTCTGCCAACAGGTATACTGCTTTTACCAATATGTATAATTTGTGTTGATTTATCGTATGAAACAAGTTTCTTTCCATTAATAATATACTTTCTATGGCATCTTATAAAATAATCTGGCAGCATCTGCTGGATTTTATTAACAGAATAATTAGCTATTGTTACCATATATGTTTCTGTATGTATAAGTATATTTTTGCCACATGCTTCAAGATATAATATACTTCCTGGCATTACCCTCTGGTATACACCACTTGAATCTTTTAAAAGCAGTTCCTCTGATAGTCCGTTTTCTGTTTCTGTTGCATATTCTACAGCTTCAGCAAGCTGCTCTTCTGAAAACGGTTTGACAAGATATGAGGCACAATGTATTTCCTGTAATGCATCCAGTACTTTATCTGCCATTCCTGTAATAAAAATTACAGGGATATGTTTATATCCTTGCATATTACGTATTTTCCTGCCAAAGTCTATCCCATCAGGCACATTTTCTTTTTTTGATAATTCTATATCAAGCAGAAAAAGCCCAAACTTAACCGAATTTAAAAGTTCTTCTGCCTCTTCGTAATTTTTTGCTGTATATATATTCCAGCCCGCATGCCTGCCAGACAATAATTTTTTAATTGTATCTGATTGTATTAAATCGTCTTCCAGTATTAAAATAGAAAACACTTTTCCTCCCCCTGTTTTTTTATTTATATTAACACATAACTTATATTAAAACAATTTTTTTGTCGTTCATTCCCTTATAACTGTTATTCATCCTAAAATGGCGAAAAAGGGTAGCATTTCGCCGAAAATAGTTGTATAATGTATTTGCAATGGGTAACAAACCTTAAGTCTAGACTAATTAACCTGGGTTCTGTTTGCTTTGGCTAAGCAAGAAAGGAGTATGCAGGAAATAAAGTTTAATAGGGAAATTAATGGGAATAAAAGTAGAAATAGATTTCACACAAAATGACCGGATTAAAAACAGATGCAACTATAAAGCTGCATCTGTTTTTTTCATATAGCCAGACATCAGGCATACTCCTGCTGCACCTGCCTCTATACAGCAGAAAGCATTATTTTCATTAATTCCTCCTATTGCATAAACAGGAATGTTTACTTTATTACAAACTTTTTTAAGAAACCCTGTGCCCCGTGGCTTTACGCCTTCTTTACAGGCAGTTTCAAATATATGCCCTGCCATAATATAAGATGCACCAGCTTTCTGTGCATTTACTGCCTCTTCTTCTGAGTGTATTGATACACCCTTAACTTTAAAACAATTTTTTTCACTGGCTGGCATATCCATAAACATTGTATATGGAAGATGTATGCCATCTGCACCAAGCTTTAATGCTGTATCTTTAAAATAATGCAGTACACATAAAGTATTATTATCATTACAAATTTGCATTACTTTTTCTGCCAGTATAATATATTCCTCTTCCTTAAGGTCTTTTTCCCTTAAAACCAGCATGCCAGGCTTGTTATTACATGTTAGTATATGCTGGATATGTGTATAAAAATCCCCTTTAACAAGATGGCGGTTTGTAATGCATATAAGCTTATAATCTATATTCCTGCCAGATACCATATATCCCCCTTTCCTAAATACTTTAAGCCTGCCAGAAATAACTATTTAAACATAAACATAATCATTTAATACAGGCTGTAGCCCTTCTGATGACATATCACCATACATTTCATCAAAGCTCCTTGCATCAGATATTTCAAACTGTTCATCTCCAGCACTTTCATCTTCCCAGCCCTCATATTTACTTTCATGGTCGCCTATTCCTGTTGAAACCCCGGCAGAAACCTTTGTTGCAGCAATTTTTACTATTCCGTCCCTGAAATGTTTCTGTTCCCTTGATGAAACAGTAATCCCTATATATGGAAGAAAAATCCTGTATGCACAAAGCACCTGGCAAAGCTGCTTTTCATGTACATCAAGCGGGTTTATTTTGTCATTGTTTATAATAGGGCGCAGCCTTGGACATGAAAGGGAATATTCTATATGTGGGTATTTCCTCTGTAAATAATATGCATGTAATGCTGTAGCAAATGCATCTTTCCTAAAATCCGAAAGGCCTAAAAGTGCTGACAGCCCAACTCCCCTCATTCCTCCCATTATTGCGCGCTCCTGCGCTTCAAACCTGTATGGGAACACCCTTTTATGCCCCATAAGGTGAAGGGTTTCATACTTATCTGGTTCATATGTTTCCTGGAACACTGTTACATAATCTGCGCCACATTCATGTAAGTATTTGTATTCATCTGTATTTACTGGGTAAATCTCAAGTCCCACATTCCTAAAATACTGCCTTGCAAGTTTACATGCTTCACCTATGTACTCTATGCCGCTCATGCCCCTGCTTTCACCTGTAAGTATAAGTATTTCTTCAATTCCTGAATCTGCAATAACCTTCATTTCATGCTCTATTTCCTGCATGTCAAGCTTTTTCCTGTTAATATCATTATAACAGTTAAACCCACAGTAAATACAGTAGTTTTCACAAAAATTAGCAATGTAAAGCGGTGTAAACATATAAACTGTATTTCCAAAATGTTTACTGGTTTCGGTTTTTGCCCTCTTTGCCATATTCTCAAGAAATGGCATTGCAGCAGGTGAAAGCAGTGCCTTAAAGCCTTCTATAGTACAATTTTCACTATTAATTGCCCTTTCAACATCTGCTGCATTATACTGGTTATAGTCAAACGCTTTTACTTCACTTAAAACTTTATCCATAATACCAGAAGAAATTTTTTCCATTCCTTCCATATATTCCATATGGCTGGCCCTTGCAGATGGATCATTTTCAATAAGATGTTTATGTTCAAGGGCTGCACTGCTTAATTTACCTGAATCCACAAAAAACTGGTTCTGTGCCATATTAAAAGCCTTCCTTTCTAATCCCTTAAAAATCCCGTAAGCGGGTCAGATGCAGAAGCACCACGCCAAAGGACACGCCCAAGCCCTGCCAGGTAAGCACTCCTGCCAGCTTCTATAGCAGCTTTAAATGCACCTGCCATTACAGGGATATTGCCTGCTGTAGCAATAGCAGTATTTGCCATAATTGCAGCTGCCCCCATTTCCATAGCCTCACAAGCCTGTGAAGGCCTTCCTATGCCTGCATCTACTATTACAGGAAGATCTGTTTCATCAATAATTATCTGTATAAACTCTTTTGTTGCAAGCCCCTTGTTAGAACCAATAGGTGAAGCAAGCGGCATTATTGCAGCAGCGCCTGCGCTGGCAAGCTCCCTTGCAGCATAAAGATCAGGGTACATATAAGGAAGGACAATAAATCCTTCTTTAACAAGCATTTCCGTAGCTTTAATTGTTTCTGCATTATCAGGAAGCAGATATTTACTGTCCCTCATAATCTCTATTTTTACAAAATCACCACAGCCAAGTTCCCTTGACATTCTTGCAATCCTTACAGCTTCTTTAGCATCCCTTGCACCAGAAGTATTTGGAAGCAGTGTAACATTATCTGGTATGTAGTCAAGAATATTTTCATTCTTTTTTGTATTTGTACGGCGTACTGCAAGGGTAATAATCTCTGCACCTGCATTTTCCACTGCTGCCTTAACCAGTTCCATTGAATACTTGCCAGAGCCAAGTATAAAACGCGATTTAAATTCTTTGCCTCCTAAAGTAAATGTATCTTTACTATCCATATTCTAAATCCCCATTTCTATTATTTTATAAAGCCACATGTCTACTGGCATATTACTGCCCACCGCCTACAAAGCTTACTATTTCAACAATATCACCATCTGAAAGTATGTATTCACTATATTTTTGCTTTGGAATAATTTTCTCATTACATTCAACAGCAATCCCTTCAATTATATAATTATTCCCTGAAAGGTATTCGGCCAGTGTCTGCCCTGCTGCGTCAACACTTTCACCATTAATCTTTACCATTTAAAATCTCCTTCCATTCTGCCTTAAAAAAGCCACATAAAGAAATTATACCCAAGGTGGTATACCCCTTTATGTGGCCTTATGCCTTACTCTGCTGATAGTATATTACCATTTATATATGAATATGTCAAGCCCTGCCTGCACGGAAATCAATTTTCAAAAAGTTAAAGATAAGATATAATGAAGGCATGGAT
>CAJUJY010000064.1 GCA_910586555.1 uncultured Lachnospiraceae bacterium
AAGTAGCCAATGCCTGCTTGCAGGCAATGCGGATTGCGAATATCCGCTTGACTTACCGTCCATTTTAGAAATCCAGCCTTAATTCTTCACCATTATTCTGGAAATATATTCCTTCCACATAATCTAAATTAACAGGTGATGCAAAAAGTAAGGCTTTTGCATAACTATTATCTTCATCTTTCATGCCCCATGAACCTGTACTGGCCTGTTGTACAACACTTCCATCTTTTAATTTTACTATTATGCCATCAAAACCATCAGGTAAATATTTAATAAAAGCATTTCCATTATTACTTCCTTCTATCCTAAGTGATAAAGGAGAGATTTCTATATGGTTTTGCCCTGCAATTTCTTTATCTAAAGGTATATTATGGCTTTCTGCAAGTTTACCAATTTTAAACTTTGCAACTGGCTTTTCCTGTGTGGTATCTTTCCAGTCTTGTTGTCTTGTTACAAGGATTTTATCACCCTTTTTAATCTCTTCTTTTACACCAGCCAGGAAACAGCCTTTTAAAGTCCCGTCTTCTTGTATATCTGGCGGAAGTACTGTAAACATGTCCATATTTTTTGTACTGTCTGCTAAAGAAAACCTTATAGTTTCCCTTTGCATTTTCTGGTAAGGGGAATTTTTATTTGTAATATCTTCTGTACTGTCTGTATTGCCGGCCATTTGGAAGGAAAATGGAACACATATATAACTTTTATCACATATAGCGGCTTCAAGCTTAATTGTGCCATAACCTAATTCAACTTCATTATCCAGGATATCCCCGTATTTAAGATATATATTTTTCTGCTCTTCTGTAATTTCTTGTTCTTCTATGTTTAGTAAATTAAATGCCTGCATTATTTTTTCTGTTAATCCTGTATTTGCTGCAAGTACAGGTACACCTGCTAAAAACACTACACATATACATACTATGGCAAATGAAGGAATATGGGATTTAGATTTTATTTTACCCATGCAGAAGAAAGAAAACTTTTACAACAGTTTATTGTTACACGTATAAACCACGCCTTTTCATGTTCATTGTTCTTAAAACCAGGTTTCTTCTTTAAAAAACGCAAAAACACCTCCTGTACAATGTCCTCTGCCATCTGTACATCATTACTGTATGATACAGCAATACGGTAAACCATATCTGAATAACGCTTAAAAAATTCTTCCAGGTTATAACCTGTATCCATAATTCTCCTCCTTTCTCGTTTTAAATATGGTTTCATATATAATACTTTTTATATCCTTAAAATCTGACAAAATTTAAAAAATTATAAAAAAACTATAAAATATAAAAGACACTCTTTACAGAGTGCCTGGATCTAATTATAAAATTTACTTTATCTGTTTTCTATACTCTTTACGCTCCATGATTTAGGTATCATAATTTCTTTATAAATATTAATTGCATACCTGTCACTCATGCCTGCAATAAAGTCACAAACTGCCCTTTGTTTTGTTTCCCCTTTTTCTATCATTGTAATAAATTCATCTGGAAGCTTTTCTATATTTTTTATATAATATCCATAAAGCTGTTTTATAAGGTGGTTTACTTTTTGTTCTTCTGTTTTTGCCCTTGGATTTTTATATACATTTTTAAAAAGATAGTTTCTAAGGCCGGACATGCTTTCTTTAACTTCTTCTGACATACATATACTATTTTTGCCTGCACTGTTTCTTACAATATCATGTACAAGTGTGCTAAGCCTTTCATTTGTGCTTTTGCCAAGTACGTCCGCTAGTTTTTTTGGAATGTCCTTTTCAGAAATAATTCCTGCACGTATTGAATCATCTATATCTGAATTAATATATGCAATTTTATCTGAAAAACGCACAATGCTGCCTTCAAGTGTATGTGGTTCTGATGCAGTCCTGTGGTTTAATATCCCATCCCTTGCTTCTTTTGTAAGGTTTAAGCCAAGGCCGCCTTTTTCAAGTATTTCAACTACCCTTACACTTTGCTTATTATGGCAGAAACCACCTTCGTCTTTTGTTATTTCATTAAGTGCTGCTTCACCTGCATGGCCAAATGGTGTATGCCCAAGGTCATGCCCAAGTGCTATTGCTTCTGCCAGGTCTTCATTAAGTTTTAGTGCCCTTGCTATTGTCCTTGCATTTTGTGCAACTTCCAGGGTATGGGTAAGCCTTGTCCTGTAATGGTCACCTTCAGGTGACAGAAAAACCTGTGTTTTGTCTTTAAGCCTGCGGAACGCTTTACAATGGATAATCCTGTCCCTGTCACGCTGGTAATCTGTTCTTATGCTACATTTCTCTTCTTTTCTGTCCCTTCCTGCTGTCTGGTCTGCAAATGAAGCATATGGGCTTAATATCTGGTGTTCCCTTGCCTCTTGTTCCTTTCTTAAGTTTAATAAATTATCTTTTCTTTCCATATCTGCCTTTCCTGCACAAAAGCAATGCAGTTTTTTTATTTATTATTCTGCACCAGTTCCCCATAATAATAAAATCCCCTGCTTTCACAAAGTTTTACAGGGACAATTTTTCCTATAAGATTTTTATCCCCTTTAAAATGCACTAAATAATTCTGCCCCATCCTGCCTGTTATATACCCGTCTTCCTGTACATTAACCTCTTCGGCAAGCACATCATAAACTTTTCCAAGGTATTGTGCTGATTTTTTTGATGAAACATTGTGCACTTTTTCTAAAAGCCTGTCAAACCGTTCTTTTACAACATTTTCAGGAACCTGTCCTTCCATTGAGGCAGCAGGTGTCCCTGTACGTTTACTGTATATAAATGTAAATGCATTGTCAAAACCAGCTTTTTCTATTACATCCAGGGTTTCATTAAAATCTTCTTCTGTTTCACCTGGAAAGCCTGTTATTATATCTGTTGTAACTGCAATATCCGGGACTGCCTTTTTAATCTTATCCACAAGCAGCAGGTAATCTTCCTTTGTATAATGGCGGTTCATAATCTTAAGAAGCCTGCTGCTTCCTGACTGTAATGGAAGGTGTATATGTTTGCAAAGCTTTTTTGAACGTCCCATAAATTCTATAAGGCTGTCTGAGAGATCCTTTGGATGTGAAGTCATAAAACGTATACGGCAAAGCCCGTCTATATGTTCCACCATTTCAAGAAGTTCTGTAAAAGTTACAGGATTTTCAAGGTTTTTGCCATAAGAATTAACATTCTGCCCAAGCAGCATAACTTCTTTAACACCATCTTTTACAAGTTCTTCAATCTCTTTTATTATATCTTCTGGTTTCCTGCTTCTTTCCCTGCCACGGACATAAGGCACTATACAGTAACTACAGAAATTATTACAGCCATACATAATATTTACGCCGCTTTTAAAAGGATACTTTCTTTTTGATGGAAGATTCTCTACAATACTCTCTGCATTATCTAATATGTCAATTATCATTTTACTACTGTCCGGGCTGTCAAGTACTTTCATTGCAAGCAGTTCAGCAAACTTATATATATTATGTGTTCCAAATATTATATCAACATTTTTATAACTTTTCCTGATTTTAGCAACAGCTTCTTTTTCCTGCATCATGCACCCACAAAGCACAGTTACCATTCCAGGATTTTTTACCTTATATTTTTTAAGCTGGCCAATCCTTCCATACACTTTAAGATTAGCATTTTCCCTTACTGTACATGTATTAAATACTACAAGGTCTGCATTTTCTGAATCTGATTGTATATATCCAATACATTTAAGAATACCAAGTATTTTTTCAGAATCCCTTGAATTCATCTGACAGCCAAATGTATTAACCTGGCATGTAAGTTTTCTTCCTTTTTCCTTAACCTTGCCATCAAACCAGTTCTTAAGCATTTTTATAAAATAATACTGCCTTTGTGGTTCAATATCTGGCGGTGCCTGTTTTAAATCTATACTGTCCCAGTTAATTTCATTATACATTTTAAAAATTTTCCCTTCCGCAATATTAATTACAGCAGCTAGTTATTACTGTAATACAAATTGTTTTATTCTGGATTGCAGTTCCCACAAGGATTATATCCTGCTTTTTCTGCTTCTTTTACTGTATTAAAATACACCCTGTTTTCTTCATCTGGCACTGAACCACAGTCTTTTTCATGGAACTTTTTGGAATTAACATTGCCTATAAAGTTTCCATTTGTTTTTTTAGTGTTTTTGTTACTATTATTTCTTCTGCTTTTCCCGCCAGAAGATTTATTAACATTAAATGTTATATTTTTGCCATCGCTTGTTGCAATTATATCACCAAGTTTATCAGTGCGGTATATATCACACCCCATTGCATTAAACCTTGACATTGCCTCATCTGACGGATGCCCGTACCTGTTATTTGCACCTGCACTTATTACAACACTTTCTGGCTGCATTGCCTGCATAAATGCCTCTGAAGAGGAATATTTGCTGCCATGGTGTCCTGCAAGGTATACATCACATGACAAATCAATTCCTGTTTCAAGCATTTCATACTCACTTTCAATTTCTGCATCACCTGTAAGTATAAATGTATTTTCCCCATTAACAAGCTTAATTGCAACAGAATAATCATTAGCATCATCATAATGGGTATCATTTGGCGCAAGTATTGTAAACTCTGCACCACCTATTTTATATTTTTTGCCAGTTTCAGGGTATGTAATCCTTATGCCTTTTTCCTTTATTATACTTGTAAATGACTTATAAACCTTGCTTTCTGCCTTATAATCTGGTGCAATTACAGTCCCGGTGTTATACGTTTCAAGTGCACCAACTACACCATTTAAATGGTCTGCATCATAATGTGTTGCAATAACATAATCAAGCTTTCCAACAGATTCATCTTCTAAATATGAAACCACCCTTGATGAATATTTGCTGTCACCGCCATCTATAAGCATATAGTGTCCGTTACTTTTTATAAGTGTAGAACTTCCCTGGCCTACATCAATAAAATGTACTTCAAGGTTTTTACTGCCTTTCTGCTGCCCGTTATTTTCCTGGTTTTCTTTATTGCCAGATACATCACCAGGAAGTACTTCACTAACTTTGCTGCATCCTGCAACCGTAAGACTTGCTGCAAGTAAAAGTGCAATAAATTTCTTTATTCTAAAAATTCTTTTATCCATATTAAAATTCCCCGTTACCAAAATCCGTTTTTATTCAATATATACTGTTATTCCATAATCCACAGGCAGCATAAAATAAAACCTGCTGCCTCTTTCTTTTTAACAGGATTAATATTTAGAAGACTTTTTCTTTTCCAAGATATTTCTCTTCAAACTCTGCCACAGGTACAGGTTTTGAGAAATAAAACCCCTGTATATAATCAGGCTTTAATTCCATTACACATTTAAAATCTTCTTCTGTTTCCACTCCCTCATAACACACTTTTAAGTTCAGACTGTGTGCAAGTTCTGTAAACTGCTTAACTACCATATAATCATACTGGCTGGATTTTATGCCCCTTATAAATGCCTGGTCAATTTTTACAAGATTAAACATCATTTCTTTAATGTAACGGAGGTTTGAATAACCTGTGCCAAAATCATCTATTGCAAGGTTTAAGCTTCTTCTGTGGAATGCTTCAAGAATACTGTGTGTAGCATAACCTGATTCAAGCTCACCACTTTCAGTAATTTCAAACAGCACATTATTACTGCTAAAACCATATTTTTCAATGTATGTATCAATATCGCTTATAACATTGCTCTTTTTAAGCTGGACAAATGAAATATTTATATTTACACGGAAACCAGGGCACCTTTCCTGCCATTTAAGGCACTGGCGCATAGCTTCTTCAATAACCCACCGACCTACTGGTATTATAAGCCCGCTCTCTTCAAGCAGTGGTATAAATATTCCTGGCGAAACCATGCCAAACTTTTTATTCTGCCACCTTAAAAGTGCTTCTGCCCCGTATATACAAGCTTTTTTTGTATTTACTATAGGCTGGTAATAAAGTTCAAAGCCATCAAAACCATTCTCTGCGGCCTTCCTTAAGGCCTCTTGTAACTCAAGTTTATATACATATTCACTGTAATCATTCTGTTCATAACAGACACACATATTTTTGCCACGGATTTTGGCAAGCCTTAATGCAAATTCTGCCCTGTCAATATAATCAAGCCCGAAATTGTCATACTCTGTAAAATACACATACCCGCCTGATATTGTATAAAAAAGCCGGTACCCTTTTTCACCAATTTTTTCATCTACTGCCGCCCTTATCTTTTTATACATATATTTAGCAGGATCATCAATAACAGGGCCGGCATCTGTACAAAGCAGCATAATTTCATCACCGCTCATACGGTAAACCTCTGCCTTGTTTCCTGCTATATTTACAACACATTCTGCAAGCCCTTGTAATGTAGTATTGCCTACTTCTTTGCTGTACCTCTCGTTTATATCCTTAAAATTATCTATTCCTATAAGCAGAAGAAATCCGTTTGTACCAGGCTTGCCAATATCAAGGATATCCTGGCGCAGCTTGATTTCACGGTAAAGCCCTGTTATATTATCAATTTTGTTCTTCCTGCCAAGTTCTGATATCCTGCCTACAAGATAGTTCGCCTGTCCTTGTTCATTATATATAGCCTGTCCGCGGCAGCTTATCCACACAGCATTGCCATTTTTATCAAGCCATTTGTACTCCAGGTCATGTTCAGAAGACTGGCCTGATTTAATCATTTCAAGGTTGTTAGCGAGCATTTCCTTGTCTTCAGGGTGTACAGCACCACTTATTATCTCCAGGGCATTATAAAAATCAGCGCATGGAATATTAAACCGCTCTGCACCACGCTCTGTAATATTAAAATGGTCTTCTATAAAATCTAATATAAATAAATAATCATCTGTACATTTTGCCAGTATCTTAAACACATCATTAAACTGTTCAAACTTGTTTAAACTGTTCCCCATAATTTATCCCCTTTCCTGGTCTGTAATATCAGTTATTTCTTTCATATTTATATTTTTCTTTACACCTAATTATATAATAACGCAGGCTAAATGCCAACATAATTATTGATATTATAACACAAAATAAAAATAAAAATGCCATAACAGGAGATTCCCTGTTAAAGACAAACTGTATAATGTATGAAGTTGAATTAAATATTATATGCACTGCTATTGGACAAAGTATGCTCCCTGTTGAATAAAGCACCATTCCGAGTACCATTCCAAGCAGGAAAGCATATATTCCCTGGACAATATTCATATGGTATACACCAAATAAAAATGCCTGCAATGCATTGGCAGTCCAAAACGGGAATGCAAGGTGCAGCCTGTCAAATATTGCCCCGCGGAATATTATTTCTTCAGATGCCGGCCCTATTACAAGCACATAAGCAAATGTAAGCAGCCCGCCGCTGCTGTCAAAGTTTGACATGATTTCATTATAATTGTCAAATGGGGATGGGAAAATATTTATAAGCAATGATAAAAATACTGTAAGCGTTACACATCCCCCAAGCCCTGTGGCAGCAATGGCAGCAATATCTGCAAATGAAAAAACTTTCCTGTAATCCATGCCTTTTATGCGCCAGCTTGAACGCAGGTAAAGAACCAGGCACCAGGCCATTGACAAAAATGCACTGATTGCTGATATCCACATAAGACTTTTGGTACTTGCAAATTCCTTTTGTGAAATGCTATTAAGCACACTTGCATAAGATGCACCTGAAAATACCTTTATAAAAATGCTGCTAAATACATAAATAAATGATGAAAATAACTGCATAAGTATAATGCCCCCAAATATAAGGAGCACTTTAATACAACAGCTAACCCTTAACTTTCCCATATAACCCCCTTTAAACATTCAAGTCCGGACTTAATCTGTCAAAACCTAAGCCCGGACTATTAATAAATTTATAATATGTAATCATTTTCATATTTACACCCGTTCTTTCTTAACCCTGGATATTTTACCAAAAATTAAGAAAGCATTAATAAATAGTTTGGAAAAAACTTCCAAACTTATTTCTTTCTTTGCAAAAATTCAGGTATCTTTATACCTCCGTCATCCTGCCTGTTATATGTTGGCTGTGGAATTTGGAACCTTTCAGGAGGTATTTCATTAACTGCATCTGGCTGTGGCTGCTGTGTATTATGAATCTGCGGTATCTGTCCTTCCCTGCGTGACAAACCAGATTTAGCAGTACCTGCCTGTTTTATAAATGGTGCTTTTGGCTGTGCCTGCTGTCTGTCACTCTCTGTTTCAAGCCCTGTTGCAATAACAGTTATCTGTACAAAATCTGTACTTGAATTATCACTTACACCAAATATTATATTACTGTTTTCCCCTGTAAGATCCTCAACAAATGATGCTGCTTCACTTGCTTCCTGTAAACCTACATCACTTCCTGAAATATTTAAAATAACATGGGATGCGCCTTCAATCGTTGTTTCAAGAAGCGGGCTTGAAATAGCCTGTTTAACAGCATCAAGGCATTTATTATCACCGCTTCCTGTGCCAATCCCCATATGTGCTATTCCTTTATCTTTCATAACAGTACGCACATCTGCAAAGTCAAGGTTTATAAGCCCTGGGACATTTATAAGGTCTGTAATGCCCTGTACGCCCTGCTGTAACACTTCATCTGCCTTTTTAAGTGCATCAGGTATTGAAGTGCGCCTGTCTACTATCTCTAAAAGCTTATCATTAGGAATCACAATAAGGGTATCCACATTATTTTTTAACTGTTCAATTCCGGAAAGAGCATTGTTCATACGGCTTCTTGCTTCAAAATGGAAAGGTTTGGTTACAATTCCTACAGTAAGTATGCCAAGTTCCTTTGATATTTCTGCAACAATAGGTGTTGCACCTGTACCTGTACCTCCTCCCATTCCACATGTTACAAATACCATATCAGCTCCCTTGACTATTTCTGTAATTTCTTCACGGTTCTCCTCTGCGGCAGCTTTACCAACTTCAGGGTTAGCTCCTGCACCAAGCCCCCTTGTAAGCTTTTCCCCTACCTGGAGGCAGACAGGGGCCTTACAATTCAGAAGATGCTGTTTATCTGTATTGATACAGACAAATTCCACACCTTGTATCCCTTCCTCTATCATACGGTTGACAGCATTATTTCCACCACCGCCAACTCCTATAACCAAAATCTTTGCGGCTAAATCTGCCTCGTTTGTCTTTATCTCTAACAATGTTGCTCCTCCTTCAATCATGCAATCTCATATTTCCCTAACATATATAATACTAATTCATTGGAGAATAATCAAGAGAATGTTTGTTTTTTTTTAATCTTAGTTCTGCTTAAGCACAATTTTATCACCCGTCTTATAATTTTCCATATCAATAGTACCGCTAAGTTTCTTTTTGCCTGTTGTTACAAGCACCTCTGATAATGCCGCAATCTGGTCATTATACAGCTTTTTTTCCCCAAGGTGCACCTGGACATTGCCCGAATATATTGTTACATCACCATTATTAATATGTATTCTTTTAACACTCATTCCATAATGGCTTATAAGCTGTGATACATTCATTATAACATTAAAAAGTGTTTCATCTTCCACCTTAAACTTTTCACCAATGGCAAAGTCCCCAAACTGTATTCCTGTTACAACAGGTACTTCATTCCTGCGTCTTGGCAGGCTTTCAAGCACCCTGCCTTCCTTGTCAAAATAAACATACTGTCCCATATATTTAATGCATCCGCTTATGGTCTTATCATATACATGCAGTATAACGGTATTGCGTCCTTCATAATATATATCTATATCTTCAACAAACGGAAGCCCGCCTGTTTTAAAATATTTATCATATAACCTTAATATAAGCCCGTTATCAAGAAATTTCCATGTAAATACAGAAGCTTTTATTTCTTCTTCTGTATAAATTTTTGTACCCTCTACTTCCACTTTATCTATATGGAATGTAAGATAAAGCACACATACAACTAAAAACAGGAAAATGGCTGTTAATAATATCCTTTTTAAGCGTTTCATTACTAATCCTTTTTGTATATTATTTCTGTTTTATCTGCCTTGAAACACCAAGCACAAGACCCATTTCTGCCATCATTATCATTTCAGAGGTACCGCCATAACTGATAAACGGGAGCGGTATGCCTGTTGATGGTATGGAATTGGTTACTACTGCAACATTTATTACTACCTGTATTGCAAGCTGTACCATTACTCCTACACAAAGCATTGTGCCAAAAATATCAGGTGCATGGCAGGCTATTACAACTATGCGCCAGAATAATACAAGAAATGCAATTATTACAAGTGCTGCACCTACTATTCCAAGTTCTTCACATATTACTGTAAATATCATATCATTATATGCTTCAGGGATAAACCCTAACTTCTGCATGCTCTGTCCAAGGCCCTTTCCAAAAAGCCCTCCTGATGCAATGGCATATAACCCTTGTTTAATCTGCTGCGCATCAGGGTGTGTTTCAACATTAAGCCATATCTGTATACGTTTCATACGGAACGGGTCACCAAATATTATGTAAAGCACTATTGCTGCCACAAGTAAAAGTATGCACACTATAAAGTACCCTTTCTTATTACTTGCTATAAAGCACATGCCTACTGATATGCCTCCTACTATTATTGCAGAACTTAAATTTTCCTTTGCTATAAGCCCGATTAATGGAAGCATATATGCCATAACAGATAAAAAACCTGCAAAACTGTCAAGTGCTTTCCTGTTCCTGTATACTGCATATGAAATAAATAGTATTGCAGCTATTTTACTTATTTCAGAAGGCTGGAACTGTATAGGGCCTATTTTAATCCACCTTTTTGCACCATTGTATTCCTCACCTATAAATAATACTGCAACCTGGAGTGCAAGCGCTGCCAGGTATACCAGGTGTGTAAGGGACATTGAATACCTTTTGCCTGTTATCTTCTGGATAAATATCTGGTAATCAACCTTTGAAATGGCAATCATAAGCACAAAACCAATACCAAGCCCCTGGAGCTGTGACTTGACAAAACGGTACGGCTGGTTAAATATTGAGGCCCTGTAGTAACCAGCGCTATATATCATAAGTACACCAAATAATGCTATGCAGGCTGTCATAAAAAGCAGCATATAGTCATACTGTGTAAACGGTTTCAGATAACTTTTTTTCCGTCTGGCTGTACCAGGCATCCTGTCTGTTCCCCCTTCCTGTCTTTATTCTAAACGCCTTTAGTATGGCAGGCTGTTTACATATTCCTTAAACTTCCTGCCCCTTTCTTCATAATCCTTAAACATATCCCAGCTTGCGCAGGCAGGGGATAAAAGCACAGCTTCTCCGCTTTCTGCCACGCTGTGGCAGGCTTCTACAGCCTCTTTAAGTGAAAAAGCTTTTATTATATTGTTAAATCCTGTCTTTATAGCAGCTTCTTCAATTTTATCTGCTGTTGCCCCTATAAGCACCAGGCATTTTACCTTATCACCAAATGATGCAATCCATTCATCATATGATGCCTGTTTATCATACCCGCCGCCTATAACAACGGTTTTTGAAACCATTGCTTCTATTGCTTTTATGGCAGCGTCAGGGTTAGTACCTTTGGAATCATTATAATATTTTACACCGTCAAGCTCACGTACAAATTCAATACGGTGTTCTACTGCGTTAAATTCTTTTACTGCCTTCCTTATACAGTCCATTGGTACACCAGCATGTACAGAAAGGGCTATGGCAGCCATTACATTTTCATAATTATGCTTTCCTAAAAGCTTCATATCATGTATAGAGCATACATTTATACGCTTTTTATCTTTGCCGCAGTATATTATATCCTCCCCTTCAAGCCATATCCCCTGTTCTAATATATGCCCGCTGCTAAACCAAAATACATCAGCATTAATGTTTAAAGCAATTTTTCTTAAACTGTCATCTTCATAGTTAAGCACACATATATCACCAGGCTTCTGGTTAAGAGCTATTCTTGCTTTTGTATTTATATAACATTCCATTGTGTGGTGTCTGTCTAAATGGTCAGGCGTAATATTAAGTATTGCACTTGCTTCAGGTTTAAATGTATGGATTGTTTCTAACTGGAAACTGCTTATTTCTGCAACTGTTACAGAATCTTCTTTCATACTGTCTGCATATTCTGTATATGGCACACCAATATTGCCTACAACATATACATCATTAAAAAATGTCTTCATTATTTCACCAGCTAGTGCCGTAGTTGTAGTTTTACCATTAGTGCCTGTTATTGCAAATACCTTTCCCTTGCCGCATATATATGCAAGTTCAATTTCACCCCATACAGGCTTGCCCTTTGCTTTAAGCCTTAGTACAAGCGGTGAATCTATGGGTACGCCAGGGCTTATAACTGCAATATCCACAGTATCAAGCACACTGTCACTTATTTCACCTGTTACCAGTTCAAAACCTGTCCCTTCTGGAAACCTTGAAATAATTTCTTCCATTGTAAGCTTGTTATTGCTTTCAAGTACAACTATTCCTGCTCCCTTTTCCGTAAGGGCATTAACTTTTTTTGAAAGAAGGGATACTGCTGCAACACCGCTTCTGCCTGTACCCACAACTAAAAACCTTTTACCAGCAAACTGCATAATTTCCTCATTTCCTATCATATAATTATTAAAAATTTATATATCTGCCAGGCGGCTATATATACAGTGCAATAAGTGATAAAACACACATTGCCGCAGTAAATACCGAAAATACTGTAACCACCTTTGTTTCTGTAAAACCACATTGTTCAAAATGGTGGTGTATTGGTGCCATTTTAAAAAACCTTTTACCACCACTTATCTTAAAATATACAACTTGTATTATTACTGACAGCACTTCTATAAGATAAACAGCACCAGCTATTATAATAAATGCTGGCAGTTTTAACATAAGTGCAGCAGAAGATACAAAACCGCCAAGTGCAAGTGAACCTGTATCACCCATAAATACACTGGCAGGATATACATTATAGAGCAAAAAGCCCATAAGAGATCCCGCTACTGAAGCAGTAACTGGTGTTATCCCGCTTTCCATGCCAGAAGCCACAATCGTAAAAAATATTGCTATAAGCAGTGTAACACTTGATGCAAGACCATCAAGCCCGTCTGTAAAATTAGTGCCGTTTACAGTCCCAAGCATTACAAAATATACAAATACTATAAACAGCGGCAATGGCATTGATATATAATACCCATTTTCTATGCCGCCTGTAAACGGAACTAAAAATTCAGGCTTATAGTTAAGCTTTACAAGATAATAATAAACAAAAATTCCTGCAATAACTGCCTGTAGCACTATTTTCTGCAATGGTGTAAGCCCAAGCGAACGTTTCAGTACTACTTTAATATAATCATCAAGAAACCCTACCATGCCAAACCCGGCTGTTGCAAAAAGGACTGGAAGTATCTCACTGTTCCCCCTGGCATACATAAGTGATGTAATTATTGTGCATGCAAGTATAATAAGCCCTCCCATTGTAGGCGTACCCGCTTTTTTCAGGTGCGCCCTTGGGCCGTTATCCCTTACGTACTGTCCAAACTTCATTTTTTTCAGAAAAGGTATTATTATGGGACACAACACTACACTTATGGCAAATGCCATAAGCACGGGTATCACCGTACTCATGTAATCCATAACCAGCCTCCGTCTGCCTTCTGTAAAGAACAGTATAACTACAATTCTCTAATTGTAATCCAACCTTTTGTATAAATCAACCATATTTTTAAAATTTTTAGTTACAAAAAACTTCCAGTTCCCTGCCAGAAAACCTATGGTTTTTCTGTTTCCTCTGGCACTTCTTCCCTGGCTGCACCAAGATAAGGCAGTGCATCATCTAAAAGCTTTGAAATAACAGGTGCTGCTATCTGTCCCCCGTAATATATCCCCTCTGGTTCATCTATAAGCACAAGCGCAAGGAGTACAGGATCATCAGCCGGCGCAAAACCAAGGCATGATGCAATATATTTATTACTGCTTCTTGGCAGTTTCTCTGATGTGCCCGTTTTGCCGCCTACTTTATAACCGTCAACAGATGCTTTACTTCCACCTCCCTCTGAAACAACCGTTTCAAGTATAGCTTTCATTTTTTCAGATGTTTCCTTTGATATTGCATTTTCTGTGCCATTATACTGGAATTTCCTTACAATGCTTTTATCACTGCTTTCTATGCCCACCCCGAAATGTGGTACTACCAGTGTGCCACCATTTATTACAGCACTTATTGTTGACAGCAGCCTTACTGGTGTAAGCTGGAATGACTGCCCGAAAGACATGGTTGCAAGCTCCACAGCCCCTACATTCTCTTTTTTATGCATTATTGTGGCAGCTTCACCAGGAACATCTATGCCAGTCTTTTTTAGTATGCCCAGTTTATCCAGGTATTCAAACATGCCATCTGTGCCAAGCCTTGCCCCTACCTCCATAAAAACAGGGTTACAGGAGTTTTGCACACCCTGCACAAATGTTTCGCTGCCATGCCCTGAAACCTTATGGCACCTTATTCTCCTGTCCTCAACAACTTTATACCCTGGACAGGAAAATGTATCTGTTTCCTTTACAACACCTGCTTCAAGTGCTGAAGTTGCAGTAAATACTTTAAATGTAGAACCAGGCTCATATGTGTCACTTACACAGCCATTACGCCACATTTTATTAAGTTCTTCATTAAGCTTTTCCTGTGACATATTAGAAGAGCCTTCAATTTCATAAGGGTGGTTTAAATCAAATTCCGGCACATTTGCCATAGCATATATTTCGCCATTTTCAGGGTTTAACATTATTATACGCACACTTTTTGCATTTTTTGCTTCCAGCACATCTTCTGCTGCCTGCTGTGCAAACTTTTGTATATTTATATCAAGGCTTGTATAAAAACTATTGCCTGCCACAGGTTCAATCCTGTCTTCTGCTGCACCTTCAATTTCAATGCCCCTTGCATTTGTCATTGTCAGTATGCTGCCATCCTCACCTTGCAGGTATGAGTCATAACTTACTTCAAGCCCGATAATTCCCTGGTTGTCTGCACCTGTAAAACCTATTACCCTTGATGCCAGGTTCCCATATGGATAATACCTTTTATAATCTTCATCTACCATTACCCCGTCAAGGGCCATATCACGGATTTTATCAGATGTTTTTTTATCAACATTTGATTTTATCCTCTCTATTGAACTTACTTTTTCTACCCTTTTGCGTACCTTTTCTTCTTCAATCCCAAGTGTCTTTGACAAGACAGATATAACCTTTTCTGGTTCCTTAATCTGGTTGTGTATTACTGATATTGTAGATACTGGCTTATTGCCAGCAAGCACAACACCATTCCTGTCATAAATCAGGCCTCTTTCAGCCTTAATGCTTCTTTCCCTCTGTTGTACATCCTTTGCCTTTGCGCCATAATAATCTGCCTTTCCAAGCATTAAATAAGCAAGCCTGCATAGTAACGCAAGTGTTAATATGCAGACCATAACATAAGCAAATATAAGCCTTTGTCTTTGCGCTGTTTTACAATTTTTCATAATATAAACTGCCATATATAATTTATTACTATAGCTTATTAGCGTTTATGAAAAATATTCCTGCCAGTGCCTGCCCTGGCATCACTGCCCTGCTACACCATAATCCTTATTGGCAAAGCCGCCTTTTGGGGCTTCAAGCAGCCTTCCGTCCTTAGTTGACGGGAGTTTTATTGTCAAAGCTTTATTCTTCTTAGGTTTTTTAGCGCTTTTACCAGGATATAAGCCTAAGAACGGGAGCACATCTTCCATTACATCACTTGCAAATTCAGTTGCATAAGTGCTGTGTGCCTGGTCTTCAACATAAGGTTCATCTATAATTACATAAATTACTACTTCAGGATTGTCTGCTGGTGTGCAGCCAATAAACGAAACAAGGTAGTTGCCTTCACCTCTTGGCTGTTTCTCAGCAGTACCAGTCTTTCCGCCTATATCATATCCTTTAACCCTTGCCGGGCTTGCAGTGCCGTCTTCATCGGATACTGTCTTATATAAATAGTTTCTAAGGGTTTTACTTGTTTCTTCTGTTATAACACGCCTTACAAGCATATTATCATTAGAAGAAACCACTGCACCTGCTTCTGTGTTAATCTCTTTTACTACATGCGGCTGGTAATAAACCCCTCCGTTTACCACTGCTGAAAAAGCGGCTGCCATCTGTACCATTGTAACAGTCTGGCTTTGTCCGAAACTTGAAGTTGCAAGCTGTACAGGGCCCATTGTATTTTCGGTAAATACTGCGCCTGTTGCTTCACCAGGAAGATCTATGCCTGTCTTCCCTCCTAGCCCGAAATTATTAATATAACTAAGGAACTTTGTTTTGCCAAGCCCCTTTCCAAGAGCCATAAGCACATCATTACATGACCATTTAAGTGCCTGGCAGATACTTGTATAACCATGTCCGCCCCTTGCATGGGCAACACATTTAATATACCTGTCGGCTACCTGCTGCCCGCCATCACACCTGTAATACCTGCCATCAGAAGTAACGCCTTCATCTAATGCAGCAGCAACAGTAAGCGGTTTTAATGTAGAACCAGGTTCATATGAATCACTTATGCAGTAATTCCTCCAGAGTGCATTAAGCTTCTCAAGCTTCTTCTCCTCACTCATTTTTTCAAGTTTGCTTTCAGAATAAAAATCTGATAAATCCCTTGGGTTATTTAAATCATAAAACGGGTATGATGCCATTGCATATATTTCACCATTATTTGGATTCATTATAATACAGCCTATATTCTCAGAACCAGTTTCTTTCTCGAACTTCTCCATATGCTGTTCAAGTATGCCCTGTACATTGACATCTATTGTAGACACTACTGTATTGCCATTAACAGCAGGTTTAACAGTCTGTACCAGGTTAAGGCCCGAATCAAAATACCCGTATTTCCTGCCATAAGAGCCAGTTAATGCAGAATTATATTCCCTTTCTATGCCCCATGCCCCTTCTTCATTAGAAGTACAAAAACCTGTCACATCACATGCAACTGTTGAATATGGATAGTTTCTTACATATTCCTCTTCAAACCATACTCCTTTTATATGCTTTTCATCCTTTTTTTGCAGATTTTCAAACTTTTCTACACTGTCTGCGCCAAGGTGCTTGAATTTCTTCATAACATAATACTGTGATGAAGGGTTTTTCTTAAGGATTTTCTTAATCCTCTTATCTGGAATCCCAAATGCCTTACTAATTGCTTCAAGCGTAGGCTCTAAAAATGTCTGGTCAGACAGTATAAGCTTAGGATCTATTATAAGGTTATAAACTTTTATGCTTGTTGCAAGCTTATTGCCATTCCTGTCTGTAATATCCCCTCTTTTATATTGTACTACATTGCTTACATAGCTCTGCTGTGCAAGTACCTTTTTCTCATATGCATCACCTTTGTCCCCGCCAAGGTAAACAATCCGCACCATAAGCACAATAAATGCTAATAATACCATTGCAAAAACAAATAAAAGCCTTACATACATAAATTTTTTTGCTACACGTACATTTCTTCTTGTATCTGATGCTTTTCTTGCCATAAAAATCCCCACGCCAGACCAGTTAGTTACCTGGCCCAGGCACATCTGCGTACTGTTTTACCATATCACTCTTTTTATTCTTATATTTATATACTTTATTTCCATCTGCCATAACCATATGGAGCTTTTTGGTTGCCCGTTTATATATTTCAGCAAGGTCAACACTTGCAAGTATTTCATTGTATTTTATATTATTTTTTTCCTGCTGTTTTTCAATCTCTGCCTGCATTGATACAATTTCTTTCTTCATGCTGTGCACTGTATTATGTGTATGGATATATGCAAATGCCACAAACATTACAATACATAATGCACAAAGCATAAATACAAATGATGCCCCGTCAATCCCTGGCATTCTTGCAGGCTGCCTTTCAGGACGCCTCTGCGGCCTGTACTTTGGTACTTCCCTTTCCCTTCTCTTTGGGACAGCGTTTAATTGTCTTACTGTATTTCCATCAATGCCATTATAGTAATTCCCTGTATTTTTTCCTCCCACCCGGCGGTTTGATCTGTCAGCCATATAAACGCCTCCTCTAATTATGTCTGAAAATTCTTAGTTTTGCACTTTTGGAACGTGGGTTTCGTTCCATTTCTTCTTCACTTGGAATTAATGGCTTTTTACTTATTACCCTGCCTTTAGAAACATTGCCACATACACACACTGGAAAGTCCGGCGGGCATGTACAAGGATTTTCAGCTTTGCGGAAAGCCTGTTTTACAATTCTGTCTTCAAGTGAATGGAATGTAATTATGCAAAATCTTCCACCAGGCTTTAAAATATCAATCATATCACCAATGCTTCCTGAAAGCACATCTAATTCATGGTTCACTTCTATCCTGACTGCCTGGAAAGTTCTTTTAGCCGGGTTCCCTCCCCGCTTTTTAAACTTCATTGGTACAGACTGGCATACAATCCCTGCCAGCCTTTCTGTCGTAAGTATTGGATTTATGGCACGCTCTGCCACTATATGTTTTGCAATATTTTTAGCAAACTTATCTTCACCATAATCCCTTATTATATGAAACAGCTTGTCCTCAGGGTATGTATTCACAACATCAGCAGCAGTAAGTTTCTGTCTGTTATCCATACGCATGTCAAGTGGTGCATCCATGCGGTATGAAAAACCCCTTTCTGCTGTGTCAAGCTGGAATGATGACACCCCTAAATCAAGAAGTATGCCATCAACCTTATAAATACCCATTCTCTTAAGGGCTGGTACCATATCAGAGTAATTATCCCTTATTATTGTTACTTTGCTTCCAAATACATGGAGTTTTTCTTCACCTGCATTTACAGCATCCCCATCCTGGTCCATACCTATATAACGGCCAGTACTTCCAAGCTTTTCACATATCCTGAAGCCATGCCCTGCACCGCCCATTGTACCATCTGCATAAATCCCATCCTGTTTTACTGCAAGCCCTTCTATAACTTCTTCAAGCAGCACAGGTTTATGTACAAATTCCATAGCGGCCTCCTGTTTAGTGTTGTAATTAACAGTTATCTGCTTCCTTGTAATAATCTTCCCCGGTTTTCTTACAGATAATCTTCCATTTTATATATAATTCTTTTATCCTACAGGAATAATTGTTCTGCCGTTTGCATAAACAGCATGTCCACATGTCCCATAAATATATAAATATGGTATATATCCCTGTTTTAAGCCAGCCAGTACGGCTTTTTCCCCATTCTTATACACTTATAAATTATAATATAACTTTCAAGTAAATTTAGCAAGTATTTTTTATTAAACTTGTTATATTTTTAACCTGCCGTCCATTTAGCCGGCTTTAACCACAGTTTTTGTTATATTCTGGTTCTATATTACATATATTTTATTTTTATATAATTATAGTAAACGGTGGATAGCATGTACCTATACAAAATCCGAACCATCCTGTATCAT
>CAJUJY010000065.1:0-8240 GCA_910586555.1 uncultured Lachnospiraceae bacterium
TCCCATATGATTATAACAGTTTTTTTGCATTATGTCCAAAAGACTAATTGAAGAGTTTTTAAAATATGCTTGAAATATTGTGAAATGTATTATATAATATTGTCCGTCAGGTGTTACAGCCAGGCATTTTATGCTGCTATGGCTCAGCAGGCAGAGCGTCGCCTTGGTAAGGCGGAGGCCACGGGTTCAAATCCCGTTAGCAGCTTATTATATTTGTAAAAGCTTCTGGAAGGTTTATCTTCTGGAAGCTTTTTTTTGGAAAATATTATAACAATAAATATATTACTATAATAAAAAAGAACCGCTGGAGAAGCGATTCTTAAAGGAGAAGGTATGAAAAAAATTTAAGCACTTATCAAATGTTTTATTTCATTTGATATACATATTATATCTATGAATTATGAACTTATAATGTTCTTCTTGTTAAAAAAATGTGAACAATTTTTGGTAAAATGTGAACCTTATAAATATAATACCAGGGCAAGCGGAGCAGTGGCAAAGCTGTTTTGTAACCATGCCAGCAGCAAAACATATATAAGCAAAAAATTATAAAGTGGATTAAAATGTAAATTATAACATACATTGTTATGAACCGCTTGTTTTTAGTTTTACCAGACAGGCGTATGGTATGGATTACAGATATCTGTCTGGCATTTGTTATAAACCTGCCATATAAAATAAAGCCATTACCAGGTTTATATTTTTATAACAATTATTGGCAATGTTGCTGGTTTCTGCTACGGATTGATTGACATTTCTCGTCAAAATGGTACAATGATATAGGTAATGTTGTATTACAGGATTCCAGACAGACATGTCCATTCTGTTATAATGCCAGGGGGTATCTGGATATTAATGTACAACAAAAAATAAATTAGAAAGGGGAAACGGAATGAGTGAAGCAACATTTCGTGGGGGTGTACATCCTTACGAGGGAAAAGAGCTGTCTAAGGATTTGCCAGTCAAAACCGTTCTTCCAAAGGGGGAGTTAGTGTTTTCAATGGCACAGCATATTGGTGCGCCTGCTAAACCTATAGTGCAGAAAGGTGATAAAGTCCTTGTAGGGCAGAAGATAGGTGAAGCTGGCGGTTTTATATCCGCCAATATATGCAGCTCTGTTTCAGGAACTGTTAAAGCAGTTGAACCTAGAATGATGTTAAATGGTTCAAGTGTTACATGTGTAGTTATTGAAAATGATGGTGAATACACAGGTATTAAGGGGCTTGGTGAAGACAGGGACTATACTAAGCTTTCAAATGATGAGATACGTAATATTGTCAAAGAAGCCGGCATAGTGGGCATGGGAGGTGCAGGTTTTCCAACTAATGTTAAGCTGGCACCAAAGGAACCGGATAAGATTGATTATATATTAGTTAATGGTGCAGAATGTGAACCATATCTTACTTCGGATTACCGCCAGATGCTTGAATGCCCAGAAGAAATTGTGGGTGGCCTTAAGGTTATGCTTAAACTTTTTGACAAGGCAAAGGGGCTTATTTGCATTGAAGATAATAAGCCCGATGCAATAGCTAAGATGAAAGAAGCTGCTGGCGGCGAAAGCCGTATTGAAGTTAAGGAATTAAAGACTAAATACCCCCAGGGTGGTGAACGTACCCTTATTTCTGCTGCCACAGGAAGGAAGATTTATTCAGCAAAACTTCCGGCAGATGCAGGCTGCATAGTTGACAATATAGCAACAGTAATAGCTATATACAGGGCAGTTTGTAAACAGACACCACTTATAACAAGGGTAATGACACTTACAGGTGATGCATTCCAGACACCAGTTAATGTTAATGTAAGGCTTGGGATAAGCCATGCAGAACTTGTTGAAGAAGGCGGGGGCTTTTCTACAGAACCGGCTAAGATTATTTCAGGCGGGCCAATGATGGGATTTGCCATGTTTGACCTTAATGTGCCAGTTACTAAGACATCTTCTTCACTGCTTGCACTTACAAAAGATGAAGTAGCAGAGAATGAACCTTCTCCATGTATACGTTGCGGACGCTGTGTCAGTGCATGCCCAGGCAACCTTGTACCACAGAAGATGGCACAGGCTGCTATGAATAATGATTATGATACATTTGTTAAGTTAAACGGAATGGAGTGTTATGAGTGCGGAAGCTGTACATTTGTTTGTCCAGCAAAACGCCCTCTTACACAGACATTTAAGCAGGCAAGGCAGTATGTAGCTGCACAGAGAAGAAAGAGTTAGGAGGGATAAAACGTGGGTAATTTATTAAACATTTCATCATCTCCACATGTACGTGATAAATCATCTACACAATCAATCATGTGGTGTGTAATCCTGTGTCTTTTGCCTGCTACTGTTTTTGGTATTTACAATTTTGGTATTAAGGCAATAATACTAATTATAGCATGTATGGTTACATGTGTACTTACTGAATTTATATGGCAAAAGGCCATGAAACTTCCAATTACTGTTACAGACGGGAGTGCAGCGCTTACAGGGCTTTTACTTGCGCTTAACCTGTCATCAACATTCCCAGTGTGGATGGCTGTTATAGGAAGCGTATTTGCAATTATAGTAGTTAAACAGTTATTTGGCGGCCTTGGGCAGAACTTTATGAACCCTGCACTTGGCGCAAGATGTTTCCTTATGGTATCATTTGCAGGCAAAATGACATCATTTACATACGATGGCATTACAGGGCCTACACCGCTTGCCATTATTAAAAATGGTGACAAGGCTATGGGTGTGGCAGACATACTTGCTTCAGGGGACGGGCAGACACAGGCAGCAACAAGCGTACTGAATATGTTCCTTGGAAATACTGCTGGTACTATTGGTGAAACTTCTGCACTTGCAATACTTATAGGGGGAATAGCCCTTATTGCACTTAAAGTTATAAGCTGGAAGATACCAGTATGCTATCTTGGTACTTTTGCAGTATTTGCGTTAATTTTTGGCGGACGTAGTTTTGATATAACATACCTTGCTGCTGAACTTTGTGGTGGTGGTATTATGTTAGGCGCTTTCTTTATGGCAACTGACTATGTTACAAGCCCTATTACACCAAGGGGGCAGATTTTCTTTGGTGTACTTCTTGGCGTCCTTACAGGAATTTTCCGTATTTTTGGTGCATCAGCAGAAGGTGTTTCTTATGCAATCATTATCTGCAACCTTTTAGTGCCACTTATTGAGAAAGTTACAATTCCTGTCCCATTCGGAAAGGAGGGGATTAAAGATGGCAAATAGTGAAAATAAGCAGGCAAACACCCTTATACATGATGCAATAGCACTTTTTATAATAACCCTTGTTGCAGGCGTGCTTCTGGGTGCGGTATATATGATTACAAAAGACCCTATTGCCAAGGCAGAAGAGGAAGCAACTAACAAGGCATATGCAGCAGTATATAAAGATGCAGAGTTTGCAAGTGATGATACACTTACAGATGCTGTAAAAAATTTCCAGGCAGATGTTGCAGCAGGAAAGATAGATGCTGCTTATACAGATGTAGAACTTATTGAAGCAAGGACTGCATCATCAGGCGGCACACAGGCAGGATATGTTGTCAAAGTTAGTGGGAAAGGTTATGGTGGTGCTGTTACAATAGCACTTGGCATTACTAATGAAGGTGAGGTGCTTGGCATACAGATACTTGATGCAAGCAATGAAACACCTGGCCTTGGGCAGAACAGCACAAACGAAGGCTGGAATGGCCAGTATGTTGGCATGACATCTGATAAAACTTTATCTGTTGTAAAAGACGGAAGCGGAAGCAAAGAAAGCGGAACTATTAACTCTATTTCAGGTGCTACTATTACAAGTAACGCAGTAACAAGGGCAGTAAATGTAGCATTGAAATTTGTAGCAGGCCAGCAGTAAGGAGGTAAATAATGAGTACTTATACAGAACGTTTAAAAAATGGTATTATTACTGAAAATCCGACCTTCGTTATGATGCTTGGTATGTGTCCTACACTTGCTGTAACGTCATCTGCAATGAATGGTCTTGGAATGGGGCTTACAACAACAGCCGTGCTTGTACTTTCCAATGCGTTTATATCATTGCTGCGTAAGGTTATTCCTGATAAAGTCCGTATACCAGCATTTATAGTAGTCGTTGCATCATTTGTAACTATTATACAGTTGCTTTTGCAGGCATTTTTGCAATCGCTTAACAGTGCGCTTGGTGTATATATTCCTCTTATCGTTGTAAACTGTATTATCCTCGGAAGGGCAGAAGCATATGCTTCTAAAAACCCTGTTTTGCCATCAATATTTGACGGGCTTGGAATGGGGCTTGGTTTTACAGTTGGCCTTACCCTTATAGGTATATGCAGGGAAGTACTGGGAAGTGGCGCAATATTTGGATTCCAGTTTATACCAGAGGATTTCCATATTACATTTTTTGTATTAGCTCCTGGTGCATTTCTTGTACTTGCATGTCTTACAGCTATACAAAATAAACTTAAGCTCCCATCAGCAACTAATGTGCCTGGTGGCGATTCCAGCATGGCATGTGGTGGCAACTGTGCACAGTGTACAGGTGCGAGCTGTGTAGCTAATAAAGGAATTATTGAGGCAGAGCGTGTAGCACAGAAGGCAGCTAAAGCACAGGCAGCAAAGGAAGCTGCCGCAAAAGCTAAAGCAGCTAAAGAAGCGGCTGCTGCAAAGCAGGCAAAGAAGGGGGAATGATTTAAGTGAATATTTTCGTTATTATGATTTCATCTATGCTGGTAAGCAATGTTGTACTTAGTCAGTTCCTTGGTATCTGTCCTTTCCTTGGCGTGTCTAAGAAAGTAGAAACTGCGGCAGGCATGGGTGCTGCGGTTACATTTGTTATAACTATTGCGTCAGCAATAACATATCCAATTTATTATTTTATATTAAAACCACTTGGTCTTGCATATCTTGAAACCATAGCATTTATACTTATAATCGCTGCCCTTGTGCAGTTTGTTGAAATGGTACTTAAGAAATTTATGCCTCCATTATATGAAGCGCTTGGTGTATTCCTGCCGCTTATCACTACAAACTGTGCAGTGCTTGGTGTAGCAATTAACAATATTACTAATGGTTTAGGTTTTATTGAAAGTGTTTTAACAGGTTTATTTACAGCACTTGGTTTCCTTATTTCGATTGTAATACTTGCAAGTATACGTGAACATATTGAGTTTAACAATATACCTGAATCATTTAAGGGAACACCTATTGTACTTGTTACAGCAAGTTTAATGGCAATCGCATTCTGTGGTTTTGCAGGATTAGTATAGAAGGGAGGAGAGTTAAAAATGATACAAGGTTTATTTTTGGCAGCTTCTGCGTCTGGCGTTGGCATGGCAGCCGCAGTAATAGGTGCGACAGGTCTTCTTATCGGTCTCCTTCTTGGATTTGCGGCAAAGACATTTGCAGTACCAGTAGATGAGAAAGAGATTGCAGTGCGTGAATTCCTTCCAGGAAATAACTGCGGCGGCTGCGGTTTTGCAGGCTGTGATGCACTTGCAAAGGCTATTGCAGCAGGTGAGGCACCTGTTAACGCGTGTCCTGTAGGCGGTGCAGCAGTAGCAGATAAAATCGGTGCTGTTATGGGTGTTGACAGCAGTGGTGCAGTTAAAAATGTTGCATTTGTAAAATGTGCAGGTACTTGTGATAAAGCTGGCATAAAGGCAAATTATTATGGAATATCAGACTGTAAAAGGGCAGCAGCAATACCAGGACGTGGTGACAAAGCTTGTTCATTTGGATGTCTTGGTTTTGGGTCATGTGTGGCAGCGTGCCAGTTTGATGCAATCCATGTAGAACATGGAATTGCAGTAGTTGATAAAGAGAAGTGTGTGGCATGTGGCAAATGTATACAGGAGTGTCCGAACGGGCTTATAGAACTTGTTCCATATGATGCTAAATTTGCAGTATCATGTTCCAATAAAGATAAAGGGCCAAAAGTTATGGCAGTATGTGACACTGGCTGTATAGGCTGCGGGCTTTGCCAGAAACAGTGTGAAGCAGGGGCAATAACAGTAGAAAACAATATTGCACATATAGACCAGGGCAAATGTACTGGCTGTGGCAAATGTGCAGAAAAGTGTCCAAAGAAAGTTATATTTGCGCATTAATCCCCATGCCGCGTCCTTTGCGGCACAAATAGCAAAACGAATAAATTCGTTTGTGAAAAATGCTGCTTTTGCATTTTTCCAAGATTGAAACTATAATCATTCTTGGGATGCGTTTTGTGCAGCCTTAGAATGATTTTTCAATCTATAATAAAAGTCTTAAAATAATTAGTTAATGTATAGCTGGCTACAGATATGTTATAATATTTTGTAGCCAGCTTTTTTAAGAAATAATTAATTAGATAAATATAAAAAAGAAGTTTAATAAAGGTTTAAGGAATAAATTTTGTTTTTTGTGGTATATTATATTAAGCAGAAAAATTTAATATAACTGCTTACTTTGTATTACAGGGGGGAGATTTATCTTGGATAAGAAAAAAGAGCTTAAACTTTCAAAGCATACAGTAATGTGGCTGTTTGTTATATGTGTATTAATTTTATTAATTAGTGTTTTAGCGGCAGAGAATATTTCACCAAAGTATAATGATACATATTCCATAGAGTCGTCGAAACTCCATATGTATAATTAGGAATTATGGCATAGATTAACTTATGATAATTTTATTAGCAGACCAGTAATTTGAAAGTGGTTTTATAAATAAATATAGTTTTAACTGGACGGAACTTGCAATAATGCATAAAATCTGGAAGTACCAGATTAAGCACAAGCGGTTCCATCCAGTTGTTTTGTCAAAACCATCTGTCCTGGTTTTTAAACCATCCTGCAACTGTCCCTTATTACAAGCTTTCCTTCTAATTCCATGCGTACTATACTTGAATGTCCGTTTTTTATGCGGTCAACCAGAAGATACATTGCAAATTTACCCATTTCTTTTTTGGGAAGTTTTACTGTGGTAAGCATAGGACGGCAGTTACCTGCTTCTTCTATATCATCACTTGCAATTATTGATGGTACTGCCTGTAAGTTTTTATATTTATTCAGGGCTTTTAACATTCCTATAGCTGTAATGTCATTGGCACAATAAATTCCAGTAGGGCAGCAGCCAGAGTGTATTAACTTTTCCATTGCTTCATATCCTTCAGCTTCTGTCTGCTTTGTTTCAATAACATATCCAGGGGTTAGTGTAATGTTGTTTGCTTTAAGGGCATTTGTAAATCCCTCGTATCTTGCTTCATTCTGGCAGTCACCAACATATCCTATTTCTTTATGCCCAAGGCTTATAAGGTAATTAACAGCTATGGAGGCGGCTTTGTGCCCGTCACAAAGTATTTCGTCTACTTCATAATTTGTGGAGTTACGGTTTACAGACACTACACTTTTATATTTTGCATTAAGTTTTTTAAGTGCACTGCTATTGCACTTGCCAACAATAATAAGGCCATCACACTTTCCATTAGTTTCTGTATACATTGAATTAATGAGGTTTTCAATATTTATATTATTGCATTTCCTGTCATCTGAGAAAACAGGCATATACCAGACTTTGGACAATATACAGAAATGTTTATGTATTTCACTTTCAATTATACGGAGCAGTTCAGAGAAAAAGGGATCTGTACGTGATTCGTCCATACGTGTCATAAGCACATTGATATAGTAAGTTTTATTTTCTTCCTGTAGTTTTTTACCAAGTTTTAAACTTCTTGCTGCTTCATTTGGTGTATAATTTAATTCCATAGCAGCCTGCCATATTTTATCCCTTGTTTCTTCAGAAGAACAATGGTAGTCTGGGTTATTTAATACCCTTGAAACAGTAGAGGGTGATACACCTGCTTTTTTAGCTATCTGGTTTATAGACATAAAAACCTCCATTTTCTTTGTAATATATAAAGATATATAAGCTTTATTATACCAGGTTAATGTTTCTAAGTAGTATTGTTAAATATTTTAAATGTTTTTTTATTATAAGTCAAATAATATATGCAATCTATCCAGGCAGCCAAAGATTTCAAACACTTTCTAATTGCCATTTTTAAAGCCCTTGTAAACCAGATTACCGCTTAAGAAACGGAAGGGCTGCAAGGGCTTATTTAATAAGGTTAAGCTGTAATTATTTTAGTTTATTCCAGAGGTTCAATAATATTAAATCCTTTATATTTGCTTGTATCTGTAACATATTCTTTAAGTACCAGGATAATTTCCATAGCAAAATTGCTATTGGCAAAATTGCTATTGGCAAAATTGCTATTGGCAAAATTGC
>CAJUJY010000065.1:8340-18769 GCA_910586555.1 uncultured Lachnospiraceae bacterium
GCAAAATTGCTATTGGCAAAATTGCTATTGGCAAAATTGCTATTGGCAAAATTGCCATTGGCAAAATTGCCATTGGCAGAATTGCCATTGGCATTTCCGCTAATGCATGGATTACAATTTATATCATAAGTGCCTGTTGCAAGTTCATAAAGTTCTGCTTTAGATAAATCCAGTACAGGAATACCATAAGGCTTTTCATTTTCATTAATTTTTGCATGGAATACTGTACCTTTATAAAGATGCACAAGGTAAAGTTCTCCAGAATCTTTTATGGATATTATAAATTCCTTTTCTATTTTAACTGCCCTTTTGCCATCATAGTTAATTCCAAGGTAGTCAAGTATTAATGAAGCAGAAACATATGGCATAACATCTTTATTATCCATATAGCGTATATTGTGTTCTTTTGCAGCACCAAGGTGGCGGAGCTCATATGCAGCAGAAAGATACATATTTCTCCAAAGACCTGTAATTGCCTGGTAACCAAGCTGTTCAAGCGCATCAGCGCAAAGATAACGTGCCTTCATATTTCCAGGATTATTAAATACAAGATGGTTAGTTATTGCTGCTACCCACTGGTATTCACCTTTTTCAAAGTCTTTTTCTGCTTTTTCAAGTACAAGTGCTTCTGAACCAATATATTCTATAAGTTTCTTTGCAAGTTCCTTTTCAGGGAGTGGCATAAGGTTTACAGGATTGCCATCATAAAACCCAAGATAGCGCTGTATTGCACCACGGGCGTTAAATGAATAGTTGCCATAATGATCCCTTGTATACCATGTTTTACTGATTTCATCAGGGATAACAAGTTCATTGCAGACTTCATTTAATTTAACACCTTTATTAGCAAGTAAAAGTGCCTGGTCATTTGGAAATTTATATGCTGCTGCATTATCAAGCAGAAAGCGCTTAAGGTTATCTGGGCGGTTTTCCATTTTAAAATGTGCAATGCCATGTCCCTGGTATATTGCAGATACTTCTTCACCAAATTTTACATAAAGTTTATAAAAAAGACCTCCCCAGAAACTTGCATCCCTTACCCTTGCCCCACGTGGGGTATATGTATTATGTAGTGTGCCCATTCCGTTATCACCAAGATATAATACTTTATGTGTATTGCTATAAATACACATATGTGCCCTTGTTTCAGTATCTGGTGATGGTATAAATGTAAGCGTAACACCGTCAATATTTACAGTTTCTTCTTCTGCAACCTGCCATGTAGGAAGTATCATTGACATATGCCCACGTATCCCAAGCGGGTGATGGAGCCCAGCGCCTGCGCTGCCTTTTGGCCCACGTTTTAAAAACATTCCACCCTGGTATTGTAAACGGCGGCTCATTGCAATGCCTGCATAAAGGTTATCGTCTATAAGTGACTGTTCATAACCTGATGGTGCAATTACAGGAATTTTGCCATCTTCTGCACTGCCTGTCTGTTCTTTTGTTATAAATGCTTCTGCACCTCCATAATGGTCAAGATGTGTATGGCTGTAAATAACTGTTTTAATATTATCATGGATATTTTCACCGGCTGCTTTTTCAGCAAGTTTTAATGCAACCTGTGCACTTTCAACATAGTTGCCACAGTCCACGATAATCCAGCCGCTATCCGATTTTATAAATCCAATCATGGCAATATCTATTCCATATGCTACATAGTAACCCTCTGCCATTTTTAATATACCTGCAAATTCATTATCTTTATTTATCTGCCAGAGATATGGGTTAATTGTATCAGGAAATCCTTTGAAATGCTGTAAAGGGTATTTACCAGAGTCATAAATAGTATTTCCATTATCATCATATATATTATTATCTCCAAGTTCTAGTACCAGGTGTGCCCTGGCATTTTCTACGTCCTCACATTCAGTTTTATATTGTTCTTTATCACGGTTTTTTAAAAGCTTTGTATTATAATTATGTGTAAACTGGGTTGCATCTTTCTCAGATGCGTTATATAAATATGCCATTTTTCCTCCTTAATTTAACCTTAAATTGTTTGTGGCTGGATATTGTTTACAGCCAGGAATTGCGTACAATGCGGATTGCCAGATATTATTTGATTTTGTTTAAATATGTGTCATCAAGTAAATCATCTATATTTATATCACTGCCAAGAAGCTGGTTTTCTTTAGCAAATGAATACTGGTTTTCTACATGGTTTTTAAATTCATCTGTAAAAAACGGCTGGAAGTAAGAGAATGATGTATCATATGAATAAATTTCCCTTAAAAGATCTTCTGTGTTGCTTTCTGTTTTTAAGTAGCCATATACCTTATCAGGGTTTTTATTTGCATAATCTGCTGACCTTTTTAAAGCTCTAATTAAGGCAATGGCAGAATCTTCTTTAGCAGCAAGTGTATCAGATTTAGCAGCCAGTGTAATGCCAGTCCTTTCATCTTCATTGGCTGTTGTATCTTCTATAATAGAGCCAATGCCTTTATCTTCAAGCTGTAATGCTGAACTGTAAGCAGTTACAAGGGCATCTGCCTGTCCTGATGCAAGTACAGAGCTGGCATCTGCCTGTGCATTGACAAATTCAACTGAAGAGATATCAACATTATTGCTATTGCATATATCAACAAAATATTTATAAAGAACTGTACCTGTGGTAGCTATAACCTTTTTGCCCTCAAAGTCTTTGGCAGTTTTTATGCCGCTGTCTTTGCCTGCAATAATTGCATAATTATAATCTTCTGTAACAGCAGCAATAATTTTAAGGTCAATTCCATTGCTTTTAGCCATTATTGCTGGAAATTCATTATAAAAGGCATAATCAGCTTCACCTGCGGCAAGTGCTTCGTTTATTGCCGGGCCTGCCTGTGCAAATCCTATATATTCTGCCTTATAGCCTGCTGCTTTTAATTCTTCATCAATATATCCAAGGCTTTTTGCAAGCATTGCATTTTCAACAGGTGTACCATCCTGGCTTGGGGAAGCTATTTTAATTGTTTTTAATTCTGTACTGCTTTCTGTGCTGCCAGAACTGGCAGTTTTGCTGTCCGCTGTACCATTACCATTTCCACATGCTGTAATAGCCATTGTTAATGAAAGTGCAAACACTGGTAATAATACTCTTTTTAGGTTTTTAAACATAATTTCCATCTCCATAATATATATTTTCTTTATTTATTTTTACTTATTATTTGCCTTCACTTTTTGCAATTTTTTCCCAAGGTGTTATTGTTTCAAAAAACAAGGAAATAACTTTATCCATAATAATACCTGCAAGGCCAATAACAACCATGCATACAATAACCTTATCTGAACGCATAAGGCTTCTTGCATCATTCATGCGGTAACCTATTCCGGAAGATGCTGCAATAAGTTCTGAAGCAACAAGTGCCATCCATGAAACACTAAGTCCAAGTTTAAGACCTGTAAGCATTTGAGGCAGGGCATGTGGCAGGTATACTTTAAGGAATGTCTGCCATCTGTCCAGGTTATACAGCCTGGCAACTTCAATATAACCTGCTGGTGTACTTGTAAAACCACTTAATGTATTTATTAATACAGGAAAAGTAGCAGCAATTACAATAATAACAACCTTTGATGCCTCACCAATGCCTGCCCATAAAATAATAAGCGGAATCCATGCAATTACAGGTATCTGGCGGATTGCTGTAATAGTTGGCAGAAGCAGGGCACTGGCTTTTTTGCTCATGCCCATAATGGCACCAAGGAAAATCCCTATAATTCCAGATACTAAAAATCCTTTAAGTACCCTTATAAAACTGACAGCCAGGTCATTTTGTAACTGCCCCTGTGATACCATTTCTTTAAATGCCATAAAAACACTTTGTATTTTGGGCATCAGGCTGCCTGGGACATCTGAATATGTAGTATATAAATACCATGCAGCAACTATAATAACAGGAATAACTAATCCATATATAAATTTTTTTCCTCTGCCCATATCTGTGCTTTTTACCTTGTTCATGTTTATACACCGTCTTTCTTTATCCTTTTTATTAGATATATTATTTATTATAAATTCCCCGCCTGGATCTTATAAAATATTTCTGGTTTCTTCCTCTTCTTCACTATTTTCAAAAAAGTAATTATAAATACGTTTTTTATATGCTGCAAATCCAGCACTGTCACGTCTTTTGCCATCAACAGGGCTTACATTTATAATTTCCATAATTTTTCCAGGTCTTGCTGACATTACAACAATGCGGTTTCCAAGGTAAATTGCTTCATCAATATCATGTGTAACCATTACCATTGTAGTTTTTTCTTCCTGCTGTATACGTAGTATCTCTTTTTGCATCTGTATTCTTGTAAGTGCATCAAGTGCGCCAAAAGGTTCATCAAGCAGCAGGATTGTAGGATTATTGGCAAGTCCTCTTGCGATTGCTGCCCTTTGTGACATGCCGCCGGATAACTGTGAAGGGTAACTGTTCTCAAAACCATTAAGCCCTACAAGCTCCAGGTGCTTTTTTACATTTCTTTCACGCTCTTCTTTAGAGAGGTTTTTAAGCCCAAATCCAACATTATCTTTTATCTTTAACCAAGGGAGCAGCCTGTGGTCCTGGAAAACCATTCCACATTTTGGCCCAGGGCCAGCAACAGCATGGCCATTTCTTTCAACTATGCCATCTTCATAATCTACAAGCCCGCACATAATTTTAAGCAATGTACTTTTGCCGCAGCCGCTATGTCCTACAATAGTTATAAATTCGCCTTTTTTAATTTGAAGGTTAATATCACTAAGAACCTGCACCGGTTTTTTATCTACTAAAAATTGTTTGTTTAAGTGTTCAACGTTTATAATATAGCCACCTTTTTTCTTTTCTCCTTTTTTACTATCAGATGCCATATAATATTTCTCCCTTCGTTATTTATGGGTTGTTGTTTATGGGTTGTATTATATTTTGCAAATAGAATACTTTCAATCAAAATTGCTGAAAACGTATTCAGCATATGGCAGTTAAAGATAAGATACAACTGGCAACTGCATTAAAAAAGACGTAAAATAAGGAAAAACAGAGCGTTTTTAATAAGAAAGTACCAAATCGTGAAAACGTAATCACAAGCATGTTTACTGGGATTTTAAGACTATCTTTATTAAATCCTGCATTATTTCCGCAGACAAAAAAGACAAGTACCTAAAAGCAGGATACTTGTCTTAAAAGGAAGGGCAGTTCCAAAAAAATACTTACATTTATAGTAAAAACTTATATAAGTTTATGTCCGCATTCTGGGCAGAATTTGCTTCCTGATGTTTTATGCCCACATTCCGGGCAGAAATTAGGCATGCCCGTCTGTTGTGGCTGCCCGTTATTAGTATTCTGGTTTACCTGGTTCATCATCTGGCCAGCCATCTGCATACCCATCATCATTCCAGCCATATCACCAGCCGTGCTGCCTCCGCTTAACTTTCCAGATGCCATTGCATCTGTCATTGATACCTGCTGGTATCTTCCTATATCACCAACCATACTTTGTGCAGCATTCTTATTAATCATATCCTGTATTTCTGAAGGATAGTTAAAACTCATAATCTGGAGGTTTGTTATGGACATGCCATCTTTTAATACCTGCATATCCAGGTCGCTTTTAATCCCGTTAGCAATATCAAAGGCATTAGCCTGTAAATTAAACATGTCTTTGCCTTCTTTGGTAATCCATTTCATAAGAAGCTGGTTTATAACTGAAGTTATACGCAGCTTTACATCTTCAACATTATATTGCTGCTTAACACCTGCAATTTTATCTATAAGTGCTATATAATCATCTACTTTAAATGCCAGTGTTCCATTTGCACGTATTGGAAGGCCGCCAGGCATATTTGAGGCAGGAATATTTACAGGTGATTTAGTGCCCCATTTAATTAAAAACTCCTTAGTATTTATAAAAAGGACTTCTGCACGCATACCGCTGTTAAACCCAAATTTAAAGCCTTTTAATGTTGAAAGGAATGGTATAATCTGTGATTCAATATCATATTCCCCGTCATCTTTAAAAATTCCTTCAATTTTGCCATTATATAGGAATATGGCGTCCTGGCCTGGCTTAATAATAAGCTTTGAACCCTTTTTAATTTCACGGTTAGCCCATTTCCAGAAAATCATATCATCGCGCCATTCTTCCCATTCAACTACATTTGAAAACTGTCCTGAAAAAAGTCCCATAAATTAACCTCCTGTATTGTAAAATGTTATATCTGTAATGCCTGGCCACAGAGTTTGTTTTATAAAGTTAAAAACTTCTGCCGCCTCCGCTGCTGTGGCTGCTGCCTCCGCCAGAACTGCCGCCTCCGCCACTACTGCTGTTATTACGTGGTTTGGGAGTGCGTTTAATGGTTGTGTGTGTATATCTGTCAAAACTGCCTATTATTTTTGAATTATTTATATCAAGATATGTATGGCTGTTAGTTGTTGTACGTCCGCCAGAGTTATATGCAATTATTGTTACAGGTATAATACCTGCAATAAGGCACATTATTAGCTGGAAGACTGGTGAAAATATTATACTGTCAAACTTTGGCGGCCTGCCCATATATTTGTATGATTTATTACAAAAAACCTGCATTGCAGAATAATAATTGCCATTAGACATATCATCATACATATAATCTAATATTTTACCGCATCTTTTGTTATTTATCATATCCTGTGCAGCACCATATGCCTGGACTTCATATATGCGGTCACCAGGATGCATGCCAGTCATAAGTATTATAACATCTTTAGAAGGATATGCCGCAACAAATTGTTCCATCATATAGCCAAATTCATCACTTCCGCTTATGCTGCTGTCAGTCCATATATAAACAGATGTATTATATTCTTTTAATATCTTGTTACACAGCTTATTAAGTTCTCTTTCTTCATTATCTGTAATAATTCCTGCATCATCTTGTATAATAGTTTCTGCCGCTGCCATACTGTATGCCTGCATAAAAGAGATAATTATTATAGAGAATATGAAAATATGTTTTATTATGTAGATATATTTTTTAATATTAATTACCATAGCAGTGGCCCTCCCATAAGTATAGTAATTATGCGGCATATAGCAAAGAGAAGTACTGTTATTCCTGTAATACTGCCAAAAATTTTGCCAGTACTTATTGGAGGCTTGCCAGCTATTTTACCGGTCTGTCCGTTCATTGCAAATGTATACTCAGAGCGGCCATAGTCATAATATACTACCCATACAGGAAAAAGGGCATATTCTGCACTTATCTGCCTGGTATTATAATCACGGTTTATTATGCTTTTAGCAGAATAGCCTTTTATACTGTTTAAAATATAATTGTCCATATAATGCATAACACGCTGCTGTACACGTGGAAACATTTCTTTATCTGTGTAGTTATATTTTTCTGATATAAAACCTGCAAGGTATGGTGTATTAAACTCACGTATATTGTTATAATCAAAAGGTTCAAGCTTATCCATAAGATCATCAGGCATTTTTTCAGAAGCATCAGCAGGGACATTGTTATACCTTAAATCAGCTTTGCGGTATACATCAAAATGGTTTGTTTTAGTAACAATGCTGTCCCCTTCATCATATGTATGTACACGTGTACAGTGTGCAACAGCTTCACACTGTCCTTGTAAATTATAAAGCCAGAATGGTACATACATTCCTGTAAGGCTTTTAATCCTGTCAGCCTGTTTAAACCCTTTTGGCATTAATAGCCCATGATGGCACCATTTTTTAAATGCTGCTTCTGCTTCACGTTTTGATATACTGAAAGGAATAACCTTAGACGGGGCAAGCGCGCCAGACAGCCTGTCACCAAGTATAACAGGTGAACCGCAGAAACTACATGTAGTGGCAGTGGTATCTTTATCTGTAATAAGTATTGCACCACAATTATTACACTGGTACTGGTTTATCTCATCATCCCCAAATGTAGAAGTATGGAAATGTTCTTCAAATTCCTGGAAATCTTCTGATTCATAACCTTCTATTTCTTCACTATGCCCACAGCTTTCACAATACAGCTTTCCTGTTTTGCTGTTAAAAACCATATCTGCCCCACAGCCAGGGCATTTATACTGGATTACCATATAGTTCCTTTCAAAATCCCACAAAAGAAGTTAATTATTTGCCAAGGCTTGCTTTAAGGGCAGCAAGTTCATCTTCTATACCAGAATTAACACCAGGTTCATTATCATACTTTGCTTTAAGGTCTTCTATTGGATCATTTCCTGCATTATTTAATTCTGCCAGGGCATTAGCCCTGTCAAGCATCTGGTCTGCCTTTTCCTCCATGCGTTCAAAGGCACTTATGGAACTGTTTGCACTACTTGGGCCAGATACCATTTTATTAATATGTTCCTGTGTACGTGCAATATTCATCTTTGCTTTAATTGTATTACGCCTTTCTTCAAGAACTGCAATATCCTTAACAAGTTTATCATTCATTGCACGCATGTTTTCGGAATTAGCATGTGCAGAGTCATAAAGCTGCTGTAATTCTGCCTGTTTTGCAACAAGGTTCTGCTTTTTCTCAAGAAACAGCCTTGCATCATTATCATTGCCAGCCGAAACAGCTTTAGCTGCATAGTTTTGTATTTTATTAATCTCATCTGTACATTCGTCAAGTTTTCTTCTGGCACGCTGTTCATCTGCCATAATTGCAGCAGTTTCAGATTTTACTTTGCCAAGGTCACTGTTTAAATTGCGCAGGCACTGGTCAATCATTTTTTCAGGATCTTCTGCCTTATCAAGAAGGGCATTTATATTTGCTGACATAATATCCTTAAAACGTGTTAAAATTCCCATAATATCCTCATTTCTGTGCTGCTTAAAATTAAAAATAATTTTGTGCCAGGCAGCACACAGGCACAAATAATAAGTTTCTGGTATGTAAAGGTAGTAATTCTGGTTTATATTATTTTATCTGTATAAAATTTATACCTAAATTTTTCTATATATAATACAGGCAGGTAAAACAGGCTGTTAATAAGATATAAGTTCTATAAAGTTTATAGTGTATGGCAGCAGGGATACTTAATAAGGGCTATTTATATCTATAGTTTAAGATTTTTTGTTTCAGATGTCAAGAGGGATAATAAAAATTTTATAATTTCCAGCCAGAATTGTTCCAAAACATGCATTATTATAAAACATATTTAAGAACTGGCAAAATTTATGGAAAAGATACAGAAAGCAAACGTTTGCTATTTGGGCTGCTATTGACGGTTACAAGTGGAATATGTTTTTTAAAACATATGCTAAATAGCGCAACTGGCGGCATGGATATGGCTTAAAAAATGGCTGGATAAACAAACTAAGCATGTAATCTAAAATAAATTTAAAAAAACCGGACACTAAAGTACTTTGACGAAACTAGAAGAAACTACTATTATTTAATTATAACCTGTTTAAGAAATGAAACAAATATTTACATCTGGTTATGAAAGGAGGAAAAGTATAAACCAGAAAACTAATAATAGTATATCATAATTTAAAAAAAGAAGGTGGTAACTTTTTTAAATATCTTTATTTAACTATAAATAATTCAATAAAATTATTGTATAGACGAAAAATATTTAGTTCTAGACTCTTATAAGTCCCAAAATAGAGGAACACAGTCTGGCTATAGATGGCTTAAAGAGTCAGATTTCAAAGGGAAGATGGCGGTTTCAAATATTATTTTGTTATCAAAAATATAATGCTTATACCATGCTTTAATATGAAAAACTAGTACAATAAATATATCTTTAAAACTGGACACCCATAAAATCTGGGTGTCCATAAATATGTATATATTCTATATTAAATACCCCAGGTAAAGCCAGGTTTTGCAACTTGTCAAGCAAGTAGCAAACCGGATTGGGGTATTTTTTATTATTATAATTTATAATCCTTGTTTTAATGGATTCTTATTTACACGGCAAAGAAATTGAATTCTATAATGGTAAGGCATAGCAATCCTTGTTTTAATGGATTCTTCATTTACACGGACGTCTTAATTAATTATGTAGACCCTAAAGATGTATAGTAATCCTTGTTCCAATGGATGATTCTTCATTTACACACTGCCGTCCTGTAAGCCGCTTATATTAAGGCTTCTAAGACCCGTTTTTCCCAAAGTTATCTGAAAATTTTAAAGTCTGTTGTTTTCAGGGTATTTTTTGGGTTTTTCAAAAATTTTACTGGTTTTATATATTTTTTTCTATTATCCAATAGTATAAAACTTAATTAATAATAATGCAATAAAATTTTGCTTTATATTACGTCCATTCCATAAAATTTTAATTATGTGTAAACAAAAGATAATTTATAGTTATCATGTATTGGGATTTTGTATATACTAAAGACTGTGTGCATGCAGCAGGTTTTATATATTTTCTGTAGCAGGCACGTTCCCACTACGATAGCGCACACAGCAGTGCATAAGGTCTGTAAAAACCAGGCCTAAGCACTGGTGGCGCTATAGTGCCTTTTACAGAAAATA
>CAJUJY010000066.1 GCA_910586555.1 uncultured Lachnospiraceae bacterium
GGAACGTAGTAACATGCAGGCAGTTTTATATATTTTCTGTAAAAGGCACTATAGCGCCACCAGTGCTTAGGCCTGGTTTTTACAGGCCTTATGCACTGCTGACACTATATATAGTGTTGTGCGCCTATCGTAGTGGGAACGTGCCTGCTACAGAAAGTATATAAAACTGCTGCATGTACACAACTTTTCATATATACAAAAACACAAAAAAACAATACAGGATAACTATAAATTATCTGTGATTTATACACAATTAAAAATTTATAAAACAGCCATAGGGAATAAATAAAAAAATCCTTGCAAAGCTACTATTCTTGTGCTAAACTTAACCAGTATGTTTTATAACAATTAATCACGTATGCGGATTTCGTAAATGGTGCCAGTATAAATTATAGTACTATGCTTTGGCATATTATTATCCTTCTGGTCTTGCGTTTGGAAGCATATGGAAGAAATGAAACCATGGAGGTATTATTATGAGCGTTATTTCAATGAAACAGTTACTTGAAGCAGGTGTCCATTTTGGCCACCAGACAAGAAGATGGAATCCTAAGATGGCAGAGTACATCTACACAGAGCGCAATGGCATTTATATTATTGACTTACAGAAGTCAGTAGGCAAGGTTGATGAAGCTTATAATGCTGTTAAAGATATTGTAATGAATGGCGGTACAATTCTTTTTGTCGGTACAAAGAAGCAGGCACAGGATTCCATAAAAGCAGAAGCTGAACGCTGTGGCATGTTTTATGTAAATGAAAGATGGCTTGGCGGTATGCTTACTAACTTTAAGACAATCCAGACACGTATTAAAAGGTTAAAGGCTATTGAAACAATGTCAGAAGATGGCACATTTGATGTGCTTCCTAAGAAAGAAGTTATAGGCCTTAAAAAAGAATGGGATAAGCTTGAGAAGAACCTTGGCGGAATTAAGGAAATGAAAAAGCTTCCTGACGCTATTTTTGTTGTTGATCCTAAGAAAGAAAGAATCTGTATACAGGAAGCACATACATTAGGTATCCCTCTTATCGGCATTGCAGATACAAACTGCGACCCTGAAGAACTTGATTATGTTATACCTGGCAATGATGATGCAATAAGGGCAGTTAAACTTATTGTTTCTAAAATGGCAGATGCTGTCATTGAAGCTAACCAGGGTGTTTCCATGGCTGATGGAGATGAAGGGGAAGCCGTTAGTTAATAAACAGTACAGATTAAATTAATATTGGAGGAAATTAAAATGGCAATTACAGCTTCACAGGTTAAAGAATTAAGGGAGCTTTCTGGCGCTGGCATGATGGACTGCAAAAAAGCGCTTTCAAATACAGACGGTGATATGGACAAGGCAGTTGAATGGTTACGTGAAAATGGCCTTGCAAAAGCTATTAAAAAGGCAGGGCGCATTGCTGCTGAAGGAATTGTAGCAGTTGATGTTGATGAAGATGGCAAAAAAGCTTCTATTGTAGAAGTAAACAGTGAAACAGATTTTGTTGCCAAGAATGAGAAATTCCAGGCATATGTTGCAGAAGTTGCAGCACAGGCAAAGGCTTCTGTTGCAACAGATATTGATACATTCCTTGCAGAGCCATGGGCTTTAGATACAAGTATGACTGTAGATGGCAAATTAAAAGCCATGGTAGCTGTTATCGGTGAAAATATGAATATCCGCCGTTTTGACAGGATAACAACAGACGGCCTTATTGTTTCTTATATCCATGCAGGCGGCAAAATTGGTGTATTAATAGAGGCAGATACAGATTCCTCAAGTGATGGCGTAAAAGAATGTTTAAGGAATGTTGCAATGCAGGTTGCAGCTTTAAATCCAAAGTATCTTTCATCAGATGATGTAGATGAAGAATACAAAGAGCATGAAAAAGAAATACTTTTAAGCCAGGCAAAAAATGATCCTAAAAATGCAGAAAAACCTGATGGAATTATAGAGAAAATGATAGTAGGACGCCTTAATAAAGAATTAAAAGAAGTATGTCTTTTAGAACAGGAATATGTTAAAGCTGAAAATAAAGAAAACGTACAGACATATGTACAAAATATAGCTAAATCATGCGGATGCCAGATCAGTATAAAGAAATTTATACGTTTTGAAACTGGTGAAGGCATTGAGAAAAAAGAAGAAGACTTTGCAGCAGAAGTTGCAGCACAAATGAAGTAACAAATTTTATTACAGTTCCAAGAAATTAAGAAGGTGCTGTTGCATTGCGGCAGCATCTTCTTTTAAGTATAAATAAATCACCCTGTCCTGTAATTTTTATCTATTTTTTTACTTTTGCACTTTGGAAATGCACCATAATCCCATATATGTGTTGCATACATTTCTTTATCTGTTTTTAAAAAGAAATCCAAAAATATTTCCTTGTTATTAAAACTGCCATTCACTACAGGGTCATCATAAGTACAGTCAATATGGTACCATTTGTTTTTAATTTTTACCATGTTCCAGGCATGGGCACCGCCTGTAACCATTTTACACTTTATACCATAATGTGCCATTATTATTATAAATGCCTTAGAGTACCCGTCACATACTGCTGTCCCACTGTTAAAGACGCCTTCTGCTGTATGGCTTATAGCTGGCACTGTGCCTTTTTTATAAAGTGTTTTGTCATATTTTACATTTTGTATTAACCAGGCATGGGCAGAATAAATTTTTTGATAATCTGTCATTTCTTTTCTTACATATCTTGAATAAATAACCTTAAGGCAGTTTTTTTTATTTCTTTTTAAAACCTTTATCCTGCATTTTAGTTTTATGCCTGTTACTTTGGCTGTTATTGTTGTTGTCCCTGGTTTTATTGCTGTTACCTTGCCATATTTATTTACATTTGCAATATTTTTATTATGGCTCTCCCATTTTACTTTAGATGGTGCATTGTAGACATAAAGCTTGTCCTGCCCGCCTTCTATATTTTTTAAATTATTGCATAAAAGATGTAATTTTGTTGTATCTGTGGCAGGCAGGCCGTTTTCCTTTGCAAAATTTTCTGCCTTGGAATTTTGTGGTGTTACAACTGTAAGCCTGTCTTTATTACAGCCATAGAAAATATCTTTTCCAAACTTCTCTGTTTTTCCTGGCATTACTACCTGGTATAATGAACTACAAAAAGCAAATGCCCTGTTTTCTGTTTTTTCTACAGAGGCTGGCAGGTTTACAGTTTTTAACAGCCCGCATGCCTCAAAACAGCCCTCTGGTATTGTTTTTATTAAAGCACCATTAAAATCAATGCTTTTTAAATATATACAATGTGAAAATGCATTAATCCCTATTGTGGTTATATTGCTTCCAAGTTTAATACTTGTAATAATTTCATTTCCATAAAACGCATTACCACCAACTGACGTAACAGCATAACCATTATATTCATCTGGAATAATAACTATTTTTTTATTTCCTGTATATGAAACAACTTTACATTTATTTATGTCCTCTGCGGTTTCTATAACTTCATATACAATACCATTTTTATCTGTAAAAACAGTACCAGCATTATTTAAAATACTGGTACTTCCTGTAATGCTGCCTGTTTCCATACATACGGCAGTCCTCCGGTTTAAAAACATTAATGCAGTTATTAAAAGAATTAATGCTATTTTAAATCTTATAAAAATTTTTGTATTAAAAGTTTTTTTATCCATAATTATTTATGAAAGCCCTGTTATTAAACCATTTTCATTAACATCTATTCTTTCTGCCGCAGGGTGTAGCGGAAGGCCTGGCATTGTCATTACTGTTCCTGTTATTGCAACTATAAAACCTGCACCAGCCGATACATATATTTCACGTATATTAATTTTAAAGCCTGAAGGCCTGCCAAGTTTTTTTGCATCATCTGAAAGCGAATACTGGTTTTTTGCCATGCAGACAGGCAGGTTTTTATAACCAAGTTTTTCGATTCTTTCTATTGCGCTTTCTGCTGCGGCATCATATGTTACACCATCTGCCCCATATATTTCTTTTGCAATTATTTCTATTTTTTCTTTTACTGGAAGTTCTGTGCTATAAATTGGTACATAATGGCTTTCTTTTGTTTCAATGGTTTTTATAATTTTTTCTGCAAGTTTCCTGCCGCCGTCACCACCATGTTCCCATACTTCTGAAATGGCAAATTCACAGCCATTTTCTTCACAGTATTTCTTCACAAATGCAAGTTCTTTATCTGTATCTGTTACAAAGCGGTTAAGTGCAACAACACATGGAATATTATATTTAGCTATATTTTCAATATGCTTGCCAAGGTTTGCAATACCTGTTTCAAGTGCTGCAATGTTTTCTTTTCCAAGTTCTGTTTTAGGCACGCCTCCATTATATTTAAGGGCACGCACTGTAGCAACAAGTACAGCAGCATCAGGCTTAAGCCCTGCCATACGGCATTTAATATCAAGGAATTTCTCAGCCCCAAGATCAGCCCCAAATCCTGCTTCTGTAATTACATAATCTGCAAGTTTAAGTGCTGTTTTAGTTGCACGCACACTATTGCAGCCATGTGCTATATTAGCAAACGGGCCTCCATGTACAAATGCAGGTGTATTTTCCACAGTCTGTATTAAATTAGGTTTTATTGCATCTTTTAACAGCGCTGCCATTGCACCTGTTGCATTTAACTGGCTGGCAGTAACAGGCTCACCATCATAGTTATATGCAACTATAATCTTTCCAAGCCTTTCTTTTAAATCTTTTATATTTTCTGCAAGGCAGAGTATAGCCATAATTTCTGATGCAACTGTAATTATAAAGTGGTCTTCACGTACAACACCGTCCGCCGGCCTGCCAAGGCCTGTAACAATATTTCTTAAAACCCTGTCATTCATATCAACACAGCGTTTCCATACTACCTGGTTAGTATCAATCCTTAAAGCATTGCCTTGCTGTATATGGTTGTCAAGCATTGCTGCAAGAAGGTTGTTAGCTGATGTTATTGCATGGAAGTCACCTGTAAAATGCAGGTTTAAGTCCTCCATTGGCACTACCTGGGCATAGCCACCGCCAGCAGCACCGCCCTTTATTCCAAAACACGGCCCAAGGGAAGGCTCCCTAAGTGCTATTGCTGCCTTTTTGCCAAGCTTTGCCATGGCTTCACCTATACCAACAGTGGTTGTTGTCTTTCCTTCCCCTGCGGGAGTAGGGTTTATTGCAGTTACAAGCACCAGCCTGCCATCTTTGTTATCCTTTACCCTCTCCCACAGGCCGTCTGAAAGCTTAGCCTTGTACTTTCCATAAAATTCAAGTTCATCTTCAGTAATATCCAGCTTTGCTGCAATATCACGTATATGGAGCATTTTTGTTTCCTGTGCAATTTCAATATCAGTTTTCATAAATACCTCATTTCCGCCAGGCAGACGCTAGCAATCTGCCATGCTGCTTAATAATAACCCCCTGGCTTTAAACAGCCAGAGCCCTGTACTGGCTGTTTATGGTTTTAAAGAGCTTTTTTAACGGGGTTTTGTTTTTATACAAATAAACTAATCCACTTTACATAGTCTGCTGCAATATTATAATCTGTACATTCATAAAGCATACGTGAACCTGCCATTTCCTCAATTTCATTAAAAATCATTTTTCCGTCTTTTGTCAATATAAAATCAATGCCTGCCATGCCAATTTTGTTTCCGCCAAGTGCTTCCACAAATTTCATTACATAGCTTTTCTGTGAAGACATAAGCTTGTATTCACTGGCACTTCCGCCTAATGAATGGTTTGCACGGAAATCATCTTTGCCATTCCTTAATACTGCTGCATATATTTTCCCTCCAACAATATATACACGTATATCAGAACTGTTGCTTTCAATCCTTTCTTGTACAATGCAGTCATGTCCTTTAAGTTTTTCTACAATGTCTTTTAACTTTTCTGTATTACCTGCACCATTTTCAAGCAGGAATACTTCATTGCCGCCATGCCCGTCTACGGATTTTATAACAACATCATTAGAAGGGCTGCCTGCCAGGTTGCTTACAAGCCTGCTTAAATATTCATTATCAAGCAGTGAAGAAAGTTCCTGTTTCCCTACAAACCATGTATTTGCTGCCCATTTATTGCTTTTAATTTCATATGTAAGATGCTCTGATAAATATTTTACAGCTTCATATTTGTTATTGCCAATATGCACAAGATAAGCAGGATTAAAAACTGCAACACCTTTATTTTCATAAAACCTGCTTGTCCTGTAATCCCTTGTCCTGTTAATAACTATATCAGGCTCTGCATGTTCCTGGTATTCCTCATATGGCACATATTCAAAACTAATGCTATATTTTTCACCTTCGTTTATAATTTTTTCAATAAATTCTGTGTTTTTTTTTGCTTCAATGCTTTGGTAAATTATATATCCTTTCATATCGTTCCCCCAGTCAGCCAGCCTGTATGCTGGCTATTGTTATATGGATATGCTTATAACTGCCTGCAATCCACACTGCCTGTAAACAGGCATTTGTTTTTGTGCTTAAAAAATTGTTTTATTCCCACCTCCTGACAGATATGCCTTAAACTTTAACCTGTCCTGAAATATAAGAAATAATTTTATCTGCTACATTTATTCCAGTACATTCATATATATTTTTAAAGTGTGCATTAGAATTAACTTCACATAAAACTCCTGCCTCGCTGCCACTGCCTGTAAAAAGCAGGTCAATGCCGCCAAAGGAAAGTCCCAGTGCACATGCTGCATTAACAGCAATCTGGCACTCCCTGCCAGACGGGGTATAAGGTTCCATTTCTGCACCAATAGTTATATTAGCCCTGAAATCCCCGTTTACAGAATGTCTATACATTGCTGCCACCACATTGCCGCCAACAACTTCAAGCCTTATATCCCTGCCGCTGCTTTCTTTAATGAACTTCTGGTAAATATGCGGCGTACCTCCAAGCCTTAAAGCTGTTTCTTTAAGCTGTTCTTCTGTTTCTGCAAGATATACCTGCATCCCGAATGAACCAGAACATTCTTTAACTACAACTGGCAGTGAAAGTTCTTCTATAACTTTATCAAGAAAACCAGTATTTGTATAGCCTGTATTTAAATATGACATAGGTGCTGTTATTGTTGGTATTAATGGTATCTGCATATCTTTTTGTTTATCTTTATTCCATTCCCATATTTTCTGGTATGTTAAAGATTTATCATCACAGGCGGCTATGGCATCTATTGGATTGCAGAAAAATATGCCTTTTTCCTGGCAGATTTTTTCTAACTGCCTCCCAAGCCTTATATCCTTATCCCAGAATAAAAGAAAAGAATCCCCATAAAGCATAGAAGAAATATATTCTTCAAACTTGCTGCCATAAGCCCCATAATAACATAATATATCTGTATTTTCAATAACTATAAGTTCTATGCCATATTTTTTTGCGGAATTTATAAGACACTGGTAATGTTCTGTAAATTTCCTGGTTTTAAGAAATGAATTTACAAGCAAATGGCCTTTAATACCCATTTTGTGCTCCTTCCATTCCATTGCTTTCCGAATAATTCTGCAATGTTTCTTCTATAACACTTTCTGGCACTGGTTCCACTTTGCCAAGAAAAAGGTCAAAATCATTCATTGTCATAAGTATTTTACGTGGCTTTGTACCCTCCGCAGGCCCTACAACACCTGCCTTATGGAGCTGGTCTATAATTCTTCCAGCCCTGTTAAAACCTATTGAAAAACGCCTCTGTAACTGTCCGGCAGCAGCTCTTTCTGACTCAATTACAAACCTTCCTGCATCTTCAAAATATTCGTCCCTGTCAGATTTAGGTTCTTTCTGCTCTGGTGTTACAGCTTCAGCCTCAACTATTTCAGTTACATTATCATTATAATCTGGTTCTGCATTATTATTACGCAGAAATTCAACAACTTTGCTTACTTCTTTATCTGATATAAATGCACCCTGTACACGTACTGGTTCCGAATAGCCTGAAGGGAAGAAAAGCATGTCACCTTTGCCAATAAGTTTTTCTGCACCGCTTTTATCAAGTATTGTACGTGAATCTACTGCTGATGATACTGAAAATGCTATTCTTGAAGGAATATTTGCCTTAATAATACCTGTAATAACATTAACAGAAGGACGCTGTGTTGCAAGTACAAGATGAATCCCTGCTGCCCTTGCAAGCTGTGCAAGCCTGCATACAGCATCTTCAACTTCTTTGGAAGCAACCATCATAAGATCTGCAAATTCATCTACTATTATTACAAGGGAAGGCATTTTTAAATACCCTGCTTTTTCTGGTTCTGGCACAGTTTTTATCTTTTTATTATAACCCGTAATATTGCGTACACCAAGTTCTGTAAACTTATTATACCTGTCCATCATTTCACGTACTGCCCAGTTAAGCGCAGCAGATGCCTCTTTTGGATCTGTCACAACAGGGCAGAAAAGATGTGGTATGCCATTATAAACACTAAGTTCCACTACTTTTGGATCAATCATTATAAGTTTAACATCACAAGGGTCTGCTTTATATAAAATACTCATTATAAGGGTATTGATACATACAGATTTACCTGAACCAGTAGCACCAGCAATAAGCAGGTGTGGCATTTTAGCAATGTCTGTTATAATAATTTTGCCGCCAATATCCTTTCCAACTGCAAATGTAACAGGTGATTTGGAATTTATAAATTCCTCATTTTCAACAAGTTCACGGAACCCTACCGAACCAGGTTCAGGGTTTGGTACTTCAATGCCTACTGCTGATTTGCCAGGTATAGGGGCTTCAATCCTTATGCTCTGTGCTGCAAGGCTTAATTTAAGGTCATCTGCAAGGTTTGTTATTTTATTGACCCTTACACCCTGTTCAGGGAAAAGTTCATACCTTGTAACTGTAGGGCCACATGTTACAGCACCCATATTTACATTTACATTGAAACTTTTAAGGGTTTCCTGTAATTTAACTGCTGTATTACGTAAATCATCATCAGTCATTCCATTAGAAGAATCCATTGGAAGATTAAGAAGTAAAGGCTCTGGGAAAATATATTCTGGTTCTGGAAGTTCTGCAAGTGCTGCCTCTTTACTGTCATTTAATGCATTAAATGTACCAGAAGCAGAAACGTAATTATCACCGCCTATCCTTCCATGGTTTTCCAAGGCCTCCGGCCTTTTATATAAAGACACACCAGAAGGCCGTTCTTTTACCTTTGCAGGAATTTCTTCTGGTATTACATCTGCTGCCGCTTCTTTTATAGTTTCTTCTGTTATTTCCATTGTTTTTTCTTTTTGAAGGTTTTCTTCTTGAAGGCTGTTCTCTTTTGTTTCTGTTCCAGGTATACTTCCTTTCGTTTCCTGGAATCTGTCCTGTAAATTTTCTGGTGTATATTCTTCTGGTACTTTCTGCATGCCTGCTGTCTTTTTACTGGTATCTTCTTCTATGCTGTTACTAGTGTTGTTTTCTGTATTAAAGCTTTCATCTTGAATTTTATTATTAATGCTTTTTACCAGGGGGTTATCTTTTACTGCCTCATTAATTTTACCAGTATTTCCAGTGCCTTTGTTAATGCCCTCTTTTACGTTTTCTGTAAAACTATCCTTAATGCCTTTGCTGGCATTATCCTCTACAGCCCTTGCAAACACCAGGCTGTCATTAATATAATCCGTAGCAAAGCCTGTAGCAGTGCCAGGGCTGTCATTTTCTACTGTAATATTTGTTTCTTTAAAATCCTTAATAGGAAATAATGGTTCCTGCCCTGTTTCCTGTATTATATTTCTTTTCTTGCCAAATTTTTTATTTAATTCATCACGGAAAACAGGAATGTTCTCTAAATTCTTTCTGCGCCTTTCTTCACCACTTTCCTCTTTTACAGGGCTGCTAACGGGATTATTAATTTCTATATCTGGCTGGTTATTAGTAAAAATTTCTGTTTTTATATTTCCTGCCTGGGAAGGCCTTTTAATTTCTGGTGGTTCTTTAGGCATAGTTTTCTTCTTTGGAGTTGTATTGCCTGCCTGGTTTCCAGAATTGTTTCCTGAAACAATTTCTTCCATTGTACTGTTGGCAAGTGCCTCTTTACGCCTGTTTTCTTCTATTTCATCAAGCGTCATATTCATTTCCATAAGGTTTACTGTCTGCATTACAGGTGTCTGTCTTTTTACTGGCTGGCGTTTTATAGAAGACTGTGGCATTACACGGTATGAGGGTTCTTTATAGTCCCTGCCACCGCTTATTTCTTCATATGTGTCCTCCATCTCCTGTTTATATGCATTTTTTTTGCGGATTGCAGCCATAAACTCCATTCCATGAAAAATAAACAGGCACAAGATAAACAATGCAATCATTACCACTATTGCGCCAACTTCTCCTGTAATACCCGAAAATATACTGCTTATAAATCTTCCAAGCAAGCCGGCACTGCCTTTGCCGCCATTTAGTACATCATTTAATGTAAGATCCATACATTCAAAATATTTCTTATGAAGTACATGGTTACTTGTATAATATTCTGAAATTATTTCCTGTCCTGACAGTAAATCTGAAATGCCAAGAAGCAGCCACATTGCGGCTACAAAGCTTATTAATTTTCTTGGCACACGGCGGTCGTAAGGGTTTGCAAGCCCGAATATATAGCCAATAATTATCCCGGCTGGCAAAAGCCATGCACTCCACCCAAAAACCCCAAATAACAGGCCGCCAAAAATTTTACCTACAATCCCTCCAAGACCAAAGTAGCTAAGGTACAGAAACACTGCAAATATAGCCATTACAAGAAGTGTTATGGCTGTTTCAAATGCCATTTTGTCTTTATATTCATTGACATCCTCTATTTTACGCTGTTGTATCCTTTCCTTATCAGCCTTGGTTTTTTTACTTGCCGCAGCAGGCTTTTTTGTTCCCTGGCTTCTGCCTTTTTTACTGGCAGCTGTCTGGGACTTTGGCCCTTTTTTTGTCCTTGTAGTAGTAGAACTGTTTGCCGCCGCCATTATGATAACTCTCCTTTTCTATAATTTCATAACCCCCCATGCTGCCCCTTTTGTGTACAAATACAATCCCTGCCTTGCCAGAGGTTATCCCAGGAAATTGTATCCCGTTGCAATCCCGCCTGCTATTATACAATATATAGCAAAATATTTATACTTTTTGCCACGCACAAGCGCCATCATAAAACATATTGAGAAATATCCTGCAATAGCTGCTACAATAGCTGCTATAATACAGCTTGTAATATCTTCTTTTGCAATAATTCCTGGTGTAAAATCCTTAAGTTCTAAAACTACAGCACCGAGTACAGCAGGTATTGACATTATAAATGAGTATTTAACAGCAAACTTTTTGTCAAAACCACATAAAATACAGGCTGTTATGGTAGTTCCTGAACGTGAAATCCCAGGCATTACTGAAAGGCCCTGTGCTGCCCCGGTAATTACTGCACTGGCATAGGAAACTTCTTTTGGTTTCTTCTGGCCGGCATCTGCAACATCTGCAATAACCAGGAATACTGCCGTAATAAAAAAACATATGCCTGGAACAATTATCATACCACTGGCTGCTTCAACAGCATCTGAAAGCAGGATTCCTATTATGCCAGTAGGTATTGTTGATACTATGACCAGCATTACAAATTTACGGTATGAGCTTTTTATTATATGCCTGTATGTCCTGCCACTTTTAAATATTCTTGTAAAAAATATACATATATTAGCAAATATATCTGTTAAAATATGTACCCCTTCTGTAATTAATTTTGCTATATCCTTATGGAATGCTATAAAAATAGCAGCCAGTGTGCCCAAATGCAGCATTACATCAAAAAACAGGCCGCCATTTCCCAAGTTTGTACCAAGCACCTTCTGGATTATAACAAGGTGCCCCGAGCTGCTTACTGGCAGAAACTCAGCAAGCCCCTGCACCAGTCCAAGTATTACAGCTTTCCATACCGGCATAGGTAACACTCCTTACTGTTTTGTACTTTACCATTTTAAGGTAACCATATTTATCTAATATATCATTCTTTTTGTTTAATTCCTTTATTTAAAGGCTTTCAAGCATATTTAAGAAAATTTTTACGACACTTTTACGACATCACTTTAAGTTTTGATATCTTATGCCATATTGCACAATTTCTCAAATTTCTGCATTTCCTTTTCTTTCTCATCTTCTGTTACATGAACATATAAATCCATTGTCATAGATATATTAGCATGTCCAAGTATATTTTGCAACGTTTTAGGCTTCATTCCTGATTCAATACATCTTGTAGCAAAAGTATGTCTTAATGTATGCATGGAAAATTTTTTAATACCAGCTTTATCACATAGTTTTTTTAAAATTTTATTGTAATTTGAATTAGATGATAGTTTTCCATTTCTGTTTAAAAATACATAGTCTGCAAATTCAAAAGAGCCTGGTACATATTATAAATAATACTATAAACAGGCTCTTGTTTCAATAAACTTTTATATATTTATATTTCAATATTTTTTAATACATAGGTTTCAAATTCTTTTCTTTTAATTAAACATATGTTTCTATGTTCCTTCTGTTATCTGTTCTAGTTAAATATTGCTTTTCTTCTTTCTTTTTTGGCAACTTTTCCAACGGACACCAATCAGGCTTAAACGTTTCAATTTCTTTTGGTATTTCCATTGGTTCACATAACTGGTTATTTCCAGGGCATATATATGGTCTTTGAAATTATACCCGCTCCACAGCCATATTTTCTTGTCTGGAAACATCTTTTTACATTTACTGGCAATATTTGTAACTTCCCTTATATTTTCTTCTGCAAGAGGTTCACCTCCAAGGATACTTATACGGTTTATATATGGCCTGTCTGCAAGCCTTAAAAATTTTTCCATTGTGTCTGGCGTCCATTTTTTCCCACCGTTAAAGTCCCATGTTTCCTGGTTAAAACAGTTTTTACAATGGAAATGGCAGCCCTGTACAAAAAGCGCAATGCCTATGCCATTGCCATTGCTTATATCCAGTTCCCTTATTGAAGCATACCTGATATTACCCCTCCTCCCTGCATTTATATTCATGGTTGTCAAGATGTACAAATCTTTCTTTTATTTCCTGTGTGCGTCCCTGGTTCCAGAAATTAGTGCCAATGTACCCACATGTCCTGCGTGTGACATTCATTTTTGTTTTATCCCTGTTGCCGCAGGCAGGACACTCCCATTCCAGCCTGCCATCTGTGTCGGTAATCTTTATTTCACCATCATACCCACACACCTGGCAGTAGTTGCTTTTGGTATTCAGTTCTGCATACATTATATTTCCATAGATAAATTTAATTACAGACAGTACAGCATCTGTGTTATGTGTTAAATCTGCACATTCAATGTAACTGATTGCACCGCCAGGGCTTAATGCCTGGAACCTGCTTTCTAACTCCAGCTTTACAAAAGGGTTAATCTCCTCTGTTACATGGACATGGTAACTGTTTGTTATATAATTTTTGTCTGTTATGCCTTTTATAATTCCAAAACGCTTTTTAAGGCATGAGGCAAATTTGTATGTAGCAGATTCAATTGGCGTACCATAAAGACTGTAATCTGTATTTTCTGTTTCCTTCCAGCACCTGCATTTTTCATTTAATGCCTGCATTACCCGTAATCCAAATTCTGTCCCTTCCCCCTGGTCTGTATGTGAGTATCCTGTCATGTATTTTACACATTCATAAAGACCTGCATACCCAAGCGAAATTGTTGAATAGCCATTATGGAGATACCTGTAAATTTTCTCACCTTTTTTAAGACGTGCAAGTGCGCCGTCCTGCCATAAGACAGGGGCAACATCTGACAATGTACCTTCCAGTCTTTCATGTCTTAATTTAAGGGCCTTATGGCATAATTCTGTACGTTCATCAAAAATGTTCCAGAATGTTTCCATATCCCGCCCAGAAGACAATGCAATATCAACAAGGTTTACAGTAACAACCCCCTGGTTAAAACGAGGCCGCTGAAAAACATTCTATTTTTTAATATTTAATTTTTGATGCATGCGAAAAATCCACCAGTTTTAAAATGGACTGATGGATTTTTTGTGATTCGGATAAAGTTTTTCTTCATTTCAAGTGATATATTCTATTATTTTTCATTTATCAGCTTAATGATCCGCTTAAGATTGACTGCAAATATAGCCATTGCTCCCTGCATCTCCATGTTAATGAGGCCTGATGATGACGCCGTGTCATAACCATGCCTGTGCTTTAACTCGCTGTTTTTTGCTTCTATCTTATAACGCTCCTTCATTTTTTCTTTGAAGTGTTCTGTCTCCTGAAACTCTGCCTGTTTACTGTGGGCATCGCTTTTGAGGGTTTCACTGTATGTTTTCTTTTTCGCCCCTTCCTTATAACATCCATCCCTGTATGGGCAGCGTTTGCATTTCTCAACGTCAAAATAGTATGTCATGTGTGGATTTTTGTTCTCCTTTTCTTTCTCCCGCCTGTCCAGATATTTGTGAACTGCCAGATGCCCTGCCTTACACTGGTACATTCCGGCATCTTTATTAAATTCAAATGCATCCTCTTTTGTCTGGTTTCCCTGCGTAATGATGCTGTTTAGTCTGGAAATCAGTTCATAACCGCCGTCTTGTGCTGCTTCGATATTTTTCTGCCCGGAACAGGCTTTATCCCCAGTCACCATTTCCACTTCCAGCCCGGCTTCCTTGCTTTTGCGGACCAGTTCCGGCAGTTCTTTCCCATCTGTCTTTTCACCGCTGGTAACGGTGGCTGCTGTAATAATGCGTTCCTCACTCATTGCTATGTGTGTTTTATATCCAAAGAAAGCGGTATCTGCCGTTTTATGCCCCGTCTTTGCGTCCCCGTCTTTTGAAGTTTCGAGATGTTCAAGGTCATCGTTTACGGATTCCTCTAATAAATTCAGCCTTTCCTTTATTTTAGGATAACTGCACAGCTCTTCCTTTCCTTTGGCAACCGAAATCAGGGCATGGCAGTATTCCAGCTCTTTTTCCAAAGAGTTTTCTGTGTTTTTAGCTGGGAACTGCCCCTTCATTGATTCATCTATTTCATAAACGGTACGCCGCAGCTTCTTTGACTGCTCCATAAGTGCTTGTCTTGGCGTTTTCTGGTTGTACCTTGATTTTGTATGGGTTGCATCCACAATAATGGATCTTGATTTTAGAATGCCCTTTTCCAATGCAATCCGGACTGTTTTTGCAATCAGCATGTCTAACAGGTTCAGATCTTTCAGGCGCAGTTTACGGAATTTTGTCAGGGAGCTTGGATTAATGACTGTTTCTTCCGGTGCCATATCAAGAAAGTATTTGAAAGACATATCATATCTGGAGCGTTCCACAACATCAATATCAGATAAATCATAAATAGATTTCAGGAGCAGATATTTGAACATTCTGACAGGCGGGACTGCATTGCGTCCATTGTCAAGACAGTATTTATCAATAAGCTCTTCATAAACAGACCCAAAATCTACCAGTTCTTTTATTTGCCGAAGCAGGTTGTCTTTAGGAATGACTAATTCATATATGTCCATATAGGGACTCAATACTAATTTCTGCTGTTGCTCAACCATAATACCACCACCTGTATTTGATAGCTATATTATACCAGATTTAAGCGGTGGTATCTACTTTTTCAGCGGCCTTTATTGTACAAGGGTGTAGCTAATTAAATGGTTACACTCTTTTTTGTTGTGTGTGCTGTGGTTAATATGGTACTGGTGTTTGATGGCTGGTAAGGCCAAGATAAAAAGATAATACAGACTATTATATAATGCATTTATTGTTTTAATACAAATAATACTATATAAATATATAATTATGTATTTAAATTAATTTTATTATTGTGTTTGGTCTGCCAGTTTACCACCTCTGGTCTTGTCCTGGCTTTATCGGCTTCCAGTCAATGCCACTTTCTTTTTTTTTGCTCCAAAAGTGGTAAAACCTGCATTAAAATTATTTATTATGTAAACATTGGGCAACCTATAAACTAATAACCAATATCAATTTTTTGAGTTTGCAACGCCTTAACAATTTATTGCGTCTTGGTTGTTTATTTTGTGTTGCTGTTGTTTAGTATGTGTGTATAATAACATATATTAGGCACAAATACAATATGTAATACTAAATAAATATTAGGCACAAAAAATATTAAAATATTGTGCAATTTGTACAAATTGCAAATAAGATTGACATTAGGCACAAAACAATATATAATAGGATAAATAAATGTTAGGAGGTGCAAAAATGCCGGAATATACAGAAAAACAAAAAGAACAAAGAAGAAAGGCTGTTGCTGATTTTATGAAAACGGTTGACCGTGTGAACTGCCAATTTCCGCTTGGGACAAAAGACCGCATAAAAGCATTGACCGGAATGTCTTGTAATGCTTTTATAAAGGAAACTATTGTTCGGGAGCTGGACAAAATTGAGAGGAAAAACGCCAGAAAAAATTAGGCACAAAAAATATTTTATTTTTTGAAAATATGTATTGACATTAGGCACAAATAGTACTATAATTATACTTGTCAAGAGGGGAACATATCTTGACAAGTAACCAACAAGGCAGAGGGCAAGCGAAACCTTGTCGGGGAAAGGAAGAAGCATGAAAGATGTTGGAATACAGTAAAAAGTCAGTGAAATATATAAATTCCACTGATAAATTAACAAAGAAAAGATTACAAGAAGCGATTGAAAAAATTCCATTAGGGGATATTAAAAAATTGCAAGGGATAAAAAACGGATACCGTTTAAGAGTTGGAGATTTAAGAGTGCTTTTCACAATGGAAAATGATAATATTTATATTGATAATATCATTCCAAGAGGGCAAGCATATAAAAGATTATAGGAGGCGAAAACATGAGCAAGGAAATGCTAAAAGGGCTAATAGAATTAGTGCCAGATGAAGATGTTGAAACATTGTACAAAGTAGTTATAAAGTTTATCCCAGAAGTAGAGCCGGAGCCGGATGAAGTAGCCGCCATCATGGAAGGCAGAAAGGACAGGGAAGAAAACGGAACAATCCCTCATGAAGCCATTAACTGGGACTAAAACAAAGTAATATAATTTAGGGGCGGGCTTGCCACTGCCCCTAATATGGCACAAGGGTGTAGCTAACTAATAGTTATACTCTTTTTTTGTTGCATTATTAACGTGGTATTGGTTTTTTATGGTTAATAATATCATGTATAATGTATTTATATATTGTTTTATATTTAGTGCTGTATCCATGTATAAGGCTTATACAGGCAGTTTAAATTATGTTGTATCTTTTGTTACAAATATATAAAACGCTCCTGTATGGATTATAATACGGCTTATACTGGATATGCATAACATGGTTTATACTGGATTTATACATTGTAAATTTAATAATTATTACTTGCTGCATATTTGCTATACATATATTGGATAAATATTTAATCAGCAACGCTTAACAAAAAGATATGTTTGTAATATTTATTCACTATAATATATATTTATGCATTATACATATTGCCAGTATATACTATATATAGCACATATTTGTTGTATGATGTATTATATTATGTATATTTATGCATGATTTTGTATTAGTTTACTGCTTATAAACCAAAAAAATTTAAATTGCGAACTAAAAATATTATATAATATATATACATACAAATGCTATACAAATATAATACCATTTAATGTTACATTGGTTGTAAGCTGACAGATGTGTAATATATGATATGGCAGATATTATTATATATATTAAACACTATATGTGATAAATATATATAATTAGGTTTTATATAAATCATGTAGTCAAAAATTAAGGTTAAAAAATGTACTTTAACCAACTTAGGCATATTGTACATTTAAATCTGGATATTGTTTCACTCTTGTCATCATACCAGGGGGTATATTTACATTTTAAACTTTATACAATATTACGCAAATTACCCTATCGGTTCTATCTATAAGCCAGCTTTAAATTTTCATTTTACTCCACTTCTCTTCCAGTCCAGGACAAACCACCAGATACAGTTTTATTCCATATTTTTTAAAATTACCAGGAAAAGTAGTAAACTGCTTCGGGGATTGCGTTCAGTACGTCCTTTATTTACAATACAAACCCCTGTTTTTAAAAACGTATGCATACCTGGAATTAACCAGATATATGGCTTAAACCCCTGGTATTACGGCATTTTACCGAACCCATTATTTTGATAAAAAAACAGATATCATGGATTACTAAAAAATTGTCCTTTTTTATTATGAAAAATACTCCAGAACCCTTATAAATACTGGACTTTTCAGCTATTAGTAAAGATAAATCCTGCCCTTTCCCTGAACCTCACCGAAGCCGGTTAATGCTTATATCACAAAATGGCAATATAAAAATAGTATCATATATAGAAATTTGAGTATACTATTATATATATTTTATTTTAAGCAAAAAATCAATTTTTTAATTTTTTCACATTAAATAAGTTTTGTAAGGGTATCCATGATTGGTAATCCTTACAATAAACATACAAATTTTTTAACACGGAAATCAATTTTCAAAAATCTCACAAATCTTGGAAGACTCAAGTAAGCA
>CAJUJY010000067.1 GCA_910586555.1 uncultured Lachnospiraceae bacterium
GCTTACTTGAGTCTTCCAAGATTTGTGAGATTTTTGAAAATTGATTTCCGTGAATGTCTTGCCACGTCCGTTTCATAAATTTTTATGCTTATTAATAAAATGAAAAAACTCCGTACCCATAAAAATATAAGTGCGAAGTCTTTATTCAAATATAATCATTCTTTTTATTCAAAAAATAATTATTTATCCCTCCATGTAATACGCCCTTTTGTAAGGTCGTATGGCGACATTTCCATAGTTACCTTGTCACCAGGAAGAATCCTTATAAAATTCTTTCTAAGCTTACCACTGATGTGTGCAAGTACCTGGTGCCCGTTCTCAAGTTCCACTTTAAACATTGCATTGGGAAGCTTTTCAACAACAACACCCTCAATTTCAATAACATCTTCTTTAGACATAATTAACCTCCATCTGTCTTTACATGGCAGTTATACCATCTGGCAGCCATGCCATTATGGCAGTCATGCCATTATATACACCTAATATATATCGTACAGTAACGCCATAATTTTTACAAAAACAGCGTATGTACATCTATGCTAAATCCTTATTATAAGAAAGGAGTTCAGGCTCACCTTCTGTAATAAGAACAGTATTTTCATAATGGGCCGAATTTTGTGAGTCCCTTGTAACACATGTCCAGTCATCATCAAGCTTCCAAATCTCTTTCTTCCCTCTGTTTATCATAGGCTCAATAGCAAGTGTCATGCCTGGCCGTAATTTCATTCCCCTGCCTATTGGCTTAAAATTAGGAACCTGTGGTTCTTCATGCAGCTTTTTGCCAATGCCGTGCCCTACCATCTCACGCACTACTGAAAATCCAAAACTTTCAGCATAAGTCTGTATTGCTTTGGAAATATCAAATAAATGGTTGCCAGCTTTTGCCATTTTAACGCCTTCAAAAAAACTCTGCTTTGTTACATCTATTAATTTCTGGTCCTCTTCTGAAATCTCACCAACAGCATGTGTCCTGGCAGCATCAGAATGGTATCCTTTATATATTACCCCTGCATCCAGGCTTACTATATCCCCCTCTTTTAAAATCCTTTTCTTATTAGGGATTCCATGTACTACTTCTTCATTTACTGATATACATATAGAAGCCGGAAAACCATTATAATTCAAAAATGAAGGTATACAGCCATAACTGCGGATTACCTCCTCCCCTCTCCGGTTAATTGCCATTGTAGTCACACCAGGCCTTATAATCTTTGCCATCTCATCATGTACGATAGAAAGAATCCTTCCAGCTTCACGCATTAGTTCTATCTCATGTTCTGATTTGATTGTTACTGACATAATATATGCCTTCTTTCTGTAAATATATTTACTAGTTATCTTAACCTGGCTGCCAGTAAATACCATAAAATGTACTGCCAGCCAGATACACCACCAGGCATACAAAGCCTGGTACATAAAAACTGTATTGCCTGGGTCCTGGTTACTGCTTATAAATTGCATTTGTTTCCCTATATGCCAGAAAATACACTATCTTACAACAGCCTGACAGGAAAATTATTTAGATCCAAGCACTGCATAAATATCTGCCATACACTGTTCAAGGCCCTTGGAACCGTCTATTACATTTAAAAGCCCAATCTTATCATAATATTCAATAAGGGGTGCTGTCTGCTCATGGTATACTTCAAGCCTTTTCTTAACTGTTTCAGGTGCATCATCATCACGGAGTATAATCTCACCGCCACACTCGTCACAAATTCCTTCTTTTTTAGGAGGAATATTTACAACATGGTATGTTGCGCCACAATTCTTACATACCCTTCTGCCTGCCATTCTTGTTATTATAGCTTCATCTGCCATATTAATTTCCAATGCAAAATCAATACTGTCATCCTGTTTTTTAAGTGCTTCTGTCAAAGCCTCCGCCTGTGGGATTGTCCTTGGAAAACCATCAAGGATATAACCTTTCTTGCAGTCGTCCTGTTTAAGGCGGTCTACAACAAGGTCACATACAAGTTCATCAGGAACAAGATTCCCTGCATCCATATAGCTTTTTGCCTTTTTGCCTAACTCTGTGCCAGCCTTGATATTCTCACGGAATATATCACCTGTAGAAATAGCTGGAATACCATATTTCTGTGTAATCTGCTTTGCATATGTCCCTTTACCGGCTCCCGGAGCACCTAACATAATAATCTTCATAAATTTTCTCCTTCCTGATACATGTGTTTTATTTTATACAGCGAAGCATTTTTACCGTGTATACTGCTGCACAAATATGGCTAAAATGGTAAAAATAGGACGCTCAAAGATTATAATAACCTAAAAGCGTCCATATTTCAACTATTTAATTTAATCTTTTTTAATTCCCCTGATTTTAAATGTAACTTCATTGCTGGCAGTAATACAGTATTTTCTTGTAGCTTCTGCTGTTGCAGTTACTGTATAAGTACCTGGCTCTGTTGCATCTTCTATAATATTTCCATTTGAATCCTTAAATGTATATGTAATCTTTGCACCTTTATTTGTATTCTTTATTATTATTGCTTCTGCCGGCCAGCCGTCATATTCCTTATCAGGGCATTTAATTTTTAAAGTCCCTTTTTCAAGGGCAAATTCATCTAATGTACCAAAACGGTACTTTTTCTTCTCCAGGTAAGTTAAAACATCATCAAGTGCCTCACAGTTAGAACGGGAAGTATTATGTATAAGTGGCAGTGCACCCTTATGGTAATTATCTTTAAAATGCTTTACAACGTAATCCTTGCCAGGCTGGTTATTTACATCATAATCATAATATGCCATGCTCCATAAAATAGTGCTGTAGCCTAAATCCTTAGTTACTTTCAGGCTTCTTTTGCTAAACTCACCCATAGGAGGCCGTATAAATGGATCCATTTCAAATCCTGTTACCTTTTTATATGCCTTAGCACAGTCTGTTATTTCTTTCTGTATCTCTTCCACAGACCTGCCTGGAAGGCTTGGATGTGTACTTGTATGGTTTCCTACAAGATGCCCCTGTTCCTTCATCTTCTTTACAATAGAAGGGCAGCTTTCAATAAATGGCTTTGTTACAAAAAATATTGCTTTTGCATTATGCTTTTTTAACGTTTTTAAAATCTTTTTAGTATAGCCGTTCTCATATCCACAGTCAAATGAAAGATATATAACTTTCTCCTTTGTTTCTGTATTCTGGAAATATGCCCTGTACTTTGGCAGATCCATTCCTGCTGGTATCCCGCCGCCTGCCTTTTCATGTCCTGCCTTCCTTACAATATACCACTCATGTTTAGTATTGGAATATTTAGAATAATCAGTTTTAGCAGCAGAAACTGGAATAACTGCCAGTATGCAGGGCAATACAATAAAAACCAGCCTTGTAAAAAGTTTCACTTTCTTATTCATTTTATCCCCCTTATCCCTTATATATACCTGCTTTTATGCCGCCAAAAGCAGCATAAGAAATCCTTTTGTCTATATGGATAATTTTAGCATAGAAAATACTTGTTTTCAATTAAGAAAGTGTTACAAACCCTTTAAATAAAGATTACTTATAAAATCCCCCTCTGCCTTGTAACCTCATACATTAATATAGATGCCGCACAACTTACATTAAAAGAGCTTGCATATGAATTTACGGACATAGGAATTGTGCATAAAACATCACAATATTCCTTAAATGCTTTATTTAACCCCATGGTTTCGTTCCCCATCATAAGCATTACAGGGCCTGACAGGTCTATATTATAAACAGGGGTTTCTTTATGTGCTGTAGTTCCTGCAACAGTAAATCCTTTATACTTCTCTTTTAATTTTGCAATATATCTATATAATGTATTATTATCTGCCACCCTGGTTACTGGAAATTTAAAAAAAGACCCCATAGCAGAAACAACCACATCTGGTTCATATAAATCCACTGCATGTCCTGTAATAATTAACAGGTCTGCCCCCAGTGCATCACAGGAGCGTATCATAGTACCAAGATTTCCTTTATTAGAAGGACGGTCAAATAAAACAATAAAAGGTATTTCTGATAATTTTACACTATCAAGGCAGTCTTTACGCATTTCAATAACTGCCATTAATTCCGAAGTATCTTCCTTGCCACTAAGCTCTTTTAAAAGATGTGGCGTAAGACAGTAATTTACTTCTGTTTTTACATTAGAAACCATATTCCTTGCCCAGTCTGACAAATTGTTATTGTTATAAATCCAGGATTTTATATTCCAGCCATTTTCTACTGCTTCTTTTAAACTGCGCACACCTTCCACCAGAAACTCATTATACTTATACCTTTTATTTCTGTTTGTCTTAAGAACCTCAAATCTCTGGTAATAATTATTTTTATTATTTATGTAAACTTCTTCCATTACATTCCCCCTGTAAATCCATAAAACTAAACAGCTTATATGCTGTTATCAAAATATAGATAAGTATATGCCCTGCATTACCTCCCGTTCCGCTGCATAATTTCTTATTTTAACTTTTTGACAAAACAAATAATCCTGTTAGCCTCTGTAAATCCTGCTGCTATATGAAATTGCAAACTAATGCCATTATCTGTTTCACAATCACTTGCAAATTCCGTACATCCTTTTTCCAATGCCCATTTTTCACATTCATACAAAAGTTTTCTTGCATACCCCTGGTGTCTGTAGCCTTCTTTTATAAAAATCCCTTCCAGGTATCCTACAGGGCTTGTTTCTGTCCCCTCTACATAATCATGCCTTAACTGGCACTGTGCAAAACCTACAGGAATATCTTCTTCATATATTAAAAAAACCTGTGCATCTTCACTGCAAGAAATCCTTGCAAAATCATTTATTAACTCTTCAACAGAACTATCATTCCACATTAAAACTGCTAAACCTGCTACTATAGCAGCATCATTCTTACCTGCTTTTCTTATCATTTAATGCACCTCCGGATTTAAGTTTCCTGTCCTTTAACCTCATTAAGTAAGTCCCCCGCTTCTTAAGCGGTGGGTTTAGAACTTACTTAGTCTGGCAGGAGTTCAAGCTCCTGCCAGACTGCCGCAAAGCGGCAATGAGGTTGTTTTGCAAGTGGGCAAGTAGCGAAGCGGATTGCGAATATCCGCTTGACTACTAGCTTTTATTTTGCCATTAACATAATGCAAAGGCAGAATTTCCCGTTTTTTAATGAAATATCTATATCTCCCATATACTGCCTGGCGGTTTTCTGGATATTAAATAAACCATACCCATGCATATCTTTTTTTTCTTTTGAAGTAACAGGAAGGCCGCTTATGGCATCCCATTGTAAATTTCCATTAAAACTGTTGCTTATTTCTATCATATAGGCATTATTCCTGCGGTATGAAATAATATTTATATATCCTGTTCCATCCTTTACTGTATTTTCTATTGCATTTTGCAGGGCATTATTTAATATTATACTGATATCAAAAACATCAATGCCAGAATCCGCAGGATAATAAAATTCTGAATGGAAATTAATTCCCATTTTTCCAGCTTCATCTTTTAATTCCTGCAAAATTACATCTATTACAGGGTTGCCGCTTTTTATTTCCCCTGCCAGGTTTTTAAGCTCTGTTTTAAGCTTTGTGCTGTAAGCTTTTGCTTCTGCTGTTTTATTTCCAATATAAAGATTTTCTAATGTAAGTATATGGTTTGCCATATCATGCCGTATACTGCGTATATCATTATAAAGGCTTTCCACATGGTTTATATGCTTCTTAATATTTCTAATTTGCATGGCAAGCAGGCCTGCCTGGATTTTCTCTTCCTGCTTTATCTTAATTTTCTGGTATAAAGCAATAACTATTATAATTGTAATAACAGACACTATACAATACAAAAGCAGCAGCATATCATAAACATTAATAATTTCCCCTGTTTCTACTATATAAAAATTGCGGTAATAGCGCATAATTTCATATCCGGTTATTCCCATAAATGAAGGGGTAACCAGCATAAAAAGTTCTTTTTGTGACATACCTGTATGTTTATCCTGGCAAACTTTTACAATATACAATATACATACCAGTGTAAATATAAATTCCAGAGCCAGGTAAAGTGTACAAACAGTTATATATAAAGCAGATGTCATGTCCTGGTGCATGCGCATATAAGCGGTATCTAGTAAAAATTTATAAATATTATCATATAAAGTTTCTGCCATTGCAGAAGCAAACCAGTTTAATGAGAAAAATATTATTGTAAGAAAAATTTTTTGGTTGTAATTCCTATATTCTATACAACAGATAACAAGAAAAACAGAAATAATCCCTATACAATATGCCAGATAGGTTTTTATATGGAATGGCATTGTATAAAGTAAAAGCATAACCAAAAAATACACTATAAACACACAGAATGGCGTTTTTGTATTTTTTGTAAATGGCTTTATAAACCATGAAAAACAACAGCCCCTTATAAGTATTTGTACTATTGGCACTATATAATTGGTTTCTGCCGCATAATTTATATTATATGCCATATTCTATCTAGTTCCTTTTCTCTGGTTATGCCTTAAATAACATATGGTAAAGTCATGGTAATTATGCTTTGCAATAAGTGCTTCACCTTTTGTTAAATAAATAGTATTAGCATCATATTTTTGTACAAAATCAAAATTTACAAGATATGACCTGTGTGTGCGGTAAAAACCGTTTCCTGCTTTTTGTGCCAGTTCTTTCATTTTTCCATAATATTCTATATCTGAATCTATAGTATGTATAATTACTTTCCTGTTAAATACTTCTGCATATACAATATCCTTAAAGTTAATTGTAAAATGTTTACCATTTGCAGTTACCATAAGGCATGGGGCTGCCTGCTTAATCCCTGCCTGTATTGTTTTAATAGTTTTATACTGTTTTATAGCATTTTGCAGCACTTCTTTAAACTTTTCACTGCTAAATGGTTTGACAAGGTAATGAAATGCCCAGACATCAAATGACTGGAATACATAATCTTCTGTTACAGTTACAAAAATAATAATTACCTGTTTATTAAAACTGCGTAGTTTCATTGCAGTTTCCATTCCATTAATACCAGGCATTTGTATATCAAGCAACAGGATATCTGGAAGCTGTGGTGATTCCAGTACTTCCTGTCCTGAACCATAACATATAATATCTGCTGCCTGGCAAACCATTTTTGTTTCTTTTGCCATTAACTTTCTGGTTTCTTCCTGGTCATCACATATTCCTATCTGCACATCTGCCTCCTGCCTGCTTTAACTTTTTAATTTCCTTCTGGTTTCCATAAGGGCAAAGCCTAATAAATTCTGTCCTGTCCATTTATTAATATCAAACCTGCCTTCATCTTTCATGCTAAGCCCAATCCCCCAGATCTTGTCATATACAGCACATTCTGCCAGTATACAATTTCCTGTTTTAAGCAGCAGGTCTTTTAATTCTGTGTTCTGGCGGAATTTTTCTATAAGCCCGTTATATATTATAATCTGCCTTGTCCCGTTCCATATAGTATCATTATAACCAGAAACCTGTCTTCCAAGTGCCTTTATTTTGCCAGCACCATTTGTCTGCAATATTTTATCTGCAATAGCAGTATCTCCAAATAAAATAGCTTTCTGGTACATCATATACTGCTCCATTGAGGAAAACATTATACCATCTGCCGTAAAATCTGATAAATACCAGTTACTTAAATATCCATTTTCTTCACCAGGATTATGAAAACAAATAATTTTTCCTTTATTATATTCCATATATTCCCCCTTAATATATTAATTAACTTTTCTGGCACGCCTTGTATACTCTTTAACCAGTTCTGGCTGTATACCAGGATATGTCCAGTTGTCCGTTAAATCTTCCATTAAAACAATTTTCTCAATCTCATTATGTAATTCCTTCTCAAATTCTTTAATTTCTGCAAAATATAACATTCCAAATGTTTCTTTACCATCAAAGTTATCTTTTGCGGTAACAGAGTAAACGCATACGGGTTCTATATTATATACAACTGCCCCTGTTTCTTCATAAAGCTCCCTTTTAGCCGTTTCAAATATATCCTCCCCGGCTTCCCTGTGTCCTCCCGGTATTTCATATGTATCTCTTTCCCTGTGCTTACAAAATACCCACTTACCGCCAGACTTTGCTATAATAACCGCAAATTTAAGCAAGGCATCTTCTGCACTGTCATAAAATTTTACTTTTACATTTGTCATTTACTATTTGCCTGTCCTTTCTTAAAATTCTGTATAAAATAAGATTAATGGCAGGATTTCACCTGCCAGGACTATTATAAAAATTATAATAACATAATTGATAAGAACAGGCAACTGGCTTAAATCTTTTTGGCCATAAATATTTCCATTGGCTGTGCATATCCAGGAATATTTATTAAAAGACTGCCTGCATCTTTGTAACCATATTTCCTATAAAAATGCTGTGCATATTCATCTGCCTGTGTTGAGGCCAGTACCATTCCATATCCCTTAATCCTCATATCATTTTCCCAATGCAGGAGCAGTTCTTTTCCATATCCCTTTTTTTGCATATGCCAGTCTATAAATAACATTGTGCAGAAAGGCAGGCTGTCCCAGAAAAGATTATATCTAAGCAGTCCGGAAGGAATACCATTATTTAAAATAACATAGCCCATGTTACGTCTTATTTTTTCTTCAAATTCTTCTTCTGGCAGGTGTTTATCAAGACTGTACCAGAATTTTTTATCACTGTCGTTTACATATCTTATTTCTCTCATAATAATCCTCCATTCTTAGTATAAACCCACAAATCCCCTGCCACAGGAATAAGTTTTATTTATTTTTGCCATTGGAAAAGCAGCTAATGTATACTCATGTACAAACAAAAATTGCTTACAGGTAAAAATTTATTCCTTGGCTTTACGGTTTATATATTCTGTTTTATACTTTGAATACACTATTGTCTGGTCATGATAAAGCCCGTAATATCCAGACATAAGATAACTTACACTTATTGCAAGCAGGAAATATGGAACTGCTTCATACCCGAATAGTTCAAAGGCTATAAGCATTGAAGTTACCGGGCAGTTTGTTACTCCACAAAATACAGCCGCCATGCCAGTTGCTGCGCACATTGAAGGCGAAATTCCTGCAATCTGCCCGAAAAGACAGCCAAAGGTTGCACCTACAAAGAATGATGGTACAATTTCCCCTCCTTTAAACCCAGCTTCAAGGGTTAGTGCTGTAAAAATTATTTTCCATATAAATGCAGCAGGTTTTACATTACCTTTAACAGCTTCTTCTATAACAGGGACACCAGCCCCCATATAATCTGATGTGTTAAGTATAATTGTTAATACAATAATTATAAGGCTTGATATAATTACCCTGGCATAAGGGTTCTTTAACTTGTCCCTGTAAAAATCACCAAGGGAATGTAATGTTATGCAAAATATAACACTTAGCCCTGCACAGAAAATAGCAAGAATAATTATTTTTATACTTGGAACTACATGGAAGCCTGGTACATCAAGTATTGTAAATACATCTGGCCCTATTCCCATATGTACAGCAACTTTGGACGCTACAAGGGAGGAAAATACGCATGGTACAAGTGCAGCATAGTACATAACGCCTACACTTACAACTTCCATTGAAAATATTGCAGCAGCTACAGGTGTACCAAACATTGCAGAAAATGCAGCACTCATTCCACACATAACAACTATTCTTTTATCTTTTTCATCAAATTTAAACCATCTTCCAAGCTGGTTACCTATACTTCCGCCAAGCTGCAATGCTGCACCTTCCCTGCCGGCAGATCCGCCAAAAAGATGTGTTATTATTGTAGAAATAAATATTAATGGCGCCATTTTAAACGGAAGCTCTGCTTCTGCATGTATTGTAGAAAGCACAAGATTAGTGCCTTTATCATTTTTATATTTGAAAATACTGTATAAAAATACAATTAATACTCCAGCCAGTGGAAGTAATAAAATTATTACAGGATTTTCAGTACGGAATTTTGTTACTTTGCGCAGGCAGAATGCAAAAAATGTACTACAGCCTCCAACTATAAAGCCAATAAATACTGAAAAAACAGCCCATCTTGTAAACAATATAAAATTTCTTGTAATCCTTCTTGCATAAAATTTGTACATTTCTACACGTTTCATAATTTCCTCCATATCCCCGGTATTTATAACCAATATTAATCTATTATAGCGCATTAGTAAAATCTCTGCAAACCACCAGGTACTTGTAATACAATATTACACATTACAATGTACAAAACTTGTAAATACCAGGCCGGGCTACTGGCGGCATAATATTGGAATACAGAACGGCCATGCCTATTACATAATTTTCCGTTGACTTTATATAAATATATATCTATAATAGTAATAATTACTAGTACTGATAAGGAGGTGCATAATGCCAGAAGTACGTTATAGCAGACAAAGGGATGCAATTAAAAATTTTCTTTTATCCTCAAAACTGCACCCTACCGCAGAAATGGTATATAAAAATATAAAAGAACAGTTTCCTAATATAAGCCTTGGGACTGTCTACCGCAATTTAAACTTTCTTGCAGACCATAATGAGGCACTGCGCCTTAACTGTGGGGACGGTTTTGTGCATTTTGACGGGTATACAAAACAACATAACCATTTTTTCTGCCGCCAGTGTAAATCATTATCAGATATAGAAATGGACTCTATTGAGCATATTGATAAGATTGCCAATGCCGGGTTTAATGGCATTATAGAAGGGCACACTGTTATATTCTATGGTACTTGCCATGCATGTATAAAACCCTTTCAGAAAATTCCAGACAAAAAATAAAAAAACATGTTGACAATAAATATTTTTGATGGTATTATAGTCAAGAAATCAGTAATCATTACTATTAATAAAAACAGCCAGGTGTAAATATACCTGAGATATATAAATAAAAGGAGATATAATTATGGCAAAATATGTATGTACAGTATGCGGTTATGTTTATGAGGGAGATGCAGCTCCAGAGAAATGTCCACAGTGTGGTGTTGGTGCAGACAAGTTTAAAAAGCAGGAAGGTGAAATGAACTGGGCTGCTGAACATGTAGTAGGTGTTGCACAGGGTGTTGATGAGGAAATACTCCAGGGACTCCGTGATAACTTCAATGGCGAATGTTCAGAAGTTGGCATGTATCTTGCAATGGCAAGGGTAGCACACCGCGAAGGTTATCCTGAGATTGGGCTTTACTGGGAAAAGGCTGCTTATGAAGAAGCAGAACATGCTGCTAAGTTTGCAGAACTGCTTGGTGAAATTGTTACAGACAGCACAAAGAAAAACCTTGAAATGCGTGTAGAAGCAGAATGTGGTGCAACAGCAGGCAAAATGGCTATTGCTAAAAAAGCTAAAGAACTTGGCTTAGATGCAATCCATGATACTGTGCATGAAATGGCAAGGGACGAAGCAAGGCATGGTAAAGCATTTAAGGGATTACTTGAAAGATATTTTGGTTAATTAAAACTCATGGTTTAAAAGAAATATAAATCCAGGGGCAGGTGTTTTTATACCTGCCCCATATAACTTTCTGTAAAATAATCCCTTGTTTATATTATCTGTTATTTATACTTCTGCCATCTGCACATAATACATCAGCTGCTGTCATTGCCATTGCCTTTGCAGCTATATGCATAAGTTTTTTAGCACCATCTGAACCCGCTATTTCTATAAATTCCTGTTCATGCACCCCTGCATCTGATAAATGTGCTGTACTTAATGTTGTATAACATGTAGGGCATTTATATGATACATTTCCAATATCTGTACTTTCCGAATGGTATTTATCCCCTTCTGCAAGATCTGTTATACCAAGCCTTGCAAGGTTAGATTTCATAAGGCTGTTAAGGTGTACATCCCTTTTAATATCATAAAATGTATTTTCTGCACGCTGGAATTTAAACGTGGCACCTGTCATAAGACTTGCGCCTTTTCCTATGTTTACAAGGCGTACTGCTGCCTTTTCAAGAAGATCTTTATCCACTGCCCTTACAAATATCCACATTGAAGCATAGCCAGGTATAACATTAGGAGCTTTGCCGCCATTTATTATTGTTTCATGCACTTTAACACCTGGCCCGTACTGCTGCCTCATGGCATTAATACCTGCCATTACAAGATGGCATGCATCAAGTGCATTTATACCATTCTCAGGTTCTTTGGCTGCATGTGCCTCTTTTCCATAAAATTCAAACACATAATCTGTCATTGCCATTGCTGTTGTATCAACACAGTTTTCCCTTCCAAGGTGCATCTGTAAAACAGCATCAATCCCATCAAAAGCCCCTTTATCTGCAAATGTAACCTTACTTCCGGATTTTTCCTCTGATGGTGTCCCAAAAACAACTATACTTCCATTAAAAAGATGGCTGGCGTCTGCAAGGGCACGGGCTGCCGCTAATGTACTTCCTGCTATCCAGTTGTGGCCACATGCATGTGCTATTTTGTCATGGTTCACACCATAACCTGGCAATGCATCATATTCAGCAGGAAATGCTACAGTCCTGCCACTGCCATTACTATACTCTGCCCGGAATGCTGTCTTTATGCCAAGATACGGGTATGTAACATTAAAGCCTGCACTGCGCAGCTTACCTGTAAGATATGCTGATGAATTAAATTCCTCATCACTTAATTCAGGATTATTAAACAAATAATCACTAATTTCCTCTGCCCATACGGAAATACTATCTTCTGTCTGGCATATAACTTTCTTAATATCTTCCATAAAAAAATACTCCATAAAAAAATAAAAAATCTGTTTTACACTTAATAATTACTATGGTATTATAAATTTTAGTAAAGTTAAAAAAATGAAAGGATTATACTTATGAAAATAAATTTTAAAATAACTAGGAAATGGGTTAAAAAATTTATGCTAATGATTGTATCTGTAACAATAATGGGATTTGCAGTTTCCCTGCTTGTGCTTGCTGACATGGGGACTGACCCATGTTCGGCAATGAATTACGGGGTTTCTAAAAAGATTGGCATGTCATTTGGTACATACCAGCTTATGCTAAATGCCATACTGCTTGTTTTTGTGCTTATATATGACCGCTCACTTATAGGTACTGGCACTATAGGCAATATGGTAATTGTAGGTTATACTGCGGACTTTTTCAGCCATATATGGCGTGATATCTGCCATATACCTGCCATATTGCCACTTGGGGTAAGGATAGGCATACTAGTGCCCACACTTATAGTATTTGTAACTGCTGCTGCATGTTATATGAACAGTGGGTGCGGAATGGCACCTTATGATGCTGTGCCATTTATTATAAATGCAAAGCTGGAAAAAGTATTAAATAAGAAGAATTTGTTTAAATTTGTACGTTTCTTCTTTGACCTTTTTGCAATGTCTATTGGTATAATAACTAAAGGTGAAGCAGGACTTATAACTGCGCTTATGGTAATATCCCTTGGCCCTGCCGTTGCTTATGTGGGTGATACTTTTAAAAAGCGTGGTTTCCTGTCATAAACCTTACTTAAATACAACCCATAATGAACTCCTTACATATATACCATCTTCACCAGAAGGTGCTTCACCTGCGGAAGCATCTTCTTTTACACAGCATGCCATGCCTTTGCCTGAACCACTGTTTTTAAGCCAGTAACATTTACCTGTGTTATTTATAATACCCTTGTACTTTTCATATTGTTCCTTATCAAGAACAGATATAACTTCCCTGTCTTTTTCATTTATCATGCCCTGCCCTGCCATTATATAACGTTCATATCTGCTAAATTTCTTTATATAGTCTTTATTAAGCCATCTGCACAGTGATGAACCATGCCATATATTTTTTCCTTCTTTATCGAATTTCTTTTTAATTCTGGCTGTTTTTGAAAATAGCAAAGCCTGTCTTTCTGTTTTTGCAAGTATAAGCCATTTATCCCTGCCATATTTTACTATGCTGCCTGGAACCGCCCTGGCGATTATATCCCTTTCAATATTAAATGCTTTCTCTTCTGCATCAAATTTATTTTGTGCTTTTTTATAGTTTATTAATGCTTTGTTATAATCCTCTTCTTCCATAAATTTTTCTGCTATATAATAATGGCACTCTTTTATCTTTCCATGGCCGTTAAGTATACCACCTGACTTTTTATAAAAGCCCAGGGCAGTGGCATATTCACCCTCTGACTGGTAATACATACCTTTTATAAGTGGGTAAAATGGTGTATTTATAAATATTACAGCTAATAATAATATAACACAAAGCGCAATCCCCTGTCTTTTATACATAGCCCTTGTTTCAGCTTTTTTAATGCCAGCTTTACATATCTGGATATTTTTATTACACTCTTCTACATTATATCCAAACTTCTTTACACGTTTAAACTCCTCTATTGCATCAGAAAAATCACTTTTATCACTGGCATTTTTAAGTTTATCCAGGGCAGTATTATAAACTTCCTCTGTACCTTTTGTAATGGCCTCTTTTGCATCTTTAATACATTTTTCCCTGCGTTCTGCTGCATCTTTATAACCATCAATTTTTTCAAACTTGCCTGCTGCATCATTTAATGAATAAACAACTCTTTCAAATCTTTTTATACAGTCTACAGCTTCCATCAGGCTGGCAGCAGAACGGTACAAAGTTTCTTCTTTAGAAAGTTTTTCTTTTTTGCGGGCTGGCTTTTTAGTCCTTTCCATATATTACCATTCCTTTCCACAGCCTGTAAGCCTGTTTTACAGGCACAAACTATTAGATTAACTATATCATTTTTTGGAAATATGTCAACTTCATACTAAATTCTACAAAAACTACTTTATTTGCAAAACCTTTTCTTTAGATAGAATTTTACCAATATTAAGCTTGAAAAGAATTACTGCTGTTATTGCAGATATAAAATCTGACACTGGTTCCGCAAAAAATACCCCGTCTGCCCCTGTATATACTGGAAATATAATTGCAAGTGGTGTAAGCAGTATTACTTTCCGTAACATTGCAATTATTAATGAAATCTTTGCCTGCCCAAGTGCAAGGAAAACAGGCTGTATAGCCATCTGTACGCCAAATAATAACATACCACACATAAATAAAGGCATTTTGCTGGCAATAAGCCCTATAAGGTTTTCATCTGTTGTAAATATCCTGGCAAATGCTGCTGGAAACAACATTACTACTACTGTAGTAATAAATGAAAAGCTTCCACATACAAAAATCATTTTTTTATATATCTGTTTTACACGGACAAAATTTTGTGCACCATAATTATAACTTACAAGAGGCTGTACTCCCTGTGTAAATCCTCCAACCGGTGCAGAAAAAACCTGCATTACACTTTGCATTACTGTAAGTGCAGCAACATATATATCTCCCCCGTATTTTTGCAGCCTGCTGTTCATAACTATTGATATAAGGCTTTCTGTAGCCCTCATTACAAATGGTGATATACCTAGTGAAAATATCTGTTTTATTATACTGGAATCTGGTGCCAGGTAAGATAACCTTATTTTTAAAAGTGCCTTTTTTCCTGTAAGGAAGCTAACTACCCATATAGCTGATAATGTTTGTGAAATTACAGTTGCAACTGCCGCGCCTTTTACTCCCATTTTAAATACAAATATAAATACAGGATCAAGCATTATATTAGAAACTGCGCCTGCAAGCACTGAAAGCATTGCTATGCCTGTATTTCCCTGGGCTATAATATAAGTATTAAGGCCAAGTGCAATTTCTACTGATATTGTCCCTATAAGATACCATGATAAATATGTGCCTGCATAAGAAATTGTTGTGCTGCTTGCACCAAAAGCATATAACAGTGGTTTCTGCCATATATAAAATATAAACATAAGGATAATTGTAAATATTACAAGCAGAAACGTACCATTACCAAGTATTTTTTCTGCATGTTCTTTATCACCCTTACCAAGCCATATAGATGAAAGTGGTGCACCTCCCTGGCCCACAAATGCTGAAAATGCAGATATTAAAACTATTACTGGCAGTGCCACACCTACCCCTGTAAGTGCATCTGAACTTGCACCTGGTATATGCCCGATATAAATGCGGTCTACTATATTATACAATATGTTTATTATTTGTGCTACTATTGTAGGTATTGCCATGGAGAACATAAGTTTATCTAAGTTCCCGTTTATAAATTCTTCCTCATTGTTCCCTTTAAGCATTTAATCCTTCCTTCCACCTAATATTTCCTTTACAAAACTTGATGCTTCTGCATCTTTGTTAAACCTTTCCCTTACATAGCATATATACAGATACTTTCTGGCTCTTGTCATTGCCACATAAAACATGCGCCTTTCTTCTTCAATATCATCATTAAGGACTGCCTTGTTATGTGGTATAACACCTTCATTGGCATCTGGAATAAACACACAGTTATATTCAAGGCCTTTTGCACCATGCATTGTAAGTACAGTAACAAAATCCCCATCCTGTTTCCTTCCATTTAACATGTCCCTGCTTTTACTTGCCTGCTCTTTTAATTCTTCACTATATAATTCAATATATTCAAACCATTCTTTAAAAGTTTTCTGGGACTTTGCTTCTTCCTGGAGCTCATCAAGCACTGCCATTAAATCATCTTTATGTATGCCCCTGTAGTCTGCATATTCTTTGATATAATCATTATACCCGGCTCCTTTCCTTATATAATTAACTGCCGCAAATGGATTTAATGAAGCTATAAACCGGAGGTCTGACTGGAACTGCCTTATCTTGTCTATCATCCAGGGCTTATCACTGTAAAATGCTTTAAGACTTTCTATATCAACATATGGTTCTGTAAAAATACTCCTGTGCACATAGCGTTTTGGCTTATTTATTATTCTTAAAAAAGATGCCCTGTCCCTGTTCCCAAGTGCAATTTTTATATAAGCAAGTATATCTTTTGCAATCCAGTGTTCATAAATATCTGGAAGGTGTTCTTTCATTATAAACGGTATGTTATATTCCATAAGCTTTGATGTAAGCGCCCTTGCCTGTATATTTGTACGGAAGAGCACTGCCATTTCATTGTAAGGAATACCTTTTTTATGGTAATCTGTTATTTTGTGGCATATATAATTATTTTCATCGGTAAAGCCTTTAAATTCCATTATATAGACTGGTACTTTCTCTTTATCTGGCAGGTATTCTGATGCTTTTAAATCCTTCCTGATTCTATTATGGTTATGTTTTATAAGATTTCCTGCTGCCTCTACAACAGGCCCGCTGCACCTGTAATTTATATTTAACCCATATCTGGCAGCATCCTTGTAATCTTTTAAAAACTGCTGCATAATTCCAGGATTTGCACCCCGGAAACCATATATTGACTGGTCATCATCACCTACAATAAATATATTGTTTCCAGGCCTGGCAAGAAGCTTTATAACATCATATTGTACCCTGTTAATATCCTGGAATTCATCTATTAATATAAACGGGTACTGTTTCTGCCACGCCTTTAAAATATCATGGCGCTGTGATAAAAGTTCATAACAATATACAAGTATATCATCAAAATCTATAAGCCTCTGCTTTATTAATTCATCCTGGTAAGCATTAAAAATCTTTTTAAATACGTCTTTAGGACAGTTCATTGAATAATAATACTCTAAATCTATCCTTCCCCCTTTAACAAGGCTGATTTCAGATTCCAGGCTGCTTATAAACTCATTTATATCTTGTATTTCAATATCTGTTCCTGTTACAATTTCTTTTAATATATTTCTCTTTGCATCATCATTTATAATATTGGCAGATGTGTAATTATATGCTGTTTTAAGTATTATAAAAAATATTGCATGAAATGTACCAAACTGTACTTTCCCTGCATTATTCCCCATAAGGTTATAATATCTTTGTTTCATTTCAACGGCTGCTGCTTTAGTAAATGTTATAACAAGTATATTAGAGGGATTTACACCACGTTTTTGTACCAGGTAACGCACCCTTTCTGTTATAACACGGGTTTTTCCTGAACCTGGTGTCCCTATTACCATACATGGCCCCATAAAATGCATTGCAGCTTTTTTTTGTTCACTATTAAGATTATCCATTGTATATCCCCCTATAAATTATTATAGAGAAAAAAAGCCTTTGCCATACAATCAACTAAAAACTTGTATAACAAAAGCTTTTCCTTCTTATATCTTCAAAACTGTATACTGTATATACAGACACCCTTTAAATAATAAGTTTGCAGCCCATTATAATATAGTCAATATATCCCTGGCATAAATACACCAGCTATATTCCTGGTGTATTACAAGAATACATACAACTTTGGTCAAGCCCGCGGTCTATTAGTGACAGCCAGCTTAACACCTTGCGGTGCTTAC
>CAJUJY010000068.1 GCA_910586555.1 uncultured Lachnospiraceae bacterium
CACTGCCTAAAGGCAGTGGGTTTCCGCCTACGACAACAGAAAGGATTTTATTTATAAATTTATTTTCACTTTCTTTTCTTCCTTTTTCCAATCCAATGTTGTGCCAGCCCAAACCTGAAATCATATCCTTCCTGGAAAACACTTGTTGCAAGTAATGCTAAATCCTGTTTGTTTTTACCAATATTAAACCTGCCAAATTTGCAAAGACTAAAAAGTTCATTTAAAAGATTGGTACATATCCAGAAACAAACATTTTTAACCACTTTTATTTACACATAGCATAAGAATGTATGTTTATACACCATATTTTTTTATTTCACTCTGCTCCTTTACCATTACCTTACAGCTTTTTTTACAGAAACATATGCCATATTTTTTAATAACCATATACCCTTCATCAAGCAGGACTTCATCATAATGTTTGTCTTCTATCTGCTGTAATGCCTTCTGGCACATTCCTTCCATCCCCGTAAATTTCTTTGCATGTTTCAGTTCAAGTATTATTGCAGGCTGCCGTTCATCATATGGCTTTAATAAAATATCATAACGCCCCTCACCCCTTTCCCTGTTTGATAATTTCCTGTAACCCTGCATACCGCCAATAAGCCCTAAAAGAAAACCATGATAAAAATTTTCTGCATCATCCATAAAACTTATACTTTCACGGAGCTGTTCCCTTAAACAATCCTCAAAAGTCTTTGCATCACCATTTATTATGGCATTATAAAGCCCTGATAAGTTTGCTGGTTTTATTCTGCTGTTAAACCATTCCCTTATGGTATTTTCATATATATATGAAATTTCCTCATTTGGTATGGTCATTGACAAGTATATCTGGCGTCCAATGAAACTTTTACCTGCTGCTTTGAGATATCCTGTAAAAAACAGGAAGTTCCATAAATTATTTTGTGACTTCTGGATATCTGCATAAGTAATATCCTCATGTACTGGTTTTTCTATTGTGCCTCCTGCAATAAGTTCTTCAAGTTCTTCCCTTGTCCCATCATCTGCATTCTCAATTAATTCACGCACAATGCTGTTTGAAGATGTATTTGACCAGTATGGTTTTGGAAATTCTGTATTCCTGTGTGTTATATCTTTTACGTAATTTATTAAACTCCAGGGATTATATACTTCTGTATTCCCAAAAAGATACCCGTCATACCAGCTTTTTACTTCATCCCTTCTTTCTATTATTCCATAAGTTTCAAGGAAACTGTCCGTTTCATCCTGTGTAAACCCGAAATATTCTGCATAATCCTCATTAAGCACTGACACAACATCAAGGTTGTTAAGCCCTGTAAATATGCTTTCCCTGCTTATGCGAAGGCAGCCTGTGGTTACAGCAAATTCTAAGCTGTCATTTGTCTTTAAGGCTGACTCAAATAATGAACGGATAAATGTTGTCATTTCATCATAAAACCCGTTGAAATATGCGTTTTCAAGTGGTACATCATACTCATCAAGAAGTATGATTACCTTTTTTTTATGGTGTTTTTCAAGACATTCTGATAAAAATTCAATAGACTTGGCATATATTATTTTATCTGCTTCCATATTTAATATTAAATTATATCTTTCTTTATCCTTTTCTGTTATTCCGTCACCTTTAAGCAGGTAACTATGCCTGTCATATTCCTTCCTGATTTCATCAATAATGCTTCCATATGCCATTTCATATGTTGGCTGTCTGGCAGACTTTAAAGACAGGAATATAACAGGGTACTGCCCCATATGTTGAGTATATTCTTCCCCTGCTTCCATAATCTTTTTCCCCTCGAAATATACAGAGTTATCCGCTACTGTTCCATCTGAAAGGATTTCTTTTTCAAAAAAGGTCTTTAACATACTTTGTGCTAGTGTTTTTCCAAAACGTCTTGGACGTGTAAATAATGTGGCTGTATTTTTTTGTACAAGCAAATCACGTATAAACAATGTTTTGTCTATATAATAATATCCTTTGGCTATCATTTGTTTATAAAATTCCACCCCTATTGGCAATGGTCTTATATATTCCATACAGGCATATCCTCCCTTTCATTTTTCTTATGGCATCATATTTTTTATAAAATTTATCCATTTACCATTACAACACTGCAGTTTCCTGTATTGTAATCTCATGCAAATATTTATACAACGCTAGTTTAAAAATAATGATACCTGTATAACTATATTATATAATAGCCATTGTTTAAACAAGTTTTTGGAGTTAAACTAATAAAAAATTTTTTGCATCTTTAAAACTATTAATATTTTCAATATCAAATTTGCTGTTTTTTAAATTTAGTATTTTGCCATTAATGTTTTCAATAATGTTTTTATTGCCGGAATAAATTATTATATTATAATTAGCATATACAGGTACTCTGGATAACACTAATTCATACTTTTCTGCCAGTTGTTTAATATACTTTAAATCAACTGGATTAAACACCTGTGCATAGTTTATGTAAGTTTTACCAGACCCGTTTTTTAAAATATCTGTTATTTTTTCTTCAATTCTATATTCAATATTATTAAATCCAATATCAAAATCAAAGTCCATATATGAAAAACTATTGACAGAACTATAAGCTGATAAATAAAGCCCGTAAAATTGCAATTTTACCATATCAAATGGAAAGTATTTGTTATATTCCATTCCATTTTTATTAAAAGTAAATATATGCCTTCTGTTATACATAAAGTTTAATCTTGTCATATTATAAAAATCCTGCTCGTAAACTGCAGCATTATTAAACTTATATATCTGTATTCCCTCATTCATGCCAGTACCCACACACAGTCTGCAAATATGGTTCTCATTAACCATTCTAAAAACTTTCATATTCTATATCCTGGCACCAGAAAGAAACCATATTATATTCGGTTTCATTAACATAATATCTGATATTTTCTAACTGCCTGTCTGATACATCTGTTATTTCAAAAAAAACTTTATAAAAATTATTAATATCACCTAATTTAAACATCTGCACATTATAAAATATTAATTTTATCCTTATATCCCCTTTACAAAATGGGCATGTGCTTATGATTAATGCCAAATTGTAATCTTTTGTGCTATTTGTATCCATTTCCCTGTATATATTTACAGACTGGATATATCCTGTTTCTTTTATTAGCTTATAAATTTCGTTTAGGTTCCCTTTATTAATTCTGTTCATTTAAGTCCTGTTTGCATCCTTTATAATATTATCTTCATATATTTCTGAATCTGCAATTTTCCAATATTCTATTTCCCCTTCTTCATAACAGAAAAAGAATATTCCGTCTATTCCAGTATTTTTCCTTAAAACCTCTTTTATCTCATCCTGGATAAACCCTGAATAATATTCTTTTATATCTGCACCATAAAAGACATAAGATGTCCAGTTTATTATTTCTTCCGGATAACGCCAGCCTTTATTATAAAGCCTGGTATTTTCATTGTCAAAAATATTTCCAGGATAGTTTTTAGTTCCACAACCATCAATAATTTTTTTAATATTTTTAACCTGGTGGCTTTCACACTCAAACCATCCTTTAACAGATACATATTTTGCCATATAGAACATTCCATTCAGTTTTATTCAGATTAATATCCAATTTGTTCCAGAATAACTGGCCACCAGTTTTCTTCATTGCTTAATGCCCTGGCATCTGTGATATTAAATATTTTCCTGATTTCATGTATTACCTGCCCTGTTTCATTACCAGATGCTTTACTTATTTTATCTTTATATAATAAAAATGTAACTATAAATTCCAGCAAGGTTTCTAAATTAGTATTTATAAACCTTGCTGGATATTCATTACAGGGATCTACAGAAACTATGCTGCCTTTATTATTTATACAGATATATGTACCAAAATCATTGCCAATAATAATATACTCTTTATCTAATATAATATTTTTTAGTTCCTGTATATTAAACTGGATAAAATCCAAAGGCTGGTCTGGTAAACCTGTATCACATAATATTTTCTTAGTATTATCTGGTAAATTGCACTTTCTGTATTCTTCCCTGGTAATTAATTTAAAATTTTGTTGTAAATAACCATATATGTCCATTAATATTCCTTACATAAATATTTTTAATTTTTTCTAATTTATTATATTTTATATTTTTTCTATTTGTCAATAACTTTTTACAGATGCCATTCAGCCCACTGTTTAAAGGCAATGGTTTTCCTGGCTGAAGCATTATGAAAAAGCATGGCAGAAAAATTTTCTGCTTCTGGCTGCAATTAGAATAGAAACAAATCCTGCAAAAAGTATTACAGCAAATTCAAAACCTTTGCAGCTTTCAAAAAGCACACCATACAATGCATTTCCTAATGGCTGTGCACACATTGAAACAGCTAATATAAATGCAATTACTTTTCCTATAAGTTGTGGTGGTGTTTCTGTTTGTACAAATGACATCATCTGTATTGTAAATATTGTTGAAAATACCATAATAATAAAACAGCTTATTGCCATAACGGCATAAATAACAATGCCTGGACAGGATAACAGCATTGTTATGCCCATAGGGAATACACATATGGCAGCTCCTGTTATAAGAAATGTTGTTTTCTTAATAACAAGCCTGTCTGCAAAAATTCCTGCAAAAATGCCGCCTGCAAGCCCTCCTGCTGCCAGTGCCCCTTCTGCATAACCATATAATTTGTTTGGATCAAATCCATTAAGATCCAGTACTTCTGTTATTATATATGGCAGGCCAACAATAACCATTGATGATAAAAACAGGTTTATTCCACAGACCATAATAAGGACTTTTCCAATAACAGGCTTATCTTTTTTTATAAAATTTATGCTTTCTGAAAAATCCTTTTTCACTGTCTGCCATATGCTGCCTGCTTCTGCCTGTTTTTTAAATGGTATTTTAATAAAAATTTCCATAACTGCTGATATTAAAAAGCAGGCCATGCAGACCCATAACACAGGTAAAAGCCCATATGCACTATATAAAATTCCTCCAAGGACAGGCCCGGTTAAAGAAGAAAAGGAACTTATAATATTAATGACTGAATTAGCTGCCATAAAATTGTCCTGGCTTACAAGTGCTGGTATGCTTGCCTGTACAGATGGCTGGTATGCACCTGCAATCCCATATAAAACCATCATTGTAACAGCTACCAGGACAACAAGATTAACTTTTCCAAGTAATAATAATAATGTAAAGATTACTATTGATGTAAAAAAGTCAAGCGCAACCATAATATTTCTCTTATTTGTCCTGTCTGCAAATATCCCGCCTACAGGTGATAACAGTATTGCAGGAATAAATGCACATGCTGTAACTGTCCCATATAATGCTGAAGAACCTGTCTGGTTTAATAAATAAAGAGGCAGTGCAAACCTGGCTACAGCATTGCCAAATAATGAAATAACCTGTCCAATAACAACTAAAGTAAAATCTTTTTTAAATAATTTCTTATCCATATTACCTCCATTTCTGCATATGCTTCTGCGTATGAAGAAACATATGCCCTGCCTGTATGTCTGGCTGCCTGTTGGTATAAAATATAATTTATGAAAATGTTAATTACAACTATAATTATTTTTAAACCTTATTGTATTATAATACCCGTTTTTACATACCTACCGCCGGTATGTAATTAGTTAAAATTTATCTGCCCTTTATTTATGGGCAGATATTATTATTTTTTATTCTGGTAAACAGATGCCAGTTCTATCATTCTGTCTAATATTTCATTATCTATAATATCAAGGCCAAATCCCTGCATCATCTGTTTAAATAACATAAACTTTCCATAAAGTTCTTCTTTTGTATTGTCAAATACCATAGGGTTCATCCATATATTAGCAATAACTATAATAAGTTCTGCCAGTTGTCCTGGGTAATCTGTCTTTATAGAGCCATCCGCAATTCCCTGTTTGATAATTGGCAGAATATAATATGGCGCAGCTTCATATACCGTTTCATGCAAAAAACTGAAAAAAAGCCTTGGATTATTATTAAAATTAGGGGCTACGTTAAATATATCATCATTTACAGGCCTGTTTACAGATGCTTTAAATATAGCTTTTAACTTTTCCTTGCCATTAAGCCCTGTACTGTCACGTATATCTGCAAGTATCTGGTTTGACTCCGCAGTCATCATGTCCGTCACTGCAACCAGGATATCTTCTTTTGATTTAAAATGGTGGTAAATAGCCCCTTTGCTAAGGCCGCCTAAATTATCAATAATATCCTGTATAGATGTATGTTCATACCCCTTTTCCATAAAAAGCCTTAAAGCAACATCAAGTATTAAATTAACTGTTTCTTCTGGATTTTTATTTCTTGCCATTAATCAGTTCTGCTACTCAAAATATGGACAAATATACCCATACCGGGATATTGAAAGTTTTCACAAACTTTTCTTACTGTTTCACCGTGTATGCTTTTGTTAAATTCCAACTACTCACAAGTCTGGTGTGTCCAGACACATTGTACACTCCACAGCCGTAAATTCCCGGCTAAGCCACCGGTACATACTTACAAATGCCTTTCTATGCTGTTTTGTAAGTTAATGCATCCCTTAAATTAAGACTTGCATTGAAATCCCTGTCTGCATGATACCCACATTTACAAATATATTCCCTGTCAGAAAGTTTTAAATCTTTCTTAATACACCCACATCCATGGCATAATTTACTTGACGGGTACCATCTGTCTGCAATTCTTAATTCAATTCCTGTTTCTTTGCATTTTGCTTCTAATTTTGTCCTGAACCCATAGAACTTTTGCGAAGCAACTGCTTTTGAAAGATGCCTGTTCTTCATCATGCCTTTTACATTTAGATCTTCAATGGTTATATAAGATGGTTTGGTTTTTACTATCCCGTCCACACATTTGTTAATGTAATCAGTACGGATATTGTCTATCCTCTGGTGAAGTTTCTGTACCTTTAAGACCTGCTTCCTGATATTTTGCCCGGGGACATTCTGCCCCCTGTAGTTTTCTCCTTCCTTTTTATTCCTGCATTTCTTTAAGTCTTCATATTTCCTTGAAAGACAACGCTGTTCTCTTTTTAACTGTTTTTCTAGTTTCTTTAATTTTGCAGTTTTATTGATATTTTTCTTTACAATGCCATTGCTTATTACCGCAAATTCTTTTATTCCTAAATCAATCCCTAAACCAAAGCCGTTTAACTTTGGTTTTTCTGTTGCTTTTTCTTCCACTAAGACTGATACATAATACCTCCCTGCTTTAATGGAAACTGTCCCGCTCCTTATGGTATGCGTGGCAGGGTTTACCGGGATATAGCCTTTTTCTTTTATCTTTACCCATCCAAGTGCCGGGATTTTTATCCTGTGCCTTTCACACCGAATTATGGTTTTTGCATCTGTTTTTACAAAATACATTTTTACATCAGATTTATCCTTTTTCTTAAACTTTGGGAAACAGCACTGTCCGTTAAAAAACTTTTTAAAAGCAGCATATGCATTTTCCATTGATTTTTTTACGGATTTTGAGCTTGCTTCTTTAACCCACTGGTATTCCGGGCGGGCTGGGAGATATTCATTATTAAACCAGGTACTGAATGTTTTTGCTGTCATAAATTTTTTGTCTTTTTCATAAAGCTGTTTATTATAGGCAAGATAAAAATTATAAATGTACCTGCATGTACCAATGGTTTTGTTTATTATTTGTTTCTGTTCCTCTGCCGGGTTTATCTCTGTTTTGTAACTTTTTAGCAGTTCCAGTCCCTTCCTTCCCTTGTCCCTGTATTTCCTGTTAAACACATTTTATCATATATATGCACATTTATCTATATTTTTATTAACTTAACAACATTCCCTTATATACATACTAGTAGTATGCCTGTATAATAACATACTGCTAGTATGTATGTCAATACTATTTTAATGTATGATAATGTAATTTTACTCATACCTTAAGGCTTCCACAGGGTTCATTTTAGCAGCTTTGTTTGCTGGATAGTAACCAAAGAATACTCCGGTTGCCATTGAAAAACCTACAGAAAAAATTATTGCAGGCAGTGGCGCTGCTACCTGGTACCCAAGTATTCCAGCCGCTATTGCACCAAGTATAAAGCCTGTTATTATTCCAAGTATCCCGCCAATTAAACATAGTATTACAGATTCTGTAATAAACTGTAACCGTATGGAACTGTTCCTGGCTCCAAGTGCTTTACGTGTACCGATTTCTTTTGTCCTCTCTGTAATTGATACCATCATTATATTCATTACACCAATGCCGCCAACTAAAAGCGATATCCCCGCAATAAATGAAATTGCTATTGATATTGTATCTATCATTTCATACATTGATTCTGCCATAGATTCCATTGTGGAGGAAGATATTTCATAATCTTCATTATTTATATAATATGGCTTTAAATATTGTTCTATTTCCTCTGCAAATAAAGATATATCTTCTGTCCCTTGTGCTGTTACAACTGTAAACTGTGAATATCCTTCATAAGAATGTAATAATTCCTTTGCAGCAGAAAGCGGTATATAAGCTGCTGTTGTAATATTGCTGCTGCTGTCAGATGAAAATGTATTTTCTTCATATTTGTAAATGCCTGTAATATAAAAGTCTTCGTATTTGCCATTATAATTAATGGCTATTTTCTGGCACAGTATGTTTTCATTGATGCTGTTAAAAAGATTTTTAGCGGCTTTATCTGATATCATTATTACTCTTTTATTTCCTTCAATATCAGAAGCTTTAATTCTCCTGCCTGCAAGCAGTGTAATTTTACTGCTTGCAAAATACCCGTCATTTATGCCGCTTAATAAAATATTTGCAGAGGCAGTGCCATTGTTTGCTGTACAACTGCCTATATTTTCACTTATTGCTACAGCATCTATTTTATCCTGGAATGTCTGCTTTAGGCCTGTTAGCATTTCATCTGTAACCAGGTCTTTTTCTTCAATGCTTCCACTGCCTGCTGCTGCCCCGAATTTCATTCCGTCTGCCCTTACACTTTCCTCCTGTTCACGCTTCTTTATTCCAACAGTTATATTGTTAGCCCCCATATCCTGGAAAGAATCTGATACTACGCCGCCAAGTGACTCACTTACTGTCATAATTGCAATTACTGAACCAATTCCTATAATAATTCCAAGCATTGTAAGAAGTGAACGCATCTTATTTGAGAATAGTGCACCAAATGCAATTTTAATATTTTCTATTATTAACAAGCTGCCCCAGACCTCCTTACATTTATTATCCTGCCATCGCATAATGTTACAATGCGCCCTGTTTCACTGGCAAGCTCTGGTGAATGTGTTATTAAAATAATTGTTTTGCCATGTTCTTTGTTAAGACGGTGGAAAATATCCATTATCTTCCTGCCTGACTGTGAATCAAGTGCACCCGTAGGTTCATCAGCAAGCAGGATTCCAGGATTATTTGCCATTGCCCTTGCTATTGCAACACGCTGTTTCTGTCCTCCTGAAAGTTCTTCTGGTTTATGCCAGATTCTGTCTTTCATTCCTACAAGTTCCAGAAGTTCTTCTGCCCTGCTTTGTCTTTCCTTTTTTGGCAGTCCCCTGTAAAGCATTGGAAGTTCTACATTTGCCCTTGCGGTAGTCCTGGCAACAAGATTATATGTCTGGAATATAAAGCCAATCCGGCGTCCCCGTATTTCTGATAAATGTTTTTCTTTTGCCTGGCAGATATCTATGCCTTCAAGGTTATAACTGCCGCTGTCTGGCTTGTCTAATGCCCCTATAATATTCATAAGTGTTGATTTTCCTGAACCAGATTCACCAACAATGGATATAAATTCACCTTTATACACCTGCAAATCAATTCCATGAAGTATTTCAAGTTCATTCGGCTTCCCAACATAATACTTTTTAACAATCTTATTTAATTCAATTATAATTTTATTTTCTTTCTGCAAAGCTGTATACCTCCGTTCATTCTTACTTTGCGGGCCGGTGGGTAAATTTTTTACTGCCCTGCCATTTTGCCACTCCTGAATGAACCTCCGCCTTGCATATTTCCTCCTGGAATCCTGCCTGATGGCATATCCTCCCCTGGCATTTTATTACCCATTCCAGGAATATCTATACCATTAGTTTCCTGTTTATCCCCTTCATCTTCTGAAGAAACATCACTATCTGTTTTTATAATTACGCGCAGCCCTTCTGAAAGCCCGCTGCCGCTTATTTCAACGTAATAATCATTTTCCATGCCCTTTGTTACTTCTATTTCTTTCTGTGTCATGCTGTCCTGTCCTGCTTCCTCTCCTGTCCTGCCAGTTTTATCCTCTTGTGTGTTTATATCTCCCATCCCTTTGGTATCTTCAACATATATTACAGATTTCCCATCCTGGTTTTCATGTACTGCATCATAAGGGACAGCATAGACATCTTCTGCTTCTTCAAGTATAATGCTGCATCTTGCAGTCATTCCCATCCTAAGCCTTTTATCCCTGGTATTTAACCCAATCTCCACTTCATAGCCGCTGCTTTCAGAACTATTTGTTTCCTGTGAGCCTGTACTTGTTGCAGATGGTGCTACAAATGTAATTTCACCTTCCAGTCCATCTTCACCTGTAGCTGCTGTAAGTATTATTACTTTCTGGCCTTTGCTTATGCTGCTTATATCATATTCATCTACTGATGTAACAACTTTAAATGAAGAAATATTGTCAATCTGTGCTATATCACCACCATTATATATATCGCCATTTTCTACATATACAGCAGTAACTGTGCCATTTGCTGCTGCCTTAACTGTACTGTATGAAAGCTGTTTTTTAGCTTCCTTAACCTGCTTTTTAGCTTCTTTCAGGCTTCTTTTTCCATTGGATTCTGCTGTCCTTAATGCTTCGCTTGCATTATCTATGCTGCTTTTATTTTGTTTATTTGTATTTTCCTTATTATTTTTAGCTGTTTCATATTCATTTTTTATATTCTTTTTACTTTCCTCTGCCTTGGAAAGCTGTTCTGTAAAAGACATTTTTTCTTCTGCATTTTTTGCATCCTTTGCTTTTTTCTTTAATTCTTTAACCTGTTTTTTTACATTTTCCAAAGAGTTTTTTAAATCTGAAATCTTTTCTTCAAGGTTTTTCTTATCACTGTTATAAGTACTTTTGGCATCGTCTAATTTTTTCTGTGCCAAAGCAATGGAACTACTATAATCTTCCTTTACATCTGTAAGGTTTTCTTCTGCATCTGCAAGGCTTTCTTCCAGTTCCTTTGTGTCAAATTCAACCAGTGTGTCCCCTTTTTTAACTTTATCCCCTGCCAGTACATTTACTTTTTTAACTTTTACCCCGTTTAACTGTGCAGAAACAGTTTTTGAACTGCCACTTTTAACCTTGCCTGTAGCACTAATTGATTTTGTTAAATCCATTTTCTTTAAAACAATGCTTGCAGCCCTTTTATTATCTGCCTGTACATAACTGGTGCTTTTCTTGTTTATTGCAAATATTATAATACCTGCTGCCGCCATTATTATAAATACCACAATGGCAAACCATTTTACACCTTTTTTGCTAAACCCTTTCATAACAATAAACCTCCTGTTTCCATAAATATAAACTGCTTTGCATAGTATGAATAATTTAAAGCAATTTCATTTTATTGAAAAATTATGAATAAATGGTGTCCAGGGTCTGATAAAAGTGTGAAATAAGATCCATTGTACAGTTGTTCCTGCAAACTTATTTTAGTATATCCGGCAATTCTTTAAGATCCAGGTGCATTACTGGCACAACAGCATTTTCAAAAATCCTGGTATAGTAGCCAACAGAAAAAATTCCTCCCGATGCATTGACTTCTGCCCCGTAATTTGTATTACTACAGCGGGAACGCAGCCACCAGGAACAATTACCAATGCTTGCTTTTGTTACTAGCGCCGCTGTGTCTTTTCTGGTGCATATGGCTGCCCCGCGTGCATGTGCATAGTCACTTGGTTTCATTCTCCTGTTTAGTTTCTTGTCCTTTTTATGTTCCCAGTACATTTTTTCTTCCCAGAAGCCATATGCCGGGTTCCTGAGTTCAGGAATGGACAGAAGGTATAATTTATCTTCTGTATTATTGCCATTGCCAGACATATACTTAGGTACTGGCCCATTCTGCACTTTAGATGTTATAATGGCTTTTTGCTCATCCCTGCTAAATGCCATATTATAAAAATCATTATTTAACCACTTACGCATTGTACATTCTTCCCATGTAATTGATATAATGGCATCATTATATGCCTTGCAGTCAATGCCTTTATCTGGCATTACAAAAAGGGTTGTGCCATCATTCCACAGCACCCTCCAGTTTATCTTCTCCCATTTAAAGTAGCGGAAATGGCTGTCGCCAAAATAGCCGGCAAATTCTGTATCATCTTTACTAATTCTTCTGTATTTTATGCCATCTGCCAAAGCATCACCATTTTCATCATATTCTGCCTCTTTTATTTCTGCCACCAGGCTGCTTCCTTTAACTTCTGTCTGCGGATAACTTCCAAAACTTATACTGCTCCATATTGCTTCACCTGTTATGCGGTCATATGACGGGTTTGCAAAATTGTCCATTTTACCTCCATTCCTGTGCATTGTAATATCCCTGGTTTAACCAGGTTATACACATTAAACATTGTTATTTTTATTATATATTTACATAGTGTGTTATAAATCCCTAAAAGAAAAAAGCATGGAAAATAAAGCCATATAACACAGTATAACACAAAATATACAGATATTGTAAGTCTGGTGGGATAATAAGTAAAAATTTTTAGTTGTAACTATTGACATTACATGACGCTTCTGGTATAATCTGGTTGTAACAACGAATATTACATCAAAAATTATTACCAGGAGGTACAAAATATGGGAAATTACAGTAAAGTGGGTGTGTCACATGATGCAAGGACAGAATTACATGATAAGTTATCATTAACAGGGGCAGAAATCAGTATCAATAATCTTCCAGCAGGGACAGGAGTGCCTTTTATCCATTCACATAAGAATAATGAAGAAATTTATGTGGTTTTATCAGGAAAAGGAAAGGCAATAATAGATGGTGAAACCATAGGGCTTGAAGCTGGTGACTGGATCCGCATTGCACCGGCAGGAAAGCGCCAGTTCTTTGCAGCAGATGATGAGGGGATTAGTTTTGCATGTATCCAGGTAAAAGAAAATTCACTGGAATGTTATACAAAAGAAGATGCCATTATCTATAATTAAAGGGAACAGCATACTATCCAGAAAAAAATACCCCCTGGCATATAATAAATGAACCAGGGGGTATTACAAGTTTTGCATTATTCTACAATTTCCAGCAGTTTGCCTGTAATATCTGCCATATTGGAAGATACCTGTTTTGTATTGTGGGAAACCTGCACATTTTTTTCAACAACATTTGCAATTTTTTCTATTTGTTCTGTTGCATGTATTACAATTTCAACATTCTGTTTTACCATATCAGTGATTTTCTCTACATCTTTATTAGCGCTTTCAATATTTCCCACAGCAATATCAAATGCTTCTGCTGTCTGGTCAGTAATTTTTTTGCCGCTTTCTACTGCCCTCATTGAATTTGTAATCAGTTCGTTGGTTTCTTTTGCTGCCTGGGCACTTCTTGCTGCAAGTTCCCCTATCTGTGTTGCTACAACAGAAAAGCCCCTTCCCATTTCACCAGCCCTTGCAGCTTCAACTGAAGCATTAAGGGAAAGCATATTTGTTCTCTGTGCAATAGAATTTATTTCACCAATAATCTTTTCAATAGCTACAGACATTTCGCTTGTTTTTTGCATGGAATCTTTTAAAACTTCCATCTGTGACTGTGTACGCAGGATTTCATTAACAGAATTTCCTGTTGCTTCTGTAATGCTGCCAGAAGTATTTGCACTTTGTTTTAATTCCTGTACAAGCTGTTCCATTACCTGTTTTAAATCTTCTACTGCTTTTTTCTGCTCGTCTGTACCATTATAAATATTGTCTGCATTTTCCAGCGTTTCCCCTGATACATGCTCTAAATCTTTACATGCATTTTTAACATTCTGGATAAGTGTATTATTACGTTCCATATCCTCTTTCTGCTGTTCAAGCAGTGCTTCATTTTCCCTTATATTCCTGCTGGTATTTTCTACCATTTTATTAATGCTCTGGGAAAGCATTTCAAATTCAGGGTTTCCAGATTCATTTATTGTAATGTCAAAATTACCTTCAGCAATTTCTTTCATTGAATTGCTAATCCTGTTAATCCCTGCAACAATTTTATTATCTACCATTTTATTAATCATAAATAATAATATACAGAAAATAATCAACATGCTTAATGATACTACTACAGTCTGGTTACGGCGTTCTTTATAGTATTCACTTGAAGGCATAAAAGTGCCAATAATTTTACCATCATATTCTTCTGCAAAATAATAACCTTTTTCACCATTAATTACTGCTTTGCCATTGCCTGTAAGTTCATCAGGGAAACCTGCCTGGGCAGCACTTTTGCCAACTAATGAGCTGTCTTTATGTGCAAGTATATTTCCATCTGTGCTGATTGCATATACATATCCGTTACTGCCAAAATCAATAGTCTTAAGGACTATGTCAATAGCTGAATTGGCAAGCATGTTTTCCAGTACTTCCGGGCGTATGCCAACCTGCACAAGGCCTTTTGCATCAGTTCTTGCAACACCAATATACTGCATTACAATTCCTTCTGCTGCATTTACTTGTGGTTCCTGTACAATTTCAATAGAAGGGTCATTGGCAATTACCATAAATGCATTGGACTGTTCACCGCTTTTCATATCAAAACCAATATACTCATCTACTGTGCTGCTGGTAATAATCCCTTCTTCATCAATAATATGTAATTCATGCACCATCAGCCTGTTTTTAATTTCCTCAAGTTTTTCTTTATTGCCATAAATTGAACTGTCCGAAGCAAGCATATCAGCAAATGCCCTTGTTTTTGCAAGGTTATTTTCACCAAGGCTTTTTGTAAGGTCTTCTATATTCTGCTGGTTACTTTCCAGTTTTGCCTTTACATCTTCAAGTTTATCACGGCTGGACTGCATATTGTTGCTTTTGCTTATAAATGTCTGTAACCCGAAAATAACAGTAACTGTAATAATAAGCGCTGCTGCCATATAAATAAAAAGACGCTTTGTAAAAATTTTCTTCATAGTTAAAATCCTTTCGGTTGTAGTAATTAGTACACTAAAACGCAATATATCAATATTAACATTCTGGTTATAAAAATACAAGTACAGATTTAAATATATCTGGCACAAAAAACAATTTGTTTTACACCCCGCCAGTTTTTAAGATATTCCCGGCACTTTGCTACCTGCTGCAGCCCAGAAATACAGGCTTGCAATACTGCCATAGGGTGAAAACCTCTTACGGTATTTTTCAAACAGCTTTTTATCAATTTTTTTGTGGTGGTATACCATTCCCATGCCACGGTGTATTGCCAGGTCACTGTAACTTAATATATCCTTCCTTTCCAGACAGAACAGCAGTATCATTTCCGCAGTCCATACACCCACACCTTTTAAACCTGACAGTGCTGCAACAGCTTCTTTATCTGGCATTTTTGCTACTGCATTAAGATTAAATTCCCCATTTATAACCTTTTCAGAGAAATCTTTAATATATCCTGCCTTACGGAAAGTTATTCCAGACAACTGTAACTCATTAACACTGGAATTATATATTATCCCAGGGGTTACTTCACCATAAGCTGTTTTTATTCTCTGCCATATTGTTGCCTGTGCCTTTGTAGAAATCTGCTGCCCTATAATATGGTGTATAACTGAAGAGAATAAATTATCATCAGTCTGCCTGTATATATGCCCGGTTTTATCTATTACCTCCCCAAGACGCTTATCCCTGCTTTTAAGATATCCTGTTTCTTCTTCACTGTATTCAAAAAACCCCATATTCCTCCTCCATTTATAATTTATACCAATAGAAATATTATTTAGTTTATGGCAATAATATAATATATACAAAGAAAAAGCAATATAAATATTAAAAGAAAAAATAATACAGGAAAAATATAACTTAAAGTGTATAATATATTACACGGCAAAAGATGCCCTGTTTTGCAGGCATGTTCCTGCTATAGTACAATATTATAAAGATCTATTCCGGTTATATTGACATTTATAAATCCGGCCAGTAAAATATAGTACAGTATTTTATTAACCTGTTGTGCCGTATGGCATGGTACACAATAATTTAGAAAGGAATCCCTATGGTTACTATATATGGCAAATATACTAATGCTATAGTTTATACAACTGCCAATGAAGAATATGCTATTGATGAATATGCAAGGAAACAGTTACAGATGCTTTGTGACCATCCAAGTGCCGCAGGCAGCAAAATAAGGGTAATGCCAGATGTGCACCCTGGAAAGGTATGTACTATAGGCCTTACAATGACTGTTGGCAGCTTTCTTATGCCAAACCTTGTTGGTGTTGATATTGGCTGTGGAATGACTATTGTAAAGTTAAAGAATAAAAATATTGAATTCCAGAAACTTGATACTGTAATAAGGGAAAATATCCCTTGTGGCGGCAAAGTCCGGAAAACTGCACATAAACTAAGCCATTCCCTTAACCTTGAAAGGCTGCACTGCTATAAAGCTTTAGACAGTGCCAAGGCAGGTTTAAGCATTGGCACGCTTGGAGGCGGCAACCACTTTATTGAAATTGATAAAGATGATGAAGGCTGCCTGTATATTGTTATACATTCCGGAAGCAGGCATACAGGCATTGAAGTTACGGAATATTACCTTAGGAAAGGGCAGCATGAACAGCAGATGAAAGGTTCTGGAGGTTATGCCCCGTATGAAATGACATGCCTGTCTGGTAAACTTTTAGAAGAATACCTGCATGACCTTGCCATTATACAGGAATACGCAGCCACTAACCGGGAAGCTATGGCTGATGAGATCATAAGGGGAATGAAATGGAGAAGCCAGGACAGCTATTCATGTATACATAATTATGTTGATTTTTCAGGAGATGTCCCAGTACTTAGAAAAGGTGCTATAAGGGCAAATGCTGGTGAAAAAGTTATAATCCCTGCCAATATGCGTGACGGGGTAATACTTGGGACAGGGCTTGGCAATGAAGACTGGAACTGTTCTGCACCACATGGTACAGGGCGTATTTACAGGCGTTCCGAAGTAAAAGAACACCACACAGTTTCTGAATTTAAAAAAGCAATGGAAGGAATACATTCAGTCTGCATAAATAAAGATACGCTTGATGAATCACCATTTGCATACAGAAAGCTTGAAGATATAACGGACGTAATTAGTGATACAGTAAAAATAGATAAAATTATAAAACCAGTATACAATTTTAAAGCTGGCGGCGATAATAATAAATTATAAAAAAAGGAGATAAAACCAATTTGAAAAAAACAAGTATATTCTGGTTATTGTTCTTATTATTTCCCTTGCTACAAGATATAGCAGTATCCAGGCACAAAAAACAGCACTGGCAGGAACAAGAACAAACATTACAATACAGGCAGCACCAGATTTTTCTATAAAACTGCCTGTTTCCTGGAAGGATAATTATGTGTTAAAAAGCAGCAATAAAATAAAACATGGCTCTTATGTGGCGTTTTATGCTAAAAAATGTTATAAGCAGTCAAAAGCTGGCTGGCTGTTTTCTATTGGAAGATATGCAGATGAATCTTACCAGGAACTACCATATTATGAACTTGTGGGCAAGTGGAACGGGACTTATTACGTAGCTGTATTTCCAACAGATGTACAATTTGCGGGGGTAACAAAAACAGCAATGAAACAATACCAGAAGCTTGATAAATCAGTAAAGAAAATAATAAAATCAGTATCACCTTAAACCTTATGGTTTTCACAGGCTTTATCCCCATAGCCTGCTATGGGGATAAAGCTTTTTTAATTTTGCCAGACTAGTGTAAAAATAATTATTTTCCAGTTAAGTCAAGCGGATATTCGCAATCCGCATTGCCTGCAAGCAGGCATTGGCTACTT
>CAJUJY010000069.1 GCA_910586555.1 uncultured Lachnospiraceae bacterium
TGCAGGATAACTATAAATTATCTTTTGTTTACACATAATTAAAAGTTTATGAAACATACGTGAAAGAGTAACAGAACAGCTTGTTATTAAGGAATTTAAATGATAAAATTATTAACTATAATTATTATAAAAATTGGGAGGTAATATATGAAAAACAAAAAGACAGCTATAATATTTGCAATAATACTTCTTCTTATACCAGGCATATCTGCATATGGAAGCATTTACAGGAATAATTGCTGTAAAAAAAACAAACAGGTTTATCCAGTACACGGCCCATATGGAAAGGGAACTGGCGCAAAGCCAGGCCGTGTTGTCTGGAGCCATAACCCGGAGTCTGTAAACTGGAATGGAAAAGGGTGTAAATTTTATTGGAAGAAATAATGGCGTGGCAGATAAGGATAAACCAATAAAATGGTCATATAAATTCCAGGGTGCAGTTAATTATCTTCCTGTCTGTGTAACAGATGCAGAATATATAATTAATCTTGCAAATCTTAAAGGACACAGTTATGGAATCACCTTGTGCGGCAAAAACTATTTTGGTTCATTTATTAATGGCAATGAAATGCGTCCTCCAGAGGGGGCAAACCTGCACCAGTTTCTTACAATGGATAAAATGGAGGTATACAGCCCTCTTACTGACTTAATGGCGAATAAATGGCTTGGGAATAAAACAGTACTATATATGTTAGATGCACTAATATGTGCGCCGTCAGAAGGTGATAATATTACGGGCAGTAATTCCAGATGGAAACAAAGCCCGTTTAACGGGGATTATACATCAAGTATCTTTATTTCCCAGGATCCAGTTGCAATAGATTCTGTAGGGGCAGATTTTCTGATGAATGAACCAGCCGTAGTTAATAATAACAGCAGCCTGGAAAATAATTCTACAGTTGAAAATTACCTGCATGAAGCAGCACTTGTAAATAAAGCACCATCAGGTATTACATATATGGATGGCAATGGGAAAAAAGTAATAAACCTTGGTGTCCATGAACACTGGGATAACCCGGAAAGTAAAAAATACAGCCGTAATCTTGGTAAAAAAGAAGGTATTGAATTAATAAAGGTAAGGTAAACATAAATAAATTAAAATAACCTCTTGACTGTTTGGGAATATATATGCCATACTTAATTAAGGAGAATGGTTTTACAAGCCATAGCAATTTTATAAACTATAATTAAAATAGAGAGAAGGGAAGCTTTATGGGTATGGAAGAAACAGGACAAAATGGAGATATATACACAATAAAGGGCCAGCTTACAAAGGGCACAAAGTCTATTGCAAAAAACCTTGTGTTTCTTACAGCATTTTTTACTGTATTTATGATGCTAGTTATTTTAGTACAGTTTAGCATGGTAAGGTATTCAAATAAAAAATCATTATGTATTTCAGCATCAGAAGAGGCAAACAAGATTTTCCGTGCAATAGATGACTTTGTATATGGTGGTGAAGCATTCACAGGGCCATTTGAAGCAGGAGAGAAGTTTTCAACATTGTATAATGGCATAAAGTCAGAACATGGAGCTGTTATAGGACATATAAACAATGCAAAAGCATTGTATGATGAGTTTTTATTAATTGCAGAAAAGACAGTAAATACATATGGCACAGAACCAGAAACTGCTATAGATATGTGTGATACAGATTTATATAATAAACTTGAAGAATTGCGTGATGCATTAAGCCTTGCATCTGGGAGTTTTTCAACTATGGAAAAGCAGGCAAGCGGAATAAGCATTGGTCTTATTATTTTTTGTATTGCAGTTGGTGTAATACTTACAGTTTTATCAATGAAACGTGCTTTCCGCATTGGCACAAATATGTCGGAGTCTGTTGCAGCGCCAGTAAAAGCAGTTGCAGAATGGGCTAAAAACCTTTCCATGGGAAATGATGTAGATATAAATGCTTTTGAGGACAATACAAATAAACAAGGTGTACGCTTAACTGAAATTGACCAGATGGTAAAGGCGTTTTCTAAAATGGCACTTTCTGCACATGAAAATGCAAGCGTAGTACAAAAAGTTGCGGATGGTGACATGACAGCATTTGTAAATATACGTTCTAATAGCGACATACTTGGCAAAAGCCTATATAAAATGGTGCAGAATAACGATATTATGTTTGCACAGATATCAGCAATCGCAGATTCTGTTAAAACAGGCACAGACTCAATAGCAACTGCTGCTTCTGAACTTGCAGAAAGCTGTACAGCAGAGGCACAGGCAGTAGCGGACTTCCATAGTGAAATAGATAAAACAGATGCCTTAGTTTCAAAAAATGCCAATGATGCAGAAGTTGCTTATAAACTTTCTAATATAATAAAATCAGATGCAGATGAAAGCAAAGAAAAAATGACGGAACTGCTTGATGCAATGTCTGCTATACAGGAAGCATCAGAGAAAGTATCAGGTGTTATCTCTAATATAGAAGATATTGCAAGCCAGACAAACCTGCTTGCATTAAACGCAGCAATAGAGGCTGCCAGGGCAGGGGAAGCAGGAAGAGGGTTTAGTGTTGTAGCTAACTCTGTTACAGAGCTTGCAAAGAAAAGTACCATGGCAGCAACAGAAAGCAAAGTATTAATTGAAGATACAATAGCAAAAGCTGTAAGAGGAAGTGAACTGTCAGGTGATACATTTGCTGCATTTGGCAAAATAACAGATTCAATAAATGAGATTATAAATGTAACAGACCGTATAATGACATCAGGTACTATACAAAAAGAAAATATGGATAATATAGAAAGGGGAATACAGAAAATATCAGACCTGGTATCAAATAATGCTGCTTCAAGCGAAGAAACTGCTGCAATGACAGAAGAAATCACTAAAAATGCAGAAGTGTTAAAAACATCTATGGGACAGTTCCATTTAAGGCACAGGGAACCAGGAAAGCCATATATACCAGTTGAAAAAGAAAATGACCAGGAATTTGTCCGTGTTGCAACAGAAAACTATGAGAAGTTTATTAATTCCAAGGCAGGACGTGAAATGATGGAGTTATATAAAACTGATAACCAGGAATAATGGCATAAGGAAATAAACAGAAATAATAATTAAAAGCATACAGACAGGTAAAAACCACCCGTCCCTGTAAAACCAGGGTTCTGGTGGTTTTTATTATTATACACTATCTCCTGTCTGGAAAATAAAAGATACAGTTTTCTTTATTGTCCATGCTCTTTTCATTATTATTGATTTATTATATTTCATAATAGCTACCTCCTGTGATTTGATTAATTTTTGTTTGCTGTTGTTTTATATCGTAGTTATACTATATCACATATATGTGTGACTGTCAATACTAAAATCACATTTTTTTGAGAAAATTTTTGTTGACAAAATCGGTACATTATTATATAGTAAATATATGATTTCAAAAGGAGGCAGAATCGAATTGTTGCAATATAAAATAGATGTAATTTCAGAACTTGCGAAAGTTGGAATAAACACAACAACCGCAAAGAAAAGTGGGATTTTCGGGCAGGATACCATGCGGAAATTTAGAAACGGAGACACAAAAATATCTTTGGAAGTCCTCAACCGGCTTTGTTGCGTTTTGGAAATGCAACCAAGGGATATAATCAAGTTTGTGGAAACAGAGGAGGACAGAGAAAAAATAATCTCAAAAATATGTGAAAAACCTATTGATAATCACATAAATATGTGATATATTATACTTATCAAGAGGGAAACATATCTTGATAAGTAACCAAAAAGCAGACGGCAAGGAAAGCTTCAAGGGGAAAGAAGGAAATATGGACGAAATGACAATGACGGAAACTGCAAGATTAATCTTAGGATTAAGAGCAGCTGGTTTTGGTGAAAAAGAGAAGTTGGGGCAGGCTTGCCACTGCCCCGGTTGTAAAAAAAACAGATTATGGTAGGATTATAACAGATTAATGCAAATAAATCAATAAATAAAATGCGGCAGGGAACGGCTGGAAGATGAAGATTTTGTTAAAAATGGCAGAGTGTACAAAAAATATACAATGCCCGTACATTTTCAAAACAAGGGGCTGGTATGGTAGTGGCATTGCTTGATAATGAGTTTGCTGCTGAACACGCAAGAGAGATAATAGTAGAGCATAATAAGTCTAAATATAGCAGTTTTAATTAAAAAGTTGATTATAAAATAAGCTGTCCAAAGCAGCCGGAACAAGTTAGATTATTTTAAAGTTAGAAACTAATTAGCGACATATTTTTTAAAAAGCCCGGAATTTCTGTTTCCCGGGCTTTTTAAAAATTAAACAAATTTTAATCCTTTTCCATATTGAAACTTAATCTCTATTTTCATATAATATTAAATGTACAATATAATACAAAAAAATCTTTAAAATTGGCAATATTTTCTTATAAAAATAATATTTGTACTACTATATATTTTAGAAAGAAGGAAGGGCACGGATAATATGTATAATATTTTAATTTGTGATGATGAAAAGGATATAGTTTCTGCGCTTGAGATATATTTAAGGGCAGATGGTTATAAAACATATAAAGCTTATAATGGAAAAGAAGCAATTTCAATTATAGGCTGTGAAGAAATACATCTTGTGCTTCTGGATATAATGATGCCAGGAATGGATGGGATAGAAACTATTTCAAGGATAAGGCAGATAAGTAATGTGCCTGTTATTTTCCTTACTGCAAAGGGGGAAGATGCTGATAAAGTGCTTGGGCTTAATATTGGTGCGGATGATTATATAACTAAGCCTTTTAATCCTATAGAGTTACAGGCAAGGGCAAGATCGCAGCTTAGAAGGTATTTGAAACTTGGCAGCGGGAATGTCTATAATGATATACTGGTAATGGGCGGGATTTCCCTTAATGACAAAGCAAAGGAGGTTACACTTGATGGTGTGCCAGTGCAGCTTACAAAGACAGAGTATGATATACTTAAATTCCTTATGCAAAATCCTGGGGAAGCATTTTCACCACAGAAAATATACCAGAAAGTATGGAAGGGTGAACCATTTGGCACTGAAAATACAGTTGCGGTGCATATAAGGCATTTAAGGGAAAAAATAGAGTATGATCCTGCAAATCCAAGATATCTTATAGCTGTATGGGGCCGCGGATATAAAATGGAAGATAGTAACAGTAAAGGGTAATTAAGAGTTATTAAACAGTTTTACAAGAAACGGGGGTTAATAAATGAAAAAACTCGTATCTAATTTATTAAGGTATATATTAATATTTATAGCATTAATTGCCGGCTGTATATGTGTATTTTCCATAACAGTCATAGTACTGGCATTTTCCATAGGTGCATATAATAATGATTTAAGCACTATTACAAATAATGGCAGGAAAAACCTGTCAGGGCTGTATTCAAGGTATATTTTTGAAAACATGAAAAGGTCTGGCAAACCGGAATGTATGGAAAAGTCAAATCTACAGTATGTTATTGTAAAGGGCATAAATCCTGGCAAAGAAATAGATAGTGCAGAGAATAAAAAAGTAATTTCTGATAAAGATAATATTATTTATACTAACCTGGGTATTTATGGGGAAGAACCAGATGAATTTTATTATGATAATTATAAAATTTTTTATGAAGAAGAACCTTTAACAAATAAACCTTTAGGAATTATAAGAAGCCTTTTTGATGATGGCGGAGGCCATCATAAATTTAATAATTATAAATCATATAAGGAATATGTATACAGGATATTTTATAAAGATGGTATTTTTTACTTTGAAACAGAAAATTATGCATTTCCGGCATACAGCATTGAAATACCTGCTGCCAGTTTAAGCAGCAGTGATTATAAAATACTTAAAGGACAGGGATATATTTCTGGAAAAAAAGATTATGTGTTATATGAATCTGGATACAATAAAGAAGGTAATCTTTTTTACAGATGTCCGTGGCTTTATAATATGGTTCTTGACACTTCTTCATACCAGAAATGGCAGGGATTATTGATTAATGGGATTTCATTTAATCCAGGTACCATTAAAAATGGAAAACCAGGTAAAAATATAAAAATATTTGAACTGGGTAAAAAAGATAATTATTATTCTTCTAATATTGAAAATTATGACAACTATGCCAAAGACAGCAAAAACCAGGTAAACCTTGATTATATGGATATTGTTATATCATATGAAATAGAAGATAATACATATAACAATGTATATGCTATTTTAACTAATGTTAAACCACCATTTGACAGAAGTACGGGGGACTTGTTCTATTCCCAGAAAAAACTAATTAAATTTTTATATAAAACCAGGTACTCATTTATAACAATAACAGCCGTTTCATTAATAGTATTTACCATACTGCTTATATTCTGCTGTTATAGCAGGTACTTATGCCCGGATAATAATAAAGCAGTAAAAAACATATTCCACCGTATACCATTTTTATTGTATTTAGTTATTATAATATCAATATTAGCACTGGATATTTTTACTGGAATAGAATTATTAAATGGTTCAATACCTTATGCAGATAATCTAAAAGTACTTGCATTTTTATGTTTTCTGGCAGCATTATGGATTATGTCATGTATTTTCCTGTTTATAATGATTTGTATGGAAATTAGCTGCCGGCTTGGTGCAGGAATATTCTTAAAAAGCACAGTTTTATACTTTATATACAATATATTTAAAAAAGCATTTATTTCTTTAAAAGATGCATACAATAAAGCAAACAGGAGTTTAACATTCTTTACCAGGACATTATTAATACTTGTAATGGTTAATTTATTAATTATATCAGGGTTTGTACTAAATGCAGTAAATAGCAGAAGAACAGACATTGGATATAGTATGGTTTTTATTGTATTTGCTATATGTGTGTTACTGGACTTTTTCCTGTTAAAAATTGTACTCCAAATGACTGCTTTACAGGTACATGCCAGGGAAATGGCATCTGGAAACCTTGAAAATAAAACTGATACTTCAAAAATGGCATGGGAATTTAAAAAACATGGGGAATACCTTAACCAGATTGGGGAGGGAATGGCACTTGCAGTAAATGAAAGGATAAAGAGCGAACATTTTAAAACAGAACTTATTACAAATGTATCACATGATATAAAAACCCCTCTTACCTCAATTATAAATTATACTGGGCTGCTTAAAAAAGAAAATATACAACTCCCACAGGCACAGGAATATATTGAGGTTTTAGAACGCCAGTCTGCAAGGCTTAAAAAACTTATTGAAGATTTAATGGAAGCTTCAAAAGCTTCAACAGGCAATGTTACTGTTGAACTTGGCCTTTGTGATATAAACATACTTCTTACACAGGCTATTGGGGAATTTGAGGAGAAATTAAATGGTAAAGAACTGGAACTTATAATAAATAAATCCCAGGAAGATGTATTTATTATGGCTGACAACAGGCATATATGGAGGATATTTGACAATCTTATGAATAATATATGCAAGTATGGCCAGCCAGGTACAAGGGTCTATATAAATATTGAACAAAAAGATACAAAAGTTTTAATTATATTCCGCAATACATCAAAATACCAGCTAAATATATCAAGTGATGAACTTCTGGAAAGGTTTGTGCGTGGTGATTCTTCACGCCATACAGAAGGAAACGGGCTTGGGCTTTCCATAGCACAAAACCTTGCAGAACTTATGGGAGGAAGCTTAAAGCTGCATGTAGATGGGGATTTGTTTAAAGTAGTCCTGGAATTTCCAAAGGCAGTACAGCCATAATTATACACAATGCCGTTTAGTCCAGGTAATGGAAACTAAAATATTAAGTCCTGGCAATTTATAGAAATATTTTCTGTAAATTACCAGGACTTAATAAAATTTAATAATATTGTAATTATGCCATGCCAGCATAAAAAAGAATCTACATCATCTGTTCCAGTTTTAAAATTGCATCTGAAATCCCGCCTGTACTCTGGAAAATCCCTTTGTCTACGGCTTCCTGCCCTACAAGTATTGTACCAAGGTCACGTGTAAGTATTCCTGGTGCAACCATCCATTTTTCTATATCTTCTTTAGAAGCATCTGAGTGTCTGGAAATAAATGTTGTAATCCTTTCCTGGATAAGTTTGAAATATTCATAAGTCTGTGGAGCGCCAAGAACCATACCACTAAGCCTTACAGGGTGTATTATAACCGTTGCTGATGGTGCAATAAATGTATAATCCGCAGCAACTGAAAGAGGTACGCCGATAGAATGGCTGTCACCCATAACAAGCGCAACTGTAGGCTTTGACATAGAAGCAATAAGTTCTGCAAGTGCAAGGCCACAGGAAACATCACCGCCTATTGTATTAATCATAAAAAGTATTCCATGGACAGAAGTATCATGTTCAAGGGAAGCAAGCAGCGGCAGCATATGTTCGTATTTTGTAGTTTTCGTATTATTTCCTGCACATTCATGTCCTTCTATTTCACCTATAATTGATATAAGCTGGATATTTTTTCCAGTTTCAGCATTTTCAAGCCTTTTACAGCCAAATTCCTTAATGTCATCTTCCATAATAATACAGTACCTCCATTAAATTATTAATAAAAAGTTTTTATTAATAATGTTCCTGTTATAAATAAGAATTATGCATACCAGTTTATAAAATACCAGGCTGCTTTATTTTTTCATAGGAAATTATCCCATACATAGCCCCTCCAAGCAGCAGGTTCATAAATATTTTTTAAACTATTCCTTTCTTTCACCTGGTTTTACAAGTCCCTGCTTTACAAGTCTTGATTTTATAAATATAGCATGTTATAATACTGCTGAAACAAATATATCAGCGGTGCAACTGTATCGACGTATAATTATAAATTATACAAGCACTTTTTCCATTGCCAAGGGAGGGAAAAAATGAAACAAATCCCTAAAAATATAAGCAGTTTATGCAGTGGTGCAGGTGTTGGAAGGGCATCTTTTTACCACAATTTTAAAAGCAAATAGGATATCCTTAAAATGTATATAAATAAATTATTTTATGGATTTGTAAATGATGCTGCCAGCCAGAATGACCAGCCGTTAAATGTGATGGTTAAATTGCTGTTTACGCATTTTGAAGAACACAAAGACATCCGTTGTCTATACCCTGTATGGCTGGATTGAATTATGGTTTCAAAGAGGAATGGAAGAATCCGCAGAAGAGCTGTCAGATCTTTTTAAAGCCCATGGGCTTTAAAACTATATTTATTACAGGTTATAAAAATGGTTTATATTTTAAAGCAGGACAGAAATATTTGTGTCCAGGCTGTATTATTTTTACATATAAAAAGAAACGGGGGATTATAATGGATATATCTTTAAGGCTAAAGGGAGGGCTGTATGGAATGTTAGCAGGTGATGCACTTGGTGTACCATACGAATTTCATGATGCTAATGAAATTCCTTCATATAATGAAATTGAAATGGTGCCGCCTTCTGGATTTTACAGGTCACATGCAGGTATTAAGCCTGGCACATGGTCAGATGATGGTGCACAGGCGCTCTGCCTGCTTGAAAGCCTGGTAACTTGCAGGGGTTTTAACCTGGAAGACTTTTCAGGCAGGCTTTTAGCATGGTATGAAGAGGGGAAATGGGCTGTAAATGGGATTGTATTTGATGTTGGAATACAGACAGGTGAGGCACTTATGGCTTACAGGGCAGGGCTTGAGCCAGAAAAATGCGGCCTTTTGCGCCCTGATGGTAAAGGCAATGGTGCACTTATGAGGGTTCTTCCCCTTGCGCTCTGGCATAAGGGTACAGATAAAGAACTTATTAAAGATGCACACAGGCAATGCCTGGTTACACATGGCCATATATGCAACCAGGTTTGCTGTGCCCTGTACTGCCTTGTTGCACGTTTCCTGTTAAAAGGGCTTTGTTTTAAAGATGCACTTTCTAATGGCTTGGATGTTTTAAATGATATATATAATAATATGCCAGAATATAAACAAGAACTGGAATGGAGCATACGGCCAGGCAGTGCCTGGGAAGGCAGTGGCGGGGGATATGTTGTGGACTGTCTAAAAAGTGCATTTATGGTTATGGGGCGTGCCATAAGCTATGAAGATGCCATAAAACAATCTGTCCTGCTTGGAAATGATACAGATACAACAGCATGTGTTACAGGAGGGCTTGCAGGGATTTTATATGGGTTTAATGGCATACCAGAACGCTGGTATAATGCGCTTGAAGGGAAAGAAGATGTAGAAATGCTTGCCAGTAATATAAACTAACTGTTCTTAGTCTTTACTTTCACTGGAATAATAGTTATAATAGATAAATATATTATATCAGTTTTTCAAACTTTTTCAAATTGCCACAAACACATATAAAACCAATGTTTTTAGCAGATTGTTATTTCCAAATTCTTTCAAATTTTGATATGTTTTGATGGCAAAATGTCGTAAAAGTGTCGTAAAAATTTAAAAGAGCCTGGTACATTAAAACAGAGGCATACCAGATATAAGCAGTCTGGCATACCCATTTAGTTTTAACTATTTCCCACTAAAATCCCCGAAAGCATCACCGCCATAAATAATTTTTACACCTTCTTTCTGGATATATGTAAATATACTTTTTTAAAATCCATCTTTTATGCCAAAGTTAATTGTATCAATTAATTCCACACCTTTTTTTACATAATCCAGGAAAGGGTAACGCCTGTAGAAAACAGTACGCCCTTCATCACTGTATATTTTTGGTGAAAGTTTGTTAGTGAAATGGAGTACCAGTGGTTTGTATGCACAAAATTCAAGTTCATAAAGGTAGCTGTATGTTTCAGGGAGTGGGCCTGGTTTTCCTGCGTCCCTTAAAGCGTCCTGGTCAGGGTACTGGTATAAATTTTTATGTATGTTTTCCCTTGCCCTTTTAAGGAAACCATCTTCCCTGATGCGTTTTAAGTCCATAAGCATGACCCCGCTTACCATTTCACCTTCATAGCCACATGCACCAGGGCATACATAGGCATAATAATCTTTCCCATATTTAAGGAAATCCATTATGCCTGATATATCACCCTGGACTGCCGTATCACAGTCCAGGTAAAGTACATGGTTAATATCTGGCAGTGCAATATCAGCAAGAAGCCTTAGTGCTGCATACGGGGTAAAAGGTGATGTTTCATTGGCATTGCCTGCCAGGTATTCCATATACATGTCTTTCATGTCAATAAATGTAATTTTAGATGTGTTGTCAAGGTATGACACAGTTTTCTTTAATTTATTTTTGTGCCATCTGTCCAGCCCGCAAAAAACCATAACCTGCCCGTCACCTGTATCAATTTCAATATCCATTGTAAATATATACCAGTTAATCCCTTTGTTGTGTGTAAGGGTTGAATATATGGCAAGTTCCATTCCAGGGTATACATGGCCATTCCCGCTCATAAGTATGTTCATCATTTACTTGGTACCTCCCTGTATATGCTGCATAGCAGTTCATATAAATGGTGGTATTTATAAGGTACCCATTGTGGGGACAGGCATAAGAAAACCATATCAAAACCATTTCCAAAGTTTACAATATCCTTTTTTCCTGATATTTTAATCTTTGCTTTGCCATTATATATATCTGAATTAGGTGCTTTAATCCAGTGGCAGTTTTCCAGCTTGTCCGTAAAATATAAATAACCAAGCCAGTCAGAACAGTTATACTGTCCAAAATCCTTTATTTCTGCAATGTCTTCTTCCCTGTAATACATGTCGTGGTGGAAATCTATATTGGTTATATCAAATTTAGTGGAAGGGTAGTTTTTGTCTTTTTTCAGGATATCCACAATTTCCTCATGGTCTGTTACAGGAATAAATGCAGCTTTATTTATTACATTTTTTAATATAAGGCCTGCAATTAATTTTAAAGCATCTGCATCATAACATAAATACTGGTCTATTTCTAAAAGCTGCTCTAAACGTTCCCAGATAACAGCCTGGTTTTCAGATCCAGAAACATGGCTGTTGTAAAGTTTTATGCATGGGTACATTATGTAGTCAAAATCAATTGATAAAATTTTTAAAGTTTCCATATACTGCCTCATTTCTGTAAAATATTATTTATCCTGCATCTGCAAAGCCAAGACAGCCACCCTGGCATTGTAAAAGTTTATGTTTTTCACATGTAGTACATTTCCCTGTGCAGTTAGCCTGTACTTTTGGATATGTTTTCTTTAGCATCAGGTATCTTTCAAGTCCAAAAATATCATGGAAGCTTCTTATATCCACAGGGTCATATGCGCCAAAACATGCAGTTGCTTTAAAATCAGGGGTAATATCAATGACAGGGCTGCAAAAGTCCTGGTATAAATTATCACATATGTTTTCCACTGTTTCACGTTCTCCAGTATTAAAATAACACATTGGTATATGCCCGCAGTCCATACCAAGACGGCAATTATGTCTTGCTGCGTCTTTACAGAAACTAAGGAACAAAGGTTTCATCATAAGGTAATAGCCTTCTTTGTCTTTACGCCATTCCTCATAACATGCAGCAGGTGAAACAACAGAACAGCGTATATGGTTTAGCCTGTACCTGTCCACAATATCCCATATGTAGCTGTAGTCCTTGCAGCCAGGGTGTATATTACATCCACATGATGCTTTCCTGTCAAACCAGCTCAAGTCATAAAGATGGTCTAAGGTTTTTCTTTGTTTCTGGTAAACTTCCGCTGGCTGGTATTCTGGTGCATTGCAGTTTATTAAAAGCCCCATCCTGTCTTTACTTTTAAATGGCTGTTTAGTGGTGAATTTTCATCTACAAGTGGGAAATGTTTTATGCTGTTATTTACACCAGCCTCCATTATTTCTATGTCTGGACTGTTTATCTGGTCAAAAGCAGGGTAGTGGGAGATAGAATTTCCATCATATGTCCCTAAGTATGCTGTTATTTTGTTTTTAAATATAATTGAAAATGTACTGCTGCATTCTTTCCCCTCTAATTCCTTGTTTTTAAAGTAAACCATTACCCTGTAATAAAGTTCATGTATATCAATGCCTGTAATATTATATATTTCCCTTAAATCAAAAGATGTATCCGTGGAACTGTTTATGCCAAGGGTTGACCAGTCTGCTGCTTGCTTAAGTTTATACATTATTTCATATGCATACTGTCCTGTTATATCACTTTCCCATTTTAAAATGTAAGTAGTGCTGTCTTCTAAATCTGCATATACAGAGCCAGGCTGTAAAATATTTACTGCCAGGTATATGCACCTCCCTTCTGTAATGGTATAATACCAGGATTTTTATTATTAATTTTTATGTAATACCCTGAAACAGCAGACAGGGAAATTTCCAGGGTTTTCAAGTGGTACTGTGCCATCAGTTGTCCATGGTGCAAAAGTTTCTGATGATTTCAGGGTCCCGTTTATGTTTAAATTATAAGTCCTGCCATTATGCCTCTGGAAACCGCTGGAAATATCTATTGGGATTATAACAGTAGTACCACCTGTACTGCTGTCACCCCATTTTATCCCGTCTGGTGATGTATATGTTTCAAATGTACTGCTGTTTACAGATATATAAAATGTACCATTATAAATAATCCCAGGAAATACTGGAAAACCAATGCCTGATGCCTCATTCCAGGTGCTTCCATTTATGGAATATAGGATTTTGCTTCCCCCTCCCAGGACTTGTGCAGCAAAAAGGAAATACATATTGTTTATATATTGTATTTTCTCAAATACAAACAGGGAAGTATTGTATTTCTGCAATGCAGTTTTCCATGTTATGCCATTGTTTGAGACCAGCAGTACAGCGGGGGCAGGTGAATGGTTTGTGGCAGCCCAGCCACATGCATAAAACTTCCCGTTAATATATTTTATATCACGTATATATGTATAAACAGACTGGGTACACTGGTTCCAGGTATGTTCCCCGTCATCTGAATAATAAAGCTGTGTATCTGCTGCTGTAACAACAGTGTTTCCTCCAAGGACAATCCCGGCAGAGGGATAAACCCCGCTGCTGCATTCTATGTTTCCACGTTTCTGCCATGAAATGCTGTTATCTTCTGAACAATAGAAACTGCCAGCCTCATCAAAACAGGCAAAAGTACCATCTTTTACAGTTACATTGCCATCTGTTTCTTCACCAGTGCCGCCGCTTCCAATATTTCCGCCAGTACCACCAGGATTTCCACCACCGTTATTTAAAATCCACATATAACCAGGTTTAGGATTTTTTGGGTTTTTATCCAGGATATCTATTAATGTATTAACAGTTACACTGCCAGAACCGTCATCTGTAATTACAATGTTGTCACCAGCTTTAATACTGTTTATTGTTTCATTTTTTGCGCCAGAATTTATTGTAATGGTTTTATTTGTTTTGTCATGGCTGATAGTTACATTTTCACCAGCCTTTATACTGTTAAAAACATCATTCTTTGCATCTGAGCTGATAGTGATGGTTCCTTTGTCATTATCACATGTAACAGAAATATTACTGCCAGCTTTGATGTTTTCCATTATGTCCTTCCTGGCATCAGAGCTGGTAGTGATTTTTTTGTTTTCAAAATCACGCTCTATAATTATGTTTTCACCTTCAAGGATATCTGCCAGTACATTATCCCCGCCACATATTACATTTGGGGTTCTGTTTTTGTCTAAATAAATTATCATACAAAATACCTCATTTTAAGTAAGAAGTTTTCCATTGACATATACATTCCCAGACAGGACGATACCACCATTATTGTTCCCAGTTATGCATATTTTTCTGCCAGCAATTTCTACCTTGTCTGTGCCATACAGGTTTGTATTTGTTTGTGGAACTATTTCAATGCTGTTATCTGATGTTATAAAGTTCTGGCTGCCTTCACCTGTAAGGAAGTTTTGCCCGCCGCTGTAACTGAATTTCCATTGTGCTGTGCCTGTGCTGCTTCCGCCAGGGTTTTCATTAACAGTTTCTTTTAAAACTGCCAGTTCTTTTTCAAGTGTTTCAATTCTTGTTTACAGGTTATTTATTGCAATTGTTATAACTTTGTTCTGGAGTTCATAATAATGCCTGCTGTTATCAGCAGCATCACCATCACGTATTTCATTACCTGTACCAACAGCATATGATTTAGAAAGGTCTGCATATTTTTTCGCATTTTTCTCTTTTTCTGTCATGGCAGAAAGTGCTGCTGCTGATTTGCTGTCTATTGACTGCTCTGTTTTCTTTGCATTATCTGCACTTTTACCAGACTGCCTGGCGCTTTCTGCTGACTGTCTGGCACTTTCTGCGGCATTGCTGGCATGTCTTGCAGCAGCTAGTTCACCGTCCTTGGCATTTACGGCGGTTTCACCTGCTTCATTTGCATGTCTTGCAGCTTTTTCACAATAGTATCTGCTGTTATCTGTAACATCACCATCACGTACTTCATTATCTGTCCCAACAGCGTATGATTTTGACAGGTTTGCATAATACCCTGCAAGTTTCCCATACATAATATCATCATCTGTTACGCCTTCCGGGGCCCTGGCCACCTTTATTAAAAAAGGGAAAGGGGATTTCCTGCCATTTGTATCAAAGAGGCTTAATGCAGCAAGGATATTTCCCTTAACCTGTGTCATTTTTTCTATCACTTTGAAAGTTATTATGTTTTTATCTGTGCTTTCAACACCACTTTCAATTTCCCTTCCATTAGGAAGCTGGCATTTAACTGTTATACTGTCTTTTGGACATAAAACCATATAAGGGGTATTGCCATCATACAGCGTACATTTTATAAATTCTGCATCATAATCATTCTGCATTACATGTACATACTGGAAATTATTTGGCTGTGACATGTTTAAATCTATTTCATGTGTTATGGTATTTAGCAATTTCCAAGCCTTCCTTTCCAAATAAAACAGGACAGGTTTTACCCTGCCCGTAATACATTATAAATATTTTAAATATTATTTAGTTTTTTGTATCTTTTGTACCTGCTTTGTCCTTTTTATTGTTTTCTGCTTCCAGTTTTTTTTCATATTCCCCTTTTGCCTGCATGAACTGTTCCCTTTCAATTAATGTGCAGTTTTCGTATAATTCTTTTATTACAGGGGTAATGCATACCATTGGAAGCTGTGCATTGTTTATAACGTTACTTAAGCCTGCTTTTAAATCAGCTACCATTAACTGTACTGGTTTATCCATAATTTTATTCTCCTTTGCTTATCCAAGAAATTTAATAATATTTGATAAAAATGTTGTCTGGGAATTACTGCTTTTAAGCAGTGTTACAGCAGCACAGTACCATTGCCCGGATATAATAAGGTTCTGTGGAAGTACAAGGTTTGCAGTATATCCATATGCATCTTCCTGTATCATATATGGAACAGTTTTTCCTTCTGGTATTATTGTTCCAGGGGAAACCTCTTCATTTTCACCAGATATTTCAAAGTAATATAATTTCATTACTTTATAATATGTATCTTCTGGCAATGTAAAGTGGAATGTTATATCAGAAACTGTATGGAAGCCCTGTATAAAATCGTTTATTACAGGGGGTGTATGGGTATCTGGCTCTTCAGGTTCTCCAGGCTCTTCTGGTGTGCCATTGTTTGCATATGCTGTTGCAAGAAGACTTCCAGAACCTGCATATGCTTTTACTTCAAAATAATAGACCATGCTGGACGGGGCTGTTGTACTTGAAGTATTAATAATCCCTTCAAAAGTTGTACTTCCATTAGTATTAATGCTGCTTTCTGCAATCCTGTTGTAATTTGCACCATCAAAACCATACATAAATGATAAATATTCTGTACCAGACGGGATATTTTTTACCAGGAAGTGGAAGTAAGCTGTCCCTGCTCCGTTTCCATCTGTATTACTTGTCCCTGTCCCGGTTATTTTTGCCTTCAAGGTTATCTTTGATATTGACTGTACTGTCTGTAACAGTGCCACTGAATTTACCATCTGATGCTGTCACATTGCCATTTTCATCTACAATAAATTTGTCATTTATGTTAATACTTCCTCCCCTTATGTTGCCAGAAACATATAACCCTTCTTCTGAGGTAAAAGACAGTACCTTTTTGCCCTGGTTTTCAATAATAAAAGAACAGTTCCCTGCATTTAATGAAATGGAATTGCCGTTATTTGATATTTTAAAACCATTATTATTAATTGTATACCTCGACATCAATGTCGAACCCCTCATAATCCACGCCATTTTCAGCAAATGGATTTTCAGTTATATTGGTTTTTGCCCATCTAGAAAACTGTCCTTTTGCAAGTTCCAAGAACTCATACAACTTTCTGGCCGTGGTCTTTCCGTCTACATCAATGCCTAAAGCTATCTCAATAGGAGTCTGGCTTATATGGCTTTGAATCTCATTCATAAAACCATCCTTTCATTATTCAGTTTTCATTGTACATATTAAGTCATGACACCCAACGGATATATTAAGAAAATTTTTAGAAAACTCTTGAATAAATAAAATAAATAGATTACAATTAAAAAAGAATATCCTTTATAGGGTGTTTGCTAGATAAGAGGTTGCGAACTGTGGTAGGGGCTGCAATCTCTTATTTCTTTAGGCTTTGATATACCAACTCCAACCCTTTTCTTAGAATTTCTGCTTTACTTAGTCCTGTTTTCTGATAACAATATTCTAACTTCGATATATCATCATTAGATAATCTAAGTTCAAGCCTTGCTTTTTTAGGATTGTCAGTCGGTCTGCCTGTTCTTGGGGACATTTAAATCTCCTTTCTATTTTGTACGTAACTAATTCTAATTTATTTACGTACAAATGTCAATCCCTAATTTCAAAAATTTTTAAGCTACTAATCTTCATATTTTTATATCTCTCATATATTTTATACGTAAAATACGCATTCTTTGTAATTTTCTCTTGACAATACGTAAAATACGTATTATAATATTATTGTAAGACTAACTATTAAAAGTCAAGACCTGAAATGAATTTTTTGAATGAATTGCCG
>CAJUJY010000070.1 GCA_910586555.1 uncultured Lachnospiraceae bacterium
TCGGCAATTCATTCAAAAAATTCATTTCAGGTCTTGACTTTTAATAGTTAGTCTTTTAATTATAAATAAAAACTTAAAGCAACGTGCAATGGGCTTATTTTAATATACCAGGCAGATAAATTCAAGATTAAAAAGGATTAAAAATTCCTATAATTATTTTTGTTACAGATATTTTTAAGGCATTGCAGGCTGCAAATATTATTTAACTATTGTTTTTTATAATAATTCATGTATAATATACTTTGGTATTTATTATATATTTTACATAGGAGGTAAGAATGGCTAGCTATAATATAAGCAACAGAAACCGAAAGGATAAAGAGGAAAAGCCCTTTTCTTTTTTCCTGTTATTCCCAGTTATAGCGGTTTTAGCAATAATCCCGCTTATTACATTTTATTATGAATACGAAACAAAACTTGACCAGTTTGAATGGTATACAGGTAATGCCAAAACCGCTGACTTTTTTCTGCGGTACAAAACAGTGGCACTTATTATTATATCAATTTATATGGTATTTGCTGTTATATATATGGTGCTTGGTGAAGAGAGGAAATTTGCCTGGGATAAGAAACTTATACCCCTTCTTGCCTATGCTGTTATTTCATTTATCTCAGCTATTGCTTCCAAATACTCATATTTCTCATTTAACGGGATATATGAACAGTTTGAGCCAGTATGGATACTTATTGGATATTTTATAATTGTATACTACTGTTTCTTTATATTCCAGGGGGAAACTGTATTAAGACGTACTATGAAATGGTTTATAGCAGGCATTTCAGTAATGGCAGCACTTGGTTTAAGCCAGGCATTCCATCATGACTTCCTGCGTACAGAATTTGGACAGAAGCTTATTTCACCAGAAGGCGGGCTTGAATTTAAATTTGAAATAGGACGTGCATACCTTACATTGTACAATCCTAACTATGTAGGCTTTTATGCAACCCTTATTGTACCTTTGCTTGTTGCGCTTATATTTACAACTAAAAAAATATGGAGCCGCATTGGTTATGGCTTCCTTGCTGTTTCTCTTGTAATTATACTTTTCTCCTCACAGTCACGTGCAGGTGTTGTTACAATAATACTTTCACTATTGCTTATGCTTATATGTATGCGTAAGGTATTTATTAAAAACTGGAAAATAACTGTTACAGCAGTTGCTGTATTTGCAGTGGCATTTATTGGAATAAATGTATTAAACCAGAATATACTTATTGACCGTATGAAATCAATGTTTTCTACTGCCCCTGAAGTACATGTGCTGGAAAGCATTGTTACTAATGATGATAATGTTACTATTAGATATAATGGCAATACAGTTGTATTTAAAACAGAACAGGATGAATATGGCAATGATATTTTTACTGTTGAAGATAGTACTGGAACGCCTGTAACATACAATTATTCAGAAGAAAGCACATCTTATATAATAGATGATGCACGTTTTCCTTTTACATTTGCATCAGTAAGGGCTAAAGATTTTTATGGTTTTTCAGTTACTATTGACGGGCAGCCATGGTACTTTTCAAACCTTATGAAAGCAAATAATAAAACATATTATGCACTTGGTGCAGGCATGGCATTAATGAAACTTACAGAACAGGAAAAATCCCTTGATTTCCTTGAAAACCATTACCATTTTGCAAATGGCCGTGGTTATATATGGGCAAGAACCCTGCCGCTTTTAAAGAAATATTTCTTCCTTGGTTCAGGCCCTGAAACATTTGTAATTGCATTTCCAAATAATGACCTGGTAGGCTTATATAATTCATGGCACCAGAATGAAATTGTAACAAAACCGCACTGCATGTATTTACAGACCGCTGTACAGACTGGTGTGCCTTCATTAATTGCAATGCTTATATTTTTCATACTGTATATTATAAACAGCATGTCTATATACTGGAAAAACAGTTATGAAGGATACCTGCCTAAAGTGGGTGTAGCTATATTTACAAGTTCCATTGGTTATATGATACTTGCACTTACCAATGACTCATGTGTTGCAACATCACCTATATTCTATGCATTAATAGGCATAGGGCTTGGAATTAATTACAGGCTGAAAAAAGATATTGAAAAAACGCAGAAAAATACAGATACTACAGATACTAATAAAGTTAATATTGAAAAGCAGGCATAATTATGAATATTTTATATCCACAGTGGAAAAGTTTTGGTGTAGAAGATATAACAGAAGCATTTGTAACGCTTGGGCATACTGTTACAGACTACCCTTATGAGCCTAAAAATTACCGTATTGATCCAAAGTATAAATCAGAAATTAAAAAATATATACGTACACATAGCACAGACCTTGTATTTACATCAAATTATTTTCCTGTAATATCAGATGCCTGCAATGAAACAGGTATCCCTTATATATCATGGTGTTATGACAGCCCGCTTGTACTTGTATATTCAAAGACGGTTTTTAACCCATGCAACAGGATATTTATTTTTGACTCACAAATGGTTTATGATCTTTACTGCCTGGGTGTTAAAAATGTATTTTACATGCCTATGGCAGTTAATGCAAAAAGGCTTGCAAAAATGTCAGCAACACCAGCACAGAAAAAAATTGTAGAATCTGATGTTTCTTTTGTAGGTTCAATGTATACCGAAAAGCATACACTTTATGACAGGATTGAAGGACTTGATGAATATACACGTGGTTATATTGAAGGGGTAATGGCTTCACAAATGCTTGTGTATGGCTGTAATTTTGTTGAAGAAACCTTATCCCCTGCCATAATGGAAAACCTTCAAAAAGCAATGCCGCTTGATACTAATATTGGAGGGCTTGAAACACCAGGCTACACATATGCCAATTACTTTCTGTGCAGGAAGATTACACAGACAGAAAGAACAGAAATATTAGATGGCATAAGCAGGCGTTTTAAAGATATAACCATTAAGCTTTATACTCCTAAAGAAACCCCGTTCCTTCAAAATATACAAAATATGGGTACTGTGCACTATATGTATGAAATGCCGCTAGTCTTCCAGAACAGCAAAATAAACTTAAACATTACATTAAGGAGTATTAAGAACGGAATACCATTAAGGGCAATGGATATAATGGGCGCTGGAGGCTTCCTGCTTACTAACTGCCAGAATGACTTTGACAGGCATTTTATAGACGGGGAGGACTTTGCCAGTTATTCATGCAGGGAAGATTTATATAATAAAATCCAGTACTACCTTAAACATGATGACGAACGCAGGGATATTGCAAGAAACGGGTGTAAAAGGGTAAGGGAAGAACACACATATGAAAAAAGGGTTGAAGAAATGCTTGGGACAATATAATTTATTAAAACTGGCAGGGGATAAACTATCTCCTGCCAGTTTCTATATTTAAGGCTATGTCTTGTTTACAGGCTGTATTCAATAAGATTTAAAAGTTCTTTATTAAGAACCTTTAATTCCCCTCCTCTTAATGGGTGTCCTCCTGCAAGAAGTGCCTGTACATACAAAACACTTAAAATGCTTTTTAACATTTCTTCATCATTTATCTGTACAAGCCGCTGTACTAAAGGACTGTTAAGGTTTAAGTACAGCATGGCAAGCGGTCTTTCCTCTACGCTGTCTATTAGTGAAGAAAGTGCATCAGAAAATATATTGTGGCTGCTTTCCTTTGCTGACTGTAACTGCCTTAAAAACTGTACTTCATCACTTATTGAATAGAGCACTGGCAAATCCATTGGAAGAAAACGCCTTACGCTTGCCTTACAGTCAAACTGGCTTAGTGCCTGGCTTGCAATAGTTTCTAAAAGTTCTGTGCGCTGGCATTCAAATGGATATAACTCTTCCATTACAAGATCCATGCTGTCTTCCTGGAATGGTTCTAATGGAAGTGAATACATGTTTGCAAGCTTCCTTACAAGTTCTTCATCATTTGTATACCCTGTACATATTAAAAGCCTGCCCTGTGCCATAAAAACAGGCCTTAACTGCTTAAACCTTGGAACGGAACTAATCCATTCTGCTACTCCAGCCTGCTTTAAAAACAGTCCTGTCCGTGTCCCCTCACTTGTTTCAAATGGCAGGTAATCTACAAATAATTTAAAAAGCCTGTCATCCCATACAGACATTGACTTAATAGCCTGTACATGGGTATTTACAATAGTTTCAAGACGGAGTTCTTCACCATTATGTGCCATACCCTCAAGATAATCACTTATAGCATTTTCAAATTCTTTTCTTGCCTCCAGAAGTGCATTGTCTTCATAAAAATCTTCACGTGACGCAGTAGGACGCAAATTCCTTGTATTTAAAAAACAACGCAGGAAAAATGCCCATGAAGGCAGCAGCGTATTACCTTCTTCTGTAAGGAGCATCTGTTTTAAATAAATACGGTGGCCGCTCTTAATTGATGAATCTGTACGGTATGATAAAATATATGCTACACCACTAAGATGTGGTGTCTGTATTGGTATTGCATCTAAAAATTCTTCATCAAAAAGCCAGTTGCCAAATGATAAAAGCTGGCTGCGTCCTATGCCCGAAAAGTCAGAAGGAACATTATTAAGCCTTTCAGGGTTTCCTGACATATATACAGGTACTGGAAGGGCAAGCCCGTAATATCTTGCCAGTTCTGCTATTTTTTCCTTATTGAAATAATGTTCTTCACCCTTTTTAGCCTTAAGTATTACAGTTGTGCCAAAAGCCATATCTGCCTTGTATGTAGTATAGTCTGCGCCAAGCGGTTCCAATGTATAAGTCCCGTCTGGAAAACCTGTCCATATATGCGCCTGGCTTCCATCTGATGGTATTGTATGTACTACTATAGAATCGGACACCATAAAGCATGATAAAAGGCCTATCCCAAACCTTCCTATATAATCTTCTGGAATCTGCCCGTTTACAAGCTGTGTCTTGGAAGACTGCCCTATTACAGCAAGAAAACGGTGTATTTCTTCTTCATTAAGGCCAGATCCGTTATCAGAAAACTGTATGCTCTTGCCTGGTACAACATTAATTGTAATAACACCCCCGTTCCATCCAGGCTGCTTTTTCTGGCGCATTGTAATAGCATCAACACCATTTTGTAAAAGTTCCCTTATAAATACATCAGGACTTTTATATAAATGGTTAGACAATATATCTAACATTCCGCCAAGATTTACCTGGAAATGGTACTTTTTTTCTTCCACTTCTTTTTTCACAGTATCTGCTGGAAGCTGTGGAATAATTTTTTTTTGCTGTAAACCTGGCAGGTCTTCTGTTGTATTATCTTGTATGCTGGCATTCTCTGCGCTGCTGCTATGTCCTGTTATATCTTTTTTTCCTTTAACTGCTGTATCTGGCAGGCCTGTTTTAAATATACTATCTTCTGTAACTTGCTTATTATCCTCTGTATAAACACTGCAAGGAAAAAAACTTGTACTAAATCCAAGCGCTTTTATAAAATCCTTTATCTGCCATACACTATAACCATGCATATCATCTTTATATGCTTTTTCACAAAAACCATCTTCCAGTTCTTCCCAGAAAAGCAAGTACTGGCTGACTTTTGCGGCTGGCACATCAAATACTTCTGACAATATCTTTGCATTGCCTGCCATTTTTAAGGCTTCATCTTTACTAACATCACCAAAATAATCTGGTATAGGACAGAATACATCTTTTTTTTCACCATTATCATAAAGATAATATCCCCAGAAGTCATCATCATAAATATAACAAAGAAGCACAACACCCTTTGCTTCCTTTGATAAAGCAGCAGCAAGCTGGTTATGCCCACAGACATCTTCATTAAACTTTACTGCTGTACCTTTAGGGCCTGTACTTATAATGCACTCCTCTGGTATAATTCCGAAATTATTGTTGCTTGCAATGTTTTTTAAATATTTTTTTACAGGAAATGAACCTCTTCCTCTTACTATTGCAGTTTCTAAAAATAATCCCATAACTTTTCCCCTTTTACTTATTAATTATACTTTAATTATATAAAAACGCTGTCCCTCTTTATATCTGGCGGAACACACTACACGCTCCAGTTCTTCTGTATAATAACTTGTACCATTGCGCATATCAAAGCTTTGTGCTGTCCTTAAAGCTTCACTATAAAACCACTTTTCCATTTCTTTTATATTATAAATGCCATCCTTCTGCCAGAAAGGTACTTTATCTGTAAGTCCTGGAATATACATTGTACTTAAGGTCTTTGCACATTCATTGCATACAGTCCATGCACCCATAAGAAAAGAAAGCCACTTTTCTTTATCCCATAATGGTTCCCATCTTATTAAAAACTTTTTTAAAAGCATTTCTGCCCTTTCCTTCGCAGTAAATGCAAAACAGCGCATTACTGCTCCAAAATATCCAAGGTCTGTCGGGTCATTAATGTCACTTGTATTATATAATGCTTCTGCAAGCGGTACAGCCTTTTTAAGATCTTTATAATCAATGGCACGCTGTAAATAAAGCTGCCATACATTGCGTGGCACATCATGGCACTTTAACGTCCCATCTAATACAGGGCGTGCAAGGATATCTGCCTCTGCCATATCACCAAGCCTGAAAAACAGCCTGGCCATATCAGCCTGTTCACATGCTTTGCAGTCTGAACATATATCACGCCTTGTATTTTTAAAAAGCCAGAAATATTTAAGTGCTTTATTTGTATCAATTACAGAATAAAAACGGAATAAACGCTGGTAATAAAGCCTTTTCCCGTACCTGTTATAAAAAACCATATCTTCTAACTTCTTTATTATTTCCTCTGCCTGTACAAGTGTAATTTGTGGCAGGTAACATAAAACCTCAAGACAGTAATCTGCCATATATTCAATACCATCAATGCCACCAGGAGGACACCACTCCTCTTCTTCTTCACGCAGGGAAATATATTCAGCAACTACAGGAAAAACCTTCCCCTGGTCACCACACCTCATAAGTTCACTAGCATACATCCATCTTAAAAACTTCTGCATATGGTGGTTTTTAATAATATCTGCACGTTGTATTAAATTATATAATGTTTCATTACGCTCCTTTGAATGTGGCATATCTAAAGTCTGTTTATAAATCTTTTCTATCTGTTCTTCCTCTGTCATTATATACTGCCTCCTGTTATATCTGTACCTTTCCAGGTTAAAGCCTGATGGTTCTTAGTTCTGGTTAAAGCCTGCCTTGGCAGCTTTTATTAGTTTTATTATACATGCTATAAATTCCATATATCAAGCCTGTTTAATATGCCATCTGTATCTATGCCCTGGTGTGTACTGTAAATACGGCAGATTTTTTCTGCAAGTTCCTCTTCTATACCGTTTCTTTCTGCTATTTCAGATATTTTCCTGCCTGCTTCCATATCCCTTGACACATTTTTAACAATGCTATACATATCTTTTTGCAGGATTTTTGTTTCCTTGGCTGCATCTGCTTTTATACAATGGATTTTCTGGACAGAAAATGTATGTTTTTCTTTATCTAATGTAATTACAGCCATTGTAACCTTGGGCCGGAAACGTCCAGGCCCGCAGCTTCCAGGGTTTAAATATAATACATTCCCTGCATATTCCTCTTTGTATATATGCGAATGTCCATATATTATTATATCAGTTTTAGAAATATCTGCTTTTATATGTTTTCTATTATGTACCATATAAAAATTAAAACCATAAAGACTTAAATATAATTCTTCTGGAATATCTGCTGCCCATTTACCATCAATATTTCCCCTTACAACATAAACAGGGGCTATTTCCTTTAACCTTAAAATTATTTCCCTGCTGCCAGTATCACCTGCATGGAATACAGCCTCACAATTTTCTGCCTGTCTTATAACTTCTTTCCTTAACTTTCCATGCGTATCCGATATAACTGCTATTTTATGCATAAAACACCCCTTAAGCTGCATTTTTTAGTCAAGCGGATATTCGCAATCCGCATTGCCTGCAAGCAGGCATTGGCTACTTGCCCACTTACAAACCAACCTCATAGCTGCTACCGCAGCTTTTCAGTGGGAGCTTATACTCCCACTGAAACAAGTAAGTCCCTGCCCGCTACTTATGTTTCCACAACATAAAAGTGGGGGACTTACTTGATGAGGTTAACTTTTAGTATACATTGTTATATAATGGAAGTCAAATTTTAACTCTAAATAAAAAGCAGGAACCTTTTTACAGGTTTCCTGCCCCTTATTTTTAATCTTTTTTGTTAGCCGGTTCTACATTTACGGATTTACCTTTAATTTTTGCATTTTTCATCGCATCTATAACATCTGAAGCATACTCCCTCGGGACTTCCACAAATGTATATTTATCATACATATCAATAGCACCGACAAGCTTTCCTTCCATTCCTGATTCACCTGCAACTGCACCAAGTATATCACCTATACGCACTTTCTGTTTCTTGCCGATATTTATAAACAAACGCACCATTCCAGGTTCTGCACCAGTATCGCCAAAGTCTTCTGTCTTCATATCTTCTGTTGTAATCTCACCTTCACCCATCTGCATCATAAGCAGTGCGGCCGCCATTTCAAGTGATGAATAATCACGCTCATCAAGGTGTTCTTCTAAAATATCAACCATTTTTCCAAGATTTTCATTTTCAATTATCCCAGAAGCCCTCTCTAAAATCTTATCAGCTTTAATTCCTGTAATATCATTAACAGATGGTATAGGCTGGCGCTTAATTTTAGTTTTGCAGTATCTCTGTATATCCTTAAGTTTATATATTTCACGTCCTACAACAAGCGTAAATGCACGGCCTGTCCTTCCTGCACGGCCTGTCCTTCCTATCCTGTGTACATAATACTCATCATCCTGTGGAACATCATAGTTAAAAACAGCTTCCACATCATCAATATCAATACCCCTTGCCGCAACATCTGTTGCTACAAGTATATCTGTACGCCCATTGCGGAAACCGCCCATTACCCTGTCACGCTGTGACTGTTTCAGGTCACCATGCAGCCCTGCTGCAAAATACCCCCTGCCTTTCAAATCCTCAACAAGTTCATCAACCTTGCGTTTTGTATTACAGAATACAAGTGAAAGTTCAGGATCATACATATCAATAAGCCTTGAAAGCACCTCACTTTTTTTGCGTGGGTTTACTTCATAATAATACTGCTCAATCATAGGGACAGTAAGCTCTTTTTTTACAACCTTTATAACTTCAGGGTTTTTAAGGTAATTGCCTGAAATCTCCATAATAGGCTTTGGCATTGTTGCAGAGAAAAGCAATGTCTGGTGCTCTTCTGGCATATTTTCAAGGATTGTTTCTATATCCTCCCTAAATCCCATATTAAGCATTTCATCAGCTTCATCAAGCACTACCATGCCTACATTCTGCATTTTAAGTGTATGGCGGTTAATATGGTCAATAACCCTGCCTGGTGTGCCTATTATAACCTGTGTCCCGCCCTTAAGTGAACGTATCTGCTTAGAAATATCCTGCCCCCCGTAAATAGGCAGTATTTTTATTCCATGCATAAACTTTGCAAACTTACGTATTTCATCAGCACATTGTATAGCAAGCTCCCTTGTCGGGCATAACACAACTGCCTGTAGTTTCTTATTGTGAGGGTCAACCCTCTGCAAAAGAGGTATTCCAAATGCAGCAGTTTTGCCAGTACCAGTCTGTGCCTGTCCTATCATGTCCCTTCCATCAATAGCCACTGGAATAGCCTGTGCCTGTATAGGGCTTGCCTGTTCAAATCCCATTTCTGTTACAGCTTTTAATATTCTTGGGTCTAAACATAATTCTTCAAAATTCATAGTATAAAAAAATTCCTTTCTAAAACACTGGAACGTGTTTTGCTCCATTACATATATTACAATCCCGCCCTGTTATAACCTTACTGTATAAAACCAGATATCCCACAATATAAAGGCGCTATACCCCTGTCATGCTTGTACGGAAATAAAGACCGTATTCTGGACAAGATTTCCAAAAACGGTCTTTACAAACATCTCTTCTATTCTTATCAGCTACACGATTATAACACAAACCAGCCAAAAATCAAACATTTATTTTAAATATTCCTAAAAAATATCAAACTACAAGTTACTATCCATATATTTTAAATTCTTCTGCTTTTTTATTACAAATGTATTTTAAGTCTGGATATTTCTTTTTCAGGCAGATTTAAATATTTCCTTAAATAATTCCACTATTTCTAAATTATCTGGGGAATCCAATATATACACACCCTGGTCTGTGGAAATGCTCTCCCCGTCTGCGGATATGGAAAAATGGAAACTGGTTCCATCATTTTGTATACATTCAAAATAATTTTCATAGCCACATGGGTTTCCAGTAGTTTTTCTAGCTGCTTTTAAATATATCTTTAGTTTCTTTAACTGTTCTTCTGTAAGCCTGGTTACATCTGGATTTCCTTCAACAGACAGGCTGGCGCTTTGTATAATTTCAAAGCCCTCTTTTCCCACACTCTCCCAGTTAATCCATTCCTTTATAATATTTTCTGCTTCCATTGAGTACAAAAAAACCTGGTGTGAATTTTTACCTGTATCCTGTTTAATAGGAACTTTCTTGGCAAAATCCTTTTTATCATCCTTTTCAACAGAAATTTCATGATATCCATTTCCAAAGTCTGTTATACTTATTGTCCGGAATTCACCATTACTATTTAAATACACAATATGCATTTCAAACAGCCACCGCCAGCACAGTGTATTTAAATAGATGTTTTTTAGATGTTCTCATTTATTCATCCTTTCTTTGGATTTCACTTTTCCACTGTCTTTAAAATCTCTTCATTTATAATATTTTCGTAAATAGAAAAGGTTTTTATTTTTTATTATTCTTTTGAATTATAAATACTTTATTTTTATTTGTCAATATTATTTTTATAATTTTTTCCATTAAATTTTATTTTGTACTTTTATAAAGCTTTCTTGCCATGTAAATATTCCTAAAAAATATTACAGATATCTTTTTGCTACAAAGTTAAATTAAAATAATTCCTCGTTATACTTTCTTTTATACAATACAAATCGGTCTTTTTAGTTTGTCAATATATCTTTTGTATTTTTTTCAAAAAACCATTTGGATATAATTTATGATTGACATAATATACAAAAGAATATATAATTAAAGAAATATTACTATATACCAAACTGGCAAATAGCTTTTATATCTGTAAGTGGCAGAGGCAGGCAAAAACTCCACTGGTATTTTCAAACTATTAAAGTATTCATTCTAATAAAACAATTAATAAGAAAGTAGGATAAGATATGTTAAAACAGAAAAAAACAAAACAAACCCCGGAGTTCTTTTATTTACCAGCTAAAGAAGAAGAAGTAATGAAAGTATTATGGGACAGCAAAGAACCTTTAAGCGCTTCAGAAATAGCAAAGAAAATCCCAGACAGGACATGGCCGGCATCTTCCATACAAGGCCTTTTACGCAGCCTGCAAAATAAAGGTGCAATAGAAATTGACTGTATAACAAAACTGGGAAAATCATATGGAAGGCTTTTCCGTCCTGCGCTGTCTGCTAATGAATACATTACAATGCAGTTTAACAGGTATTACCAGCCTGAAGAGGATGGCAAGAAAAGCTGTTCTTTTATGGTATCTTCTATTCTTGGTAATACTGGCATTGGAAAAGAAGATATTATTGATGTTTTACAGGGCATTATAAAGGAATATGAAGATGATACACTATAACAAAAATGTTTTTGTTAGTACATATACACCATTTACTATATATTCGTTATGCATCACTTTATTATGGACTGGTATTTTTATACTAGTATTTTCCATTTTAAGAAATAAAAAAATAGTTTTAAAACATTGTCCTGCAAATATCCTGTTTATCCTGCTTATAGTATGTATAACCAGGATACTGCTGCCAATAGAAATGCCGTTTACACAGGCTATACACTGTGATAAAGTTTTACCGCCAATAAGGGATTTTTTTACTATGCCTGTTATTAAATCCCCTTATATGGCGATAACCCTGGGAGAAATTATTATTTTTTTATGGCTTTTTCCTGCCATGTTAATTATACAAAAACGTATAAAAGAATATATAGGTTTTAAACATATAATTAGCATTATGCCGGCTTCAGGGAACAAATATTTATATAACCTATGTAATAAAGCAGATATATATAATGATATGCCAGAGGTTAAAATTATAGTTTGTAATTTTATAAAATCCCCTTCCATTACAGGACTGTTACATCCGGTTATACTTTTACCAGATATCCAGTTCAGTGGTGGCGGGCTTTTTGGTATATTTATGCATGAAATTGCACATTATAGGTTTAAACATAATTTTATTAAATTAATTATGGAATTTATATGTGCAGTATTCTGGTGGAATCCTTTATTTAAAAAACTATACTCTGAATTATCACATACTATGGAGTTACAAGCAGACAGGGAAGTGTGCTTAAACCTTAGAAACAGCCAGAAAAAGGAATACTTACAGGCAATAGCCAAAGTTGCCGCAGCCAATATAAAAACACCAAATATAATCCCTTCATGTTCAAGCAGTATTTTAGATAATAATGATAATAAAAAACTTATACAGCGCTTTAAAATGATAACAGAAAACAGGCATAAAAACTGCAAGAAAAAGCATTTAATATTTATCCCGTTAATTATTGCAGCCTTTCTGTTATCTTACTCCATTGTTTTCCAGCCATACAATGAACCACCAAATAAAGATATGAAAGAAGGCATGGCTGTAATACATATAGATAAAAATACTCTGCCAGTTTCTGGGTTTTATATTATTAAAGTGGATAATGGATATGATTTATATGGCCCAGATGGTTTTTTATCTGGAATAACCCCAGGTAATTTACCTTATCTTAAAGGCATAAAAGTTTACCAGGACAGGAAAGAAGCTAAAAAAGAAGTAAAACCTGGCAGTTAATTACAAATTATACAGCATGGTTCTAAGGTGCTGGCTAATAATAACAGAAAGAGGCACATATATGGAAAAGGTGATTCTTTTTAATGTATCATGCAAAGAAGAAATAAAAAAACTTCTTGCGCCAATGCATTTACAAATAGCCGAAGCAGATGTACTACAGTATAATGATACACTTAAAAACATTGCAAATGGCAAAACAGATATTTTAAAATCCAATCCATTTACAGGGAAAGCCCCTGGTGACAGCCTTATATTATTTTGTGGAATTAGCAGTAAAAAGCTGGATAAAATTCTTTTTAAGCTACGCAGCAATAAAAATATCAATGTTACTTATAAAGCAGTACTTACCCCATCTAATTCAAGCTGGACAGTACGGCAGCTTCTTTTTGAACTTGCAAAGGAGCAGGCAGCCTATAAAAAGTAAAATATTTATGTACAGGATATAAATATATTATCCTGCCAGGCATAAAAAGGGCAGCAGTCCATAAACTGGCAAATGGCCTGCTGCCCCTCTCTTTTAACTTATTAATTCTATGCTTTTTTAATACCAGTATTCTCTGCAATATCCCATTTATTTCTTTATTACTGATATCTCCACTGTTTTATTTAAGTATTTTTCATCTTTCTGATTATATTGACAATACTGGATTTTTCCATCTGCTACTTTAAACAACGGAAAATATTCTTCATCCGCCACTATATCAGGCTTCATCTGGTACACTTTCCCTTTTTCAGTAATTGTAAAGAAATGGTACTCCTTTGCACTGCTGCCAATCCTTTGCCCTATTGCAAAATCCAGCCATCCATCCCCATTATAATCACACAATTGGATTTTTCCATCTGGTGGGAAATGAAGCCCTTCTTTTGAGTTGTCATACACCACAGTTAAATTGGAATGTTCTTGTCCATCTTTGCTTACTTTGATGTAAAATTTCCCCTGGTAAGTATTCTGGTAGGCAGACAATTTATTATCCTCATAATATCCATTTTTTAATATAAGTTCTACCAGATATTCCCCTGCTGTTCCAGATGCCACAACAACATTTTCTTCTTCCTTTGGCTGAGTACTGCCATTGTTTTCTGTTACCTTCTGCCCAGAAGAAATATCCGGTGAATCTGCTTTTCCACATGCCATGAATAAAAAGCAAGCTAATGTATAAAAAGTAACCACACAATTTATTTTTCTTTTAGCTTGTTTGCAATTCAACTAAAACCACCCCCATCCATCACATATTTGATAAAATAAATAATTGCCTCCTGTCACGCTAGTAGTATATTTTGGATCAAACACGTGTGGTGTATATTCATATAATGCCCAAGTTGCAGAATTACTTAAACGTATTTTAGCTGGATAAGTCACTCCGTTTATTGTAATTTTTTTCCCTTCATGAACAGTATGAATTTTATCTGCTGGTGCATTTTGATAAAATTCAAATAGTTTTTTTGCACCATTCTCAATTTGCCTGTCAAATCCGGTATAAGATACTAAATCACCACTATCAGTTGCTCCATAACCCATTGCGAAAAATAATCTTCTGCTGTTAAGATTTACATTACTATCTGTAATAATTGAACTTTCTTTTTGAATAGTAGCTAAAATAACCTTTGGGTTAATTTTGTAATCCCTAGCATTTATAAAAATAACTTTAGCTGGTGTAATCACTCTCCCTGTATTATAAACTTCTCCATTATTTTTCTTTGCATACACTTTTATATCGTTTTTTAATATAGAATTTTTTTTCTTTAAAAAAGACTGGATATCTGATTGTGTCCATGAGGATGAAGCATTATACACAAACTGTGCATCTTTCAATAATTTATTCATTCCTTTTCCATTAACAATATAATTGTCAACTGTTGGTTGGACTGCCTTTACCTTTTGATTAGGGAATATTGTATGTATTTTTAAAGAATCCTCTTCATTAATTTCTTTGCCATTATAATATGCTTCTTCTAAATTATATTTTTTCCCATTATATTGATATACAAGACCATACCCTTCTGTATCAATAGAACTAATCGTATTATTACCATTATCATATTGATATTTAACCACATAACCATCGGGATATATTTCATTAATCAAATATCCACTTTCATTATATAAAAAAATATTGCTTTCCGTATTCTGAGAATTTTTTATAAGTTCTTTAGGTATTTCCTCCACTATCTCAGAAGAATAATCCATATTAAAATTAATATTAAAATCTCCAGCAGCAGAAGGTTCTGGAATATCCTCTTCCATTTTTTGCTGATCTAATAATACATCTTCTTCAGTTAAAATATATTCATTTCCCCCTTCTTCAATAGAAAGATCTCCATCAACTTCTGCTTTGGCATTTATTATATTACTATTAAATGAAGCTCCAGTTATACAAAAAAGTGACAATGCCATAAAATAAATTTTACTTTTTCTCATAAATATACCTCCTGGTTATAGTTAAATTATTTAACCATATTTTTATTCTTTTAAATTTTTACTTTTAATAAACATTTTCCATAAAAGCTAATTACTTGCTTTTTGCGGTTATAATAAATGAAAATTATTTTTCTCTCTTCACCTCCTTTTTATATTTTTATTTATACTTATATAAAAAAGTAATATTCTTATCCCGGGTACTTTTTTAAAAGTGTTTATAGTCTTGTCCTAGCAATTTAATATAATTTTTGCCAGGGCATTTTTATACAATACAGAGGCAATATATTTATTTATATAATGCAACTGTAATATAACATAGATTTATACTTTATTTGATTAATAAAAAATATAACGATTTTATTTTTAAGAATTATTTTATATATTATAAAACTACTTTTATTTTTTGTCAATATTTTTTAATTAATTTTCTATTAAGGTTCATATATTGTTAAATTGGTATTTCCAGCTTTTATTGGCTGTTATACTGGTTATAAAATAGTTTTATAATTTTTTAATGATACTTAAAAACCACAAAAAAATATCCTTTAAAATCTTAAAGGATACTTTTTACTTAATAAAAAACAACTATATGTATTAATCATTGTTGTAATGCTTTCACTATCTTCATGCCAGTTCTTAACAACCTCTTCATTAAGCGCAATGCTAATTTTATCCTGGTAACCAAAACATGATACACTGCTTATTCCTTTATATTCTTCCTTAACCCCATTATAATCATCAGTTACAATAAAAGAAATATCAGGAAAGCGTTTTGCTATTTCTTTAAAATTACTTAATGCCTGTGACATGCTGCCATCATTCTGTTTTAATGCCATATCCTTATCTGTAGATATTTTACTGTCCTCTTGTAAAATATCCTTACTGTTGTAATAAAACTTTACAATGCTTTCTGTACTTCCACCAATCTTCATTATATACCCTGTCTTTCTAAATCTAAAGTTTATTCTTTTAACCATACAAAAATAATTTTGTTTTAAACCAGATATTTGAACTAAACTGCCCTTATATTTATAAGGAAGAGATATGCAATCGGTACGAATCCAGAAAAACATCTGGAGCAGATCATAAATTTATAAAAATTTACTTGTCCACATTTAATGGCAGACTGATTATATAATACCTTCTTTCTGTTGTTTTGCATGTCATCCCTATACTTTTTATCCCCTTCCAGCGGCTCTTTTCCTGCATCTATCCCAGTTTGTCACATTGGTAGTACTCTCTTGTTTCTATTTGGGAATGGGCTTTTTCCTTAGTTATTTTATAACCACCCCTGCTTTTTATTTCTTTAAGGAACTCCACATCTTCAAAATATTCCTTTATTTCATTATAGAGATTTTTTTGGTTTTCCTTTACTGCCAGCATATAGTCTGCCCGTTTCTGTTTTATCTTTTCCGCTATTTCCGTTTGTGTCCCCATAATGTCAATGGTTATAATGCCGCCTTTGGCTTGTATGGCATCTAACAACTGCGGTATTGCAATGATCCCATTTGATTTTTCTTCCACCTTTTTCTGCCCAAGAAAGAAACCGTCCATGTCGCACCATGCGGAAACAATATGGTTTGCTTTCTGTTCTTTTGATTTATTTCCCCTCATGGGTTTTCCATCAATGCAGATGATTTTTTTGAGGGTCTCTCCCTCATTTCTGCTTACAAGTCTGTTCCATTTTTTATAAACTCCCTGCATATATTCGGGCGCAATGCTCCCCATAACCCTCTGCATTGTGTCATGGTAAGGAATGCCATTTTCCAATGTGATATATTGTTTTAGAAATTCTTCATTCGATTTTGCAAAAATTTCGACTTCTTCCCAGTCATCGGCATTTGCCAGCTTTGCAAACAATACAATTACTACAATGTCAAGCAGTTTATGCTTTACCTCACGGAAATCAATTTTCAAAAAGTTAAAGATAAGATATAATGAAGGCATGG
>CAJUJY010000071.1 GCA_910586555.1 uncultured Lachnospiraceae bacterium
TTGCGAGGTCATAGAAGCAGGAAGCCCATTGGCTTTAGACAATGGGTAGTTCACAAATATGGTAAAAGGAATTGTCAGTCAAAGTATCGGGATTACCACAATGCATATAAGCAAATCAAGCCGAAGAAAAAAGAAAGGAGAGGTTAAAAGAGTAAGATATATTATTGTGATTCAGTTGGGTGCGTGCTATAATTTCAATATTATTGATAGCGGCAAACCGATATTTAGGAGGATAAATTTATTATGGAAACAGTGATTTATGAGGGGATTCCCAATTATGCAAAAGAAGTTAGACAGAAAGTATTTGTAGATGAGCAAGGATTTCATAATGAATTTGATGATATAGATGAAACAGCTACACATATTGTAATGTTTGACGAGGATAAGATACCTATTGCAACATGCCGCATATTTTGGGATACAGTGATGAATACATATATATTAGGCAGGCTTGCAGTTATCAAAGAATATCGTGGTAAAAGTATAGGTTCTGTTATTGTCAAAGAAGCGGAAAAATATATTCAAAAAAAGGGTGGAAAATGTTTAGCTTTACATGCCCAGTGCAGGATAACTGCTTTTTATCAGACTTTAGGGTTTACTGAATTTAGCGATATTGATGATGATGAAGGCTGCCCTCATATTTGGATGAAAAAAAGCCTTTAAAGATAATAAATTTGACGTTTATAACTGTCAGTTTGGAGGTGATTATGGAACTTAAGAAATTGGACTATGCTATGACTGTTTGTAAAGTTGCATCAGAACTTGATATTGATTTGAATAAAGAGTTTTATTTTATTGGAAAAACAGATGAAGAATATTCCCTAGTATGTATTACGGAGGACACGCCTATAAACACAATTGAGAGAGAAGATGGGTGGAAAGGTTTCAGAATACAAGGAGTGTTAAATTTTTCATTGATTGGAATTTTATCTGAAATATCTGGTATTCTTGCTGATAATAATATTGGCATTTTTTCTGTATCAACTTTCAATACAGATTATATTCTTGTGAAAGAGGAAAATTTTGACAGAGCTTTGAAGGTATTAGCTTTTGCTGGATATAATATTGTCTAATGTGAAGCGATTTACAATCAAAATATTATCAGGTTACTTAGTTTGGAGGAAGTATGACATTACAACAATTAAAATATATGATAATCGTTGCGGAAAGAGGCTCTATTACAGAGGCGGCAAAAGAGTTATATATTTCTCAGCCGAGTCTTTCTGGTGCTATCAAAGAGGTAGAAAAGGAAGCTGGAATCACAATTTTCAGCCGATGCAGAGCGGGAGTGGCACTGACAAAGGAAGGCATGGAATTTTTAGGATATGCAAGGCAGGTAGTTCAGCAGATGGAACTTCTTGAATCAAAATATATTGATAAAAAACCTGCAAAACAGAGATTTTGTGTTTCCACGCAACACTACACCTTTACCACAAATGCGTTTGTGGAATTGATACAGCGTTTTGGACAGGAAAGATTTGAGTTTATACTGAATGAAACGCAGACACATCAGATTGTGGAAGATGTGCGGAACAGGTTCAGTGACTTAGGAATCCTGTATCTTTGTAACAGCAATGAAAATGTGCTGAGAAAGTTGTTTGAAGAATACAATCTGAATTTTTTTGAGTTGTTTATTGCAACGCCCCATATTTTTATAGGCAAAGACCACCCGTTGGCAAAATGCAAATCTGTCAGGCTGGATGATCTGAAACCATATCCCCGTCTTAGTTTTGTGCAGGGAACGTATGAATCTTCCAATTTTTCGGAAGAGCTTTTCAGCAATGAACCTGCCGAGAAAAGTATTAAGGTGAGTGACCGTGCGGCTATTGTAAATCTAATGATTGGGTTGGATGGTTATACGATTTCAAGTGGTATTTTCCCTAAATACCTGCAAGGGGATTCTATCATTTCGATTCCTTTGGAGGAAGATGAGATGATGCATATTGGATACATACTGAACAAGGATAAAGAATTATCAGAGTTAGGGGAGATTTATGTTGAGGCTTTGAAACAATACCAGACATAAATGAAACATAGGCTCAACCTATGTAACAGCATATAAAACAGATATTACCTATTACATGGCATTCCGTGTTAAGATATAGAAGCGGAAAGGAGGCATAAAAATGCCAGGTTATGTATTAGGTAATTTTTTTATTTATTCTGTTATCAATGCTTTTACGCCGGGACCGGGAAATATACTGGCGTTAAATACGGTAACGAACTATGGATACAAAAAAGGGAGACCGCTCTATTGGGGGATATTTGCAGGATATTATGTTGTGCAGGTAATATGTGCTATTTTCGTGTTTGGAGTAAGCACTTTTTTACCGGATGTGCTTGGTATTATGAAATACATAGGCGCTGCTTATATTTTGTGGCTGGCAGTCCATATTGCGTTAAGCAAACCAACTACAAGCACTGTGGGAAAGTCAGCATCATTTCTAAAAGGATTTTTGCTGCAGTTTGTCAATGTGAAAATTTATTTATTCGGAATTACTGCATTAACAGGATATATCACGGAATATAGTGGCTCTTTATGGGTTTTGCTCTTATTTGAGATTATCATAGCCACGATTGGAACGATTGCAACTCTTACTTGGATTGGTATGGGTGTCCTGATACAGAGAGCATACCAAAAATATTACAGGGTAATTAACATTATTCTTGCATTAACGTTATCAGAGTGTGTGTATAGCATGTTGAAATAGCGAAAGGGGTGTTACAAAATGCAGATAAAGAGAAATGTTCTTTTAAATCCCGGTCCCGCAACAACAACAGATACCGTAAAAATGGCGCAGATTGTACCAGATATTTGTCCTCGTAAAAAGGAATTTGTGTCAATGATGAAACAGATGCGTGAAGATTTAGTTCGGATTGTTCACGGCGATTTGAATAAATACACGTCTGTACTTTTTTGTGGTTCCGGAACAATTACAATGGATGTGTGCATCAATTCCCTTTTGCCGAAAGGGAAAAAGATACTGATTATTAACAATGGCACTTACAGTATGAGGGCAGTGGAAATCTGTGAGTATTATAATCTTCCGTTTGTTAATTTTGATTGTCCAATAGATGAAATACCAGATTTGAATCAGGTGGAGCAGATATTAAAGGAAAATCAAGACATTGCACTTGTCTATACCACACATAATGAAACAGGAACGGGTATTTTAAATCCGATAAAGGAGATTGGTTTTCTTGTACACAAATATAGTGCTGTTTTTATCGTAGATACAATTTCTACCTATGCAATGAAACCGATTGACATTGAAAAAGATAATATTGATTTTTGCATGGCATCGGCACAAAAAGGACTTATGGCGATGACCGGACTTTCATTTGTTATTGGAAATACAGAACTGGTAAAGAAGTCAGCAGCTTATCCAAAACGCTCATACTACTGCAATCTGTATATGCAGTATCATTTTTTTGAAACAACGGGACAAATGCACTTTACGCCGCCTGTTCAGACGATTTATGCTGCCCGTCAGGCACTTGATGAATACCCAGATGATGAAAACTGGAGTTTTGAAAAGGTACATGATTATTGCTATAAGCGTGGATTTACGATATATCCCGGAAAGACATCGGCGCAGAACACATTTCGGCTTTGTGCACTTGGAGCTATCACAAAGGAGGATATTGAGGACTTTTTTATTGTTTTATATGAAGCACTTAAAGAAAACAATATTCAGATACCAATTCATTATGATGTTTAATAGTCTGTTTCATGTCAAAAAACAGAGAGAAAAATTTAGGAGGAATTGATTTGAAAGACGAAACGAAATGTTTACATGCAGGTTATCAGCCTAAAAACGCAGAACCGAGAGTTATGCCGATTGTGCAAAGCACTACATATGTTTATGATTCTACGGAAGAAGTTGCAGCCGTGTTTGATGATCCGATGAAATCACTGATTTATTCCAGATTTGGGAATCCGACAGTAATGGCGGTTGAATATAAGATTGCAGAACTGGAAGGCGGAATTGGTGCGATGTGTACTACATCAGGTCAGGCGGCAGTGTTATTGTCACTGCTCAATATTTGCAATGCGGGAGACAGCTTTATCAGCACAATGGAAATTTACGGAGGCTCTGTCAATTTGTTTTCACATACCCTCAGACGGTTGGGGATTGAGTGTATTTATATTGATAAAAACGCAACGGATGAAGAAATAGATGCAGCATTTCAGTCAAACACAAAGGCGGTATTCGGAGAAACGATTGCGAACCCTGCCTTGACAGTTTTTGATATTGAGCGATTTGCTGCCATTGCGCACAAACATAAGGTTCCGCTGATTATAGATAATACATTTGCAACGCCTATCTTGTGTAAACCCTTTGAATTTGGGGCAGATATAATCGTTCATTCCACATCAAAATATATGGACGGTCATGCAGTACAGGTAGGAGGAGTGATTGTAGATAGCGGGAATTTTGACTGGTCAAATGGCAAGTTCCCGGATTTGACAGAGCCGGATGAATCCTATCATGGGATTTCCTATACAGAAACATATGGGAAGAAGGCATATATTGTAAAGGCAAGGATGCAGCTCATGCGTGATTTTGGTGTTTATCCTGCCGCACATTCCGCATTTTTACTGAATCTTGGTCTGGAAACATTGGCTGTCAGAATGAAGCAGTATTGTGAAAATGCTATGACAGTAGCGAAATATTTGGAGCAGTCCGACAAAGTGGAAAAAGTAAATTATCCGGGATTAGAGAGCGATGAAAACTATGAATTAGCAAGGAAGTATCTAAGTGGGTGCAGCGGCGTTATTTCTTTTGTTATCAAAGGCGGAAAAGAAGCGGCGGTAAAGTTTATGAATAAGTTGCAGCTTGCATCAAATGAGGTTCATGTTTCCGATATACGAACCTGTGTATTACACCCGGCAAGTGAGACGCATCGGCAGTTGACAGATGAACAGTTGGCTGCTGCGGGGATTGAGCAGGGATTGGTTCGCCTTTCCGTTGGATTGGAAAATGTGGAGGATATTATAGCGGATCTGGAACAGGCATTTTTAGGACTGTGAAATTAAGATATTGAAGTTTTTTTATTTTTGAAAGGAAGAGTAGAGAGATGATATTGCATAATATTTATTTTAGCGCAAAGGGTACAACAGAGATGTGTGCAGGCTGTATAGGTCAGGGGTTAAATCTGCAAATGAAACCATATAACTGGTTTGAGAAACCGTGCAATGAGTTGTTGGAAATTTCTGGCGAAGATGTATTGCTGTTCAGTATGCCTGTGTATGGGGGATTTATTCCGCAGCCATGTGCTAAAATGGCAAGGAATTTGAAAGGCAGCAATACTCCGGCTATTATTGCCGCAGTATATGGAAATCGGCATTATGATGATGCTTTATTGCAGATGAAAGATATTTTAACAGAGCAGGGATTTTATGTAATAGCGGCAGGGGGATTTATAGCGGAACACTCTGTTTTTCCGTCCGTGGCATCAGGACGCCCAGATGACAAAGATAAAGCAGCGATGAAAGCGTTTGCAGCAAAGTGCTGTCAGCTCTTGAGTATTCGTAGTTTGAAAAATTATAAAGAAATCAGCTTGCCGGGAACACAAGGGTATGATGGGTTTTCCTATGAGGGAGTACCATTCAAGCCGGACGGTGATGATAAATGTGTTGCTTGTGGAGAATGTAGTAGAATTTGTCCCCAAAATGCAATTAGTGAGGGAGATTTTAGAAAGACAAATAATGAATTGTGTATTGCCTGTGGTGCCTGCATAAAAGTGTGTCCTGCTGGGGCAAGAAACTATCACTGTGAGGCTTATGAGGAAGTCAAAAAAGATTTTGAAAAGATGTGTTCAGAATACAGAGTGCCAGAGTTGTTTTATATAGAGGAGGCATAGTGATGAAGAAAATTCCTTTAGCTACTCCTACCATGCATACGGAGGAGCAGCAGTATATTCAGAAAGCATTTGAAACAAACTGGATTTCATCTTTGGGACCGAATGTAGATGAATTTGAGGATAAAGTGGCAGCCTATGTTGGAGCATCTTCTTCCGCTGCGCTTTCGTCCGGAACAGCGGCATTGCATTTGTCGGTGGTTTTAGCAGGAGTGAAAGAAAATGATGTTGTGTTTATTCCTTCCCTGACTTTTGCAGCAAGTGTTAATCCAGTCAGATGATTGCGAATAATTTTCTAATAAGTTCAGCATATTTGTAAGAGAAATCCCGATGTAATTCCTTGTATAGTAATTTTCTGAAATCACATATTTTTAGCTTATCATCTACTTCAGTTCGTTTAATGTTCTTACTGATAATTTCCAAAATCGATTCATTGTCCATGTCATCACCTCAAATATAAATAACCTTCTATTTTTTTAACATTCGGATATAAAAACAGATTATTTTATATCATTTATTTTTCCTCTTTTGGATTCAACCCAATCTTATCCATAAATTCATCATGTGTCTTCTGGAACTGTAAATTCATATCAAACGGCTCTGACTCTGGGTAAATATCCATCCAGAGATTAAAGTCTGCCTCTGCCTTTAATAGAGCCTCGGCTCTTTTTTTCACGTCTTTGATAGAATTACATTTTTCTACTTCTTCCATATATTTCCTGTAACGCTCACACCATGAACGCATCAAGGCGAGTGTACCAAAACTGACAGCAACCATATCATTTCCGTCTTTATCCTGACATTCAAACAAATGACCGTCATATTGGCGGAACACTTGGAAAAGCCTGTGCATAGCCTTGATACCATCAAAGTCTGAATTTGTTAATACTTCAACATTGACAGCAAGCGCCTTCGCAAGCTTTTCTAATGATTTTAATTTGGGATTTCTGCGTCCGCTCTCATAGGCACGGATATAAGATTCACTTACTCCTACCATATCACCTAACTGTTTTAGTGTAAGACCACGTTCTTTTCGTATACGCCGTATATTTTCTCCAACTGTCATAATAATGTGCCTCCTGCCTTAAAGATAGATATATCCTTTAATAGAAATAGAAAGTATCAAATGTAATATAATTATATCATAAGATACGAAATAAATAAAGCTTTTTAAAAAACTATTGACACGTATCAAAAGATGCGTTAATATAATATACATATCAAAAGAAACGTAACTAAATCAAAAGGTATAAACAGGAGGAAATAATATGGACAAAAAAATTTATTACAATGCAGAAGAAGTTGCATCTATGCTTGGTGTAAGTATCGGAAAGTCTTATAAAATTCTTAGGGAAATGAATACTGAACTGGCGGGGACTGGTAAAACGGTTATTAGAAGCTGGTAAAAGATAAAGTTACTCCTGCTGGTAACAGGAGTAACTTATAAAAAGGGCAAGCCTTTCCATAATAAATCTTGCAAATCTATTATAACAAAGGCTTCCCATAATTAAAAGGAGGAACTTTAGAAATTGGATATATTTTTAGAGGTAAAGGAGTATCTGACAGCAAAACAGGTGGCAGAAAACTATGACCTGCATGTGAAAAAGAATGGTTTAGCCTGCTGCCCTTTCCATGATGATAAGCACCCAAGCATGAAGATAGACAAGAATTACCATTGTTTTGCCTGTGGTGCTGGAGGGGATGCTGTTGATTATGTTTCAAGGATGTTTGGTTTGTCACAATATGAAGCAGCATTGAAACTGGTAAAAGATTTCTGTTTGCCAGTTCGGTGTAAAGGCAACACAAAACCAGGCAGATTAGCAAAGAAACAAGCCAGGGAAGCAAGAACAGAGCAGGAAAGAATAAATTATATTAAGAAACGTTTTAAAAAGTGGTGTAATAAAACTATAGATATGTTAAAAGGGTGTCTTTATGATATAGAACAGACCAGTTCTTTTCTTGAAGGCAAACCTTTGGACAGTATTTTTTCAGAGGATTATGCAAAGCTTCTTTATACAGAGCCAGTAATAAATTACTGGTTAGATATTTTATGTTTAGGAAGTATGGAGGAAAAACAGGAATTATTTAGTCAAGCTGACTTATTTTTGGTATCAACAATGTCCGGATGCGGAATACATGTTGGTAGATATTGCGGATAAAATGTTGGACATTGCCCGGAAAAGATTTTATGGTATTGAAAATGTTTCCTGTTATGTTGTAGATTATAGCTGTAAGCTGCCGGATATGGTTTTTGATGCGGTGATTTCTGCCTTATCGGTACATCATTTAGAAGATGGGGATAAGCTGAAATTATTTTCAGAAATCTATCAGATATTGCCAAAAGGCGGGGTGTTCGCAAATTATGACCAGTTTTGTGCAGGACAGCCGCAAATGAATCATTGGTTTGATTCTTATTGGCTAAGTTATTTGATGCATGGTGGATTATCGAATCAAGAGATAGAACAATGGAAAGAGCGCAGAAAACTAGATAGGGAATGCTCTGTTGAACAGGAAACCGGTATGTTGAAAAATTGTGGATTCCAGACGGTGAAGTGTGTGTATTCTTATCAAAAATTTTCTGTGCTTGTTGCAATCAAGCAGTGATATTGACGGTAAAGTATGAATATGAAATAAAAACACGAAATAGGAGAGTATATGATAGAAATCTATTTGATGACAGCGGAACATACATATTGGAAAGAAACAATTTCATTTGCGGAAAGATGTTTATGGAAAGCAGGTTCTTATCTGGCAAAGAAAATGCAGGAAAATGAATTTAACGAATGGGAAAGAGTGTGTGCTGTTTGTGTAAATGGGAAAGTGGCAGGTTTTTCTACATTTACAGAAAAAGACGGGCTGTCTGGACAGTATGACTTTACACCATTCATAGGATTTGTTTTTGTAGATGAGAGGTATCGTGGCAAGAGATTGTCAGAACTGATGATTCAAAAAATCATTTCCTATGCGAAGGAGCTTGGCTATAAAAAAGTATATATTATGAGTGGCGAAATTGGATTATATGAAAAATACGGGTTCGTAAAATTAGGTGATTATGAAACAATATATGGTTTCATAGACCAGTTATTTGTTCAGTTAATAGCAGAGGTAAATCAGGATTTAGAGTTATTAAGACATTTGGATAAATTACACACTACAGAGTTAGGTGTTGTACGGATAAAAAGAAATCTATCTTTGGATATAGACGATATTGCCGAATGGTGCAAAGATAAAATTGGTTCTGCTCATTCCATTATTACAAGAAAAGGAAAAAACTGGTATATAAATGTAAATGATATTGTTATTACAGTAAATGCACATAGTTATACTATTATAACGGCGCATAGAGAAAAAAGATAAGATAGAGGAAGATGTTATTGTGCAGAAAAAGACAGGAGAAAACGGTTATATTTCTTTGCTTTGAACGAAGAAGGCCAGTTTTTGCTTTTATACAGAGAAAATATAGGGAGATTATTTATGACAGAGATTTTAAAAAGCTTGAAAAGCTATATTACTGCAGAAATGGACTATTGGGATTTTTCTGGCGTTGTAAGGATTATACAGAATGGAAGAATTTTATTTGAAACTTGCCGCGGATATTCAAATATTGAGTTTGGCATTAAAAATACAATGGAAACAAAATTTATGGTTGCCTCTGTTACCAAACAGTTTACAGCGTTTGCAATTATGATTTTGCATGACAAAGGACTGTTACAACTTGATGAAAAAGCAAATTGGTATCTGCCCCCAAACATGCAGCTTCCTTCGGAAATAACAGTTCATCATCTTTTATCACACACATCGGGACTGCATAATAATTATAATTTTGAAGATGATTTTTATGTGGGCGGGGACAGAAAACCTTATGATAAGGAACAATTTTTTAGAAACTGGATTATTAGGGAGCCTATAAAGAAGCCGGGGAAAGAATTCGAATATAATAATTCTAATTATAATTTGCTTGCATGGATTATTGAATATGTTTCAGGGCAGACTTACAATGAATTTTTGCAGGAAAACATTTTTTTGAAGATAGGAATGAACAATACTATGTTTGATAATGGTCAAAATATTATTCCAAACAAAGCAAACAATTATATGCATGATTATGGAAAACTGGCCAGAGTACCTTATACAAATAATTTATATAGTATTGGCGCAGGTGCGTTAGTTACGAATTGTGATGACCTGCAAAATTGGTATGAGTGCCTTAAAAACAGGAAAATTTTATCGGAATATGCCTACGGGATTTATCTGTCAGAAAACAAAAGCAACTATTGTTATGGGTTAGAGAGGTATGAGGAAGATAGAACGGTTAAGTATGCACATGGTGGAGATATGCTTGGTGTATCTGCCTATACCCAGTACTATTTTGATGAAGATATTTGCATTATTGTTATATCGAATACGGAATCATTAGATCAATACCGTTTCGGGAATGGCATTGCTGCAATCCTACATAATAAACAAGCCCCTGTTTCATACAAACCAGAAGAAATTTTTCTGTCACCAGAAGAACTTGAGAAATATACAGGAACATATCTTCCTGGTAAGATACATATTGAGCAAAAAAACGGAAAACTGTATTTGGTCCGTGTTAATCAGAATATTCATATTGAATTGTACTGTGTGGGCAAAGATAGTTTCAAAAGGCGGTGTGAAGAACAACAAACAATCTACAAGTTAATTTCCGAGGGTAATATAAAGCCTTCAGTGTGGGGATATGAGCTAATAAGTAAGCAATTTATATGATGAGTAAAGAAATTTTAACCGGATGTTTAGTGGTAGCATAAAGAATACATTTTCTTATTGGTTTTATGGACATGGCTGGTTTATAATAAGCTGGCTGTCCTGTTAAGCATTTTTATATAATCCTGCTCTGTTCTGTATTCAAAAAACATTTTTTTAAAATCCCCTGAATGTATATATTCATTTAATTTTATTATATCTGGTTTTAACTGCCCATATTCATTTTTGTACATTTCCTTTAAAAAAAGTATTGTTTTATGGAATGTTATTCCAGATGGAAAATATATGCCATTTGTAGATTTTCCCTTAAAACAGGAATCATGGTCAAAAACCGGAAATAGTGCCATTTCCTTTCTGTTTTTTACAAGCAGGCCATAATTATCCCTGTTTCTGTCTGTATTTAAAGTTATATAATCAAATAATTGCATTCTTATAAAATTCAATGGATCTGTTTCCATAAAATGTTTATATGACAGGCTGTTAATATGTATCCTTGTTTCACCATAATATTCAAGTATATCCCTGCATGGAACCATTTCATTTTCTTCTGAAGTCAGTATCCTGCATATAGAACATGATATTCCCATATATTTTGTTTTATTATAATGTACACTTGGAAGCCTTAATGCTTTTGCTATATGGTATGATACCACTTCAGAATTTATTTCTTCCTCTGTTTCTGCTTTACACATAAATATTTTTTCACCATATCTTAGAAAACATTTTGCTTTTGTACCTTTATTCATAAGCTCACCAGCATTAATCCTGGTTACTATGCTGCTTCCTTCTGCAACTCCTGTTATTGCAACCCTTCCTATATGTGTAGATACCATATTTTTGTATAAATTTATATCTTTCCATTTCTCATCAGAATCTGACCTGCATATCCAGTAATTATCTCTTAAAGAGGCAGCTCCGCTTTTAATGCATATATTTATTTCGTTATCCCCGGCTAGTCCACATATTTTTAATATCCAGTTATAATTTTTTCTGTTTCTTGCCATTACCCTTCCAGAACAAAATGATTTTATCATTCCGTATAATGGTTCTTTATTTATAATTGAAACAGGCAGCAGTCCATGTTTTATTATATGTACAGTTTCCGTCTTTATATTAAATGACAGTACAGTTTCATCTTTATATTTTAGGTAATATTTCGTATGTTTAATACTCCTTATGTTCATTAAATCCACCTTTATAAATTTTTTGCCAGTTAATATATTTATCTTAAAATAATTAAACCAAAAATAATTATAATTTCCAAAAATTTTATTATATATATATAATATCTTATTGTAATCACTTTGGTCAAGCAGTTATTTACAATCTGTACTATATTCCATATTGTCCAATACAGCCAGCTACATATACCAGGAGTCCCTGTAAACTGGCCCTGCTGCTTAATAAGCATGTACTTTAAAGGACTGGCCTGGTAGGGTTTTTATTGTAATGTAATACTTGTGATAATAACTGGTTGGAATATATTAAAAATCTGTGTTATAATAAACTAAGGAAAAATATAAGATGTAAATAAATATTTTGGCAATGGGGTTATTTTGCCATTAAGCAGGCAGCTAATTCCTGGTTGCATAAAATGTGGACTGCGGATGCCATTTGGCTATAATTAAAAAGGGAGCTGGCAGTATATGAAAATAAGAAAAAATATCTATCTGTATTTAATTGTAATTATAGTGTTAATTTATATAGTCCTTTTAACTATTCTTTACTGTTCAGAATCCACGGCTGATAATTCAATGATCCATACATTTGGGGATGCTTTCTGGTATTCGTTAGTGACTTTGACTACAGTAGGATATGGTGACCTGGTGCCAGTGACACCACTTGGACATGCGGTAGGAATAATATTTTTATTTTTATCTGCTGGTATTATGGTAACATTACTGGGAGCTGTAATATCCTTTGTTACCAGTGAGGGGCTGCCGTTTCTTATGCTTAGCCTGCAAAGCCATAAAAACTGGTATTATTTTGCAGATTGTGAAGTAGAATCAAATACGCTTGCAGCTAATATTTATAAAGAAGATCCAAATGCTTTGGTTATTTATGGGGAGAAAAAAAGCAGCCAGAGTGAAACCCAGGATTTCCCTTGTATATATATAAGTGCTTCTCCAGATAAGATTGTGGCAAAAAAGAAAAATACAAGTACAAAATGTAAATTTTTTCTTATGAAAGAAAATGATATTGGTGTTAGCAGCCGGGCAGTTAATTTACATAAACTGCCAGTAGATGTTTATGCAAGAACTACAAATGGCCAGGATAAACTCTCAGGTAATATTAACTTTTTTCATAGTTATGAATGTTGTGCCAGGCAATACTGGCGTTCTAAACCATTATGCAGCCATGAAAATACTATTGTAATTATTGGATTTGGAAATTATGGGTACAGTATCCTGGAGCGTGCTATATTAACTAATATTATTTCAATAGGGCAGCATGTAGCATATCATATTTTTGGCAATGCAAAAGAATTTCTTGCTATACATCACTATCTGGATAGTATATTTTCACTAGATAAGGAATCACAGTCTAAAGATTCACTGGTTTTTCATAATGAAACCTGGGAAGAAAACCATTCAGTCCTGGAGAGGGCTGACCGTATTATTATTTGTGATGATGATGAGCAAAAGGGCTGGAGTATTTTCTGGACATTAAATAAATACTATAAGCTTTTTGGGCGTATAGATTTGCGCAGCAGCAGGAAGGCCCCAGGAGTATCTTACTTTGGGGCCAATGAGGATATTTATACATCACAGCATATTATCCGTACAGATTTAAATAAAGCAGCCATTACAATTAATGAGCTTTTTTGCAGGTCTGTTTCTTATCCTACACTTAGCTGGAATGAACTGGATGATTTCCACCGGCAGTCTAAAATTGCAGCGGCAGACCACCTGCTTATGAAAACCAGGATTCTTTTGAATGATGAAACTATTACAGAACTTACTGCATCTGTGCTGAAAAAGGCATATGACAGATATTGTAAGACAAAATATTCAGAAACCACAAGGGAAATGTACCGTAAACTGGACCATATGCGGTGGCTCCGGTTCTATATATTTTACAACTGGAGTTATGGTTCTGTACGTAATGATGCAGCAAGGCAGCATCCTATGTTATGCAGGTATGAGGAACTGTCACCAGAACAAAAAAAGGAAAGGGATGCTGCCTGGGAACTAATGGGGAATATTTCTGCTGAACTTGAATAAGCATTTTATTTGGTTTGCCAGGTTTGCCCCATTGCTACACATACAATATATAAATTAGTGCAAAAAGAGCTGCCGCTTTTATAACTGCTGCTATATTATTATGTATCTGCATATTACCGGATATATACATGCTTGATACAGGACAGCCAGATACACACTTACCACATCTTATACACTCACCATTGTGCTCTTTGCTGCCTGGTTTTATACAAACAGGGCAGTTTTTTGCACACAGGCTCACCCGTCCAGGCATTTATATTTTCTTTTATATGGATACTGCCATATTACAACTGGAAGCAATGCAAATAATGCTCCCATTGGGCATAAAAACTGGCAAAAGAAACGTTCTGCAATACATATTCCATACCACGATTTTTATGCTGCGTATAGGACAAATACTGTGAAAGGTGTTTTCTGGTGCTATTATATTATCTTCAGTTCCAGCAGGTAATATACAGAAAGCAGATACAGCAGGAAACTATATTTTCAATGCAAAGATTCCTGCTATTGCCAATAAAAATATTATTATACCTGCCACCGGAAATGTGGTATGAAATTCTAATGTCCTAAGTTTTGAACTATATGTAGCACCACTAGTTAAATCTACATCATCTATAACACCATTAGCATAAATATTTTACTTTTTCTCATAATACACACCAAATTCTAAATGAAATATTTTTTTCATTCAGAATACAAACAAAAAAGAGGTTATAAATGCGTTAAATAACATAGAATATAATTTTGATAAAATATTAAAATGTAGCAAAGATTACATAAAGTTTATTCCAGGTGTTACACCAGTGTTATTTTATGGTTCACTTCTTGGTGTATTAAAGCCCATTGAAGGTAAAAATAAATCCTATGCTTTCAGTTGAAATAATTAACAAGGAAAATGTTATTAAAAAATTAATGAAATAGAACCTTTTGAAGGATATGATATTAAAAAATATAGAGGAAACCTCCAAATTGCTATCATGGAGCAGACAGCCTAAGTACCAGTATGATTTTTGCTTATGTGCTAATATTTACCTGGGTATACATGCAGCAGCTTATTTATCATCTAATATAAAGAGGATAGAAAAAGCAGCTTGTACAAAAGTAAAGGCATATGGTACACATATAATCCGTCATACATGCGCAAGCCTTTATTTATATTAAAATGAAAATACTAAAACCAGGATATTTATAATATGGACGGAGGCGTTTATGCAACAGGTATTGCTTTATCATGGAAGTGGGGAAACGGTCATGTTTCCAGAAATATGTAAGACAAGATATACAAAAGATTTTTCATGTGGGTTTTATTGTACAAGAAGTTATGGGCAGGACGTAAGAATAAGGCAGGTGTTGTTAATATATATTCATATATAGAAGACAGTATGCTGAAAATATTAAAGTTTAATAAAATGAACGATGAATGGCTTGATTTTATTGGAAAATGCAGGGGAGGTTATATCCATGACTATGACGTTGTGGAAGGTTCTATGGCTAAGGAATTGCAGGAAGCACTGGAGGATAAATATGGTTATTTTGATTGATACTAATATAGTTTTAGATATTATACAAGGTAGTACTACCAGATGGGTTTATAGAAATTATGGCAAAAAATAAATAGCAAAAACCCACAAGCAAAACAAAAACCACCAGAACGCCCTTTTTACAAGGCTTCTGGTGGTTTTCCATTAACAGGGGTGGAAGGAATCGAACCATCCTCTGGAGTTTTGGAGACTCTTATTCTACCGATGAACTACACCCCTTTATTAAATTATACACCACATATGGCAGATATTAAAACTGGCAGTAATAATATACCACATGCGACTTTGTTATTATAGTATGTATTAATCTTGTTGTCAAGTAAAAAAATAATTTATTTTAATAGAATTTTAAATGCGTTTGTGGTACAATAGCCATTACTGGGATATTAAAGGAATAAGCATATGTAACTGGCATGGCGCCAGGTAATGTTATATTTGTGGGGAAGTGCAGGGTATGAATAACAGAAATTCATTTTATGATATTAAGTCTTTTTATGATAAGGGGGCTCTGCTAAAGGCAAGTTACAGAGGCATGCGTTACCAGGTGGAACGGGCAGAAGATGAAGCAGGGCAGGAAGGTGGCGTAGCTGTAAAGAAACTGCGTGTGTATGTATGGCCTGAACCATTCTGCTTTGAAAAGACACCTGGCAGGTTTAAGGAGTCATGTGATTTTGAATATAGTGAAGACGGGCTTTTTAAGGCATATAACTGGGTCTGTACATGTTATGATGTAAACAAAGAAAAGTGGGAACATGCAATGAATTTCCCGCTTGAGTCAGCAAAAGAAATGGGAATTATTTAGATAAGAAAGGTTTGGTTTTATATGGCAAAACGCATGACAAAAAAAGAGAGGGAACGTGTAGGCAGGGTTATGCAGCTTCTTGATAATGAATATGGCACAGAACACAGGTGCTATTTAAACCATGACAGTGCATGGCAGCTTTTAATAGCAACAATCCTTAGTGCACAGTGTACTGATGCAAGGGTAAATATAGTTACAAAAGATTTATTTGTTAAATATCCTTCACTTGAAGCATTTGCCGCAGCAGACCAGAAAGAACTTGAACAGGATATACATTCTATAGGTTTTTACAGGAATAAATCTAAAAATATTATTGCATGTGCAAGAAGGCTTATAACAGAGTTTAATTCAGAAGTGCCTGAAAAGATGTACGATCTTGTTTCACTTGCAGGTGTTGGAAGGAAGACTGCCAATGTGATAAGAGGGAATGTTTTTAACAAGCCATGTATAGTTGTTGATACACATGTAAAAAGAATATCTAAAAAGCTTGGTTTTACAAAAGAAGATGATCCTGAAAAAATAGAGTATGAACTTATGAAAGTCCTGCCAAAAGACCACTGGATATTGTATAATATACATATTATCACACTGGGGCGCAGTATATGTACTGCCAGAAACCCACAATGTGAAATATGTTTTTTAAAAAATGAGTGCCCGTCATCAGGTTTTTTTAACCTCATTAAGTAAGTCCTAAACCCACCGCTTAAGAAGCGGGGGAGTTTAGGACTTACTTAGTCTGGCAGGGGTTCAAGCTCCTGCCAGACTGCCGCAAA
>CAJUJY010000072.1 GCA_910586555.1 uncultured Lachnospiraceae bacterium
TCCATGCCTTCATTATATCTTATCTTTAACTTTTTGAAAATTGATTTCCGTGGTTTAAAGTTTTATAGAATTGACATAAATGTAATTTAGTGATAAACTAATCTAACACGATGGTTTATATACTTTCATGCGGAATTGATGGAATTGGCAGACATGCAAGATTTAGGTTCTTGTGGGAAACCGTAAGGGTTCGAGTCCCTTATTCCGCACTTTTGTATGCCAGACACTTTAAAAGCGGTGGTAATAGGATTTACCACCGCTTTTTTAGTTTTAATAAAGTTTACAGAAACTGGTTTTAATTTTTATTTACCTTTACTTTGACAGCCTTTTTACAGCCATTTGAAGCATATATATATATTATACAGCTTCCTTTTTTCTTTGCCTTAATAATCCCGCTAGAAGATATGGTGGCTGTTTTTTTATTGCTGCTTTCATAACGGAACTGTTTTACATGCCTTTCTGGAAGCAGTTTTTTCTTTTTATCATCTAATACTATTTCTGCTTGTATCCTGGCAGTTTTTCCTTGCTTTAATACATAAGAATCTTTGTTTGTTTTTACTGTTTCTGGATTAGTATATCTTTTATTGTTTTGTCCAGCAATATGTACAATTATGCTTTTTGCAATAATTACTTTTTTACTGCCTTCCAGTTTGTAAGCTGTTATATAAGTTTTATAATTTCTTTTTAGATCCAGTTTCTTTCCATTTAGTTTTTTAACAATAATTTTTGTTTTGCCAGCACTAACTTCCTGTTTCTGTGGCACTGTGCTAAATTTTAAACCACAATACTGTATATAAATATTATAACCATCTGCACCGGAAACTTTGCCCCATGTTATATTTACATTTTTTCCGCTCTGGTATATCATAAGCCCTGCATTTAACTTAAAATTATTCTGGTGTGTTTTATTTTTACCATTTTCTTGTGGTGGTACAGACACCTGCGGCGTGCTTGTTTGTAACTGTGGAGGCACGGTAGCAGATGGCGGTGTGCTTGTTTGTAAATATGGTGGCATAGTAACCTGTGGCGGTGTGCCTGTTTGTACTGGTGACAATGTAGCAGATGGTGCTGGTGTACTTGTTTGCATCTGTTGCTGGGTAGCAGACGGTGACGGTGTGCTTGTTTGTATCTGTGGTGGTGTAACAGATGGTGCTGGTGTGTTTGTTTGTGCCTGTGGAGGTATAATATATTGCGGCGGCATAATAAGTGGCGGTGTAACCTGTGGTGTAACAGTAGCTGGCGGAGGTGTAACAGGCTGGCCCTGTGGCAGTTTATCTATAACTTCTGTTTCAAGCAGGCTTCCACACAATTTACATCTGTATTCCCTTATTCCTGTTTCTGTTGTAGTTGGCTGTTTTATTATAATGCCCTGGCGCTCATGTTCCAGCATAGGTATTATTTTACCTGTTTCTATATTTTCATTACAATCTGTACAAATAATATCCCCTGTATAGCCTTCTGCCTGGCATGTAGCTGTCCTGGAATTTACAAGTTTTGTATTTTTATGTATACAGGCAGCTCTTATAATAGTTACTATAACTTCTATATTTTTATAATTATCTTTATCTGCACCTGTATAAACTGCTGTTACCTCTACAGGTTCTAAAGGTACAAGACTGGTATCTTTATCTTTGCTTATCCACTCCCATTTCTCTGGAAGCACCACATCATCTGCTTTTTTACAGCTATATGGCACATTTATTATGCCAGAAGGCTGGCCTGGTGTATTATCTGATGGTTTTACTATAAGACTGGCGGCTGTTTCTGCACTATTATAATTTTCCTTGTCATAAGGGGTGAATACTACAATATACCCAGTTTTGCCATTGTCTGCAACGGCTGGCATTATAGAAGCATCTTTCCATGTAAAGCTTCCATTTACTGTTATACTGCTGCCACTGCCCTGCTGTACAACCCCGCCTGACAGTACCGAATCTGCAAGTATGCTGCCATAAGTAACAGGGGCTGCTTCTGGAGGGACAGAAATATATGGTGTTGCTTTTTCTACTGTAATTATAGTACTGCCTTCCATCACATTATACCTAATATTATCTTGTGGTGTAAATACCCATTCTGCCAGTACAGTCCCTGCTTTTGGAATATCCTCTGGGGTTTTCCATGAAAGGGTACCCGGTATTTCTGTATTAGTTCCCTTTTCTACAAAAACTGCTGTATTAAAACCAATCTCTTTAAGCTGCTGCCCATATATTAAACTGCTGCCATCTGCTACAGATACACTGTTTCCTTCTTTAAGTTCCACATCAGAAACTTTAATCTGCCATCTGGCATATAAAACAGTGTCGCTTGTAACAGGTTCATCAAAATTAAAGGCTTCCCCTCCTTCCTGCTCTTTATACCAGCCTTCAAACACATAACCTTCCTTCACTGGTACACCAGGTTTTTCTGCTATATTATCCCCATTAGCAAAAGCTGTAGACAAAAGGTTTGTACCATCCATATAAGATATTTTATAAAGTATGTTATCACCAATTTTAACAGTTCCATTTCCAGATATATTAAGGCTTTCAAACTTATGTCCTGTATCATTAGCTGGCAAAAGAAGCTGTCCTCCTTCTTCTACAATAATCTGGCTTCCTTCCCCAAGTACAAGGTATTCATTAAGGTTATCCCATGTAATGCCATTACTGTTTGCCGTTAATGTCTTTTGGCCAGGAATCGTTAATACAGATTCTGGCATAAATACCGTTTTATAAATCCACGTCCCAAATTTTCCAAGAGTACGGTTGTAATTATGGATAAAATTACCATAAACATACTGGATTGCCCCGCTGTCTTCGTTGACAGTGCCATTAAATATACCATTATTGGTAAATATATCAAATTGACAGTCAATCCCATTTGCTGATGCAGTTGATTCCAATGTACCATTATTTTCAAGTAATATTCCAATGCCTGGACGTGAGCTGGCATTAAAGACAAGTGTGCCATTATTTATTACTTTAGACATCTCACCTTCCCATCTCTTAAAGGAAGAATAGTTTTTTGTAAAAGTAATTTTCTGGTCTTTGTTAATTATAAACGTCCCTCCTGCCATAACATTTAAATCACCTCCGAAACTTAAGTCTTTAATTTCTTCTGGCAATGCACAATCACCGTATATATACATATTATCATTATCATATGCAAAAATTGAAGAATCTTCTATATTGGTATTGCCAAAGAGGGCTGTATTTTTTCCATAGTTGCTGCCTGAACATAATAAAGTGCCAGTAACGTTTTTAATATTAATTGTGCCAGCATAAGCATAAACTCCATACTGGGCATTTTTTATATCCAGATGGCTGTTTTTAATATTTATAGTGCCAGAATTATGACAATCCAATGCGTTAAGTATATGTTTATCTTCTGGCCCGGAAAGTGTAATTTCACTATCTTCAATATTATATCTCTCAGCAAATAAAATACTGGTAATACCTGTACATGCAGTTTTTATACCAGCCGTAACAGATGAATTAATTAATTCAATGGATTCTGCACTAAGCCTGTCTGTTGTAATAGCACTGTCCTTAATTTCCAGCCCGGCGCCAGTATAAAATGCCGTTACTGTATCTGTTATGGCATTTATTGTAACACCAGAAACAGCCAGGCTGCCCTTGGTTGCCATAGCAATTCCAGTGCGGTTTCCTTTGGCAGTAAGTATGCTGTTGTCTAAAGAACTGCCTGAAATTTTAACATCCGGCCCTTGTACCTTATCCCTGCTAAAATAAATTCCAGAACCATCATATGTATTCTCTGTCTGCTTAGTACTAACCAGGCTGTTATTGCCATGCAATACAATATTAACATTTTTTATATCAAACCCCTGGCTGGCATATAGTGAAATTGCAGAATTATCTGGCACTTCAAAATTTACATTGTCAAGTGTTAATGTATAACTTAAAGGAGTGTCACTATCCTTTTTCCAGCTCCAGCCCTCTTCTGCATTTTCTTGTTCTTCTTTACTTAATGACAACTCTTTTACACGTTTAGTTCTTTGCACATTTTCCTTGTACCCCCCCCCACGCGTTATATGGCATATGCCAGGTTTTCCGGTATTACACTTTCCAGAATCTGCACTATGCTCTTTTAAAGCAGGTATTACAGCCCCGTCTGCCCATGCTGCATTAAACAATACTGCCATAGCCATTAAGACAGCCATAAAGCTTTTTATTTGTTTCCTGTTTTTATCCATAGCCATTAAAACCTCCTATTTTAATTTTTTAGTAGATTATATAGCCTGGTAAATTAAAAAACAATATTTTCTGCCAGATTGCCAGTTTTAAAGCTTAATTGTTAAAATACATGTTTCTTAAACAGCAGGCCCGGTTTACAAAGACTTTAAAAATAGCATCATGCAAAAAACCACTTAAACCTAACGGTCTAAGCGGTTTTTAACCTTCCCTTTTTATTTGTATATATTTTCAGACTATAAGTATATTGGCACATGATAAGTCATTTGTCAGGTTATAGACTTTGCCAGTAGATATACTTACAACTGTAGGACGGAGTACAGAACCTTCGTTATTTTTAACTACTTTTGCTTTTTCCCCATTGCTTAATTCCACTGTTGTATCTACAGGATATAATATTACTGTTTTAAAGAAGACTTTCATGGCTTTTATATCCAGTTCTTCTGTCATAGACATTATCATTTCTATCGCTGTGCGCTGTGACAGGGCTTTTTTATATGGGCGTTCTGTTACCAGTGCATCATAAACATCTACTACTGAAAGGATTTTTGCAAAGTCTGTTATCCTGTCTGACTTTACACCTAACGGGTAACCCTTGCCATTCATTTTCTCATGGTGCTGTAGTACTGCAAGTGCTATTGTTTTAGAGAAGTTTTCCTTTTTCTTTATTATATCATATCCAAATACAGTATGGTTCTTCATTACTTTAAATTCTTCATCATTTAATTTGGCGGGTTTGTTCAGTATTTCAAGTGGAACTTTTGACTTGCCTATATCATGTAAAAGGCCAGCTATCCCTATGCTATGTATATCATCTTGTGAATATCCCATATTTTTAGCAATAATCATAGACATAGTTGCAACATCTACACTATGTTTAAATGTATATTCATCACTTGTTTTTAATGCATTAATATCCACTGCTATAGCTTCATTATCATTTATAGCCTTCATAAGGTCATTGGTAATACGTGCAGATGCATTAGCAAAATGTTCACCATTTGTATTATTATATAGATACTGCATGCCTGTTGAAACTCTTTGTTTAAGGCTTTCAGAAAGTTTTACTTTAGAAGGGTCTTCTTTTCTTGCCTTATCAATGGTCTTCTGGATTTCAGGAGGCAGTGGCGGCTCTTTGGCTTCTGGTACAGGGTCTTCTTCTCCCTCACTGACATACACCCCTCCAACACCAAGTTTCTGCAATGACTGTATCATATATGCATCAAGTATTGTTCCCCTTGCTATAAGTGTACGGTCAAGCCTGTCCTTTATATTCTGGTCAATCCGCATGCCATTTTCAAGTGAACGTGTTCTTACAAAATAACGTTTAATCAAATTTATTCACCCCAGTTCATCATATGTGCAAAATACATGCCATCATCCCTTACCATACTTAATCTCAAATTTCCTTCCTCTTTTCTTATATAAAAACCATACAATATACAGACTGGTTATATAATACGTTATTTCCTGCACTTTTGCAATTAATTCCAAATAATTAGTACAAAATTTTTACCAGTTCCAGGCCTTTTGCTGGCGCTGTTGCCCCTGCCCTGCTTCTGTCACATGATGCAATTATTTCTTGCATATCACAAGGGTTTATCCTGCCTCTGCCAGTTTCAATTAAAGTTCCTGCAATTATTCTTACCATATTATATAAAAAGCCATTTCCCTCTGCACGTATTGTTATAATTCTTCCCATACTGCCACAGCCCGCATTTAAATTGTCTGTACACCCTGCTTCTGGAACACGTTCTTCCTGGATTCCAAGACTGTAAATTGTCCTGGTTGTAGACTGTACCTGTGCACCTGATGAACAAAAGCCTGCAAAGTCATGTTCACCAATAAATGCTTTACATGCCATTTGCATTTTATCTGTATCAAGATTTCCATAATAAAAATACGCTGTATTACGGTACTGTGGAAGCGGAAATTTCCTGTTTAATATTGTATATTTATATATTTTACGGCAGGCACAGTGGCGGGGGTGGAAGTCTGGCAATGTTTCTTCTGACTTTTGTATTACTATATCAGAGGGAAGCCTCTGGTTAAGTACATATGAAAACTTTTCTGCCGGGATATATGAAGATGTATCAAAGACTGCCACATTGCCAAGTGCATGTACCCCTGCATCTGTACGGCTTGCCCCTGTAACAGCTATTACTTCCCCTGTCAGTAATGACAGTGCTTTATTTAATTCCCCTTCTATTGTAGATTTTCCTGGCTGTACCTGCCAGCCGTGGTAATTTGTACCATCATATGCAACTGTAAGTTTTATACGTTTCATGTAATTTCCCTGTTCTGGCAAAACAACCTTATTGCCGCTTTTAAAGCTCTGGTAAGCCGGACCCGCCGAGTCAGGCGGATATTCGCAATCCGCTTCGCTGCTTGCCCACTTGCAAAACAACCTCATTGCCGCTTTGCGGCAGTCTGGCAGGAGCTTGAACTCCTGCCAGACTAAGTAAGTCCTAAACCCACCGCTTAAGAAGCGGGGGACTTACTTAATGAGGTTAAAAAGCGTATATTTTAAAGGGCTGGCTTAATAAGGTTACAATGGCAGATATCTTCCTGTTATTATAATTACTGTAATATATAAAGCCATTATTAAATATGCTGCTATATCCTGTCCATTATATTTTAATGGCTTCATCCTGGTTCTGCCTTCACCGCCATTATAGCACCTTGCGTCCATTGCAAGAGCAAGGTCACTTGCCCTCCTTGCTGCTGAAACAAATAGTGGTATAATAATTGGTACCATGCTTTTTATTCTTTGGAATACGTTTCCTGATTCAAAATCAGCACCCCTTGCAAGCTGTGCTTTCATAATTTTATCTGTTTCTTCAACAAGTATAGGTATAAAACGCAGTGCTATTGACATCATCATGGCAATTTCATGCACTGGCACTTTTAATTTATTAAGTGGTTTTAAAAGCTTTTCTATAGCATCAGTAAGCTGGTTAGGTGTTGTTGTTAATGTCATAATTGATGAACCTACTATAAGGAATATAAGCCTTAATGCCATAAATACTGTTCTTTTAACACCTTCTTCTGTTATTGTTATTATTCCAATTTTTATAAGGACATTTCCGCCAGAAGTCCAGAAAAGATTAAGCATTGCAGTAAAGACCAGCATAAACAGTATTGGTTTTATACCTCTTACAATAAATTTAAATGGAACTTTTGAAAGTTTTGTTATGCCCCAGAAAAAAAGTACTGCAATTATGTAGCCGCTTAACTGGCTAAAACAAAAAAGTGATATAATATATGCAAATGTACATACTACTTTAACACGGGGGTCTAATTTATGGATAACTGAATCTGATGCATAATATTGTCCTATAGTTATGTCACGTATCATAAAAATAACCATGCCTTTCCCATACCCGCAGGCTTTGCCACGGGCATAAATTTATCTGGCAGGGCTAAAACCCTTTAAGCCATTTATATATTGCCTCTATACTTTCATCTGTGGTTACAGGTTCCCCTTTAATATCTGCACCTGCATCTTTAAGCTGGTGTATTATCCTTGCAGCCTGTGGCACTCCAAGCCCTATTTGTTCCAGCTCTTTCTCAAACTGGAACACCTTTTCTGGCTTCCCGTCAAGGACAATTTTACCTTTATTCATTACAACCATTCTGTCTACATAAGCTGCTATATCTTCCATACTATGTGACACAAGTATTATTGTAGTATTATTTTCATTATGCAGCTTTTTAAGCAGCCCCAGTATTTCATCCCTTCCAGCAGGGTCAAGCCCTGCCGCTGGTTCATCAAGTATAAGGACTTCTGGCTGCATTGCAAGCACCCCTGCAATGGCAACACGCCTTTTCTGGCCGCCTGACAATGCAAATGGTGATACATCAAGCAGGCTGTCATCTATGCCGCACATCTTAAGTGCATTAAATGAACGCAGTTCAACTTCCAGTTGTGGCAGTCCAAGATTTTTAGGGCCAAACTGTACATCATTTATAACAGTTGTTTCAAAAAGCTGGTATTCAGGATACTGGAAAACCAGCCCGGCTTTGCTTCTAAGGTTACGCATATTATATGATTTGCTATAAATATTCTGCCCATTATAAAATATATCACCACTTGTTGCACGTTCAAGCCCGTTTAAAAGCTGTACAAGCGTAGATTTCCCTGAACCTGTATGTCCTGCAATACCTATAAATTCACCATTATTAATCTCTATATTAATATCACTAAGGGCCTGTTTTTCTTTTCCAGTGCCCATTCCATATATATAATTTACATTCTGCAATTTAATTGACATGCATTTCTCCATTCAATTATTAACTACCTGCTTAGAAGCTTTTTGCTTTAAGCTTTAATAATATATCCGCCAGTTCTTCTACATATAAAATATCTTTAGGAATATTTATGCCTTTTTTAGACAGACCAAGTGCAATCTTTGTAACTTCTGGTATTGAAAGCCTGTATTTTACAAGTTCTTCACTTCTAGCAAACACCTGCCTTGGTGTGCCCTGCATTTTAACCTTGCCTTCTGACATTACATATACATAATCAGCACCTGTTACTTCTTCCATATAATGTGTTATAAGTATTATAGTTATATTTTCTTTTTTATTTAAATCCCTGGCAGTTTTTATAACAGCCTTCCTGCCAGCAGGATCAAGCATTGCTGTTGGTTCATCAAGGATAATGCATTTTGGTTTCATTGCCATTATCCCGGCTATAGCAACACGCTGTTTCTGCCCTCCTGAAAGGTGGTTAGGTGAATCTTTCCTGTATTCATACATTCCAACATTTTTAAGGCTTTCTTCTACACGCTGCCATATCTCTTCTGGCGGGACACCCAGGTTTTCAGGCCCAAAGCCAACATCTTCCTCAACAACATTAGAAATAATCTGGTTATCCGGGTTCTGGAATACCATTCCTGCTGTACGCCTTATTAAAAGGCTGTTATCTGGTTCTGATGTGTCCATGCCATCCACGTACAAAGTACCCTCTGTTGGTACAAGCAGTGCATTAAGGTGTTTGGCAAATGTTGATTTGCCTGAACCATTAGCACCAAGCACAGCAATAAAACTACCTGCAATAACTTCTATATCAACACCATCTAATGCCCTGTTTATTCCAGTTACATTACCCTCTTCATCACGCCTTGAATATTCATGCACAAGGCCACTTGCATTTATAAATGGTTTCATTCTGTAGCTTAACAATCCTCCCTGCCAAAATTTCTATAAAAACATGCAAATTAATAATGACATTTTTTATTTTAATTGTCAACCAGTTTTATATATGCGGATACGGCTGTTTTATAAATTTTTAACTGTATATAAAAAGCTGCCACTTACTGTGACAGCCTGTTCATACAAATATATTTAAATTATACCAGTTCAATAAGCACTTCCATTGCTGCATCGCCCCGGCGTGGCCCAATCTTGACAATACGTGTATAACCACCATTACCATTACGTTCAGCATATTTTGGCCCTATTTCATCTAAAACTTTTGCAGCAACATCTATAGTCTTTGTATTTTTCTTACGGCCTTTGATTTCTTTTGGCACTTCTGTTACTTTATAAAGTGTTTTATTCATCTGCTTTCTGGCATGAAGTCTTGAAGGCTGGTCTTTCTTAATTTCTTTCTGTACTTCATCATATACAGTGGTTTTTTTGCCATCTACTACTTCTTTAATCCTTTTGCCATCTTTATCTTTACGTGGAACTTTAGCAGTTACCGTAACTGTATCATAATTATTACATTCTTTAATGCCTAAAGCAATGATTTTTTCTGCAATTTTGCGGATTTCTTTTGCTTTTGCTTCTGTTGTAATAATCCTGCCATGGTACAGAAGATTAGTTACCTGGTTGCGGAGCAATGCTTTTCTCTGGCTGGAAGTTCTTCCAAGTTTTCTATAGCCTGCCATTTGTTTACCTCCTAATTATCGTCACCTAAGTTAAGTGAAAGCCCTAATTCTTTTAACTTAGCTAATACTTCTTCTAAAGACTTACGTCCAAGATTTCTTACCTTCATCATATCTTCAGATGTCCGGTTACAAAGTTCTTCAACTGTATTAATGCCTGCCCTTTTAAGACAATTATATGAACGTACTGAAAGTTCAAGTTCATCAATATTCATTTCAAGCACTTTGTCCTTATCATTTTCTTCTTTTTCCGCCATAACAGGAATGTTTGAAGTCTTATCAGAAAGATTGATAAAGGATTTCAAATGGTCACTTAAAACCTTTGCAGCAAGGCTTACTGCATCACTTGGTTCAATAGTACCATTTGTATATACATCTAATGTCAGCTTATCATAATCAGTAATCTGCCCAACACGGGTATTCTCAATCTTGATGTTCACTCTCTCTACCGGTGTAAAGATAGAATCAATCGCAATTACATTAAGCGGCAAATCTTCCCTTTTATTTTTCTCTGAGCTGATATAGCCACGGTTATTTACGATTGTCATCTCGATATAAAGCTTGCAATCAGGCCCTCCGCTTAATGTAGCAATAACCTGGCCAGGGTTCATTATTTCAATATCAGAATCCACCTGGATATCTGCTGCTGTAACAACACCCTCGCCAGATGCTTCTACATAAGCGGTTTTAACCTCATCAAACTCACTATTATTCTTAATAGCAAGGCTTTTAATATTCATTATAATCTCTGTCACATCTTCCTTGACACCAGGAATTGCGGCAAATTCATGAACCACGCCATCAATCTTAATATGGCTGACTGCAGTACCCGGTAATGATGAAAGCATAATTCTTCTAAGAGAATTACCCAAAGTCGTACCATATCCTCTTTCAAGAGGTTCTACAATAAAACGTCCATATCTCTTATCTTCTGAAATCTCAGCAATCTCAATATTTGGTTCTTTAAAATCAAGCACTCCAAGTACCTCCTTTTGGGTGTTATGCTTACATACTCACAGATTAATATTACTTAGAATATAACTCGACGATAAGCACTTCATTAACAGGAACATCAATCTGTTCTCTTGTTGGAACTTCTTTAACAACACCGGAAAGGTTCTCATGGTCAGCCTCAAGCCATTCCGGAACTAATCTTCCATCTGTTACTTCAAGAATGTCTTTATATCTCTGTTTGCTTTTATGCTTTTCCTTTATTTCGATAACGTCCCCTGGTTTTACCTGGTATGAAGGTATAGTTACACATTTACCATTAACCAGTACATGTTTATGCCCTACAACCTGCCTTGCTTCTTTTCTTGTACGGCCATAACCCATTCTGTAGATTACATTATCAAGCCTGAGTTCAAGAAGAATCATAAGGTTTTCACCAGTAGTACCATATTTTAACTTCTGTGCCTTAGCAAAATTATTTCTGAAAGGCTTTTCAAGTACACCATATATAAATTTAGCTTTCTGCTTTTCTTTTAACTGAAGTCCGTATTCACTCTGCTTTCTGCCAGCCCTGGCACTTCTTTTTGACTTCTTATCTATTCCCATAAATATAGGATCAATTCCAAGACTTCTGCACCTTTTGAGCACTGGCGTCATATCTCTTGCCATGTTTATTCCTCCTATTGATATACAGTCAATTATACATTACAATATTACTTAAACTTATTTCTGCAAAATACCTGCACTCTAAACAACAGACTGCGGGCCTTGCCAGCAAATCTATTGTTACGGGTTATACACGGCGGCGCTTTGGCGGCCTGCATCCGTTATGTGGCACAGGAGTTACATCCCTTATGCTTGTAACATCAATCCCACATGCCTGTAATGCACGTATTGCTGCTTCACGGCCTGAACCCGGCCCTTTAACCATAACATCTACAGAAGAAAGTCCATGAGGCAGTGCTGCCTTAGCTGCTGTTTCTGCTGCCATCTGTGCTGCATATGGTGTTGACTTCTTAGAACCCCGGAAGCCTAACCCACCTGCACTTGCCCAGGAAATTGCATTTCCTTCAGCATCTGTAAGCGTAACAATTGTATTATTAAAGGAAGACTGTATATGTGCCTGTCCATGTCCGACATTTTTTCTGACACGCTTTTTGCTTACCTTTTTTATTGCCTGTTTAGCCATTGTCAAACCCTCCTAGTTAGATTTGTACATATTTATATCTAATTATTTCTTCTTATTTGCGACAGTACGCTTTGGACCTTTACGTGTCCTTGCATTAGTCTTTGTCTTCTGTCCATGGACCGGAAGACCTTTTCTGTGGCGGATACCCCTGTAGCATCCTATTTCCTGTAATCTCTTAATGTTTAATGCAATTTCCCTGCGCAAATCACCTTCAACTGTCTGTGTAGCATCAATAACATCACGGATACGTGAAACCTCTTCATCAGTAAGGTCTTTTACACGTGTGTCAGGATTGACTTTAGCTTCTGCTAAGATACGGTTGGAACTGGCCCTGCCAATGCCATAAATATAGGTAAGCCCGATTTCAACACGTTTTTCTCTTGGTAAATCTACACCACTAATACGTGCCATGTATACTTTACACCTCCGTTATTTTCTATAAATTAATGGATTAATAAATGATTACAGTGCAAAAGCACTGCCAGCCGCTTTAAATTGTAGCCTTACAGCATAGACTTATTATAGTTTATGCCGCAGTCATCAATCTGCCGTTGGTAAGGCCAGCGCAAGATGAAATGACACATCTTTACGCTGAAATGGGTAATCACTCCATTTACAATATCACAGTACAATTAAGTACTATAACGAACAGAAAGCAAGATTTATCTTAATAACAGAAAAACCAAAGAACTATGCTTTGGCTTCTGTTGTCTAATTAGCCTTGTCTCTGTTTGTGTCTGGGATTTTCACAGATTACTCTGATTCTTCCCTTTCTTTTGATGACCTTACATTTTTCACAAATTGGTTTTACTGAAGATCTGACTTTCACAGCAATAACCCCCTTTCATAAAGTCCATTCGTTAGTTTATCATAATCTTCCAGTTGTTGCAAGTACTTTTTTATTTTTCTGCTGCCTTTTATTACAAAGACAGCAAAACCAGGAACTGTCTGCTGGATATAATAAATAGTACCTGCCTGCACATATAAATATTCCATTATAATGCCAGGCAGGTAAATTATACTAATTAAGGAACTGTCCCAGTACTTTTATAAATATATCCATATCAACTGGTTTTGCAATATGTGCATTCATTCCGTTCTTTAATGCTGCTTCCTTATCTTCTTCCAGTGCATTGGCTGTCATTGCAATAATTGGCATCTTCTTTACATCTTCCCTTTGTAATGCCCTTATTGCCCTGGTTGCTTCATAACCATTCATTATTGGCATCTGCACGTCCATAAGGATTACATCATAATAATTTTCTTCTGATTCTTTTACCATTGAAACAGCATCTGTCCCATCTGGCGCAGATTCAACTTCAAAACCTGCTTCTTCAAGTATAACCTGTGCTATTTCACGGTTAAGTTCAATATCCTCTACAAGCAGTACACGCCTGCCACTAAAATCTGCTAAAGTCCATGAAGCTGCTTTTTCTTCATTTTCAATAAGATTATTAGCCAGAAGCAGTGCGGATTTTAAATCAGACATAAACAGCGGCTTTGCACAAAATGCAATAACACCTGCTTCTTTTGCCTGTTCTTCAATATCTGACCAGTCATATGCAGTCAGTATAATAATAAAAGCATCTTCCCCAACTGCATCCCGTATTCTTCTTGCAGTTTCTAACCCGCTTGTTTCTGGCATCTGCCAGTCAATAATATAAGTATGGAAAGAATCCCCTTCATCATGTGCTATTTTAGCCCGGTATGCTGCCTCCCTGCCAGATGTTGTCCATTCTGCCCTAAGCCCGATTTGTTTAAGCATTTTGCTTACACTGTTACATGTATTAAAATCATCATCTACAACAAGTGCCCTAAGACCTTCAAGTTCTTTAATTTGTTCTGCATTTTTTTCAATATCCTGTAACTTTAAGCTTATTTCTACTGTAAATGTGCTTCCCTTTCCAATCTCACTCTGTACATTTATTGTACCATTCATCATCTCAACTATATTCCTGGTTATTGCCATGCCAAGGCCTGTCCCTTGTATACCCGTCTGTGTAGTAGTTGCTTCACGTTCAAATGGTTCAAAAATATGCTCCACAAACTCTTTTGACATTCCTATGCCATTATCTTTAATTATAAATACATAATCACCATACCCATGCCGGAATGTTGTTTTCTGCATAATACGGAATGTAATAGTTCCGCCTGCTGGTGTATATTTTACGGCATTACTTAATAAATTAATAAATACCTGGTTAAGTTTAAGGGAATCTGCTATTACATCTTCATTAGTAACCTCAAATGTATCTATAAACAGTTCAAGCTGTTTAGCCTTTACCTGCGGCTGTATAATATTTACCAGGTTATGCATAATTTCAGAAATATTACATTCCTGTTCTTTAATCTGTACCTTCCCGCTTTCAATCCTGCTCATATCAAGAATATCATTAATCAGGCTTAAAAGATGGTTGCTTGAAGAAAGTACTTTCTGGAGGCAGTCCTTTACTTGTTCTTTATTATTAATATGGCTGGCAGCAATCGTTGTAAAACCTATAATTGCATTCATAGGGGTACGGATATCATGTGACATATTAGAAAGGAAAGTAGTTTTTGCACGGTTAGCATGTTGTGCCTGCATAAGTGCATCCTGGAGTATCTGTGTCTGTTCTTTCTGTTTTTTTACAGCACCTGTAATTTCTTTTGTTACAACCATAACCATAATATCATCTGTGTCATTATCACGTGTCATAATAAATGACTGGCGTACACATATCTTTTCCCCTTTGGAATCCTGGTTCCAGTATTCAGCAATTACTTCTGCCTCACCCTGTTCAAAACGTTCTTTCAGGTTTTCTATATTAACAATAGCACTAAAATCTGCCCTTGACTCTTCTGATACAAACTTTTTCCAGCGTCCAAACCACTCAGAAGCTTTACATGGTGCTTCCAGGCCAGTCCTTTTAAGCAATGATATCTCTTTGCCATCTGACATGCATACAATATCAAGCTCTATTAAATCTTTAGTAAGGTTAAAATCAAATGTATAAAGGGCATTTGAAGTAATTGAAATCCTGTACTGCCTTTCCTTACGGCTTGCAACAGACATCTCTGCCTGTATGCGCAGTTCTTTTTCTTTTACTTCTGTAATATTCTGGCGTGTAAACAGGGCTTTTAATACCTTTCCATTATCTCTTTCAAGGCACATAAAATTAATATGTTCCCATTCTGGGCAGCCATTATGCATTACATGGCATTCATATCTTACATCATCCTGGTTTTCTAATGCCCTGGTTACAGAATCACTTGAAATCTGGTTTTCAAACTCTGCCCTGTCCTCCCCTTCTGCCAGGGTACCACACAAATGCCCTGTAAAACTATTATAACTTCCACTTATTTCCATACCGCTGTCTTTTGGCTTTGTACCTGCAAGATACTGGTAAGTCCCTGCTTCAAAGTCAATCATTGCAAAACGGTTAAATAATATATTAACACCCTGGATAATATAGCCCATTTCCTGGTTTTCCTTTTCCAGCAGTTTCTTTTCACGCCTGGCACGTATAATAAGGCTTGCTATATATATAACAAATAATATAACAAGCATGGTTTCAAGCTGTATCCCCACCATATTTTCATCTTTTATCATTCTTTGTGTAACACTTTTTGGAAATGTCTGCACAAAAACATAATCATTACCAGGAAAATTCATTACACATATATTATCTGTTTTACTGCCAGAACTACATATAAATGCACCCTCCCCGCCATTTTTAAATATGTCTTTTGTTTTTATAGCAGTATCATGGTCAATTACACCAGTTTCCTCTAATATGCTTACAAGGCTTTTCTCATAAACCTGGTTATTAGAGCTTGCAATCACTGTTCCATCTGGCATACACAAAAATACATCTGCCTGCTCGCCAAAATATGTTGTAGACAACATTTTCTGTAAATACTTTTCTGCCATATATGCACCCCTGAACACCCCAATTAACTTACCTTTATAATGGACTGGTGCATAAAAACTTACCATTGTTTTACCATACAGGCTTGAATTAAATACTATTGCTGTACCACTTTGTTCCTTTATGCCATTAAGATAATAGTCCTTCTGCCTTGCATCTGTAATACGTCCGTCAGAAGTATAATTATTGCCATCAAGATCTGTAAAGAGAAGCGCATCAAATATGGATCTTTCTTCCATTTCCTTAAGCATATCTGAAGTAATTATGGGTTCTTGCAGGCTTTTTTCAACAAAAAATGTGTCAGCCCTTATTAAATTTAATGCATTTTTAAATTCATTATTTATTTGTGCAACTTTCATATGTGCAGAATCTGATGCATAATTTTTATTTCTTTCTTCCATCCTTTCTTTATTCTGGCCTGTATACCACTGGAATAGTATAAATACTGCTGCCAGAAGAAAAAAGACATAGATAATTTGATGTAATGGTTTCTTTTTCGTCTTCATTAGAAACTCCCTCCTAAAAAATCTGACCCCAGATAATTTTTTAAAAAATTACTTCTTAATCTTAAATATAAATAAAATAGTTATTCTTTTCTATTATAATGCCATTATCATTACAAATCAATAATTCTTTAATGTCTTGCACGGAAATCAATTTTCAAAAAGTTAAAGGTAAGATATAATGAAGGCATGGATAGAACAACATTAACCGACTTCTTTGAAGAGGT
>CAJUJY010000073.1 GCA_910586555.1 uncultured Lachnospiraceae bacterium
TCCATGCCTTCATTATATCTTATCTTTAACTTTTTGAAAATTGATTTCCGTGGTACAGTATTTACCTGGCTTGACATATATTATAACCTGTTATAAGATTAAAAAGTTAAAAGCCAGATTTTTTATAAAGGGGGAAGTTTATGGTTTTATACAGGCCCATAGGTGCCGCTGAATTAGAATTAATAAAGGAAAGCGGGTATAGATGCTTTCCACCAAGGCTTCCAGGACAGCCATTTTTTTATCCTGTGCTGGATAAAAAATATGCAGACGAAATAGCTGGGATATGGAATGTTAAATATGAAGACAGCCACAAAGGGTATGTTACAAGATTTGAGGTTGAAGATTTGTATATTTCACAGTTTGAGGTACATACAGTTGGTGATTCCTACCACCAGGAATTATGGATTCCAGCAGAAGAGCTTAAAAATTTTAACGGCCATATAACTGGTATAATAGAGGTGGTTAGCAGTTTTCCATAAATTTCTAATAACCAGGTTTATATATTTTTGCCACAGATTAATAAAATTAAGTAAAATATATATAAAACTTAATAAAATTAAAGAAATATACTTTTTAACTAATTTTTGTTGCTTTTTCTAAAAATTTATAATATAATACTACAAGATTGATGGACAAAGGGGTCCGGCATTTTTTGCTGGATTCCCTTTTTTTGTTTTTATAACAGTTATTGTCTGGGAAACACTCAGGAATGGAGGATATTACAATGACTAGCAGAATTAACAAAGCTTATAAGGCATTGGGCAATAAAAAAGCAGGGCTTTATGACCCGCGTTTTGAACATGACAACTGCGGAATTGGCGCTATTGTAAATATAAAAGGCAATAAGACACATGATACTGTATCAGGTGCACTTGGCATAGTTGAAAAATTAGAGCACCGTGCTGGTAAAGATGCAGAGGGAAAGACTGGTGATGGTGTTGGAATACTTTTACAGATTTCACATAATTTTTTTAAAAAAGCTGTAAAAGAGTCTGGCTTTGAGATTGGCGGGGAACGTGATTATGGCATTGGCATGTTCTTTTTCCCACAAGATGAACTGAAAAGAAACCAGGCTAAAAAAATGTTTGAAGTAATTATTAAAAAAGAAGGCCTTGAACTCCTTGGCTGGAGGAAAGTCCCTGTTGTGCCTGGAATACTGGGCCATAAGGCAGTGGAATGTATGCCGTGCATAATGCAGGCATTTGTAAAACGTCCTGAAGATGTGGAAAAAGGGCTTGCATTTGACAGGAAGCTGTATATAGCAAGGCGTGTATTTGAACAAAGCAATGATGATACATATGTAGTATCATTTTCAAGCCGTACAATAGTATATAAAGGAATGTTCCTTGTAGGGCAGTTACGTCTTTTCTTTGAAGATTTACAAGACCCTGATTATATTTCTGCCATTGCAATAGTACATTCAAGGTTCAGTACCAATACAAACCCAAGCTGGATGAGGGCACACCCTAACCGTTTTATTGTGCATAATGGTGAAATTAATACTATTGTAGGAAATGCAGATAAAATGCTTGCACGTGAGGAAACCATGGAAACCCCTTACCTTTCAGGGGATTTCCACAAGGTGCTGCCTGTTGTTAATCCAAACGGTTCTGATTCTGCAAGGCTTGACAATACACTGGAATTTCTTGTAATGAGTGGCATGGAACTTCCGCTTGCAGTTATGGTTACAATTCCTGAACCGTGGGAACATGACCTTGGCATAAGCCAGAAGAAACGTGATTTTTACCAGTACTATGCAACAATGATGGAACCGTGGGACGGGCCAGCTTCAATACTCTTTTCTGACGGGGATTTAATGGGGGCAGTGCTTGACCGGAACGGCCTGCGTCCTTCACGTTATTATATAACAACAGATGGCCAGCTTATACTTTCATCAGAAGTAGGCGTATTTGAAATACCTCCAGAAAAGGTAGTTAAAAAAGACCGTCTAAGGCCAGGGCGCATGCTGCTTGTAGATACTGTAAAAGGTGAACTGGTAGATGACAGTGTGCTTAAAGAAAAATATGCTTCACGCCAGCCATATGGTGAATGGCTTAATAATAACCTTGTTACACTTAAAGAGTTAAAAATACCTAATAAAAAAGTTGTGGAATTTACAGATGAAGAAAGGGCAAGGCTTCAAAAGGCGTTTGGGTACACATTTGAAGAATATAAAACATCAATACTGCCTATGGCACAGAACGGCACAGAACCTATTGCTTCAATGGGTACAGACACGCCTCTTCCAATGCTTTCAGGGCAGCCACAGCCATTATTTAATTATTTTAAACAGTTATTTGCACAGGTTACAAACCCTCCTATTGATGCAATACGTGAGGAAATTGTAACTTCAACAAGCGTGTATATTGGTGAGGATGGTAACCTGCTTGAAGAAAAAGCAGAGAACTGCAATGTATTAAAAATCTGTAATCCTATACTTACGGATACGGATTTAATTAAAATAAAAAGCATGGATAAAAAAGGCTTTAAATGTGAAGATATACCTATTACTTATTACAAAAACACTTCACTTGAAAAAGCACTTGGCCGCCTCTGCCTTGCAGCAGACAGGGCATACAGGAATGGTGTAAATATACTTGTGCTTACAGACAGGGGCGTCGATGAAAACCATGTTGCAATACCTTCGCTGCTTGCAGTTGCAGCTATGCAGCAGCATCTTGTAACTACAAAAAAGAGGACGAGGGTTGCAATGATACTTGAATCCGCAGAACCAAGGGAAGTACACCATTTTGCAACACTCCTTGGCTATGGTGCATGTGCAATTAACCCATATCTTGCACACAGCACTATAAAAGAGCTTATTGGCAATGGCATGTTAGATAAAGATTATTATGCCGCAGTTGATGACTATGATGCTGCAATACTGCATGGAATTGTTAAAATTGCCTCTAAAATGGGAATTTCAACAATACAGTCATACCAGGGCTCTAAAATATTTGAAGCAATAGGCATTTCAAAAGATGTAATTGAAAAATATTTTACAGATACAAAATACTGTGTTGGAAGCCTGGAACTTAAAGATATACAGGAACAGGTTGATATGTTACATTCTGCGGCATTTGACCCTCTTGGTCTTTCTGTTGACTTAACACTTGAAAGCAGGGGGCAGCATAAAGCACGCGGCAATAAAGAGAAACATCTTTATAATCCTGAAACAATACACCTGTTGCAGCAGTCAGCGTGGACTGGTGATTACGGGCTCTTTAAACAGTATTCCAGGGCAATAAATGAAAAAGAGCACTGTATGAATTTAAGAAGCCTGCTTGATTTTAACTATCCAGAAAAAGGCATACCACTTGATGAGGTTGAAAGTGTGGATGAAATAGTTAAAAGGTTTAAAACAGGTGCTATGTCATATGGCTCTATTTCACAGGAGGCACATGAAACACTTGCAATAGCCATGAACAGGCTGCATGGCAAATCAAACAGCGGTGAAGGCGGCGAAAGCATTGAAAGGCTTATGAGTGCAGGGCAGGAAGAAGACCGCTGTTCTGCAATAAAACAGGTTGCATCAGGACGTTTTGGCGTGACTTCACGTTACCTTGTAAGTGCAAAAGAAATACAGATAAAAATGGCACAGGGTGCTAAACCAGGTGAAGGCGGCCACCTTCCAGGCGGCAAGGTCTATCCGTGGATAGCAAAAACAAGACATTCAACACCAGGCGTAAGCCTTATTTCACCACCACCACACCATGATATTTACTCCATTGAAGACCTTGCACAGCTTATTTATGACCTTAAAAACAGTAATAAAGATGCAAGGATTTCAGTAAAACTTGTATCTGAAGCAGGTGTAGGAACTGTAGCTGCGGGTGTTGCAAAGGCAGGTGCAGCCGTAATATTAATATCAGGCTATGACGGCGGCACAGGTGCAGCTCCGAGAAGTTCTATTTACAATGCAGGGCTTCCGTGGGAACTAGGGCTTGCAGAAACACACCAGACACTTATTATGAACGGCCTGCGTTCACATGTGCGCATTGAAACAGATGGAAAGCTTATGACAGGGCGTGACGTGCTTGTTGCAGCACTGCTTGGCGCTGAGGAATATGGCTTTGCAACCGCACCTCTTGTAACAATGGGATGTGTAATGATGAGGGTATGCAACCTTGATACATGCCCTGTAGGTGTTGCAACCCAGAACCCGGAACTGCGCAAAAGGTTTAAGGGAAAACCTGAATACGTAGAAAACTTTATGAGGTTTGTGGCAGAAGAACTGCGTGAATATATGGCAGCACTTGGCATAAAAACTGTTGACGGGCTTATAGGGCGTACAGACCTGCTTAAAGTAAAAGAAAACCAGACAGTAAAACACAATATAGACCTTTCAGAAATACTTGATAAAACATTTGCAAGTGAAAGAAAGGAAAATAAATTTAACCCGGAAAACATATTTAATTTTAAACTTGAAGAAACCATAGATGAAAAAGTACTGCTGCCTAAGTTAAAGGATGCAATAAAAACAAAGGAAAAAACAAAAATTTCTGTTAATGTAACAAATATTAACCGTTCAGTTGGTACAATACTTGGTTCAGAAATTACAAGGAAATATAATGATACACTTGAAGAAGATACAATCACTGTGGAATGTCATGGAAGCGGGGGCCAGAGTTTTGGCGCATTTATACCAAAAGGCCTGACATTGAAACTTTCAGGTGATTCAAATGATTATACTGGAAAAGGGCTTTCAGGCGGCAAAATTATAGTTGTACCACCAGAAGGCACAAAATTTAAGGCAGATGAAAACATTATTATCGGCAATGTTGCATTTTATGGTGCTACAAGCGGCAAAGCATTTATAAACGGCATAGCAGGTGAACGTTTCTGTGTAAGGAACTCAGGCTGTACTGCTGTTGCAGAAGGTGTGGGCAGCCATGGTTGTGAATATATGACAGGCGGGCGTGTTGTAATACTTGGCAATACAGGCAAAAACTTTGCAGCAGGCATGAGCGGCGGCGTTGCATATGTACTTGACGAAAACAGTGATTTATACCTTAAATTAAATAAAGAACTTGTATCATCTTTGCCTGTAACTGATAAATATGATGTGCTTGAACTTAAATCAATAATAGAAGAACATGTTAATGCGACTGGTTCAGAAAAGGGACAGGAAGTACTTAAAAACTTCAGTGGATACCTTCCTAAATTTAAAAAGATTATTTCTTATAATTACAGCAAGATGTTACAGCTTATCGCCAAAATGGAAGAACACGGGCTGGATTATGAACAGGCACAGATAGAAGCGTTTTATGCAAGCAGGAAAGGATAGGAGTGTTATTATGGGAAAACCAACTGGATTTCTGGAATATGACAGAAAAGATAATAAGGCAGAAGAGCCTTTGGAAAGAATAAAAAATTTTAATGAGTTCCATGTACAGATAAATGCCAGGGAACGTAAGGAACAGGCAGCGCGCTGCATGAACTGCGGCGTCCCGTTCTGCCAGTCGGGAATGGTATTAAATGGCATGGCATCAGGCTGCCCTTTAAATAACCTTGTGCCTGAATGGAATGACTTACTTTACCGTGGAAATATGGATAAAGCATTGCAGCTTTTAAGGCAGACAAACAATTTTCCTGAATTTACATCAAGGGTATGCCCGGCACTTTGTGAAGCTGCATGTACATGCGGGCTTAATGACACACCAGTCACATGTAAGGCCAATGAAATGGCAATTACAACATATGGATATGAAAACGGGCTTATGGAAGCTGTGCCTCCAAAAGTGCGTACAGGAAAAAAAGTTGCCGTTGTTGGTTCAGGGCCAGCAGGCCTTACAGCAGCAGACCAGTTAAACAGGCGCGGACATTTGGTAACTGTATATGAAAGAAGTGACAGTATAGGCGGGCTGCTTATGTATGGCATACCAAACATGAAACTTGATAAAAAAGTAATTGCCAGGAAAAAGGAAATAATGGAAAAAGAGGGCATTATATTTAAGGTAAATGCTGATGTAGGAAAAAATGTAAGGGCATCATATTTATTAAAAGAATATGACTGCATAATACTTGCCTGCGGTGCATCAGAACCACGTGATATAAAAGTTCCTGGCCGTGATGCAGATGGTATTTATTTTGCAGTTGATTTCTTAACACGTTCCACAAAACATGTGCTGTCAGGCAAAAACGACGGTTTTGTAAACACAAAAGGTAAAAATGTAGTAATAATAGGCGGCGGTGATACTGGCAATGACTGTGTTGGCACAGCAGTGCGCCAGGGTGCAAAATCAGTTGTACAGATTGAAATGATGCCAAAGCTTCCAGACAGCCGTGCAGAAAATAACCCGTGGCCGGAATGGCCGCGTGTATGCAAAACAGACTACGGCCAGGAAGAGGCGGTTGCAGTATATGGCAAAGACCCGCGTATTTACCAGGCAACAGCCAAAGAATTTATAAAAGATAAAAACGGCAAACTTAAAAAAATAAAGCTTATAAAACTAAGACCTGTAAAAGATGAAAAAACAGGCAGGATTAACATGGCAGAAATAGCAGGCAGTGAATTTGAAATACCAGCGGATTATGTACTAATAGCAGCAGGCTTTACCGGGACACAGAAATACATTGCAGATGCATTTGGGTTAAAGCTTGACGGACGTACAAATGTAGCGACAGAAAAAGATTCCTATAAAACTCCAGCAGACAAAGTATTTACAGCAGGGGACATGCACAGGGGGCAGTCACTTGTAGTATGGGGAATAAAAGAAGGCAGGGGAGTTGCAAAAGAAGCAGACAAATACTTAATGGGCTATACAAACCTGTAAAAACGCGGCCTGTATTTTTACCGGACATAATATCCATAACCTGCCTTAAACCAGGTTAAAATAAAAAACTTTCTGTAATATAAACTTATAATACCAGGGGTATATGCTCCTGGTATTTTATTATCCTGTATATCTTATCTGTGTATTTTTCTTGCATAGATGGGTTATTAATGATATACTGTAACAGATAATGTGCAGGCAGTTACCGGGACTTCTGAAAAGCCCGCCTTTAAAAACAGCTATATAAGGCGGTTTTTTCAGTTGTTTCGGAGAGCCTGCAATAAAATTTCTGGCATTGCCAGCAGAGAGTGTTATACTCAGGAAGGAGAAATAATGGCATATAAATCATATTCCATGGAACTTGCAGGCAGGACTTTGACAGTTGATATAGGAAGGGTTGCAAAACAGGCAAATGGTTCTGTTCTTATGCACTATGGTGAAACAACTGTACTATGTACTGCGACAGCATCAGACAAACCAAGGGAAGGCATAGACTTTTTCCCACTTTCGGTAGAATTTGAAGAGAAAATGTATGCTGTGGGTAAAGTACCAGGAGGTTTTAACAAACGTGAAGGCAAGGCATCTGAAAATTCCGTACTTACGTCAAGGGTTATAGACAGGCCTATGCGCCCACTTTTTCCAAAGGATTACCGTAATGACTGCACATTAAATAACCTTGTGCTTTCAGTAGATCCGGAGTGCCGTCCCGAACTTGTTGCAATGATTGGCTCAGCACTTGCAGCAAGCATTTCAGATATACCATTTAACGGTCCGTGTGCAACTACACAGCTTGGCATGTCTGACGGGGAATTTGTAGTAAACCCTGGGCAGGAAATATGGGACAAAGGCAGTTTAAGGCTTACTGTTGCATCTACCAGTGAAAAGGTTATTATGATTGAAGCAGGGGCTGATGAAATACCAGAAGACAAAATGCTTGAAGCAATTTACCTTTGCCATGGCATTAACCAGACAATTATTGAATTTATCAATAAAATAGTAGAAGAAACTGGCAAACCAAAACATGAATATACAAGCTGTGCCATATCAGATGAAATGTTTGCTGCAATTAAGGAGATTGTGCCTCCAGATGAGATGGAAGAAGCAGTATTTTCAGATGACAAACAGACACGCGAGGAAAATATACGTAAAGTAACAGAAAAGCTTGAAGAAGCATTTGCAGACAATGAAGAATGGCTTGCAATCCTTGGTGAAGCAGTATACCAGTACCAGAAAAAAACTGTGCGCAAAATGATTCTTAAAGACCATAAAAGGCCGGACGGACGCCAGATTACAGAAATAAGGCCGCTTGCAGCAGAAGTTGACCTTATACCAAGGGTACATGGTTCTGCGATGTTTACACGTGGCCAGACACAGATCTGTACAATCACAACACTTGCACCACTTTCTGAGAAACAGAAGGTAGACGGGCTTGATGCATTTACAACAGAAAAAAGGTATATGCACCATTATAATTTCCCGTCATATTCTGTAGGGGAAACAAAACCAAGCCGCGGGCCTGGAAGACGTGAGATAGGGCATGGCTCATTAGCTGAAAAAGCACTTGTGCCAGTGCTGCCAAGTGAAGAAGAATTTCCATATACAATACGTACAGTTTCAGAAACTTTTGAATCTAATGGTTCAACATCACAGGCAAGCATATGTGCTTCAACAATGTCACTTATGGCAGCAGGCGTCCCAATTAAAAAACCAGTGGCAGGCATTTCATGCGGGCTTGTCACAGGTGATACAGATGACGATTATATTGTGCTTACAGATATACAGGGGCTTGAAGATTTCTTTGGAGATATGGACTTTAAAGTGGCAGGCACAAAGGACGGAATTACAGCTATACAGATGGATATTAAAATACATGGGCTTACAAGGCCTATTGTAGAAGAAGCAATAAGGCGCACACGTGAAGCAAGGCTTTATATACTTGACAATGTAATGCTCCCTGCAATCAGTGAACCACGCAAAAATGTAGGGAAATATGCACCTAAAATTATACAGATGCAGATTGACCCGGTAAAAATAGGTGATGTGGTAGGACAGAGGGGCAAGACAATTAACGCACTTATTGAACGTACAGGCGTAAAGATTGATATTACAGATGAAGGAATGGTTTCAATCTGTGGTGAAGATGAAGCTTTAATGGCAGAAGCAAGAAGGCTTGTTGAAATAATTGTAACAGATTTCTATGAAGGCCAGGTTCTTGAAGGCGAAGTTATAAATATTAAAGAATTTGGGGCATTTCTTGAATTTGCACCTGGCAAGGAAGGAATGGTGCACATTTCAAAGATTGCAAAGGAAAGGATAAACCGTGTTGAAGATGTACTTACCCTTGGCGACAGGGTTAAGGCTGTATGCCTTGGCAAAGATAAGATGGGAAGGGTAAGTTTCAGCATTAAGGATGTAAAATAATGCCAGGCACTAAGAAAACTGCACAAATTGGAATGGTTATAGCGGTGGCATTTGTATTAAGCTATATAGAATCCATGCTTCCATTAAACTTTGGCGTGCCTGGAATAAAAGCTGGCCTTGCTAATATTGTAGTGGTATTTTCACTTTATTATTTTAACACTGTTATGGCAGGCTGTATATCCATTGTGCGCATCATTCTTTGCGGGCTGGCATTTGGAGGCTTGTCAGGCCTTTTTTACAGCCTGGCAGGCGGAATCCTTAGTTTTATTGTAATGGCCATATTAAAAAAAACAGGGAAGTTCTCAGTATATGGTGTAAGCATAGCAGGAGGTGTATTCCACAATATAGGGCAGATACTTGTTGCAATGGTTATATTGCAGAATAAAATGACAGCTTATTACCTGCCATTTCTTATGGCAGGAGGGGTAACAGCCGGGATAATAGTTGGCACGCTGGCAGCAGTTTTAATAAAAAGGTTTAAAGGTACAGAATTGTTTTTACTTTGATATAATTTTTAAGCAGGCTGGTTATATGTAATGGCCTGCTTAAAAATATCTTTTTTCTGCCATAAAAACGTATAACAGACAGTATTATACTTAAAACGTATAATATATATTACAAATATAGCCGATATATTATAATAACCAGTTGTCATTTATTGTGGAAGATGGAATTAACTTTTATTAAAAGATTTTTTATGGGGGAAAGGCGGGATTTAAAAAATGAAAAAAACTAATAAACAATGGCTTGCGGCAGCACTTGCGGCAACATTAACTGTACCAGCACTGCCAGCAGGTACTGTACCTGTTGCAATGGCAGGAAGCACAATTACTTATGAGGACATAAAAGACATACCTGTAGATGATATGACAGAAGAGCAGCTAAAGGTTAAGAATGAACATGATATAAGCATTGCGGCAAAATATGTGAATAATTACCAGGATATAGATAAAGAACCTCCTGTAAGTGTTTCAGAATATGATAATTATATACCACAGAATTATGCAGCAGCTTCACAGGCATCTTATGACCCAAGGACAGATGGAAGCATTACAATACCTGCAATACGTGACCAGAACCCTCTTGGAACATGCTGGGCACACAGTACACAATGCATGGTAGAAATGAACCTTGCAAAACAGGGATACAATATTAATGATGATATGTCAGAGTTCCAGACAGTTTACTTTATGAACCATGACTGGACAGACCCGTTAGGGCTTTGCACAAATGATAACTTTTTCCATAAAAATGGTGATTTACATGAATTATCCACTGAATGGTATACTGAAGGAAATAGTGTTGGATATTCTAAATTTCTGCTAATGGACTGGGCAGGATCTGTATCTGAAGTAAAATATCCAGAAACAGCATATGATATACTAAAAGACCAGAAAGATAAAGCAGCACTTGATGACAGCTATGCCATTGAAAAAGATGCAGCACATGTACAGGAAGTAATAGAAATTAATATGGCAGACCGTGATGTTGTAAAACAGCTAGTTAAAGATTATGGTTCTGTTGGTATATCTTATTATGCCGATGATGACAAATTTTACCAGAATAACTGCTATTATAATAATGTAAATAAAACTACAAACCATGCTGTTACAGTTGTAGGATGGGACGATAACTATGATAAAAGCAAGTTTAAAATTACCCCTCCTGGTAATGGTGCATGGCTTGTAAGGAACAGCTGGGGTGACTGGTATGCAGATAACGGATATTTCTGGCTGTCTTATTATGATACTTCCATAGCTGGAACCGGGTATGCAGTCCAGGCAGTTTCATCAGATAATAAAGACGGCTATTATAACCATAATTACCAGTATGATGGCGGAATATCACTGCGTTATATATCTTATGGAAGTACTGTTACTGAGGAAGCAAATATTTTTAAGGCACAAGGTAAAGAACTATTAAAAGCAGTTTCTTTTTATACAGGTGCTAATTATGATTATACTGTAGATATTTATAAAGACTTAACAGATAGCAGTAAACCAGATTCAGGTACAAAGGTTACTGGTGCATCTGTATCGGGAATACAGCTTTATGAGGGATACCATACAGTGCCACTTGCTAGTAATGTAGAATTAGAACCAGAAGATACATTTGCTGTTGTAGTAACACTTTCTGCTAAAAATACAGGTGAAAAAACCAAAATAGCATTAGATAGTACGTTTGACGGGGGCTTTATGTATTCCAAAGCAGAAGCACTTGAGGGCCAGAGTTTTTACCGTCCAGCGGGCTATCCTTCATGGGATGATGCAGCAAAAGAAGATAATGCCAATGTCCGCATAAAGGCATATACTGTTAATTCAGCAACAAAACCAATAGAAAAAATTGAATTTACAAAATCTTCTATTGACTTAAAATCAAAGGATACATATAATTTACAGGATATTGTAACAAAAACCCCTGCTGATTCAGATGATAGTATTTCATTTTCTTCAGATGATGAAACTGTTGCAACTGTAGACAGCTCTGGAAATGTTACTGCAATCCGTCCAGGTAAAGCGGTAATTACTGCATCTGCTTATGCAGGTACTGCCAAAGCAGAAATTACTGTAAATGTAGGGTTTGCACTGCCAGCAGAAAGTATAACAATATCACCAGAAACTTTAAAACTGTCCAAAAATGAAAAACAGGAACTTAAAGCTGTCCTGCTTCCAGAAGGCACAGATGATTATGTAAAGACATGGGAAAGCAGTGACAGTACAGTGGCATCTGTTGGTATAAACGGTGAAGTAACAGGTGTTGCATCTGGTTCAGCAATAGTTACTGCAAAAACTGCCAGCGGCAAAGAAGCATCATGCCAGGTTACAGTTGTTGACAGGGCACTTGGTGAAGTAATAAACTGCGTATATAATAAACTTCCAAAGAAGATTTATAAATACAATACTTATATAGTTTCATTAAGTAATGCCATGTCAAAGCTTTCACCAGATTCCATTACATGGGAGAGCAGTTCACCAAATATAGAAATAACACCATCAGGTACTAATGGTACTGGCGGCTGTGTGTTATATGTAAAAGATGTTGTATCTGGAAATAAAGGTGAAAGGGTTACTCTAAAAGCAACTGTTAATTATAAGAAAGTTACCAGGAAAAAAGTATTAAACAGAACTAAGGCTTTTAAAAGAAGGGCAACAGCAGTTAATTTAAGTTATGCTGTAGCTTTAGATAAAGAAGAAATATATATTACAGAAAAGGGTGCAAGGGTAAACCTTACAGCAATACTTAATAATGGCAAAAGTGACGACCAGCCAACCAGTAAAAAACTGAAATGGATGATTACAGATTCTTACGGCAACAGGGATAAAAAAGGAAACAGGGTAGCATCTGTAAGCGGCAAGGGTGTTGTTAAAGCAAAAGGCCCTGGAGATACTTTTGTAACTGTATGTACAGCCGACAGCTATGTCAAAAAAGAAAAGAAGTACAAAGTTATGTATACAATACGTATAAGATGCCAGACTGTAGAAACAGTCAGGTTCAGTGAAGACTCCATTACATTATCACAAAACAATACAGCGGACTTAAAACAGAAGCTGGTATTTAATGGCGGGATAGCTGCACCATACAATAAAGATGGCATGAAACTTACATGGTCTAGCAGTGATAAAAGAAGTGTATCTGTAAACCGCAAAGGTGTAGTTAAAGTTGCAAAAAAAGCAGCAGCAGGTACATATACAATTATTGTAAAAGCCACTGGAGGCGTGCCAAAGGGTGCAACAGTGCCACAGGCTGAAATAAAAGTTATAGTCCCTTAAATATAATTTTATTAGACTTTGGAGCTGTTATAGAAATATAGCTTTGCTGCCATGGAATTTCTATGGCGGCAAAGCTGCTTTTAATATATACTAAAAAAGTATAAAATTGTTCTTTCCAGATATTTATATTATTGGTTTTAGAATATACTGGAATGTTTATTAAAAGGAAGTGGCAGATATGTATTATATTAAAAAAAATAATAAAAGTTTTCCATTAGTAATATTAATTTTTTTACTGGTGGCAGGTTTGCTTTCTAATGGAAATATTACAGGGGCATCTTTTGTATCTGGGGCTGCACCTGCATTTAAAATTAATGGAAATACCCTGGTTTCATATAATGGGAAACAGGTTTCTGTAACAGTCCCGTCAAAAGCAAAGAAAATAGGAAAAAGGGCATTTGCAGGCAAACCAGTTAAAAAGGTAATAATAAAAAAAGGCCTTAAATCCATACAGCCAGAAGCGTTTAAGGACTGTACCCGGTTAAGAAACATACAGATACCTGTAAGTGTAACTAAAATTTCAGCCAGTGCTTTCAAAGGCTGCAAAAATGTAATAATAAATGCACCAGAAGGGAGCTATGCATTGAAATTTGCTAAAAAACACAAATTTAATTATAAAATTACAGGCAATAAAAATAATAAGGTATCCGCCTATAATATTACAGGAATTGAATGTTACTGGTATACAGCAGGGGTATTCCCATGCACTGCACAGAAAAAGACAGTTACAGACAGTTCAAAGTTTGACAGCATTTATACACTTTTACAGTCCCTTAACAGCGGCGAAAAACTAACAGAAGATGACATTATGGTTAATGGCGGGCAGACATTACGTGTAATAATACATTTCTCTGGTAAAGAAGACTTACAGGCAGAATGTAACCAGTCGGTATATATAGAAAACGGGGAGCCATACCGCGTAAACAGCAGCATAACGCCAAAAATGTTCTGGGAGCAGGTAAAAGAAGAAACAATAGAAACAGAATTATAAATAAATTATATACAGCCAGAACTTGCAGGCTAAATATAAAAAGAGAAGACTAAATAGCTTCGCTACTTGCCCACTTGCAAACCAACCTCATAGCTGCTATCGCAGCTTTTCAGTGGGAGCTTGTACCTCCCACTGAAACAAGTAAGTCCCTATCCACCGCTTATGTTTTCACAACATAGAAGCAGGGGACTTACTTGATGAGGTTAAATTATAAATGTATTTATTGAATGTGCTTTAATTTCTGGCTGTATTATTTTGCCACATATATCTATTATGGTTTTTTTATCTTCACCAGAACCATTTTTTAATTCAGTTATTATCTGCCCGCCAGTGTTTTTAAATGCAACTGCTTCTATATCTTTACAATTTCCTTTGGCTTCTATGCGTTTTGCACCACCTTTTATAAAATGGCTGAAATGTTTTGTAAGGTAATAGCTTGGATTAAATGTTACCTGTAATGTTTTGCTATTAACTGTTACTGGTGAGTTCTGGTACCATGGGTCTTTAGCAGTGTTTGCACCTTTTTCATCAAGTACCATGTTCCAGATATAATAACGTGATACACCTGCTTCCAGAAATTCCTTAAAACAGTCAAACTGTTCTTCTGCATAGCACCAGTTATTTTTACCGTCACCACACTTTGTTTCTGACTGTACCAGTTTCTTGCCATATCCTTTTTGTACTGCTTTTGCAAGGTAAGAACCCCACCACTGGAAACATACGGCATCTATTATATTATTTGTTTTCACATCTTCCAGTGCAGGCACAACAAGGGAGGCATCGGAGTCAGTAAATGTACCAAGCCATATCTTTGTATTATTAATGCCTGCCTTTTGCATGGCAGGATATAAATAATCCCTTATAAATATGTTTAACTGTGTGCCTGTCCAGACACAGGAAGCATAAAGGGTATTCATTGTAGGTTCGTTCTGTGGGGTAATGGCATTTATATGTATTCCATGCTCCCCATAGCTTTTAATATATTTTACAAAATAAAGTGCGTATGCTTCCAGGGCTTCTTGTGTAAATATAATCCTGTTTTTATCATCTATGCCATGTATGCAGTTGTTCTGCTTAAGCCATGATGGTGGTGACCACGGGGTTGCAAAGAAATCAAGCCCTGGCCTTGTTTTAAGTGCCATTTTTATATAAGGCAGCAGGTAAGTTTCATCTGTTGCAAGGCTGAAGTGTTCCATAGAATAATCATTATTATTTTCATTGTAAGATTTATGGGTATCAGAGTAATCATTATTACCCATTGGAAGGCGTGCTGTTGTAAAACCAAGCCCGCCATCACCAAACAGTGCATTTATAATTTCATGTTTTTTATTATCTGGAAGTTTTTCCATAGCCATATACCCACGGTCAGCCAAGCAGCCTCCCCATGGGTACTGGTCCATTGTCTGGTAATAAATATTCCCATTAATTATAATATCTGCATTGTTAATGTTATCTGTAGTATATGGGATTTCTTTATTTATCCAGTAATTCTCTTCAGTAGTTATTATCCATTCCGCTGTATTTTCCATTTTTAATCCTCCTTTTAAAAGGTAATATCAAGTACCATCATTACTACAAATCCAAGGGCTACCCCTATTGTGCCAGTATTAAAGCTTCCATCTGGCTGTGCTTCTGGAACTAGTTCTTCTATTACAACATAAAACATTGCTCCTGCTGCAAATGCAAGGAGATATGGAAGGACTGGCACAACAAGCCCTGTAAGTAATATTGTTATTATAGCGCCTATGGGTTCAGCTATGCCTGACATTGTACCATATATAAATGCTTTTGCCCTGGACATGCCATCACTTTCTAGTGGCATTGATACTATTGCACCTTCTGGGAAGTTTTGTATTGCAATGCCTGTTGCAAGTGTAAATGCACTTGCCATTGTAATGCCTGTGCCTGGTAAAAGTGCCCCTGCCAGCGCAACACCTACAGCCATTCCCTCTGGTATGTTATGGAATGTAACTGCCAGTGCAAGCATTGTAGATTTTTTAACCTGTACAGCCAGTCCCTCTGGCTGGTCATTATCAAGCCGGAGGTGGGGGATTAAGTTATCCAGGCAAATTAAAAATATAATACCTGCCAGAAAACCAGATGTTACAGGAAACCAGGTATAAACCTCCATATCTTCTGACATTTCAATGGCAGGCAGGATAAGTGACCATACCGATGCTGCAAGCATTACCCCTGCTGCAAAACCAGGCAGAAGCTTTCCAAGTTTCCCATTAATACTGTTTTTCATAAGAAAAACCATTGCACTGCCTGACATAGTTCCTATAAACGGAATTAAAATCCCTGCTGCTATATCCAATTTACTAACACTTCCTTAAATAAAAATGCCATTACCAGATATTTTATGCAGGAATATTAAAAAGGTTACACTGTTTAACAGGATATTTTACAGGTAATACCCTGTGCCAGCAAAGGATATCACTTATGTCCCCGTCTGTTGCCAGCATCTGTAGTTTGTATTTTAACCTCATTAAGTAAGCCCTTTAAAATTCACGCTTCTTAAGCGGTGGGTTTGATTTACCAGGGCTTACTTAGTCTGGCAGGGG
>CAJUJY010000074.1 GCA_910586555.1 uncultured Lachnospiraceae bacterium
CTTACTTGAGTCTTCCAAGATTTGTGAGATTTTTGAAAATTGATTTCCGTGTGTAAACATTAAAAATTATTGCATTTTGAACCATGTTTTGATAAAATATCAAGTAAAAATATGGTATAGTTAAGACGCTATACCATATTTTTATGTAAAAAACCTGGTTTAACACAGTTGTAATACAATTAAGAGGGGACAAGACATGCTTTACTTGGGGAATTTTAAAGAAAATGCAAAAATAAAGATATTCATAAAATAACCATAATTAAATACATCTCTGGCTTCTATATCTTGTTTCCATTTTACAACAATATAAAATATACAAATTATCTTTAATAATAACATAAATACTATAATTAATCCTAGTAACTTATTTCCACATTATACCTTCTTCCAACTTCTCCTCCTTTATTAAAATCATAGAATAAATACCCATCTTCATCCAGATAATATATATTTTCATTATAAAATTCTATTATTGTTTTCCAAAATAAACTAATATCATTATATATTATTTCCATTTCTGTTGCGCTGGAATATACTACTGGTTTAGAAAGGAAAATACGGAACACTATATAACTGAAATCAGAATAAGCCAGTTAAGGCATTTAAAGGATATTATTATATTATTAAATCCAGAACACAGGCAAAATTTAATAATTACAGGGAAAAATGGTTCAGGAAAAACTTCTTTACTTATTGCAATATGTAAATATCTTAAATCAATAAATGATGGACAATTAATGACATTAGTTAATTATTATATACCACAGCTTTCAGAAGCAGAGAAGAAGTTAGAAAGAAGCCAGTTAGAAACAAATAGGTTTGATGCTGCAATAGATTATAATGACAAATTAGAACAGGTAAGAAAATATAAATATGGGGTGGATGTTTTCTTTAACAATAATTACGAGGATTTAGAGATATTATATATTAAAGGTGATTTTATTACAGCATATTTTCCTGCAAACAGAAAAACAACAATTACACGTGGACATGGAGTGAAAGAAGTAAAACTTGGTTATCATTATTTTATTGACGAAAGTCCAGGAGATTTATTGCATAAATACCTGGTTCATTTAAAGACACAGCAGGCTTATGCAAGAAATGAAGGTGATATAGACACAGTGGATAAAATACAGCAGTGGTTTGACAGGTTTACAGAAGCTTTGTGTATTTTGTTAGATGATAATACTGTTACCCTTAAATATAATTATATGGAATATGATTTCCAAATACATGTACAAGGCAGAGAACCATTTGGTTTTGATACGCTTTCAGATGGATATTCTTCTGTTATCCTTATTGTTTCAGATTTAATGTTAAGAATGGAGCAAAACTGGCTTCCGGGTAATAATATTAGTACATATGATAAAGAGGGAATTATTTTAATTGATGAAATTGAAACACATTTGCATATTAGCCTGCAAAAGAAAATTCTGCCGTTTTTAATAAAGTTTTTCCCGAGAATACAATTTATTGTGACAACACATTCACCATATATTCTTAACTCTGTTTCAAATGCTAAAGCTTATGATTTAGAAAAGCATATGAAATTAGAAAATTTAACAGTTTATTCTTCAGATGATCTTGCAGATGGTTATTTTGAAACAGATGAGTATTCATATGAATTAAAAGAAAAACTTAAAAGATATAAATATCTTAAAGAGAAAGACGGTCTTTCAGATAAGAAGCGTGCGGAAAGGGCAATGTTAAGGAGTGAGTTAAAAAATATTCCGCAAAGTCTGTCTAAGGAAGCAAAAGATGAATTTGAGGAGATAGAAGGCAGGAATTTATGATAAAAATTGAAAGAAAATTAACAGGAAAGGCACAAAAAGCAATAGCTTCATTAGAGAAAGCAGAAACTGGTAATAGTTCTTATAATACCACAGAAGTAAATTTGGCACTTAAGGAAATGTTTCATAATAAATGTTATATTTGTGAAAATAAACAAGTTACCTCTTACAATATTGAACATTTGCATCCATACTATAAAAATAAAAATTTAAAATATGACTGGAATAATCTTTTTCTTTCTTGTGCTCATTGTAATAATATAAAACTTGGTAAATATGAACCAATTATTGATTGTACAATAGAAAATGTTGAAGAATTAATTGCTTTTCGTAAAAAAGGGTATTTTGGTACAGATGAAGAACTAATATTTGAAAATCTTGATATAAGAAAAGAAACAATTAATACTATAAATTTATTAAATGAAGTATATTATGGCTCTACTCCCCAGAAAAAGATGGAAGCCCGGATATTGCGCAGGATTTTAAGAAAAGTGTTGTCTGAGTTTAAAGAATTTGTGCGTGAATATAAGGAGGCAGAAGATGATGAGATTGTATAAAAGTGAAGAAACAAAACTGGGGAAAATACTTTGCGTTTGTTTATGCAATGGTGTTTATGAAATCTACAGGGGCAGCCTGCTACTTCATAAGCTGCCCCTGTTTTTTTAGCCGTCTTTTTAGCTGTTCCAGAAATTCCTGGTTTCCAAGTACTTTTATTAATGGCCCGAAGGAGAGTACTTCTATTAGAAGTTCTGTTTCTACGTTTTTATTATAGTATATAAAACATTCATATGTTTCTTCATCAATTTGTACTGTATTTTTTTCATAATTGGCAAATTGCAGCATTGTTCTTTCAAGTGCGTTCCGTCTGTCTTTTATAAGAAGGTGTACTGGCTCTTTATAATATGATTTTATTATGGCTTTGTTAATGTCTGGCATTTCCCCTGTGTACCTGCCAAGTATGGAAATGCTGCATATATTGCACAGGTTATATGTTTCAATCCTTGTGTTTAATAAAAGGTTAAAACATGACATAGGTACTGCCACCATGCGGATTCTGTCATTTTTAAGGGAATATTCCAGCCGGCAGGGAAGGAGGCTGTGCATGTGGGTGCTGTTTTTTCCTTTGTAATTAATTTGTATGCACTGCCTGTTTTTAATGGCAGAAAGTATTGTCTGGAATATATTAATATAATAAGGGTCTGTAAAGCTGTCTTTATCAGCAAAACGGTCATAATAATAAAAGTCTTCTGGCTTCCATAGTGGTTTATATGCTGCAAACATGTTTTTAAGTTCTGCAAGTTCTTTTTTATTAAAGAAAAGCTGTATTTTTTCATCTAAGAGCAGTGCACTTATATAACATTTCTGGAGATATGAAAGCGGCTGTGCAAAACCGCCCTTAAGTTTTGATATAAATATATCCCCTTTATGTATAAAGAAGTCCCATTCACCTGACATTATTTTGGGCATTATAAAAAACGGGCTCTCTTTAAAACCTTCTTTTTCTACTATTGACCTTATGTCCTTTTCAGAAAAAGGGGCTCTTTCTGTAAGGATTTTTTTCATAACCTGGTAGTAACAGTTATATATATCAGAAAACAAATTCATAATACTCCATTTCCGCCGGGCAGGCATATATTTATTATACGGATAAAATTTTAATTTTGCAGTATACATTTTGTTTATGGGTTGTTAATAAATTATAACAAATTCCGGTTTTATTTTCTACTATGTTTGTTATTTACTTGTTGTGCAAGTTTAATAATTGTGTTATTATGACAGATAGTAGTTATTAACAGAAATTTCATATATTTACATCTTTATGGCATCATGGAAGCAATTCACAAGTTGACATATTGGCAAACAAGGGTTAAGATATAAGTAAGCAGTATAAGGAGGTTATATAATGGATTTTCAACGCATTGATAAAAATACAGTCCAGTGCCGTATGACGGAAGAGGAAATGAACGAATATGGATTCGAGATAGAGGATTTTTTTACAAACCAGGAGAAGTCCAGGGCTTTTTTAGAACAGATTGTTGAACGTGCAGAAGAAGAGGTTGGTTATGAAGTTGAAAGTGGCATGATTTCAATGCAGCTTATGCGTATGCCTGATAATTCACTTACAATTACATTTTCAGACCATGGTGATGAGGGACTCCAGAATATGTTACACCATCTGCAAAACCTTGCAGGACTTATAGATGAATCTTCGGTTGAAGCAGTTATAAATGGTCTTTTACAGGACTGGCAGAATGGCGGGAGAAGCACTGCTGCCCTCCAGGACGTACATATGTCAGAAAATATTGATGAACTGAACCAGAACAGTACCAGGAAGTTTACAGAAGCAGACAAGGCTGCTTACCAGAAGCATCTAAAAGAAATTGAACGCATAACACATGAAAAGGAGGAGAAGAAACTGCAGGCAGCAAAACTTTTCCGTTTTAATTCCCTGCATAACCTGGAATCTTTTGCTTCAACCGTTTCATATAACAAACCTGTAACAAGCCGTGTGTATAAAGACAAGGCAAGGGGTGATTATTATCTTTTTATAAAGAAAGGCAAGCTTAAAGGCAGTGAATTTGAAAATTTATGCAGCCATATTAAAGAATATGCAGAATTATGTGTAAACCAGCCATATGCAGAACAGTACTGTAAGGAACATTTTGAATGTCTTATTTCAAAACATGCATTAAAAGTTTTACAGCAATATTAAACACAGTATTTTTTAAGACAGGCTTACATGCCTGGAATTTTGTATTATAAAATTTGGCATGGGGGATTTTATGAAGTATGATTTTAATCTTGAGGACCGGAGTAAAAAGTACAAAGCAATACTAATCCAGGTTATAATAACCCTGGCTGAAATTGCTGTTGTTGTATTTGCTGCATATGCCGTAACACATTACGGGCTTGAGAAAATGAGTATTTCAGGTGATTATATGAATCCTACCTTGGAAGATGGTGATGATGTCCTGGTCAACAAAATGTCTTATGTTATTTCTTCCATTAAGAGGAATGATGTCATAGTTATAAAACAGGACGGTTCCGGGCATAGTTATTATTCAGTTGCGCGTGTTATGGGGCTTCCTGGTGAAACTGTCCAGATAAAAGATGGTTATCTTTATATTAATGGCAGCCAGTTAGATGAGAAATATAATTTCCCTGTAATGGACAATGGAGGCCTTGCACTGGAAAATATTGTCCTTGATGAAGATGAGTATTTTGTATTGTGTGATAACAGGAATGAAGGGGAAGACAGCCGCAATGCCAATACAGGTAATATTTTAAAGAAAAACATTGTTGGCAAAGCGTGGCTGAGGACTAATTCACTTGCGGTTATAAACAGTATTAACAAGTTTGGGGAAGATAACAGCAGTGGAAAAGATTAATAAAAATGATAAAACGCCACTTGGTTAAGTGGTGTTTTTTAGAAATGGAGATTTTATATTATGCAGTTCCAATGGTATCCAGGACATATGGCAAAGGCAAAGAAAGCTATGCAGGAAGATATTAAGCTTATTGATGTTATTGTTGAGCTTGTTGATGCAAGAGTGCCATACAGCAGCAAAAATCCTGATATTGATGCACTTGCCAATGGTAAATCCAGGGTATTGGTTATGAATAAATATGACCTGGCAGATGCCAGTGTTACAGATAAATGGGTAAAATACTATGAAGATAAAGGGTATTTTGTTACAAAGGTTAATTCTAAAAATGGGAAGGGTGTTAAAGCGGTTAATAATGTAATAAAAAAAGCCTGTGCAGAAAAGATAGAACGTGACAGGCACCGCGGAATTATTAACAGGCCAGTAAGGGCCATGGTTGCAGGCATACCAAATGTTGGAAAGTCTACATTTATTAACAGTTTTGCAGGAAAGGCATGTACTAAAACTGGCAATAAACCAGGTGTCACCAAGGGGAAACAATGGATAAGGCTTAATAAAAGTGTAGAACTCTTAGATACCCCTGGCATATTGTGGCCTAAATTTGAAGACCAGAAAGCCGGGCTTAACCTTGCATTTACAGGTGCAATAAAAGATGAACTATATAATGCCTATGAATTAAGTATCCTGCTTTTGGATTTTTTTAACAGGAATTATCCAGATGCAGTAAACATGCATTATAAAACCAGGACTACAGAAGATAGTAATACGGCAGAAACCTTACAGCAGATAGCTGTCTGCCGCGGCTGTATTAAAAGTGGTGCAGAACCTGACACTGATAAAGCAGGAAAACTTCTTATAGATGATTTCCGTGCAGGAAGGCTTGGTGCGGTTACGCTTGAAAAACCTCAAGACCTGCCTTAATATATATTTTACTATAAAACACTTTTTATATAGAAGTTCAGGCAACCCTTATTCTTACAGAGGAGATGTTTCTTTATGTATGATGAAAACCTTATAGAAGACAGCCTTGAAGTGTGTAAGAACCTGGATATTATCAGGAAAGGAACAGATGTGCGCAAGCTTTTTGACGATATGCGCACACTAAATGAAGCCAGTGCCAGCCATTTATGGGAAAAAGCATTGGACGTGGCTGGCACAGACAGTATAAAACAGTATGAAGAACAGCCAGGTTATAGTTATCCTGCAAACAGCCAGGCTTATGGCAGCAGTACTGTTAAAAAAAAGATAAATAAAAAAAACATACTGCATAACTTAATCCTTGCCGTACTGTGTGCTGTTACAGCACTATTCCTGTCAGCATTTATTAATTCAAATATAGCACACCAGACAACAATAAAAGGTGAATCAATGAAACCTTTACTGGAAAATGATGATTCTGTTATAATACAGAAACTTTCCTATTACTGGAAAGACCCAGGGAGATATGATATAATTGTATTTCCTGTTACAGATAAAGATAAAAATGGTGAAAGTATACATTATATTAAAAGGGTAATAGGGCTTCCTGGTGAAGTTGTACAGATTATTGAAGGCAAAGTGTATATTAATGGAAAACCGCTTGATGATGATGTCTATTCAGATGAAAAAATTGAAGACCCTGGTATTGCAGGATCACCGGTACAGCTTGAAGAAGATGAATATTTTGTACTTGGTGACAACAGGAATATGAGCACAGACAGCAGGTATACATATGTAGGAATGGTAAAAAGGGAAGATATTGAAGGTGAAGCATGGTATTGTATCTGGCCTTTTTCACATATAAAGAAAATATAAGCTGTAATATAAAACAGCAGGAGATTATATGGGCAAAACAATTAATGAAATACGTAATGAATTTATAACGGCAGACAGTGCCATAAGAAAGGAACTTTACAATATATATGCAGATGATTGCAGAAAAGGCGTAAAACAGGTAATTGCAAAGTTTAAACAAGAAGATGGAAAGTTACTTGAAGAACTTAAAAGGCTTGATAAAATGAGGGTTTTTGAGAAAAAATATGCCGCTTACCAAAATATTGCAGGCGTTGATGAAGCAGGGAGAGGGCCGCTTGCAGGGCCTGTGGTGGCAGGTGCAGTAATACTTCCTGTGGACTGTGAAATCCTTTATTTAAATGATTCTAAGAAACTTTCTGCTGTAAAAAGGGAACGGTTGTTTGATGAAATAACTGAAAAGGCAGTTGCATGTGGTGTTGGGATAGTTTCTGCTGCAAAAATAGATGAGATAAATATATTACAGGCTACATATGAAGCTATGAGGCAGGCCATTGCAGATATGGGAAAGAAACCTGGAATGATACTTGTTGATGCAGTAACAATACCAAAGATACCATATAAACAGACAGGCATTATTAAAGGTGATGCCTGTAGTGTGTCTATTGCAGCAGCAAGCATAATAGCTAAAGTTACAAGGGACAGGATTATGGCAGATATTGATGAAATGTACCCGGAATATGGTTTTGCTTCACATAAAGGATATGGTTCCAAAGCCCATATTGAAGCAATTAAAAAATATGGTGCATGTCCTTTACACAGGAAATCATTTATTAAAAATTTTGTATAATTTCTCTATGGCAGCAGACAGGAAAGGTGTGGTAATAAGTTATGGCATATGGAGGCAGCAGTAATAACAGAAGCAGGAAGATATATACCAGGGAAGACATTAAAGGCAGTAATAAATCAGCAATAGCACTTGAATACCAACGGAGTGAAAAAGCACCTAAAGTTATTGCTACTGGTAAAGGATACCTTGCTGATAAAATTATACAAAAGGCAGAAGAAGAAGATATCCCTGTGCATAAAGACGAAAAACTGGCACATGATTTATCAAAACTTGATATAGGTGAATATATACCACCAGAACTTTACCAGGTTGTAGCAGAAGTACTTGTTTTTGTAGATACTATGGATAAAATAAAAGGCAAAGTAATGGATAATAAAAAGCGTTAATAAATCCCTGTTAAAAGAGGTGGATAACATAAATAAACGTAAAACAGGGCAGTGGTATGAACAAAAAGCAGCAGTCTTTTTAAAAAACCAGGGTTACAATATATTAAAATGTAATTATTACTGCCACTATGGGGAAATTGACATTATAGCAGAAGAAAATGGATATATTGTATTTATAGAAGTAAAATACAGGAAAAACCCGGCATATGGAACTCCAGGTGAAGCCGTAAACAGCATAAAAAGGCAGCATATAAGACAGTCAGCCCTTGATTTTCTTATGAAATTTTATGGTACAGAAGAAATTCTTTGCAGATTTGATGTTGTTGCAATTACAGGAAACCAGATACAACTTATTAAAAATGCATTTTAGCCTCATTAAGTAAGCTCTTTAAAATACATGCTTCTTAAGTGGTGGATTTGGTTTACCAGGGCTTGCTTTGCAGGCAATGCGGATTGCGGATATCTGTTTGGTTTTTATAAAAATTGAAAGCAGGGGGTTATTTATGTTATATGGGATAAATGAACTGTACAGGGCGGCCAGCAGCATAAAGCCAGATCCTGACAAATGCTATTACCATGCTGGCGGCAATATATGTTACATAGATGATAATAGTGAAGTCCCTCTTATAAGGTTTTGGCCTTTTAAAAAACATAACTGGCTAAGCCTTGGGTTTTCTACACGGCTTGGAGGTACCAGTAAAGGGCATTTTGCAAGCCTTAACCTTGGATTTGGCAGGGGCGATGCCAGTGGAAATGTTATAGAAAACTATAAACGTGTGGCCAGGGCAATGAATGGCAGTTATAAGAACCTGGTACTATCTGGCCAGGTACATGGCACAAAAGTAATATATGCAGATAATACACATACGGCAGGTGAAGGGCTTTCAAAAAGGCTTGAAGGCATAGATGGAATGGTAACTAAAGAACCAGGGCTTATACTGGCAACTTCTTATGCAGACTGTGTACCATTGTTTTTTGCTGACCCTGTAAATAAAATTATTGCCTCATCACATTCAGGCTGGCGCGGTACAACAGGCTTTATTGGCAGCAAAACAATAGAGAAGATGCAGGAATATGGAAGCCGTCCAGAAGATATAGAATGTATAATTGGCCCGTCAATATGCCAGGACTGTTATGAAGTAAGCAAAGATGTAATAGATGAAATTAAAAAAGCATACCCTGAAAATACATGGAAAGATATATTTTATTGCAAAGACCAGAAAAAAAACAAATACCAGCTTGATTTATGGGCAGCAAACTTCCACCAGATGCTGCTTGCCGGTTTAAAAAAAGAAAATATACATGTTTCAGGGCTTTGCACATGCTGTAACAATATGGTCTTATTTTCACACAGGGCATCTGGCGGTAAAAGAGGAAACCTTAATGGTTTTATAATGATAAATAACCATTAAAAATTATACTGTTACAAGGACACCCAGAACATTATTTCATGGGTGTTCTTTAACATATTCCATAAATTCCTTTGTTTTTGACCAGTATTTTATTCCCCAGTTTTTAAAATTCCATTCATCCATATAATTATTCCATTCATAATCAATATAGTAAAGCTTATTTCCATTTAAGATAAAGTTGGTTGGAAAGTAATCAATATTAAGACCCACAGGATATAGTAAATTGCACATTTCTATTACCTGTTCTATGCAAAAGCCTGGAAGTTCATTATTTAATACCATTTCATATACAGTTTTACCATCAATAAATTCTTTTACAATACGTTCTTCCTTACTTAATTTATCCATTTCTGTTTCCTCCAGTTTTTAAGACAATTATTGCTGTATAATATTAACATAGCAACTTTTTTCTATATTTACAAGTAAATGCGGGCGTCAATTTTAATCATTGGTGTTGCCTTTTCACTTATAAATGTGGTATGCTAAAACATATTATGCATTTATAATTTGCCATAAGGGTACATATTATAGATGTAACCAGTAAAAATGGAGGACAAAATGGTTTTTGATAATATTTTAGATGCTATGGGAAATACGCCTGTTATAAGGTTAAACCATATAGTGCCAGAAAATTCTGCACAAATCCTTGTTAAGTTTGAAGGGCTTAATGTAGGTGGTTCTATTAAAACAAGAACTGCTTATAACATGATATGTGAGGCAGAAAAAAAGGGTATAATACATAAAAATACAGTTATTGTTGAACCTACAAGTGGCAACCAGGGAATAGGGCTTGCGCTTGTAGGTGCTGTAAGGGGATATAAGGTACGCATTATAATGCCTGATTCAGTAAGTGAAGAAAGAAGGAAACTTATTGCACATTATGGTGCAGAGGTAATTTTAGTACATGATGATGGAAATATTGGGAAATGCATAGAAAAATGCCTTGATATGGCACTTAATATGGCAGAAGGAAATCCAGATGTCTTTGTACCACAGCAGTTTGAAAACCCTGCCAACCCACAGATACACAGAAGCCAGACGGGTGCTGAAATACTTGCCCAGGCAGGGGAAGTTATTGACGGTTTTTGTTCAGGTATTGGCACAGGCGGCACAATTACAGGTATTGGCAGTGTTTTAAAGGAAGCAAACCCTGATATAGTTATATGGGCGGCTGAACCTGAACATGCTGCCATACTTTCAGGCGGTTCTATAGGGACACATATCCAGATGGGCATTGGTGACGGGGTAATACCTGGAATATTAGACCAGCATATTTACAACAGTATCTGTATAATTACAGATGATGAGGCAATAAAGACAGCTAAAGACCTTGCATCTAAGGAAGGCATTATGTGCGGTATTTCAAGTGGTACTAATGTTGCCGCTGCTATACGGCTTGCAAAGCAGCTTGGCACTGGCAAAACAGTTGTAACTGTACTTCCAGACACAGCAGAAAGATATTTTTCTACACCTTTATTTGGATAAGCAGGTTGTGGATGTCTGCCTGTAACCGCAGGCTGCTTGAAATGCGGATTGCGGATATCCGCTTTACAGCAGGTTAAAACAAACAAGGAGGTGTTCTGTTTAACCGTGGTTAATGAAGAAAAAACACGTATTATGATTAAAATTGCACAATATGAAACAAAGCTTGGCAAAGAAATTATAAATGAAGGCAGTTATTATAAAACAGATTATGTGCGCCTCCATACTTTATCTGCGGTACTTGGTTTTTCTGTTGCATATATTCTTCTGCTTTTACTTATAGCATTATACAATATTGATTATATATTTTTAAATTTTGTTACAATAAACTATGTGAAATTGTTTATTGAAATTTTTGTGCCATATGTTTCCATTATAATTATATGTATATTTGCTTCTAACATTTATTTTAACTATAAATATAAAAAGAACCGTGAAGAGATTAAAAAATATTATGCAGAACTGAAACATCTTGAAAAATATTATACAGACAGCGGGAAGGAGATAACGGATGATACAGTTACTGGTATTTAAAGAGTATTTACAGAAATTTTACCAGAAATATGCACTGGTTTTAAATATGTTATTCCGGTTTATGGCAGGTTTTACAACGTTTTATGCAGCAAACCAGGTTATAGGGTACAGCCCGCTTTTAAACCAGATATGGGCACAGGTGCTTTCAGGCTGCATATCAATGGTTTTTCCTGTACATGTGCTTCTGTTCCTTGCCGCAGTGTTTATTATATTACAGATTGCATATGTATCAAGTTATCTGGCATTTACAACTGCACTTGTTTTTGCAGTATTATATTTTATGTATATAAGGTTCCTGCCTAAACATGGGTTTGCAATACTTGCAATGCCTGTTTTGTATACACTGGATATACCATATGTAATGCCGGTCATTATGGGGCTTTTATCAGCGCCTGTTTCAATTATACCTGTAAGCCTTGGTATAATTGTATATTACCTGATATTAGATACTGCATATGTAATAGGTACATCAACAGAGGATTCCATTAATTTGTATAAACTTGTATTACAACAGCTTTCTTCTGATACGCAGATGTATGTATCAATATGTATATTTGCAGTTGTAACCATAGTTGTTTATTTTATTAGGAACATGAAAGCTGACTATGCATTTGAAATTGCAATATTAACAGGTTCACTGCTTAACCTTATACTTTTTATTGGCGTTAATTACCTTATGGACATTAATACAGATGTAATACCCCTGTTGGCAGGAATTGCCTTTTCGGGTCTTATCGCATGGCTTATACAGTTTTTCAGGCTTCCGCTTAATTATGCAGGTTCAGAGAACCTGCAATTTGAAGATGATGAATATTATTATTATGTACGGGCAGTGCCAAAGATGAACATAACTGCTGCAAGGAAAAGAGTAAAACGTTTTAATTCCCATAATGAGCTTGATAAAGATGTCCTGGAAAAAGTTGTACAGGAAGATGAAGGAGAGCCTGCCAGTAATGGTGTTTTAAAACAGGATATGGATGTTACGGCAAGGCATGATTTTGAATTTACAGTTTCACTTGACAAGGAAGATCTTGAAGAAATAGAAAAAATGGAAAAAAATGATTAAGACGGCAGGAGGCATAATGGGTACATTTTTTGAAGATTTAAAAGAATACATTTATTTTTTATCTATACCTAAGATGACAATAATTGATTTGCTGGAAATATTAATACTTGCATTTGCTATATATAGTATAATTCTATGGGTAAAAAGCACAAGGGCATGGAGTCTTGTTAAAGGAATACTTGTTTTGTTTTTATGTTACCTCTTTGCATACCTTCTTGATATGAGTGTTATACTCTGGATTTTTAACAAAACAATAGCAATCGGTATTACAGCAGTTATGATAGTGTTCCAGCCTGAGTTAAGAAGGGCACTTGAAGAACTGGGACGCAAAAATATTGTAAAATCAATAATACCGTTTGATGAACAAAAGGATAAAAACAGGCGCTTCACTGACAGGACTGTTAATGAAATAGTACGGGCAACTGTAGAACTTGCTAAAGCAAAAACAGGGGCACTTATTATTATTGAAAAGGATATAACACTTTCTGAATATGAAAGGACAGGTATAAATATTGATTCTGCCATAAGCAGCCAGCTTCTTATCAATATATTTGAACATAACACGCCACTTCATGATGGTGCAGTAATTATAAGGGGAAACAGGATTGTGGCAGCAACATGTTACCTGCCTCTTTCAGATAACCTTGGCCTTTCAAAAGAACTTGGAACAAGGCACAGGGCCGGTGTGGGTGTAAGCGAGGCCAGCGACAGCCTTACAATTATAGTTTCAGAAGAAACTGGAAAAATATCTGTTGCAACTGGCGGCAAGCTTTTAAGGAATATTGACGGGGAACTTCTGAAAAAGAAGATGACAGAAATGCAGGGAAACCCTGTAGAAGACAAAAAGAAGAGGTTCAGTTTTAATTTGAAAGCGAGGGGTTCAGGTGAAAAAGGAGAATGAAAATACTTCTTCCAGGGAAACAAAAACCCAGGCAGACAGCAGTATCCACAAGTTCTTTTTAAATAACGCCGCTATAAAAATAACCTCAGTGGTTATTGCCATAATTGTATGGGCTGTTATTATAAATATAGATGATCCTTATAAAACAAGGTCATTTACCGTTGAGGTCGAAACAATTAATGAAAGCGTATTAAATTCAGTTAATAAAGTTTATGAAATAATTGAGGGCAGTACAGCGACTGTCAAGGTTAAAGGCAAGAAAAGCGTTGTAGACAAACTTGGGGTTTCTGACATAAGGGCAACCGCAGATCTTGCCAGCCTTTCTACGGTAAATGCTGTTACAATACAGCCTTCACTTAGGAAAATCGTAGCATCAGACGTAATACTGGAATGTGGGCAGGTACTCCGTGTATCACTTGAAAACAGGGAAAGCAAACAGGTTAAAGTCAATGTTATTGCAAGCGGTGAACCAGCAGACGGATATACCCTTGGTGAATGTACAGCAAAACCCAATATGGTTGAAGTTGCAGGGGGTGAATCTGCTGTAAGCCAGATTGCATCTGTAAGGGTCTTTTTAAATGTAAATGGTGCTACAGAGGGCTTTGCTAAAAAGCTTGTACCTGTTGCATATGACGGGGATGGCAATAAGGTTGAATCAGCAACCCTGTCTTTTAGCAACAGTATTATACGTGTGTATGCACAGATATTAGAAGATAAGGAAATCCCTGTTAAAGTCAAAATTACAGGTAAACCTGCAAGTGGTTATGAATATGTATCTACAGACTGCCTGCCAGAAAAGGTAGAAATAGCAGGTACATCAAGAAGGCTTTCACGTATTTCATCTGTAGTTATACCTGTTGATATATCAGGAATGACAACAGCATCATCAAAACTTGAACAGGATATATATATATCAGATTACCTTCCAAATGGTATAACCCCTGTTGCTGGTTTTGAAAATGTTTCAATAAGGATTACTCTTGAACAGGTAATTAAGAAAAATATTGATATAAGTACAGATTCCATATGGTTTTCTTCACTTGCAGACGGACTTAAGGCTAGTATTATAAGTGATACAGGAAGGGCAGGCCTTCTTGTGTCTGGACGGGCTTCTATAGTAAACAGCATAAACAGCACTAATATAAATGCATATGTAAACTGCAAAGGGCTTGACGAAGGTATTTATACACTTCCTGTAATTATAAAAGACCTTGATGAATCGTGTTCTTTAATTGAGTCAAGCAAGATTAAAGTACGCATATATAAAGAAGGACAGTATACAATGCCTCCAGAAGGGGAAAATGTAACATCTGCGCCACTACAGGAAACAGCAGCACCAGAGATAACAAATACGCCTGTGCCAGAAGATGAAGGGACAGAAGACACACAAACACCAGAAGGGGGATAACAGAAAAAAATATTTTTAATACAATATAAAAAATATAATAAGTTAAAAAGGAGTTGTATATACTAATGGAGTTAAAAAAAAGAATTTTTTTAGCAAGTTTCTATGCATTAATATTTATATATTTTATTGTTTTTTTTACAAAACTTCATCCAATTATACTGTCAGATACTGATGACTGGCTTTATGCCTTTAAGGTGAGAGAAGCAATTCCATTATGGAAGGTTTGGAATCCATCCAGAATATTTGCTGAAACATTAATGCCTGTTGTAAGTGAAATTTGTGCATATACAATATATCCTGTTACAAGTGATTTTTTTAAATCATTAACATTTGGATATGCTTTTGTAATATCTGGAACTATTACTGCCTTAATAAATGTTATATATAAATATTTATTTAAAAAATATAATGTGAAGCAATATATTTTAATAATGGTAGTACTGTTTTTTATTTTATGCCATTTCTGGATTTTTAGAATAGCTGATAGTGGCAACAATTATATGTTTAAAACAGTAGATGCCTGTACACATTTTTATTATGTTATACCTAATATTATTAATTGTATTATGGTAATCTTTATGATAAATAATAATTATATACAGAATTATGAAGAATCAGGGGGAAGGGAAGATAAAACATTTAAAAGAAATGCATTTTTTATAATTCTGGTATATTTTTGTATATTTTCAAATATATGGTCAAGTATAATAATTGCTTCTTTTATAGCCTCAAAGCTTTTATTAGATTTAGTTTATACAATTAAAAGACATGAATTTAATATTGTAAGATATACAAGAAAACAGTTATTAAATCTAATTATTTTAGCAGTATGGTTTATATCACAAATATTTGAAATGAATGGGGGACGGGCGGCATTAATTTCTTCACAATCTTTTACTGGAGAAATTTTTAATGTATTAAACACGGAATTAAATGTTGTTAAAGGAATGAACAATAAATTTGTTATTTGTATGCTTGTGCTTTTAGTATGTGGATTATATTTTATAATAAAAAATAATGAACGGGATAAAATTATAGAGATTGGACAGTTTTTTTTAGCTTTTATTATAATGGAATTATATCTTGTCCTTTCTTGTGCAAAAGCTGGCTCTTGGTATATTAGCAGACCAGATGTATTTTATGGTCTTTTTTTCTTTGTTATGGTGATTGCAATTTTATGTTTTATAACAATTATAAATCACTTGCCAGCATTTAAAGTTTTTTTTCCTCTAGTACTGGTTATTATATTTTTTGATTGTAATACAAGTGGAAAAACATTTTTAGAGTCTAATGTGGTTCAATTACCACCAAATATTATTTATGCAATAAATAATGACATATTAAAGCAAATGGCTGATGCACAAACAAATGGACTAGAAAAAACAGATATATATGTTCCTATGTTTAATTCAGATGATAATTGGCCATATGCAACATATGCAGGTTATTATATTTCAGGAAATTTGTATAAACTTGGTGTATTGGATTATAATGTAGAGATATCGTAAACGGTGGATAGCATGTACCTAGACCAAACCTGACAAATATGAGACAATA
>CAJUJY010000075.1 GCA_910586555.1 uncultured Lachnospiraceae bacterium
TTGCTTACTTGAATCTTCCAAGATTTGTGAGATTTTTGAAAATTGATTTCCGTGCTTCATATAAATTTCCTCTTCCATTTCTGGATAATATGTGTTATAATAAACAACATTGCCAGAGTAAATTGTTGTAATAAAGTCCTATGTTTTGGGACAGTATATGGTATTTTGTATATCCTTGCATCTGTAGCTCAGTGGATAGAGCAGCGGTTTCCGGAACCGTGTGCCGGGGGTCCGAGTCCCTCCAGATGCGTTTATTTAAGAAACTTTGAAAGGAAGTGCGCATGTTATGCGGTTTAAATATAAAAAGCTGGTACTTGTATTTTCTGTTGCAATTATGCTTATTGGCCTTGGAACATTCTCACTGGTTGCGCCGTCAATAGACTTTTCATTTGGCAGTAAGGCAGCAGAAGAGGTTACAGGCAATGGCGTAGCAACAGCTAAAAATGTTGTTGCAGACATGTCAGACAGTGAAGTAAAATCTGCAATATCAGAGCTGGTATCAGTTTATTTTGATGCCAAGCAGCGTGTAGATTTAGACAAGCTGGCTGGCTGTGTAAGTGATATAAGCCGTGTGGATAATAAACGCCTTGTTGCTGAAGCAGAATATATTGAAGCATATAAAAATATTGACTGTACCATTAAAAAAGGATATGAAGATGGTACATACAGGGTTTATGTGTATTATGATGTAAAAGTCTATGACATTGATACACTTGTCCCATCACTTACAGCACTGTTTATTAAGGCTGATGAAAACAGGAATTTTAAAATATATCTTGGTGTTATAGACGGCAAGGCACAGGAAATGGTTGATAAACTTGATAACAGTGATGAAATTAAGAAAATTGCAGATTCTGTACAAAAAAAGCTTGAAGGGATTGTAAGCAGTAATGAAGCTGTAAGGGACTTCTATGAAATGCTTGAGAGCAGTAATGAAACAAATGAAGCCGTAGAAGACAATGAAAACATAGATAAAGAGGGCAAAAGGGCAACAGCAGCACCTAAGTAAGCTGTCCTGCCATAATATCCCTTCAGGGCAAAACAAATGTTTTGCCCTTTTTCCCTATATAGCTGTAATTCTTTGGTAATGGAGGCAGGATTATGTCTTATATGTCTGGCCAGGATTCTGGCATAAGGATTAATAAATTTCTAAGTGAAGCAGGAATATGTTCAAGACGCCATGCAGACAATATTATTGGAAGCGGGCGGGTATGTATAGACGGGATTGTTGCAGGGGCTGGTGCAAAAGTTTTTCCTGGAATGGAAGTTACCCTTGATGGCAGGTGCATTTCAAAGGAAGAAGAAGAAATATTTCTTGCATTTTATAAGCCAGCAGGAATTGTATGTACTACAGCAGAAGAGGAAAATGGAACTAAAGTGGTAAATGTAATTGATTACATAGGCTATAATAAAAGAATTTACCCTGTAGGCAGGCTTGACCAGGCATCAGAAGGGCTTCTGCTCCTTACAAACCAGGGTGGTATTATGGAAAAAATACTGCGCAGCCGCTATGGGCATGAAAAAGAATATTTTGTAAAAACAAACAGACAAGTAACAGATGATTTTATATATAAAATGGGAAAAGGGGTACCAGTTTTAGATACAGTTACAAAACCTTGTAAAATATGGAAAGAAGATAACTACAGTTTCCATATAATACTTACACAGGGCCTTAACCGCCAGATAAGAAGGATGTGTGAATACTTTGGTTACAGAGTAGTGTATCTTAGGCGTGACAGGGTGATGAATATTACACTTAAAGGGCTAAAAAAAGGCATGTACCGGCATCTGGACAGCAGAGAAATAGCTGTATTAAAAAAGCAGTTAAAATAAGGGCAGTAATATTTGTTGCTGCTACCAGGACAATATTAAAAATAAGAAAGGGGAAAGTTACTGTAAAACAGGCATTTGTCCAAAGCAGTATAACAGCAAGGGTTTTATGGATTTATAAGACAGATGGAATATAAGGGTTTTACTTTTTATAAGTTTTCAGTAACGGATTGATATGCAGGATAATATAAAGCGTATGAAAGAACTTGCCACAATATTAAATAAAGCATCAGAGGTATATTACCAGGGCAAGGACGAAATAATGGATAATTTTTCATATGATAAACTGTATGATGAACTGCTTGGACTTGAAAAAGAAACAGGCATGGTGCTTGCTGGAAGCCCTACAAAAAAAGTGGGCTATGAAGTGATTAGTGCCTTGCCAAAGGAAACACATTCTTCTCCTATGCTTTCACTTGATAAAACAAAAGAAACAGAACAGCTTGTAACATGGCTTGGTTCTAAAGAAGGACTGCTCTCCTGGAAAATGGACGGGCTTACAATAGTTTTAACTTATAGCGGAGGGGAACTTTCAAAAGCAGTTACAAGGGGCAATGGCCAGATTGGTGAAGTTATTACAAATAATGCCAGGGTTTTTAAAAATATACCATTAAAAATACCATTTACAGGCAGCCTTATACTAAGAGGGGAAGCAGTAATATCTTATTCAGAATTTGAACGTATAAACAGCCTTTCCGGTGAAGAAGAAAGATATAAAAACCCAAGGAATTTATGCAGTGGCTCTGTAAGGCAGTTAAATAATGAAATTACAGCAAAAAGAAATGTTGAATTTTATGCATTTGCATTAGTTGAAGCAGAAAATACAGATTTTGGTAATTCCCAGGCAAATAAAATGGAATTTTTAAAAAGCCAGGGATTTGATATTGTTGAATATAAAAAAGTAAATGCAGGAAATATTACAGATACAGTAAAATGGTTTGAAAATAAAATAACTACTAATGATTTCCCGTCAGACGGGCTTGTGTTAATATTTGATGATATAGCATATGGCAGTTCACTCGGGCATACTTCTAAGTTTCCAAGAAATGCAATAGCGTTTAAGTGGAAAGATGAAACAGCAGATACAAAGCTTATAGGGATTGAATGGAGTGCATCAAGGACAGGCCTTATAAACCCTATAGCATTATTTGAACCTGTAGAGCTTGAAGGCACAACAGTTTCAAGGGCAAGTGTGCATAATTTAAGCATTATGGAACAGTTACAGCTTGGAGAAGGTGATATAGTAAGGATTTATAAAGCAAATATGATAATCCCGCAAATTGCAGAGAACCTTACAAAAAGCGCCAGTATAAAAATACCAGAAAAATGCCCGGTATGTGGAAAAAAGACTTCCATACATAAGGAAAATGGTGTTAAAATCCTTATATGTACAAATGAAGAATGTCTTGCTAAAAAAATTAAATCCATTTCACATTTTGTAAGCCGTGATGCAATGAATATAGACGGCCTTTCTGAAGCAACTATAGAAAAGCTGGTTGCAAAAGGGTTACTGCATGGCCTTTCAGATCTTTTTAACCTTGGAATGTACGAAGAAGAAATAACAGAGATGGAGGGGTTTGGCAAAAGATCTTTTGAAAAGCTGGTACAGGCAGCAGAAAATGCAAGAAAGACCACAGCCGCAAAGTTTGTATACAGCCTTGGAATACCAAATATAGGGCTGTCCAATGCAAAAATGGTTTGTAAATATTTTGATAATGATTTTGACAAAGTACGCCATGCAAAAAAAGAAAAACTTATAGAAATAGACGGAATAGGTGAAGTAATTGCAGAAGCATTTGAAAACTTTTTTGCAAAACCAGAGAATAATAAAACAATAGACAAGCTGTTAAAAGTTATTATATTTGAAAAAGAAGAAGCAGGCTTTATAGAAGCAGATATGGCGGGAATGAATTTTGTTATTACAGGAAAGGTAAATATTTTTGCAAACAGGAATGTGGCTAAAGAATTAATAGAAGCCAGGGGTGGAAAGGTTACAGGAAGTGTAACATCAAAAACAAGTTTTCTTATAAATAATGATGCAGCAAGTAATTCTTCTAAGAACAAAAAGGCAAAAGAACTAGATGTGCCTGTAATTACAGAAGAAGAATTTATAGAAAAATTTAATATAAAAATCCAGTAATAAACTTAATATAAAAAGTTAAACACCAGGACTAAAATATTACACTAAGTTATTTTACAGAAAGAGGTGGTAATATGCCAATTAAAGTAAAAAACAACCTTCCTGCAAAGAAGGTTATGGAAAAAGAAAATATATTTATGATGGACGAAAGAAGGGCAGTAACACAGGATATAAGGCCGCTTCATATAGCAGTACTCAATCTTATGCCATTAAAAGAAAATACAGAGGTACAGCTTTTAAGAAGCCTTTCCAATACACCTCTCCAGATGGATATTACTTTCCTGTCAACAGCAACATATACTGGCACACATACACCTGAAAGCCACCTTAATGAATTTTACAAAACATTTGGAGAAGTAAAAAACAGGAAATTTGACGGGTTAATTATTACAGGCGCACCAATAGAACACCTGGAATACGAAGAAGTACAATACTGGGAAGAACTTAAAAATATAATGGACTGGTCAAAGACAAATGTAACATCAACCTTGCATATATGCTGGGGGGCACAAGCTGGCCTTTATTACCATTATGGCATACATAAACACATATTGCCAAAGAAAATAACAGGTGTATTTAAACATTATGTCCACCACCGCAGGATACCGCTTTTAAGGGGGTTTGATGATGTATTTTATGCACCACATTCAAGAAATACATGCGTTGACCATAATGAAATAGCTGCTTGTAAAGACCTTATAGTGCTGGCTGACTCAGATGAAGCTGGTGAACTGCTGCTTGTATCAACTGATTCAAAGCAGGTTTTTGTACTTGGGCATCTTGAATATGACAGGCTTACACTTGACATGGAATATAAAAGGGATATAGCAGCAGGAATTGATACAGGCATACCAGTTAATTATTATCCAGGAGATGATCCTTCTAAAAAACCTTACCTGACATGGAGGGCTGCTGCCAATGCTATGTATTCAAACTGGATTAATTATTATGTATACCAGCAGACACCGTTTGAATTTATTAATACAGCAGAGATTATAGGAAAATAGGCTGTCTGCCACTGGCAAAACAACCTTATTTCCACCTTTAAAGAACTGGCTTAATGAGGTTAAAAAATTTATAACTTATATTTAACACCAAAGGGGATAGTACGCGGAAATGATATTTACCTGTATGGTGATAAATTAAAAGCATATTTAATAAAAGGAGCAAAATTTTTACCAGGACAGACAGGGGCAGATACACAGGCTGGATGGGGTGCACTATGTTTAAGGGACAGCCTGCCGTTTTAGGAAAGAGGCTTATTAATACCTGGGAAATAATATTTCTTCCATATAACTACTATGGAATTATTTGATATTTGTATTGAAAATAGTATGATTTGATTGTATAATTTACTTTAAGATAAATAAAAACTAACAGGAGGAAGATACATGTTTAAGAACATGAAAATTAAGGTGGGGCTGGCCCTGGGGTTTGGTATTACTATTGTGGTTTCTGTTGTTATTATTGTTTTTATGCTGCTTATAATAGATTACCAGAGTAGTACATATAATGGCATTATTAACAGCCAGGTCAAGGCAAATGAACTGATTTTAGAGTGCCGTATTAGTACAAATAATGCCGCCCGCAATGTAAGGGATATGGTATTAGATCCTAATGATCCAGAGAATAAAACTTTAAGTGCCAGTATAGAAGAATCCCTTGCAGAACTTGAAGTAGCTATGAAAGAACTTATGGCAGTTTATCCTTTATCTGATGGTAAAGTAAAAGATTATATTAATGCTATGCGTGACTGGTATGATGAAGTGCCAGATATTATGAATGCGGTTAATTCTGGAAACCAGCGGGAAGCCATAAGGCTTGTTAAAAATAATTGTACACCAAAGTTAAATAATATGATTGGGACAGCTAAAGATATATCTGCAAACTTGTTAAAAGAGCAGAACAGGATTATTGAAAAGCAACAGGAAGAAATCCGTATTGCACAAACTATAATGATTACAGCGGCCATAGTGTCTGCATGTTTTGTAGTATTTATGGCTTTACGGGTTATTATTAGCATTACCAGGCCAGTAAAGCAGGTTAGTATTGCACTGGAAGGTTTTAGCCAGGGCAGGCTTGATATTCCTGTAGAATACAAAAGCCGTAGTGAACTTGGTAAGATGTGTGATGCTTTAAGAATAAGCCAGCATGTGCTGTCAGAGCTTATTAGTGATGAGTGCCATATTCTGGAAGAAATGGCAAATGGCAACTTTGATATCCATACAAAGGATGAAAACATATATGTAGGTGAATTAAATGGCATATTAAAGTCACTGCGTATTATTAATGAGAATTTAAGCAATACGCTTGGGCAGATTATGCATAATGCAGAACAGGTTGCCAGTGAAGCAATGCAGGTATCCAACGGGTCACAGTCTTTGGCACAGGGTGCTACTGAACAGGCAAGCTCTGTAGAACAGCTTGCATCTACAATAGTAGAAATATCTAACAATTCCAAAAACAATGCCCATAACAGTGAGCAGGCAAGCAACCAGTCAAAGCTTGCAGGCAGGCAGGTTGAGGAAAGTGCCAGGCTTATGGATGACATGGTGCTTGCAATGGAAAAGATATCAGATTCTTCCAATGAAATTGGAAAGATTATTGCTACGATTGAAAATATTGCATTCCAGACAAATATACTTGCATTAAATGCTGCTGTAGAAGCAAGCCGTGCTGGTGAGGTAGGCAAGGGCTTTGCTGTAGTGGCAGAAGAAGTACGTGGGCTTGCTGCTAAATCAGATGAGGCGGCAAAAGCAACTAAGAACCTTATTGAACATTCAATACTTACTGTTAAAGAAGGCAGTGATATTGTAAAAAGTGTGTCTGTTTCATTATCAAAGACAGTTGAGATATCTAACCATGTGTTAGAATCTGTACATTTGATTAAAAAAGCAACTGAAGAAGAATTTGAATCAATAGAACAGGTAACAAAAGGCATTAATGAGATTTCATGTGTAGTACAGACAAATTCTGCTACAAGTGAAGAATTTGCAGCTACAAGTACAGAATTGTCAAACCAGGCGGCTGTTATGCATGATCTGTTAAGCAGGTTCAGGCTGCGCAGTTAAAGCTGGTTAGTATGGCAATATATAAAAGGCATAACCGTTATCTTACAGGATAGCGTTATGCCTTTTGTTTTTTAACTTTAGTATTCTTATATATCTGTATTCCAGGCTGCTATTATTCTTAAAAACTCCTGGTAATAATGCCAGCCCTGTATTCATCAGGGCATATATTACTGCCCTGGCATTGTATATTTCTATACAGGCTGGCAGCAAATATATCTTTAATAAATGTTTTTTTTGCAAAGCCTGAAAGCCCATAATGGGCAAGAAGGCTGCTTTTATCAAAGTTTTTTATGGCATCTGCGGTTTTTGTTACAAGAACTGTGTTTTTAATATTTCTTAAGATATGGCTTTTATTTTTATTTATTCCAAGAAGCCTTGCATATGGTGTAACATATAAAGGGCGTGGGCTGTTTTGTGCTGCTAACGGAAGTGCAATATTGTAGCTGTCTGTATATATATCAAGCAGTATATGGGACAGCGCACGGCAGATCCTGCTGTATGTGTACTGTTTTGTTTTAAGCATTTTAGCAAAACCTGTAAATGTACTGAAGTTACATATATTTTTAATAATCCTGCTTGCAAGCGCTTCAGAAACATCAAGGAATGTTGTAAGCTTTAGTACTGCCTCTTTAACATTGCCTGTGCATGTAATGCTTTTTAGTTTATAATAAAGCAGGCTGGAGAACATGTCTTCATTAATATTTATACGTCCTGTATTTTGAGAAAGTATATTATAAGTGCTTTCCGGGATAAACCGGGAAACAGTATCAAACTGGCAGTCCCTGCCAGACAGTATACTTCTTATGGAGGCAGCAGAAGCAAAGCTGCCTTTGTTATTTTTATAATCTTTATTATTGTAACCATTATCACACCGTTTAATTGTAAACGGGGTTATTTTGCTTTTAAACAGTTTTATAGCTTTTAAATATTCTATTGCAAGGATATTGTTTGGCTGTTTAAGGACTTTGCATATATTACTTGAAATGCCAGGAAAATGTTTTTCTATTGCCATGCTCTGTGCCAAAGGATAGGAAAAGCCTGACTTAACAAATGCATTTATTGAGGAATTAAACATACTGCTGCCATTAAGAAGTATATCTGCTGCCTGTTTTAATACCTGTATATCATTACATTCACTTCCAAAACATACACTATCAACAAAACCAAGGCTGTCTAGAAGTGCTATGCCGCCAAGTGCAAAAAGCCCTGCACTTGCAGAAGAATATATAACAGGGAGTTCAAAAACGAAGTCAGCCCCTCCTTCAAGTGCCATTGCAGTACGCAGGTATTTATCAGTAAAGGCAGGTGTACCACGCTGTACAAAATCCCCGCTCATAATAACAACAATATTATCTGCCCCTGCTTCTCTGCGGATAATGCTGATCTGGTGCAAATGGCCGTTATGGAAAGGGTTGTATTCTGCAATAATTCCAGTTGTATACATAAAAATCCTCCCTGTTAGCAAATTATTATAATTATATACTGGCTGCTTTATTATATTTACAGTTGCAAATACCGCAGGCATGGTTCTCTTTTTTATTAAAAATATCCAAAAAAACTAAGAAAATCCCTCCATCCTAAAATATAAACCCCGGTAGCAAATAATACTGCAAATACAAACAGAGGTATACAAACAAATATTTTCTTTTTTTTGTAACATTTCTTACACAGCACGGCTGTTACGGGTAAAATTGCAAACAGCCAGGGTATAAGCAGTACAAAACCCAAAAATACTGAGATATCTGCTTCAGAACCAAGGTCATACGCATAACCCTTGCCATGCCCTGTAATATACATATATATAATACCAGTCCAAAACGGGGAAATTATACTTATACATATAAACCATATTATTAAAATGAAACTTTTAACTTTTTGCATATTATCTTTTTTTTCCTGCTATCCGGATCCTGTTGGCAAAACCAGTATAATTATTATACCATAAATACAAAAATGTGGGAATAAGGTTAAATATAGCATCACGTCCGTTTCATAAACTTTTAACTATATATAAACATGAGATAATTTATAGTTATATGTGGTTTATTTTAAAGATTTTGTACATGTGGAAATTTTTATGTCCCAGTAAAAGATACAGTTACGCTGTTTTAGTCCAGGAAATAAAAGCTAAAATGTTATGCCCTGGCAATTCCAGACGTAATCCAGCAGGCAACCCGCTTGCGCTTGGACGGGTTCACGCAACGGCGCGTAAAACTTGAAAGAACCAAGTTTAAACGCCGGCGGCCCCGTACAGTTACCTTTAAGGATTACGTCTGGAATTTGCCAGGTAATATACGTTTTGGCAGTTTATAAAAATTGTCCACATAGTTTAAACCCTATGGAAAAACACCAGCACAGGTAACAGGCAGATGATGCTGTATATTTTACTGGCTGCCCGTTTTAAACATATAGCAGGCTTTTTATTCCGTTTTATCCTGAATAAAATATTCCACCTTGAAAGTAAGAACATGCAGGCAGTTTTATATATTTTCTGTAAAAGGCACTATAGTGCCGCCAGTGCTTGGGTCTGGTAGTTTCACAGACCCTATGCACTGTTGCGTGCACTATCGTAGTGGGAACGTGCCTGCTACAGAAAATATATAAAACTGCCTGCATGTACACAACCTAAAGCATATATAAAAAGCCAATGCAGGATAACTATAAATTATCTGTGGTTTATACATAATTAAAAATTTATGGAAAGGACGTGATATAGCATTGTACAAAAATTTGCTGGCAGGGCATGGTTAAACTTCAATGTTGCACTAGACAAAGAAATGCTTATAAAGTATACTAAACTTAAGTTTATCTGATTAAATATGGAGGTAATTACAATGAATATTTTAGTAGTAAATTGCGGAAGTTCTTCCCTTAAGTTCCAATTAGTTGATTCGGAAACAGAAAGTGTCCAGGCATCTGGTAATTGTGAACGTATAGGGCTTGATGGCAGGATTGTATATAAGGCACATGGAAAGAAGACAGCAACAGATACAAGCCTTCCAGACCATGCTGTTGCCATAAGCAGGGTGCTTGACCTGCTTACAGATGCTAAAGAAGGGGTTATTGGTTCGCTTGACGAGATAAATGCCATAGGGCACAGACTTGTACATGGCGGGGAAAAGTTTTCTTCTTCAGTTATAATTACAGAGGATATTATAAAAGAAATAGAAACATGCAATGACCTTGCACCACTCCATAACCCTGCTAATATCCTTGGAATACGTGCATGCCAGAGGGCTATGCCAAAGATTAAGCATGTTGCGGTTTTTGATACGGCTTTCCACCAGACTATGCCTGCAAAAGCTTATTTGTACGGACTGCCAAAGGAATATTACAGTAAATATGGTGTACGCCGTTATGGTTTCCATGGGACAAGCCATAGTTTTGTTTCAAAAAGGCTTGCCACGCTTGCCGGGCTTGATTATGGAAATTCAAAACTTATAATATGCCATATAGGAAGCGGTGCAAGCATTTCAGCCATTAAGAATGGCCAGTCAGTTGATACAAGTATGGGTATGACACCTCTTGAGGGGCTTGTTATGGGGACGCGTTCAGGTGATATTGATCCTGCAATTATTGAATTTATCTGCCAGAAAGAAAATATAAGCGCCAGTGAAATGACGTCTGTTTTAAATAAAAAATCTGGTGTCCTGGGTCTTTCTGGTGTATCAAACGATTACAGGGATCTTATTGAAGCTGCTTCAAATGGCAATGAAGATGCAAAGAATGCATTAGATGTGCTTGTATACCGCATAATTAAATATATTGGTGCATATTACATGGTACTTGGCGGCGCAGATGCAATAGCACTTACTGCTGGTGCAGGTGAAAACAGCAGCGAAATACGCAGTGCCATTATGGAGGGCCTTAGTGCAATAGGTGTTGAAATGGATGAAGAAGCTAATAAAATACGTGGTGAAGAAGTCCTTCTTACTACACCGTCAAGCAAAGTCCCTGTATGGGCAGTGCCTACAAATGAAGAACTTGCAATAGCAAGGGAAACGGCACGCCTTGTATAAATTTATCCTAATTTTTTAGAAAGGTATTGCCGATAATATATTTAAGCAGCAACAGGGCTGTTTTGTGAGTGGGCAGGCAGCCAGTGCCCGGTTACAGGCAAAGCAGATTGTGAATATCCACTGGACTGGTTTAGTTAAAGAATTTGTGCCTGCGGCAAAGGATTTACGGACTTATGCTTATGGTGGGAATGGAGGATTATTATGAATGGAATAAGCAGTTATGGGGCATTTCTTGGGAACAATTATGATAACCATATACAAAACAGAAAGACAAATACTACAAAACAAGTACAGAATAAAGAGGAAAAAGATATTAAGTTAAGTGATAAAGCTAAAAATCTTTTAAAAGAACTTAGGAAAACATATGGTGATATAGATTTTATCGTTGCTAACTATGAAACAGATGAAGAAGCAGATGCTTACCTGTCAAGGGGAACTAAAGATTTCAGTGTGCTTATTGATCCTGAAGAACTTGAAAAAATGGCAAATGATGATGAGGTTAAGAAAAAAAACCTTGGAATTATTGACGGGGCAAAAGAACAGCTTTCAAGTATGAAAGACCAGCTTGGTGACAAAAAAGATGAAGTTACACGTTTTGGGGTTTCAATAGATAAAAGCGGCAAAGTGTCATTTTTTGCTGAACTGGAAACATTAAGTGAGAAGCAAAGGGAACGCATAGAGGATTCAAAAGAGGAAAAAGGCGGGTACATACGCGGCAACCATGTTAAAAGGACAAGGGTGACTGCATCTTCAACTGAAGAACTGCTTGACAAGATTAATAAAGTTGACTGGTCAAAGATAAAGGAAGAAAGACAGGAAGAGAATAAAAACAGGGTAGACTTTAGCATTTAACCTTAATATGCAGCCTGGCAGCAGGGCTTTCTTAATGGCTATATTTTATAAAAGATAAAGCCTCTGGCATTTATAAACTGCCAGGGGCATTTTTTATGCATACGGACATAAAGAGTAAATATGCAGCTAAAACTGCCCGGTTACCAGAAAGCTTCTTGTAAATAACCTTCGGGCAACTTACTGGAAAGGTATGGTAATAAATATGCATTTTACAGATGCAAAAGGAATTATTTCAGCCAGTAACGGAATAAATATTTACAGAGGATGTACACATGGCTGTATTTACTGTGACAGCAGAAGCCGGTGTTATGGTTTTACACATGATTTTGAAGATATAGAGGTAAAACAAAATGCCCCGCTGCTTCTTGAAAATGCACTGGCTTCTAAAAGGAAAAAATGCATGGTTTCTACTGGTGCAATGTGTGATCCATATATGCATTGCGAAGAAAAGTTACAGCTTACAAGAAAGTGCCTTGAAATTATAGATAAATATGAATTTGGGCTGGCAATCCAGACAAAATCAGACAGGATTTTAAGGGACCTGGATTTATTAAAGAGTATAAATAAAAAAGCAAAATGTGTTGTACAGATAACAATTACTACATATGACGAAGATTTATGCAAAATAATAGAGCCTTCTGTATGCACAACAAAAGAAAGGGCAAATGTACTAAATATACTACGTGATAATGGCATACCTTCTGTAGTATGGCTTTCACCAGTACTTCCATTTATAAATGATACAGAGGAAAATATAATAAAAATCCTGGATTTATGCATACAAGCAGAAGTTTATGGCATTATCTGTTTTGGAATGGGTTTAACACTGCGTGAAGGAAACAGGGAATATTTTTATTCTGCCCTGGATAAACATTTTCCTGGATTAAAACAGAAATACCATAACCAGTATGGGTATTCATATGAACTGGTAAGTGGCAATAATAAAAAACTTATGGAAATATTCAGGGATAAATGCAGGAAAAACGGGATAGTCTGCGATACAGGACAGTGTTTTAATTACCTGGGTGAATTTCCAGAAAAATATAAACAACTGGAACTTTTTCAATATTTTCAATAAAGTAACCATACAGGCTGGCATAACCTGTATGGACAAAGGTTTTATAAGAAAGGGGGAAATATATATGGATATGGTTCTTGCCAAAAAAAATATGAATGAAACTAATAAAATATGGCAGGAGGCAATAGAAGCCCTTATAGACCCGTCATATGGCATGACAGAAGAAGAAAATGCTGCTTATATGGGCAAGATTATGGCTAAACTTAAGAGTGGCAAAGACCTTACACAAGAAGAATTAAACTATTTACAACTGCATAACCAGCAGCTTTATATGATAGCAATGCGTGTAAAATACCAGAAGGAGGCATTAAAAAACCGGCTTAAAAGCTGCAAGTCAAAAGAAGAGGCACAGGAAGTAATTGATTCTTCCATAGGGGGTATTAATAAAAATGATCCTGCTAAAGAATACTTAATTGCAGGATTAAGGGAGATTGAAAAAGAATTTAAAGAATCTAAATATTATAAAAGGCTTCCAGATAAAAAAGAAGATACTGAAAGGAAAAAACTCCTAAAATATTTTAGCAGCAGTGATGAATATCAAGAAGAAGATACACTGGATAGTATATTTAACAAACAGGAAACTACGCCAATAGCAGAACTGCTTGATATACTGCCAGTATTTGAAGCAAAAGCATAATAAAGCCCTGTTTTACAGTTAATAAAATATTTATGGTGCTTGAAACCATTAATATTGATTTTGAAACAATAAACTTTTTACCTGAAGAAAGGGAAACCTTTTTAGCTGGTGAACAGATTAATAGTTTATTGTCTGGTTTTTTGAAAGATGGAATAAATAAAGGGGATTTCCGGCCAGATATTGAAATTTTACCAACTATATTTTCCTTTTGGGGAATGTTGGCTGGCCTTATCCAGATAGCAGCAAATAAGGAAACATATATTGGACATTCCATGAAAAAAAATAAAATGGAATTTCTTTTATATGGGTTTGAATTACTTTATAATTCTATAATAGCTGGAGGAGATTGATTATATGGGGATTTTGTCTGGGATTTTATGTTTAATTTGTTTTTTATTGTTATCAGCAAAAGCAGCAACTGCAAAACTGCATTTTAAAAAGATGGTTAAAATACTGGTTAAAGCCCACAAACTGGTTAGTGTATTTTTGGTTATAATATGCTTTATACATATTTTTTATGTTGTCCCAATACTAAAAAACCGCAGTATGCCAGTGTTTGTTTCAGGAATTATTATTGTAGCATTTATGGCATTGTTAATCTGCTTATGCCATATAATAAAAGACAGAAAGAAAAAAATATTTTGGCACAGGATACTGGCTGTTTTTATGGCAACAGGCATTATAGGACATTTTACGGCATATATAATAGATTTTAACAATTATAAAAGGAATGTGGCAAATATAGAAATTAATAGTATTAACCTGGAAAATGTGGAAGATGGTTTATATAAAGGAGAGTGCAATGTGGGTTATATATATGCTAAAGCAGAAGTTAAAATCAAAGATGGTGTAATTGTTTCTATAAATCTTTTAGAACATAGAAATGAACGTGGCAAGCGTGCAGAGAAGATTATTAATAATATAATATCAGAACAGCGGATTGATACAGATGCAATAAGCGGGGCTACAAATTCCAGTAATGTTATAAAAAAAGCGGTTGAAAATGCAATTACAAATCACCAGGGTATATAGAAAACCATTCTATATGCCTGTTTTTATGTAAAATAGCTGTAATATTTATTATATTCCTACATAGATTTTATAAGATATAAAACATAAGGCTGGTACCAGGAATGAAATATGTAAATAAAAATAACAGCCAGGAAGAAAGGACAAAATGGGCTTTTAAGGAAAAAGTGGCATGTATTGCTGCTATAGTTATAATATGTGCATGTATGTTTGCAGAAAGGGCTGCATGGAAGAATAGTGCATGGTTTGCCGGGAGCAGTAATGGAAACCATAAGGCAGGCACAAATGCAATGCAGGAAGGTACAATTAAAAAAACCGCTTATCTTACATTTGATGACGGGCCTAGCTGTCTTACGGAAAGTTATCTTGACATACTTAAAGAAGAAGGTGCAAAGGCAACATTTTTCTTGATAGGGCAGCAGATTGACAGTGATATGGCAGAAATTATAAAACGTGAAATTGATGAAGGGCATGAAATAGGTGTACATACATACTGCCATGAGGCCAATGAAATTTATGCAAATGAGGAATCATGTTTTAAAGATATAATGAAAATGAGGGAACAGATTGAAAGACAGTTTAGTTATGAGGCAAAACTTGTAAGGTTCCCGTGGGGCAGTGCAAACAGCTATATAAGTACATTCAGGAAAAACATAATTAACAAAATACATGAAAACGGAATGGAATATGAGGACTGGAATGTAAGTGCTGAAGATTCGGTTGGTACACCTACAGTTGATTCCATAATGGCAAATATAAGAAAAGATTATACGAAATATGATGAACCTGTAATCCTTATGCATGATTCAAGCTGCAATAAAAAAACACTTGAAGCCCTGCGGGGTATAGTCAGGGAATTAAAAGAAGCAGGGTATAGTTTTGCAACATTGTCTGAAAGGGAGAAACCATGCCATTTCCTTGAAAAACAGTAAATGGCAATATGCTTAAGCATATTGCCATACAGCCAGGTTACAGGATACTGGTATCTGTGGGCAGCAATATGTTTTCCAGGTGTTTTTATAAAACTTGCGGCATACAGGCAAAACCGTTTTTCAGGTTTTAGATACAATATCAACGGCAATCTGGTATATATGCTGTGCCTGCGCAGGATTAAGCTGCTTTATAATATTTATAAATTCTTCTATTGGAAGGGGATTTTTATAGTCTGTGTCAAAGAAATCTTTAGGTGTAATCCCCATATAGTCACAGATATAGAAAAAAGAAGACATTGAGGGATAATTTTTGCCAGTTTCTATGGCATTTATATAATTTTTGTTTTGCCCTATTGAAAGGCTTAGTTCACGTGCGCTTATGCTTTTATGTTCCCTAAGCCTTGCCAGTCTTAAGCCGAAAGCACCTGGATCGCTAATAAAAATATTATCGGTATTTTCCATAATTTTTCTCCATTTCTTGTAAAAACAGTATGGTGGCAGAAAAAGGCATTTTGTGTAGCAAATATCCTTTTAATGGATTGTAACAGTCTTTTTGTAAAATGCACTACTTTTAATATGGCAAAAGTGATTAAACGCCATGTCAAAAATGGCATAATGCTAATTAAAAACACGGAAATCAATTTTCAAAAAGTTAAAGATAAGATATAATGAAGGCATGGA
>CAJUJY010000076.1 GCA_910586555.1 uncultured Lachnospiraceae bacterium
ATTGTCTCATATTTGTCAGGTTTGGTCTAGGTACATGCTATCCACCGTTTACGTTAATACTATTAATTAAGCTATTCAAAGGCATACTTCTTAAATTGTGGATTTGGTTTACAATGGTTTTAAAAGCAGCAATCAAGCTGTTTTGCCAGTGGATGAATAAGAGAATTTTGGTTTGCAGGAAATACGGATTGTGAATATCATTTGGCTAATTAGTATATTTTGCTTAAAAATTAAGTTAAATAAGTTGACAAATAGGCTAAATTAAGTTAAACTACTATTAGCATATATTGACAGGTTTTATAGTTAAATTGGTGCATAATATGTAGCAATTAACCAGATTTATATGGACTTATGTAAATAATAGTATTAAAACAGGAGGAGTTAAAGAATGTGTATTGAGGTTTATAATGAATGGTGTACTAACAGTTATTTTGATGAGGACACACATAAGGAGCTTAAGCAGCTTGCTGGCAATGATGATGAGATACAGGACAGGTTTTACAGGAAACTTGAGTTTGGTACTGGCGGGCTTAGAGGGGTTATTGGTGCAGGGACTAACCGCATGAATATTTATACGGTACGCCAGGCTACACAGGGGCTTGCTGATTATATTATTTCACAGCATGGGGAGGATAAAGGTGTTGCAATAGCCTATGATTCACGTATTATGTCGCCTGAGTTTTCAAAGGAAGCAGCACTTTGCCTTAATGCTAATGGTATTAAGACTTACCGTTTTGAAGCTTTAAGGCCTACACCTGAACTTTCATTTGCGGTAAGGAAGCTTGGCTGTATTGCAGGTATTGTTATTACAGCAAGCCATAATCCAAGGGAATATAACGGGTATAAAGTGTACTGGGAAGACGGGGCACAGATTACCCCGCCACATGATAAAAATATTATGAAGTGCATTTCTGAAGTAACCTCATGGGAACAGGTTAAAACTATGGAAGAGAAAGATGCAGCAGATAAAGGGCTTTATAATACAATAGGTGCAGAAATTGATGATGCATATATGGCAGAACTGAAAAAGCAGAGCATACATCCAGAAGTAATAAGCCAGGTGGCAGACAGCATAAAGATTGTATACACACCTTTGCATGGCACAGGGAATGTCCCTGTAAGAAGGGTACTTAAGGAACTTGGTTTTACCAATGTGCATATTGTTAAGGAGCAGGAAGCACCAGATGGCACTTTCCCTACTGTTGCATACCCTAACCCGGAAGATAGCAAGGCATGGGAACTTGCGCTTAAGCTTGCAAAAGAAACTGATGCAGATATTGTACTTGCAACTGATCCTGATGCTGACAGGCTTGGTGTTTATGCTAAAGACACAAAGACAGGGAAATATATAAGCTTTACAGGAAATATGTCAGGAATGTTAATTGCTGAATATATTTTAAGGGAACGTACCAAAACAGGCACAATGCCAGCAAACCCTGCTATGGTGGAAACTATTGTTACTACTGATATGGCAAAAGAAGTTGCAAAGGCATACGGTGTACATCTTGTTGAAGTACTTACAGGATTTAAATATATTGGTGAACAGATTAAACTTTTTGAGGAAAATAATTCTTATAATTATGTGTTTGGTCTTGAAGAAAGTTATGGCTGTCTTGCAGGTACTTATGCAAGGGATAAAGATGCATGTGTAGCTGTTATGCTGTTATGTGAAGTGGCAGCTTTCTATAAAGCACAAAATAAAACATTATGGGATGAAATGCTTGAAATATATGAAAAATATGGTTATTATAAAGAAGGACTTGCAACGCTTACACTTAAAGGTGAAAAAGGCGCACAGGAAATAAAGGCAATGATGGATAAGATGCGTGATGAAATGCCTGGAACACTGGGAGAGTACAAGGTGCTTGCAATGCGTGATTATCTTAAAGGCATAAGGAAAACCGCAGACGGAAAAGAAGAACCAGCAGGGCTTCCAGAGTCCAATGTAATATACTTTGAACTTTCTGGTGGTGCATGGTGCTGTGTACGCCCGTCAGGAACTGAACCTAAGATTAAGTATTATTTTGGTGTAAAAGACAGTTCTTTAGAAGATGCGGATAATAAGCTTGAAAGTCTTAAAAAGGCTCTTATGGGGCAGTAAGGAGATTTTAAATGGTTATTTATGACAGTGACAGAAGGGTTTTTAAACTTGATACAGAGAATACAAGTTATGTAATGGGTGTGACAGAAGAAGGGTATCTTGGCAATATTTATTATGGGAAAAAGGTTGATACAACAGATCTTGTCTATGCAATGCGTACTAATGAGCATCCGTTTACACCTGCAAAACTGCCAGGTGAAAAAACAGGCTTTATGGACAGGTTCCCTATGGAATACCCGTTTGAGGGTACAGGTGACTTCCACGGGACGTGTATAAGCATAAGAAACAGTGAAGGGCAGGAAGGCCTGGAACTTAAAGTAAAATCACACAATATCTATGCAGAAAAAAGAAAGCTTGCAGGTATGCCTTCTGCAAGGGGTGACGGCACTATGTCGCTTGATATTGTGCTTTCAGATGACGCTGTTGGTTCAGAAGTAGTTTTAACTTATACTGTTTATGAAGAATGTGATATAATTACACGCAGTGTAAAAGTAGTTAATACTTCAGATAAAGCATTTTATGTAACAAAAGCATTGTCTGCATGTTTAAACCTTGAAACGGATATAAGTGATATATTGTCACTTCATGGTTCATGGGCAAGGGAACGCCATATACAGAGAAGTAAGATAAATTATGGAAGTTATGTTACTGAATCTTTAAGAGGGGAGCCAGGCCACCAGGACCACCCGTTTATTGCGCTGCTTTCAGAAAACTGTAATAAAGAGAGTGGTGATGTTTATGCAATGAACCTGGTTTATTCAGGCAATTTTATTGCAAGGGTACAGAAAGACCAGTTTGGCAAAGTAAGGGCAACTATTGGTATTAACCCAGAGCGTTTTACATGGAAGCTTGAAAATGGCCAGGAGTTTGTTATGCCTGAAGTAATTATGCAGTATACATGTAAAGGCACTAATGGCATGACAAATAATTTCCATGACTTTTTCCGTAAATACCTGCTGCCGCAGAAATGGGCAGAGGCAGAGCGCCCTGTCCTTATAAATAACTGGGAAGCAACATATTTTGATTTTGATGATGACAAACTTGTGCAGATTGCGGAAGAAGCTTCAAAATCTGGAATAGAAATGCTTGTTATGGATGATGGCTGGTTTGGCCACAGGAATGCTGATAACAGCAGCCTTGGTGACTGGTATGTCAATGAAGAAAAAATTAAAGGCGGGTTTAAAAATCTTGTAGACAGGGTAAATGCACTTGGAATGAAGTTTGGCATATGGTTTGAACCAGAAATGATTTCACCAGATTCAGACTTATACAGGGAACACCCTGACTGGGCACTTGCACTTGACGGAAGAGAACCAGGGCTTTGCAGGACACAGTATATGCTTGATTTTAGCAGGCATGAAGTTGTTGATTATATATATGGAAGGCTTTATAATATACTTAAATCTGCAAATATTGAATATGTGAAATGGGACATGAACAGGCCAATTGCAGAAGCAGCAAGCCTTTCACTGCCAGCAGACAGGCAGGGTGAAGTAATGCACAGGCATGTGCTTGCGCTTTATGAATTGCAGGAAAGGCTTGTAACTGATTTCCCAGACCTTTTACTTGAAAACTGTTCAGGCGGCGGAGCAAGGTTTGATGCAGGGATGTTATATTACAGCCCGCAGATATGGTGTTCTGATAATGCAGACCCGGTTGAAAGGCTTATGATACAGGAAGGCACACATCTTTTATACCCGCTTTCAACTACTGGTACACATGTAGCAGATTCCCCTAACCATGTAAATGGAAGGGTAACACCATTTGATACACGTGCAGATGTTGCATTAACAGGTACATTTGGTTATGAACTTGATATAACAAAAATTGACAAGAAAGAGCGTGAATTAATACCAGCCCAGATTGAAAAATATAAAAAATACAGATACCTAGTACAGACAGGTGATTACTACAGGCTTGCATCATTTGCAGAAAATGGCAGGTATGACAGTTATATGGTTGTATCAAAAGATAAAAGCCAGGCAGTACTTATATATGTGCAGGTAGTGACAGATTCAAATGTATTAACTAAAAAGCTTAAATTATACGGGCTTGAACCTGGTAAAAAGTATATAATTGATGGTGTGGAATACCTTGGAAGCACATTAATGAATGTAGGATATATAATGAAACCGTTAAGAGGGGATTTCCAGTCAGCAGTAGTAGAAATAAACCCTGCTTAACCAGATATAAATTTATTATAAAAGCGGTGTCCCAGTTTTCTTGAAATATATACTGGGATACCGCTTTTTTATATATCTGTTTCACAAATTTATAGTATTTTTTTAACAGGTGTCATTAAGTCTGTGAAATCCGGAAAAATATTTTTATAAACTGCCAGAATATATTATTCGAATGCCTTTTTAAACTCTTTTTTTGTAACTTCTTTTATAGTACCATTGCTAATAATAAGGCAGGTGGTGTTTTTGCTGCTGCCATCTGTATATAACATTTTGCCACTGTCCCATAATCCTGCAATATTTTTTCCTTTATACTGCCATATATCCAGGGATTTGTTATAATTTATTCCATATTTTACATAATCTTCCAATATTGAATGGTTATCCCCGCTGTCAGTTGATGTTGCATAACAATCAGAAGAAGTTACAGAATTATTTGCATTATCTTCTGATGTTGCAGAAAAACTACTATATGCATATTCTGTATTTTCATTGTTTTTTGCAGAATTGTTTTCTGGTTCACTGGTTTCTATAGCATCATCTTCTGCTACAGTGATAGTAACTGCATTACCCTCTGTTATATTGCCTGGTTCTAGTATATATGGTATCTGGACTTTTTCAAACCCTGTAATTTCATTGTTCTTGTTTCTTTTTACTTTAAGCCCAATGCTTCCAGCTTCATCAGTTAAATGTGTAAAAACATTTTTGCTGGTTTCATCATGGAAATAGCCAACTATTTTACCCTCATATATAATATGGCCGGTTTTTTCATTATATGACAGCCCGTATTTTTTATATTCTTTAAATTCTTCTGTATTTGCAAAATATCTAAAATCATTATCTGTACCATCATAGCATCTGTATATTGCAGAAGGGGTTGCACCCTGGGAGCTTTTTTTGGCCAGGTTTTCCATTTTAGAAATATCTTCTTGTACTGGTATGTTTTCTTGTTTGTTATTATCTGGTGCATTGTTTCCTTTTGCAAATACTGTTACAGCAGTACACAGTAAAACTGCTGCGCATACAACACCTGAAGTTGTTAATTTTTTATATTTCATAATTGCCTCAATCCTTTCCTGTATGGGCTTCTTTCCAAATTTATTAGAAAAAAACTGCCATTTATACTGGTTTTCTGCATAATTTATTAATGCAAGTGCATAATCTTTTTTTGCACCATGCCCGTAAACAGAAAGTACTTTTTCATCACATGACATTTCCATGTCCCTGTTAAATAAAATATACATTATCCATACCAAAGGGTTAAACCAGTGTATGCAGAGTGTACATAAAATTATAATTTTCCACAGGTTATCAGATCTTTTAATATGGGTTAGTTCATGTGTAATAATATATTTTAAATAGAGTGTGTTGTCTGGCATAAAGAATTTTGGAAAAATAATTACAGGGTGTACTATGCCAGCCACCAGGGGTGTAAAAATCCTGTCAGATGTTAATAGATTTACTTTTAAGGGAATATCTGCAATCTGTCTTAAAGCATTATCCTGCTTTTCTGTTACAGGCAAGGCTTCTTTTATTATGTGGTGTTCTTTTATATATAGTAATATATAAATAATAAAAAGTGTGGCCATTCCGGTAATCCATATAAGTGCCAGCAGGTTAATATTACAAGCTTTATCTGCTGGCATAGTGTTAGCTGTTCCAGCAGTTTCTGCCGGCCAGTAAAGAATCCTGCTGCTAGTTCCATAAAATGTTACAGGCTGTTTTATACTAGTGCCATGGTTTTTAGTATTGAATAAAGGAGTTGCAATACCATATTCCAAAGGCAGGTCAAACGGTATTAAAAGCCTTAAAATTACAATGTGCCATAAAAGTACAAAAACTATTTTGGGAAGCCTGTTAATTAAAATGCTGCGGAGTATAATAATTAATATAATTAAAATGCTTGCCAAAAAACTCATTTTTAATAACATAATAACCTTCTTTTTATTCTATATTATTTACCATATCTTTAAGTTCTTGTATTTCGCCAGGGGTCAGTGCATTTCCTGATAACAGTGAAGCAAAAAACTGCTTTTTGGAACCATTAAACATTCTTTCAACAAGTTCCTCTGTTTCATACGCCTGCACATCTTCTTTTGAAATAATGGCTTTGCAAATAAACTTTGGATCAGTCCTTTTAATTGCGCCTTTGTCTATGCATTTTTTTATAACTGTATATGTTGTGTTCCTGTTCCAGCCTGTTTCTTCTTTTAAAATTTTTGCAAGCTGTCCGGCGCTTAAATCACCTTCCCTCCATAAAATTTCCATAACCTTTAATTCTGAATCAAAGAATTTAATTTCCATATATATGTTCCGCCTTTCTTTAAAACAAAAATGACTATTGCAATAGTGGTTATATTTTTATACTATCACAATAGTCATGATTAGTCAATATTTTTTACTACCCAAATAGTCATATTTAATCAAGTATTTTATCCAGTGTATCAAACAGGTTTTCAATATCAATAGGTTTTGATATATGTGCATTCATTCCACATTGCATTGCTTCCTGTTTATCCTCTTCAAATGCATTGGCAGTCATGGCAATAATTGGTATTGAAGCAAGTTCTGTATTTTCAAGTTTCCTGATTGCCTTTGTAGCTTCATAGCCATTCATTACAGGCATCTGTACATCCATAAGCACAACCTGGTAATACCCAGGGGAAGAATTTTTAACCATATCCAGTGCAATTTTCCCATTATTTGCTATTTCAGTGCAAAATCCTGCTTCATTTAAAAGGGTACATGCAATTTCCTGGTTTAATTCAACATCTTCTGTAAGAAGTACACGGCCCTTATGACGTTTTCTTTTTTTATGTCCCCGTTCTTTATCCTCCTGGTCTTTACTTATAATAGACCGGAGGCAGCTATTAAGTTCTGATAAAAACAGCGGCTTGCTACAGAATGCTGTTACACCTGCTTCTTTAGCTTCTTTTTCAATATCAGACCAGTCATATGCAGTTAGTACAATAATTGGTACATTGCCACCAGTTTCTTTTTTAATCCTTCTTGCAACTTCAATGCCATTCATATCAGGAAGCAGCCAGTCAATAATACAGACATGGTAGCTGTTGCCACGCATTACTGCCTGGTGGGTGCGCAGTACTGCTTCTTTTCCAGACAATGTCCATTCTGCACGCATGCCAATCTGTCCAAGCATATATGATACACTGTCACATGTGTTAAAATCATCATCTACTACCAGTGCCCGGCAGTCTTTTAATTCGGGTATGTCTTTTAGCTTGTTTTCTGCCGGGTGCAGGCGGAAATTAAAAGAAACTATAAATTCTGTACCTTTTCCCTGTTCACTTTTTACATTAATTGTCCCCTTCATCATGTCAACGATATTTTTAGTAATTGCCATTCCAAGGCCTGTCCCCTGTATACCGCTTGTTGTAGAATTTTGTTCCCTTTCAAATGGCTCAAAAATATGCTTTACAAATTCATTGCTCATTCCAATTCCATTGTCTTTAATTGAAAATTCATATTTTGCATAACCATCAGGTGCACCATCTTTTTCAGTAATCCTCATGCTGACAAAACCACCAGCACTTGTATACTTTATAGAATTGCTTAAAAGGTTTAAAAGTACCTGGTTAAGACGCAGTTTGTCACAATAAATATCTTCATCAAGTACATCTATAGTGTCAATATAAAGTTCAAGCTGCTTTGCATGCACATCTGCCTGTATAATATTGTGCAGGCCATGTAAAATTTCAGGCAGGCTGCAAAGTTTTTCATCAAGGCGTATCTTGCCGCTTTCAATACGGCTCATATCAAGTACATCATTAATAAGGCTTAAAAGATGGTTGCCAGACGTCTTTATTTTACTAAGGTATTCTTCTACCTGCTCTTTATTGTCAATATGTGTAGAAGCAAGAGTGGTAAATCCTACTATAGCATTCATAGGGGTACGTATATCATGTGACATATTAGAGAGGAATACACTTTTTGCCTTACTTGCCCTTTTTGCCTGCTGCAAGGCATCTTCAAGCAGGTTTTTTTGTTCCATTTCCTTGCGGGTTTCTTCATCTACACTGCATAATCCAAGAACAATCCCATGGTTTTCTTCCCAGTTGCCTGCCCTTACTATTTTCATACGGAAGTATTCGGTATGGTTATCTTTACATATCCTGAAATTAACATAATAAAGCCTTTTTTCTGAAAGCTCTTTTTTAATATAAATAATAGAAGATGCATTGAAAAGTGCCTTCTTGTCATTTTCATAAACAACTTTATTAATAAAGGTTTCCATGCATTTTTCCAGGGATATTTCTTTATCATTAAAAATAGTGCCAAGTTTATATTTATCATTATCAGTAAGCTGTAAGCGGTTTCCCAAGCCTGTATCAATGTCAAAAAAGCATACAAGGCTGAAATCTACACTAAGGGCATGTACAAGTTCCATCTGGCGTCTTTCATTTTCAAGGCGTTCTCTTTTCTCCTTTAATTTCTGGTCTGTACAGTCTAAGAGAAAACGCTGGTAGAACAGTGTGCCGTCTTCTTCAAGTAATTTAATATTGCCCATAATATGTAATATTTCACCATTATCATGTTGTATGCGGTACTCAACATTAACTGTGTCATATGGCTTAACCAGCTTTTTAATACATTCACGCAGCTTTGGCTTGTCTTCATCCATAACAGAAGGTGCAACCATGTCAAAACCTTTTTCCAGCAATTCCTTTTTAGAGCTGTAACCAAGTATATTAAGGGCTGCCCTGTTTATGCTTATTATCCGTGTCCCGTCAAATGAATGGGTCATAATGCCACAGTCCAGTGATGTAAAGATTGTTTCAAGGGTAATATTCTTTTTTATTAATTCTGCTTCATACTCACGTTCCTGTGTTATATCTATTGCTATGCCTACAGTCCCCATTACACTTCCGTCAATATCATAAAGCGGGGATTTATAAGTGGTAAGAAGTTTTATGCCATCTCCTGTTTTAACTGTTTCTTCAGCTATGCATGTTTTTTTAGTGTCCATAACCTCACGTTCTGATTCTATGCATGCTGGGTCATCCTGTTCAACGTCCAATATATAAGCATGCCGCTGTCCTTCTACCTGGTGTTTTGTTTTATTTACGGTCTTACAGAAACTATTATTTACTTTTTTATGTACACCATTTTTATCTTTGTACCAGACAAGGTTTGGAACGCTGTCAATAGCTGTTTCTAAATACTGGCTGGCCTGCCAGTAATCTTTTGCCATTTTGTAAGCCTGCTGCCACCTTAAGAAACGGAAGGCTGACTCCTTGTCTGTTAATGGCATTGTCCATATATCATTAATTTCATGCAGTATGTCCTCAAGTGCTGTAATCTGGTCTTTATTGGCAAGAAGGATAAGGCATGCATCCTTATTTTTGCCAGAAACCAGGATTTCTGCTGTTTTTCTGGCATCTGTGCCTGTAATGTCCGCAAATATTACATCTGCATTAGAAGCCAGCATGGTTTCTGGTGTGCTGCTTTCATAAAATTCATGTGTAAAATGTTCAAGTGGGGACATTTTTTTAATAACGTCAAATATACCATGCTGTCTGCCTGATAAATAAAAACGAATATGGCAATGATACATATCTGTTTCCTCCTGGTAGGTATAATTATAAATATTAATTTTAGTTTAACATAAAAAACTTTTCTATACAATCTGTTTATAACAAAGTTTTAGTTTTAATACTTATTTTTTCTAAGGTAAATTATGTTTTTAACTAGTATATTTAACTCCATCAAGCAAATAAAAACCTGGCGGCACAATTTAAGATATGTGCTGCCAGGCATTTAACCCTGCCATTCTGCAATTTTAACCTCATTAAGTAAGCCCTTTAAAATTCACGCTTCTTAAGCGGTGGGTTTGGGACTTGCTTAGCCTGGCAGGAGTTCAAGCTCCTGCCAGGCTGCCGCAAAGCGGCAATGAGGTTGATTTGTAAGTGGGCAAGTAGCAAATGCCTGCTTTGCAGGCAATGCGGATTGCGAATATCCGCTTGATAACCTTGTTATTTTAATTTTACTGCTGTGCCATATGCTATTACTTCTGCTGCACCTGCCATAATTGCAGAGCTTGCATACCTTATATTAACAATAGCATCTGCCCCAAGCTGCTCCGCTTCCTGTACCATGCGGCTGGTTGCAAGTTCCCTGGCTTCGTTCATCATTTCATTATATGCCTTTAATTCACCGCCAACTAGTGTTTTAAATCCTTGTGTAATATCCCTGCCAATGTTCTTACTCTGGATAGTGCTGCCTTTTACAAGGCCAAGCATTTCAAGTTCTTTGCCTGTAATATAATCTGTGTTCACTAATATCATAATATCACTCCTTGTCTTTAAATAAATTTGCATTATATATTGTATTATATAATTAATACAATAATACATTAAAACAGGTTTGTCAAGATAATTCTTTTTATGTACCACATTCGTTTCATAAATTTCCAGTTATGTGTAAACAAAAGATAATTTATAGTTATCAACGGTTTGTTTTATAAATTTATGAAACTACTAATCCCATATATTCCCATAATGGTTGTAAATGTATTATATATTGAAAAGCAGATATAATAATTATTGAAATCTTTATATATCCAGTTAATTAAAAACACAGAAATGAGGTGCGTTATGAATTTATCCAAGGCAGGAATTATAGGCTGCGGCTTTGTTGGTGCTACTATTGCATACACACTTATGCAAAGCCATGTTTTCCGTGAAATTGTACTTATTGATGTTGATAAGGACAGGGCGGAAGGTGAAGCTATGGACTTAAACCATGGCATACCATTTGCACGCCCTGTAAAAATATATGCAGGAGATTACAAAGACCTTAAGGATGCAGGTGTTATAATTATAACAGCAGGGGCAGGGCAGAAGCCAGGTGAAACAAGGCTTGACCTTGTAAATAAAAATGTCAGCATTTTTAAACAGATTATCCCAGGAATAACAGAATATGTAAATGATGCAATACTTCTTGTATTAAGCAACCCTGTTGATATACTTACATGGGTTACCCTTAAACTGTCTGGTTTTAAGGAAAGCCATGTTATTGGAAGCGGCACAGTCCTTGATTCTGCAAGGCTTAAGTATGTAATAGGGGAACATCTTCTAGTTGATCCAAGAAGTGTCCATTCATTTATAATAGGTGAGCATGGCGACAGTGAAGTTACCGCATGGAGCAGTGTCAATGTAAGTGGTATACCTGTAAACCAGTTCTGTGAAATGCGTGGTTATGAAACACATGCTGAGAACAGAAGCAAGCTTTCGGATATGGTGAAAAACAGTGCTTATGAAATAATAGACAGAAAAGGTGCAACCTATTATGGTATAGCTATGGCGACAAGAAGGATTTGTGAAAGCATAGTACATGATGAAAAAAGCATACTTACAGTAAGCAGCATGCAGCACCATTATTATGAAGCAGATGGTGTATGTATAGGTATGCCGTCTGTTGTCGGGAGTGATGGTGTAGAGCAGGTAGTATGTATTGACCTGGATGGCAATGAGGCAGATCTTTTGAAGAAGTCTGTTAAAGCACTGGAAGAGGTAATTAACAGTATAGATATTTAAAAAGTATTACAAAATTTAGATAGACTATTTTTGTAAAAAAGTATATAATGGGTTATATTGGCAACAGAAACAAAATCTGGAACATGGGTTGTATTTTTATATATAGATACAATATTTATGTATTATTTAAGTATTGTATCTATATCTTCTTGTATATACATATTTATAAATATTGCCATGGCAGCCAGGTAATATATGTAATCCAGGCTGCAGGCATTAGCAGGACAAACACCAGGTTAGTACAGTAGCGTTTTTGTTGTAATTAAATTATACACAGTCCTGGAGGAAGCCTTAAAGCTTCCAAAGGCGCAGGAGGATTAATAATGGATGTATTCAGTGTGCTGACAATGATAGGGGGACTTGCATTATTTCTTTATGGTATGCATGTAATGGGAGATGGGCTTGCAAAGACATCAGGAGGCAGGCTTGAGGGGATACTTGAGAAATTTACATCTAAAACATCACTTGCTGTATTACTTGGGGCCGGGGTTACGGCAGTAATACAGTCTTCTTCTGCTACTACCGTAATGGTGGTAGGTTTTGTTAATTCAGGGATTATGAAGTTAAACCAGGCAGTTGGCATTATTATGGGAGCTAATATTGGTACAACTGTAACATCATGGATTTTAAGCCTTGCTGGCATTGAAAGTGACAATATATTTATGAAAATGTTAAAGCCTTCATCATTTGCCCCTGTTTTTGCAATAATTGGTGTATCTATGATGCTTTTTGCTAAAAGTACTAAGAAAAAGGACATAGGCACGATAATGGCAGGCTTTGCAATACTTATGACAGGCATGGACACTATGAGCAAGGCACTTGAACCACTTGCAGATGTACCAGAGTTTACAGGTCTTTTTACAATGTTTAAAAACCCTGTGCTTGGTGTAATAGCAGGTGCGCTTCTTACAGCCCTTATACAGAGCTCTTCAGCATCTGTAGGTATTTTGCAGGCACTCTGCCTTACAGGTTCAATAACATATGCTTCTGCAATCCCTATTATTATGGGACAGAATATAGGCACATGTGTAACGGCACTTATTTCGGGTATTGGTGCAACTAAAAATGCAAAAAGGGCAGCACTTGTACATTTTTATTTTAACCTTATAGGGACTGTTATATTTATGGCAGCATTTTACCTGCTGAATATATTTATAAACTTTAATTTCCTTGATGATGCAGCAGGGGCAGCAGGAATTGCAGTTGTACATTCAATATTTAACATTGCTGCCACATTATGCCTTATGCCATTCAGGAAAGGACTTGTAAGCCTTGCAATGCTTACAATACGTGATGACGAGGTACAGGCAGAGGAAAATGCGCTTGCACTTCTTGACGAAAGGTTTCTTGAACAGCCAGCTTTTGCAGTTGCACAGGCAAAGAAAACTGCTGTGCAGATGGCAAAGGCAGCACAGGATGCCCTGTTTAAAGCAATAGATTTAAGGCACCATTATGATGAGGCTGGTGCAGAAAGTGTTATAGAACTTGAAAACCTTGTTGACAGGTATGAAGATGAAATCGGGACATACCTTATGAAGATAAATAATGCTGAACTTGTACAGTCAGACTCACAGGACGTTACAATGATACTGCACTGTATTGGTGATTTTGAAAGGATTTCAGACCATGCAGTTAATATAATGGAAACTGCAAGGGAAGTTACAAAAAAAGAAGAGCACTTTTCTGATAAAGCAAAAGCGGAACTTGATGTATATGAAGCGGCAGTACGTGAAATTGTTTCAATGACATATAATGTGTTTGCAGGTGAAGACACAGAACTTGCCACACATGTAGAACCATTAGAAGAAGTAATTGACAATATAAATGAAGAAGTAAAGAAAAAGCATGTAAAACGTTTAAGGAAAGGCAAGTGTACAATAGGCCTTGGTTTTATACTTTCGGATTTAACAACAAATTATGAAAGGGTTGCAGACCATTGTTCAAATATTGCTGCCTGCCTTATACAGACTAAAGAAGATGCACTGGAAACGCATGAATATATTGATAACCTTAAGGAGAATGACGCAATAAGGTTTAACCGTGAATATAAAGAATACAGGAAAAAGTATAAAATGCCATAATATATCCGTATGACAGCCTTGGCCTGGTGTCAAGCGGATATTCGCAATCCGCATTGCCTGCAAAACAGCAATAAGGCTGTTTTGCCAGCGGGCAGGCTGTGGGTGGGTGCTTTTTGCCTGTAATAAAAGATTGCGGATATTATCCGGCTTCATTCTGTTATTCTATAAGCTGTAAGCTTGTATCTGTGCTATTAACTGGATTGTCTGTGCTTTTATTGTTGTTAAAAGAACCCCTTAAATGAAATCTTTGTACAGAACTGGTCATTATTTCAGAGTGGCCGTAAAGCTTCCTGGCAGTTTCTGCCAGTTCTTCAGCAGTTGCAGCAGTAGTCTGTACAACAGATGCAATCTGGTCCATTCCCTGTGTTATCTGCCTTAAAGCAACAGACTGCTGTAAGGCTGATTCTGCTATACGGTTTACTGTGTTTGTGGACTTTCCAGTGCCAGTAACTACATCTGAAAGGGCTTGTCTTGTATCAGCTGTAAGTTCTGTTCCTTGTTTTACCATTGACATTGAGTGTTCTATAAGTTCTGAAATATTATTTGCCGCAGCAGAGCTTTTATTAGCAAGGCTTTGTACTTCACCTGCAACTACTGCGAACCCTTTTCCTGCTTCACCTGCCCTCGCTGCTTCAACTGAAGCATTTAATGCAAGTATATTCGTCTGGAAGGATATGTCTTCAATGGTTTTAATAATCCCTCCGATTTCGTGTGAGGATTGTGAAATATTTTCCATGGCAGAGGAAAGCTGTTCCATTTTGCTGTTACATAAAGATAACTGTGCAGATGCATCCTGGGAATATTTTTTAGCATTTCCTGCATCTGCGGAAGTACTGTCCACCTGCTTTGAAATTTCCTGTATATTTGAAGAAAGTTCCTCTACTGCTGACGCCTGTTTCATTGCACCATCAGACAATGTCCTTGAGCCTGATGCTGTACGTTTTGACTCCATGGAAACTTTCTGTGCTGCTGTATTAATCTGTAACAGGGCAGTATTAAGTGAATCAAGGATTTTGCGCATTGCATTTTGTATTGGCAGAAATTCACCAAGGTAATCATTGCCAACTTCAAAGTCCATATTTCCATCTGCCATATCAGCAAGTTTTGCATCAATATCATTTATATATTTTTTAAGTTCTTTTTTAGTGTTATGTATGGAATCAGCAAGCATGCCTATTTCAGAAGTATCCGGTTCCAGTGAAAAATCTGCGGAAAGGCTTCCTTTGGCAATTTCACCCATCTGGTCACGCACTATCCTTACAGGGTTAATTATCTTGCGTTTAGTATATACCATGCTGGTTAAAATCATTACAATAACAACACCAAGGGAAATAAACATCTGTTTTTTAACAGTATCTGCTTCTATAGAAATCTCTTTAATTTTGGAACTGGTTCTTTCATCAAGGGTATTAAGGAAATCTTCTTTTATAGAACGGATTTGCGTAATGGCACTATTATATTCTGTACCATATACATAATTAACGGCCTCTTCTTTCTTGCCGTCCATTGCCTGTTCCATTGCATTTTTTTCAAGAGGGACAAGTTCATTAGAAATAGAAGACATTTTATCAATCATTGACTGTTCTTCATTAGTAATGCCAATTTCCTGCATTGCCGCAATTCCCTGTTCGCGGTTTTTAAGATTATTGATTTCATTAAAATAATTGTCATAATGTTCCCTTATCCCAGTGGCAGCAAATGCCCTTACTTCATCAGTAAGGTATGCTGAACCATTCATAAACCGGTTGGCATTATATGTAAGGGAAAACCTGTTTTCCTGTGCCTTGTCAAGCTGGCTTTTCATGCCATTATATGATGCAAGTGATAAAGACATAAAAATAAGGGAACAAATAGATATCCCGTTAAGGATATAAGTTATTAAAGACTGGTTTATAGATTTTTTCATTTGGCAGGCCCCTTTCAAACATTATTTATCATCTTAACATAAAACTGGTTTTTGTTCAATAATGAAACTAAAAAGCATATTCATTGCCATAGTATGTGGTAATAATCACGGAAATCAATTTTCAAAAAGTTAAAGATAAGATATAATGAAGGCATGG
>CAJUJY010000077.1 GCA_910586555.1 uncultured Lachnospiraceae bacterium
GGGAACGTGCCTGCTACAGAAAATATATAAAACTGCTGCATGTACACAAACTAAAGCATATATAAAAAACCAATGCAGGATAACTATAAATTATCTTCTGTTTATACACTTATACACATTTGGAAATTTATGAAACAGCCGTGTTGAAAAAATACACTTGTTTTATAAATTTTTTATTATTCCAGGTTATAATATAAATAAGGTATATTTGGCATTATGCACATGCCAGGAATTTTATCCTTGAATCTGTTTTAGTGACATGTTAAAATACTTTTGGAAAAGAAAGGAATTTTAAGACTGGCAGTATAAGAAAGCAGATGATATATAACTATGCTTAAAAAATACATAAAAATAATAATACCTGCCTTGCTTCTTTCATTTGTAATACTCACACAGATTCTTCCAGGTACAGGAATGGGAGACCAGATAAAAGCAAAGGCAGCAGGAAACTTTAATGGTGCACATGGCACTTCTGGGGATTTAACCTGGAGTATAACAAAAAATGGGCATCTGTCCATTAAAGGCAATGGTGACTATAAGAAACATGTAAAGCGTAAAAACCTGCCGGAATGGCTTTATTATAGAAAATATATTAAAACGGCAGAGGTTAATGTTAAAAATATTACTTCAACAAGATATATGTTTTATAATTGCAGAAATTTAAAACGTATTAACCTTGAGGATTTAGACACCAGCAAAGTTACTAATATGTCCCATATGTTTGATTTTAATAATAATTATATATTTAATATTAATGTAAAAAAACTTGACTTAAGTGGTTTTGATACAAGTAATGTTACAGATATGTCTTATATGTTCAGGGATTGTGACGCTATAAGCATTGATGTAAGCAGCTTTGATACAAGCAATGTAACTGATATGTCATTGATGTTTGCAGCTTGCAGGAATTTAAAAAGCCTTGATTTAAGTGGTTTTAATACCAGCAATGTTACTAATATGGCTATTATGTTTTATGCCTGCAACATCCTGGAAAGCCTTGATTTAAGCAGTTTAAATTCTTTGGAAAAACTTTGCTTTTTTTCAAACTCCCCTTACAGATACAAACTTCCTTTTTCACCTGGACGTTACTGGATTAATGGTAATGGAAAACATACAACAAAAACTGCTAAAAATACAAAGAAAAAAGTGGTTTATACAAAAGTATATGACAACTCTGTACATATTCCTGGACTTTTACCAGATATTAACATTAAATTATACTTTTCCAAAAAGTTTTTTTACTTTCCTTACTGTTATATGCACTTTACAAACTTTACAAATAACAGCAATACCAGGCAGTTTAACCTCATTAAGTAAGCCCTTTACAATACACGCTTCTTAAGCGGTGGGTTTGGTTTACCAGGGCTTACTTAGTCTGGCAGGAGTTCAAGCTCCTGCCAGACTGCCGTAAAGCGGCAATGAGGTTGTTTTGCAAGTGGGCAAGTAGCCAATGCCTGCTTTGCAGGCAATGCGGATTGCGAATATCCGCTTGACCACTTGACATTATGAGTGCAGTGTGTTATTATAATTTTAGATTGCATCATGCACTCTAAATTCTGCCATATACAAAAGCCAGGCAATAAATATTATTGTATATATTGCCATGTATAAAAGTAATAAAACAGCCATGTATATACCCTGGGTACATATATTTGCAGCCTGGCAGGTTATGCAGCATAACAGAGAAAATAATATACCTTTATGGCAAAGGCTAAAAAACGGAGGTGGTTTATGATACAGCAGGTTTCAGATTTTGAATTAGAACTTATGAAAATAATATGGAAAAACAACGGAACAGCGCTTTATGCTGAAATTACAGAAGCATTAGATAAAAAAGGGCTGCATGCAACAAAAAATACTATTATTTCGCTTTTATCAAGGCTTATAAGTAAAGGATACCTTACAACGAATAAGATTGGAAGGCGCAACAGATACACTGCCCTGGTTTCTGAGGGTGAATACCAGGAAGCACAGACAGCAGCTTTTATAGATAAAATTTATGAAGGTAATGTATCCGGGCTTGTTTCCACTCTTATACAAAAAAACATGTTTTCCCCAGAAGAATATGAAGAGCTTTTAAAACACTGGGAAGGCGGTGGCAAAGACTGATGGATTGTTTTATTAAAGTTCTTTTCTCCTTATCAGTTTCAGGTGCTTTTCTTATATTTATATTGTTTATGTTAAAACCTTTTTATAGGGACAAAACCAGCCAGAAATGGCAGTATTACATATGGCTGGTTGTAATTGCCCGCCTGCTTTTCCCTTTTACAGTTACAACAAGATTTAATGTTATGGAATACATATACAGTAAGGGTTATTTCTTTTTGCAGTCCGCAGAATGGAATATAAACCAGCCGCTAGAACCAGAAAATACACTTCAAGAAGAAGAAACAGTAAAAAATACAAACAATAGCACAGGAAAAGCAGCAGATAATGCCATAAATATAAATGCTAATAATGGCAACAGAACTACCAGTACAAATTATTTAAATAAAGTAAAAAAAGCCATATGGAACTTGCTTTTATCTGCCAGGGAAAATATTTTTTATATATGGCTGGTTATTGCAATAGCACTTTTTACAAGAAAAATAACAATTTACCAGAACTTTACCAGGTATTTAAAGACCGGGCAGGCCGAAACCAGCTCACTAAAATTATGGGAAGAAATGGGCAGCATAATTGAAGAAGCAGGCATAAAATCCCGTATAAGCCTTTATACAAACAGCCTGGTTTCATCACCGCTTTTAACGGGGTTTTTCCGTCCATGTATAATAATCCCGTCAGAAGAACTGGACATAACAGATTTCAGGAATATAATAAGCCATGAACTTGTACATTTTAAACGCAAAGACCTGTTTTACAAATGGCTTGTACAGCTTACAGCCTGCATACACTGGTTTAATCCCTTTGTATACTTGGTTATACATGAAACTGGCAGGCTTTGTGAACTCTCCTGTGATGAAGCAGTTATTAAAAACCTTGGTACAAAAAGTAAAAAAGAATATGGCAATACCCTTTTAAAAATGGCAAATACAGAAAAAACTTTTAAAAGTTCTATTGCATCTGTAACATTAAATGAAAGTAAAAAATTATTAAAAGAAAGGCTGGACAAAATTATGGGATTTAAGAAAAAAACAATGGCATGTACTATTTTATCTGCTGTACTCACCATTACATTGTGCATTACAGCAGTGCATGCAGCAGCAGGCACAAGCTGGCTAGAACCTGCTAATAATACAGTAAATATTAAAAATGGCAATACATATAATGTTTTCAATACAAATAACAATAATAAAAATAAAACCAGCAAGGCTAAAAAAATAACATATGGCACAGATGTTATTGATAAAGCCATTGAAAAAGGCAGGGTTATACTTAAAAATGGCATATATTATATATTAGCTGACGGGGTTACAGAAAAAGACATGTCAACCGGAAGTGTTACTGATGGCTGTATTGGCATTACTTTAGAACAGACAGATGGAGGCTATATAAGTATTGGTCCACTGGAAATAAATAAGGATTTAGACGGGCTTGTGGAATATGTAGAAGATATATGTAAGAATGAGATTAAAAATAAAACAATGACTAAAAAAGAAGCAGAACTTTTAACAGGGTTTGCAATAAAACTTGTAGAAGGACATGGCAAAATAAGAGGAAAAAAAGACATCTCCATTATTAATAAAGAATATAAAAAATGGAAGATAAAAAGAAAAAATGGCAATTACTATTACAAAAACAAGCGTGTACGTGTCTTCGCTGATATAAAGCCAGATAAATCTTTCTTGCAATTCAGCTACGATAAAAAAGGAACTGTTGATATTAAAATTACACGGAATAAAAACGGATATATCAAAAATATAAAATACCTTTCTAAAGAAGAAGCAGATGAATTTTTAGACGGATATTTTTAAAATATTAATATCTGCCTATATTTATCTGTTCTGTGAACCTGCCCCACTTTATAAGAAGTGGGGGAAATTTTCTAATAACTAAATAAAACTTCTTTGTATCCGCTTCCTGTTATATCAAGGCCCATTACCACCATGGATGCACCAAAATCAGCCATAAACCTTCCTAATATAATAATGATAAAAAATAAAACAGGATAGTAAAAATATAAAACATATTTACTATCCTGTTCTATTTTGACAAATATAGGATTTTGTATCTCAAACCATACAAATATACTTACAAACCTGCATGGCTGGATAAACATATTTTCTAATTCTGCGCAGTTTTATTTACAAACTTATTTTTATAACGTTCTATACATTCTTCAATTACTTCAACTGCACTTATTGCACCTTCAAACTCATTAATTGCTGTTTTTTTCCCTTCTAAATCTTTATATACTGAAAAGAAATGGCGTATTTCATCAAATATATGTACTGGCAGTTCAGAAATTTCTGTAAACATCTGGTATGTAGGGTCTGCCCATGGAATTGCAATAATTTTTTCGTCCCCTGCACCACCATCTGTCATTTTTAATACCCCAATAGGGTAACTCCTCACCAAGGTTAAAGGTTCTAAAGGTTCTGAGCACATAATAAGCACATCTAAAGGATCCCCGTCATCACCAAGTGTCCGTGGAATAAATCCATAGTTCATTGGATAATGGGTAGATGTATATAAAATCCTGTCAAGAATTATTAAACCAGTTTCTTTATCTAATTCATACTTTTTCTTGCTCCCTTTTGATATTTCAACAACAGAAATAAAATCCGTTGGAAAAATCCTTTCCTCACTAATATCATGCCAGATGCTTCCCATTATCTCACCTCATTTTTCTAAGAATACCACCTGTTTTATACCAGACTGGTGTTTAATTAAGCTTTATATCACGTATAATTTTCCTTATTGGTAATATAAAAGCTGGTGACACTGACAATTCATCAATCCCCATTTCTATAAAATCCTGTGTCAATGCCGGGTCTGCACCAAGTTCACCACATATGCCTACCCAGCACCCATGTTTATGCCCATTGTTAATTGTCATCTGTATCATACGTAATATAGCAGGATGATGGGAATCATAGATATTGTCAAGCTTCATATTCTGTCTGTCAATAGCAAGTGTATATTGTGTCAAATCATTAGTGCCTATGCTAAAAAAATCTACTTCAGGTGCAAGCAGGTCACTAATCATCACTGCTGCTGGCGTTTCAATCATAATGCCAAGTTCCGTTTCACCATAAGGAATACCTTGTTCTTCCAGTTCTTTTTTTACTGATTTTACAATTTCCTTAATCTGTTTTACTTCATTTACAGATATAACCATTGGAAACATAATAGCAATATTACCAAATGCACTTGCCCTTAATAATGCACGTAATTGTGTTTTAAAAATATCTATACGGTCAAGGCATATCCTGATTGCACGGTATCCCATAGCAGGATTAACTTCTGCCTGGCTGCACTGTTCTAAAAAATACTGTCCAACAACCACTCCTGCATTATAATTATCAGAAAGTATAGTACAATCTGCCAAGTCCTGCCTGCTTACATTTGTATCTACTACAATAATTAATATGCCCCTATTCTTTGCATCTTCTAACACTGGTTCCAAGCTTTTCCAGTCTACAGGTGTTACACCAGTACATCAATATTTAAATCCATCATATCCTTTATCTGCTCAATCTGCCTGCTGGCATCTAAAGCAGGATCCCTTAAAATAAGCCTGTCACCCTCAGCTTCAATTTTTGCACTTATTTCTTCACTTACAATCTTATAAAATTCATTATTCATTGTCATATAACTTGCACCAATTAAATGAGGCTTTTTCACTTGGTTTAACGGACAGCCTGTATTGCCATATATCCCCCACAACAATATTCCCATAATAAATACATTAGCTATAGCAAGTAAAAACCAGAAACTTTTTTTGCCCTTAAAATACATTTTATTTCTCCTGTTATATAAAATTATTCTAAAATATATTTACACAATATAAAAAATTATACCATATACAAGTACTATTTTACAGGAAAAGTTTTTATAAAAAACCAAAATGTATACATTTTTCCAAGTAATGATAAATGCAATGCAATAAGAATGACATTTGTCAGGTGAATATAAATTATTTTTTTGTATAATTATTTCCAGTTTAACCACCAGTTACAAATAAATTACCAATTAGAACAATATTCATGAAAGGAGGAACACAGACAGAAAATATTAAACGGTTTTAATATGCCACAAAAATGGTACCAAAAAATTTACCTAAAAGGAGGAGAGATTATGGCAAACAAAAAAATTCTGATGAAAAGCATATCATCAATCTTAGCAGCAACAGTTACAATTACTGGTTTCAATGGAATGCCAGCAATTACTTTCGCAGAAGAAACAGAAAACAGTACCACTATACAGGCAGATGGGAAAGAACAAGGGGTTATTAGTGAAATAACAGATTTTAAATCTAATATTGGTACTGGAAAAATCCATATTAATGAAACAGACAAGTCCGCCACTCTTGATAAAACAGATGGTGACCACTTTGCTGTTTATAACGGGCTTGAAAAGAAAACAAATGATTTTATATTAGAAGCAGATGTTGATTTACTTGATAGTGGAAATTCGGCAGCTTTAACTTTTGGCATTGATAACAAAGACAACCCTGGCAGCAAATGGTATGGAGCCAATATTGATACTAACAATACTAATACCTTCCGTATATTTGGACCTGGATATGAAAATGGAATTGGAACAATAGATATTGATACCAGCAAGGCTTTGCATTTAAAAATTGATGTAAAAGCAGATGGAAGTTATATATATAGTTTTGGAAATAAAAACGGGGACACAAAGTCCATTGAAGGAATAATTCCTGGCTGGCAGGGTGGATATATTGGAATACTTACATTTAAGACCTCTGCAAAGTTTTATAATATTTCATTTGAAAACCGCCAGAAAGATACTGCCATGGTTGATATTTCTACAGACGGGGCTTATAAAACAAATTTAACAGGCATAACTGCCATGGACAATGCTGAATGGCAAGTAACAGATGAAGGTTTATACAGTAATGCAACTGGCAAAGGTGACAGTTTTCTTTATTCCCAGACAGAAGGAACAGACTTTGTATATTCTACAGATGTAACCTTTAAAGATGATAATGGTGCAGCCTCCCTGGTTTTCAGAAGTAATAATGATGCTGGCCAAAAAGAATGTTATGTTGTTAATCTTGATGCTGGAACTATGAAATGCAAGTTCTGGAAATGGCAGACAGATGGTGAGTACCAGCTAATACCAAAAATTGATAATGTAAAAGAAATCTCCCGTAGTGAAGACAATACATATAATTTAAAAGTAGTAGCTGTTGATTCCTGGATTTCTTATTATGTAAATGATGAATTAATTGCAAGTACTGGCGACTATACTTTACAGGATTTTGACCAGGACAGGGGACAAAGCAGTTGTTATTATAATGGATATCTGGGATTATTAAACTGGAACGGCAATATGGTTTTCCAGAATACTTATTATAAAGAAATTGGTAGTGAATTTACACCTGTCCTTAAAGATATTAATGTTACATCTTCTGATAGCAGTTTATCTAAAGATATAGAAGCAAAACCACAATTTTTCCAAAATGAACCTACAAGAATACAGTATGTAAAAAACAGTATTGAAAATGTAAATATAGATGTAACACCAGAAAACGACAGTACAGATATAACAATATATGGTGCAGATGGCACTAAGTATACATATGGGAAAAATATTCCATTAGAAGAAGGTGCTAATTATATTACTGTTGAAAGCAGCATAACAGAGAATATTAATGATAATTATAGTACAGCGGCTAAACTAGTATACAGGGTAAATGTACACCGAAGGCAGCCAGATATTATATATTATAATGAGCCATACCGCAGCCAGTACCATTATTCAGTAAAAGATGGATGGGGCAATGACCCGAATGGTCTTGTATACTGTGATGGTGTATGGCATTTTTATTACCAGTTTTATGATGATATAGCATGGGGGCCTATGCACCAGGCACATGCAACAAGCACAGATTTAATCCACTGGGAAGAAAAGCCTGTTTCTCTTTTTCCTGATGCAAACGGAACTATATTTAATGGCTGTATTGTAATAGACAAAGAAAATACGTCAGGGCTTTTTGATAATTCAGTAAAAGAAGAAAACAGATGGGTTAATTTAATTACAAACAATGGCAACGGCCAGCGTATTAAAGTTGCCTATAGCACAGACCAGGGGGAAACCTGGATTAAAAGTAAAGATATTGCTGCTGACTGGAAAGACGATCCATTAAAAAACAGGGATTTCAGAGACCCTAAAGTATTCCGATGGGAAAACAAATGGTTTATGGTAATTGCTGGTGGTCCATTGCACATTTATTCTTCTGATAATTTATTAAACTGGAAATGTGAATCTGCTTATAAAGACTTGCATACAGAGTGTCCTGACTTATATCCAGTAAAAGCAGATGATGGAAAAATAAAATGGGTACTTTCAAGAGGCGGAAGACATTATAAAATAGGTGATTTCAAAGAAACAGACGGAAAGTGGACATTTATTCCTGATGAAGATTATAAGGGACTTGAAGGAACAGAACATGATGGCATAATGAACTTTGGCAAAGATTCTTATGCTGCTATGACATGGTATATAAATGACTTTGGAACTGCACAAAACCCAGTACTTCCAGATATACTTGAAATAAACTGGGCAAATACATGGGACTATTGCAGGATAGTAGCAAAGGAAGCAGGACAAAAGTTTAATGCAACCTACAACCTTATCTTAAAAGCCGGGCTGAAAAATAAAGATGGCAAATATGTATTAACACAGACCCCTATTGAAGAATATAAAGAACTGCGTAATACAGAAAATGCAGTTAAATTAGAAAATATTACAGTTACTCCAGATAATTCTTTATTAAAAGATTTCAAAGGAGATTGTTATGAAATTGTTTCTAAATTTGCACCAGAAGATAATACAAAAAAAATTGGCTTTAAAATACGCACTGGTAACGGACAGGAAACAGCAATTATATATGATTTAGAAACAGAAACATTATCCATTGACCGTAGCAAATCAGGTGTTATTATTAATGGTGCTTTTGCAGGAATAGACAGCCAGAAAGTAACAAAAAATAACGATGGCACAATTGATTTACATATATATGTAGACAGGGGGCTTGTAGAAGTATTTGCCAAAGATTATACTGTAGCTGGTGCAAACCAGGTTTTCCCATCTATTTCAAGCCTTGGTGCAAGCGTTTTTGCAGAAGGCGGCAATGCAAAAGCAGATATCACTATTTACCCAATGAATAATATATGGAAAGAAAAAGCGGCAATTACTGAAGACACTAAACCATTAAGCATTGCTTCTTCTTCAGCAGAAGAAAACAAAATTAATATTGGTGACAGTATTAATCTTAATGCATATCTTTTACCTATAGGGGTAAGCCAGGATATTGAATGGTCTGTAGATAATAGCAGTATTGTATCAATAAATAAAGATACTGCTGATATGGCAAATGCAGATATAAAGGCATTAAAAGCAGGTACTGTGGTAGTTTCTGCAATTTCTAAAGCAGACCCTTCGTTAAAAAAGGTACAAAAGTTACTATCAATAATATAAATTATAAAGTAACATCTGTAAAAAATACAAAATCAGTACAATTTATGGGAATTAAGAAAAATTCTAAAAACATATCCATTCCTACAGCTATAAAAATCAATGGCAAAAGTTATAAAGTAACATCTATTGCAAAAAATGCATTTAAAAGCAATAAAAAACTTAAAGAAATTACTATTAGTAAAAATATAGCCAGTATTGGCAAAAATGCATTTAATGGCTGTAAGAATTTAAAGAATATTAAAATTAAGACTAAAAAACTTAAAGCTAAAAGTATTGGAACTAATGCTTTTAAAGGAATTAATAGCAAAGCAACAATAGAAGTACCAGAAAATAAATTTAAAATATACAAAAAAATTATAAAAAATAAAGGTGCAGGCAAAAATGTAAAAATTGTAAAATTAAAATAAATAAACTGCTTTTTTAACCTAAAACAAATAAATAGTTTTTGCCAAATTACCAGAAACCCATGCTAAAAGTTACAAATAATTCTTAGCATAAAATAAATAATTGGTTTTGCCAGCCTGGAAAAAGAATAACCCTGTTTTCCAGGCTGGCATTTAATTATTGTACTAATTTTATAACAGCCGTATTTGCATATGTTAAAGGTTCGTTATGTATAAAAAATACATTTGCATCAACTGGCGCATATAGTGTTTCCATAATTTCTGCTTCATATGGATTTAAAATATTTGCAAGCGGCTGGCCTGCCACTACGCTTCCTCCTGCCTTTACAAGTGGTTCAAACACTCCCGATTCTGCTGTGCGCACAGATACCATATCTGTATCATTTACCACTTTAGTGGTTATAAGCCCTGGAGCACTATATTTTATAATTCCCTGCGCTGCTAAGAAATTCATAACAGATAAAACTGCCTTGCCTGCCCCGTTCTGGTCAATTTTTACAGTTGTTGTTGTATAAAGGGAAAATGCCTGTGTATCCCATACCTGCCAGTTATAATTTAATGTAGCAGTATCATAAGGCCTGGTTTTACGCACTACAACATATGGAAGCCCAAATTGTTTTGCAGTATCTGCCTTGCTAAATCCTTCATCCATCATGCGTACATGAGGCATAAAATCACCTGGCATATAAAAAGAAGTAAACTGTATTCCATATTTATAACCGGAAATCTCCTTGAATACACCATCTGCAATACGCTGCGTTGTTTCACCTAAGTTATATCCTGGGAACATACGGTTAATATCTGTGTTATCTGTAGGCCAGAAACGTTTCTTTATATTCATTGAATATGGGTTCATTGATGGTATTACCAGTATTTTGTGTCCTTTGTTAATCCTTCCTTCAATTTCAAGCTGTTTAAATTTTTTTATAATCTGTGAACAGCAGTATAACTGCTGGACTTCATCTCCCCTTAAACTTCCTGTAATACATACGGATTTTTCACCTGTACCATATTCATAACCTGTAATACGGAGGGAATCCCTGTACATTCCCTTAAGTTCATAAATAATTCTTTTATTCATATCCACATGCCTCCTTCCGGAGCATACGTCCCATAAGTGAACCTTCATCTACTACAGGATAATCACGTATAGTAAATAACATTCCGTCTGCTGGTGCTTTTACCTCATCTAAAATCTCCCCTCTTAATGGGTCTGTAATCTGCCCTATAATTTCACCTTTCTTTAACCTGGAACCATGCTTTGCCATAGGAATAAATAAACCACCTGTGCTAGCATTAAGATAAAACACATCATCTGGTTTTCTGGATATAATTGGCTTTTTTACTTCTTTTGTACTGCCCTTCCAGATTCCCATTTTATGCATAAGGTTAAATATCCCGTCCACAAGCTGTTTACCGTAATTTTTTGTTATACGCATCCCTACACCCATTTCAACAACCAGTACAGGTGTGCCAGTATTATTAAGGCTGTAAGCAAATGTTGATTCTAATACTGTACTTGCACCATGCACCCATATAAAATCAATATTAGTTTCCATTGCAAGTGGTACAAGCACATCTTCATGTAATTCATTAATACGTATCTGTGGTATTTCTGTAAGGTAAATATTGCTTGCATGGATATCTATTACACAATCTGAACCTGACACATCTTCTATAATGCCTGCTGCCAGGTATTCTGTCATATTTCCATCTATATTTCCTGGAAAAAGCCTGTTCATATCCAGGTCAAATGCAGGAATCCCCCTTGTAATTGAATCAATGCCAAGCGGGTTCATTGCAGGATAGACGTCTACAATTCCTGCAAGTTTATCTTTTTCCTGCATAATACGCCGTTGTAATTCAAAACACACATACTGTCCCTCTAACTCATCACCATGTATGCCTGTAACAATACTAATCCGCTTCATTCCACCAGGCTGGTTTTCTGGCATAATACGGTTCTTTTTAATTTCTAACATTTCATCTATGGGAAGCCCCACAGAAACAACTGTCTGTACCATAGTAACAATCCCCGCTTTTCTATTTATTGGAATTTATATATTTTTAATCATTTTTTTCAACAATAACTGATACTTTCTGTGACTGCCTGCCGCCACCCCACATAATACCACGGTTAATTGCACAGTCTTTAGCATCCCTGCCATCCCCAGATTTTATATAATCATCTATTACCAGACAGTTATTTGCCGGGTCAAATCCTGTCCATTTCCCATTGCAAAGTGCTTCTGCCCATGCATGGCTCTCACCCTCACCAATAATCAGGCCACACACATACCTGGCTGGTATTCCAGCCAGCCTGAGCAGTGAAATATAAATATGTGCATAGTCCTGGCATACACCACTTCCAAGGTTCCATGCCTCTTCTGCGGTAGTTTCCACATTTGTACTTTCTGGAACATAAGAAAAATCCTGGTACAGCTTATTCATTATATATACACAGGTATCATAATTGTTATTACAATCTGTAAATACAAGTGAAGAATAATAATTTAAAATTCCCTGTCCTGGAATACATTTGCCATAAGGAAAACAATACATTCCCGTCCTGCTTTTACATTCCTCTTCTTCATAATCTGTCTGTATTATCTGTACATCTCCTGATACCTTGAATACAAATTTATTATGTGCTTCTTCTACACAGCCATAAACCTGCCGGTTTCCAAAGGAATCTTCACCATAAGAATAATTACACTCTGGCAATATTAAGATATCCATACATAATAAATGCTGCCTTGCATCCTCTTTAGGTATGCATTTAATTGTAAAATAACATCTGTCTGCCATTTTCTCATAATTGATTTCCATATTATAAACAAAGTGTAAAACTGCCACTTTACCACTCCTGACTTATCATATTTTAATTGCTTCAACACTTGATACAATCATATAATAATCTAAACTGGAGTTTTCTACAAGTTTTTTAACTTCTAAAAGCTTAGCTTTATCATAAAGCATGCCGCTTCTTTCAACCCTTGGAACCATACGGCAGACCTCACGTACAAGTTCTTTATGTGGCGCACCAAGACGTGCATACATATCAATACGTTCAATACGTTTGCCTGCTTTTATAATATTGCGCACCTGTTCAGAATCAATACTATCATCTGCAATGCCCCAGAACGCTAAAATATGGTCCATTACCTGCTGCATTTCAATTAAAGGTGAACTGCTTATAGCTGCCCTGTTAATATCGTATATTGCAAGCTGTATATAAGACAAAGTTTCTGAACCAATACTTTCACGCAGCACTACTGCATTATCATATGCCCTGTTCATATTACTTATAATTGAATCAGGGTTTCCCGCATCAAATGGATAGCGTTTTAAAAAGTCTTCTTTAGAAATATAAATATTTGGAATATCTATTGATTCACAAAATTTCTGGTAGCTGTCTGTCTGTTCGTCAATCATTGTGTCAAAACTCTGGGAAAAAATACGAAGCGTTGTATATACACGTTCTGTATACCTCCCAAGCCAGTATAAATGGTCTGTCTGTTCTACTGATATAATACCCATGTGTCTTTAAAACCTCCTCCTTGTGATGAATTAACAATAAATGAATCTGGATTCCTTGAAAACCTTGTAAGGCCGCTTTTCCATACTACAGGTTCATCTGCCATAAGTACAAATGCACGCAAATCTGCTTTTCTTGGTACTATTTTACCATTATCCATAATATCTAAGTCCTGGAAATCTATTACTTCCTGTGCAATAAACCTCCTTGGTTCTTTCTTTAATAACCTGGTAAAGTCCTCTTTCTGTCCTTTATCCATTGAGTTACCAAATATAACACCATATCCCCCTGCTTCTGCTACATCTTTTATTACCAGGCTGTCCAGGTTGTTTAGTACATAATCCATATCTTCTCTATAAAATGGAAGGTATGTTGGGGCATTATTTAAAACTGCTTCTTCACCTAAGTAATATTTAATCATCTTTGGAACAAAATAATAAATTCCTTTATCATCTGCAATCCCATTGCCAGGTGCATTTATTAATGCTACATTTCCTTTGCGGAATACATCATAAATATGCGGAATCCCAATTAATGATTCTGGGTTAAAGTTCATAGGATCAAGGTATTCATCTGATATCCTCCGGTACACTGCACCAACCTGTTCCATGCTCCCGTCTGCTGATATGTAATATAATTTATCATTTTCTGCTTTAAGATCAGAACCTGTTACAAGATGTGCACCTGTTTTCTCTGCCAGGTATGAATGTTCAAAATATGCTGCATTATATCTTCCTGGTGTTAAAATAACTGTATGCCCTCCTGTATTGACATAATCCATCGTCCACCTTAAAAGCCCTGCATAATTCCTGTTATCTTCTAACCTGTTATCCCTGAAAGTTTCTGGGGAGCTCCGCCTGCAAAGCTCCCTTGCAATCATGGGATATGATGCACCTGAAGGCACCCGCAAATTATCCTCAAGTATATACCATATGCCATCTTTTCCTTTTACAAGGTCAATTCCTGATACATGTGAATATATGCCTTTTACTGGCATTACTCCTTCGCACTCTGCCATATAACCACTGGAAGCAAAAATAAAATCTTCTGGTATAACTTTATCTTTTACAATCTGCTTTCTGCTGTATATATCCTTTAAAAACATATTAAGTGCCATAACACGTTGTTTTAATCCCTTTTCCAGAAGATCAAACTCTTCATGCCCTATAACCCTGGGTATTGAATCAAATGGAAATAATTGTTCTTTAAATACATTATCTTTGTATATTCCAAACTTTACACCATAACGCGCTAACTGCTCATTTATCTTATCTGTATGTTTTAATAAATCTGTCTGCTCCATGGCTGTACCCTCCTGTCTTATAATCTGCTAAACAGTAAAAAGGCGTCCTGCTTATGCAGAACGCCTTTGTCCATCAAGATAACGCCAGTATACTCTTCTATTTTATATTTGTCAAGTTTTTAAACAATATATTCACGGAAATCAATTTTCAAAAATCTCACAAATCTTGGAAGACTCAAGTAAG
>CAJUJY010000078.1 GCA_910586555.1 uncultured Lachnospiraceae bacterium
ATAGTATTAAGACCTTGGAGAGGGTCTGTAAACACTACTACTTTATAATACGAGCAGAGGAGGAACTTATGACAAGCAAACAGGTTTTAGAAATTGCAATGAAACAGTCGGCAGTAGATAGCAACTGCTATTGGAGGGATTTTACAGAGAAGCAGAATAAAGTTGTAATTTCAGAAGAAAATAAAAACGCCAGGAAGTACCTTAAACTTCCGTTTATCTGTGATTTAACATCATATGGGACAAATATTGTTGCATCTGTTTCTAAAGGGTTAGAGAAAACAGTATCTAGTTACATTAATAAATACAAGACAGAACATTGTTTTGAAACACCAAATTTACATGAATTAATGGACAGTTTACGCCCTATGGGATATAATATTTGTTTTATGGCAGAATATTCACTTCCAGATACAGACATACTGGCAGGAGGGAAACTGGCAGACAGGTTATGGAAGAGGGTTTCAGGTGCAAACCCTTCTTATGGAATACAGATAATGGGGCAGGCGGATTTTAAAGAACTGTATATACCACAATGGGGCAATGCACTTTGTGCAGACCGTAAAGAACTGGATGTTATTGCAGCAGGGGCATATGACAAAGACAGGCTTATTGCACTTGCAGGGGCTTCTGCGGATTGTGGGACTATGTGGCAGATTGGAGTGGATGTGCTGCCAGAGTACCGGGGGCAGGGGATTGCTTCTGCACTTACAAGCAGGCTTGCTGCAGAGATATTAAATAAAGGGATTGTGCCTTTTTATTGTTGTGCATGGTCTAATATTGGTTCAATACGGAATGCTGTTGCAAGTGGTTTCCGTCCTGCATGGGTACAGATAACTGCAAAAACCACAGAGGAAATTTCAGGAATGAACCAGGTTATAATCTAAGAAAAGTCTATAATATAATGGTTTTGCATGTATCCTGCATTATACAGCCAGGAAATATAATTATATTTTTATTTGCTTGTGATGTGTAAGGAATATTGTTATAATGAAACCTGCACTTATAACATTAATTATATCCATTTTGGAATTGGGCATTGATTCACTAATATTAATATTTTATGAATAGTATTAATTAAAAATAAAAAATGCTTTTTATAACTGTCTATAAATTTTAGATATAAGTTATACTATTTTTATTATATATATCTTATATTATTTGACATTTGGAAAAATAATGTGTAACTTAAGTATGTGACAATTTTAAGGAAAACAGTGTATTAATAGTACACAGGAATGGAGCAGGCTATGCCAAAATTTAGTGTAAAAAAACCATTTGTAGTACTTGTAGCAGTTTTAATGGTACTTGTACTGGGAATAGTGAGTTTTACAAGAATGACGACAGATTTTCTGCCGAATATGAACTTACCGTATATGATGATTGTAACTACATATCCAGGCGCATCTCCTGAAAAGGTGCAGAAAGATATTACAGAGCTTGTAGAAAGTGGCACAGGTACAGTTAATGGTGTAAAGAATGTAACGAGCCAGTCAATGGAAAATGCAAGCATGGTTACACTGGAGTTTGAGGATGATACAAATATGGATGCTGCAATGGTAAAGGTTTCATCTGCGGTAAACCAGCTTGAACTTCCTGATACAGCAGGCAATCCTATGATAATGGAAATATCTATGGATATGATGGCTACAATGATTGTAAGTGCTGACTACGAAGGTAAAGACAGAATTGAGCTTTCAAAATTTGTAGAAGATGTTGTAGTTCCTGAAATACAAAGACAGGACGGTGTTGCAAGTGTTTCAGAATCAGGCAGTGTTGTTAAATCCATAGAAGTTGTGCTTAACCAGGAAAAGATAGATGGGATTAATGAGGAAATCCTGGCTAAAACAGATAAGGAACTTGCCAAAGCTAAAAAGAAAATTGACAAAGCTAAGAAAAAACTTGATAAAGGTAAAAAGGAGCTTGAGAAACAGAAAGATGAACTTAAAAAACAGCAGGAGCAGCAGTCAGCAGAGCTTGCAAAATTCAGCAAGCTTATGAATGAGGCAGTTGCTACAAAGACTGCATATACTTCACAGCTTACAAGCCTTAAGGCAAGCAAGACTGCACTTGAAACTGAGAAAAAGGCTTATAAGGACAATGGTGTTGTTAAGTCATATAACCAGATGAACAGCATGATTAAATCTTTAAGGGAAGCCTTGCAGGAAGGAGGTGCGGCTTACCAGGCAATTTATGATGCTGCATATAAGCAGATACTTGTTACAATAGCACAGGGAGTACTTGATTCTGCTGGCATAGACCTTGAGGTAACAACAGAAAATATTGACGCCTATATGGAACAATATCTTGGGCAGCTTGGCAGTTCCGCAGATGAATATATAAAACAGGCAGAAGGGCAGGCAAAAAATATAGCAGATGAACAGGCACAGGCACAGCTTAATGCACTGCCACTGGATATAAAAGATGCAATAAATAACCCAGGAAAGTTAAAGGCATTACAAGATTTAATGAAGGCGCAGGGACAGGAAGAAGCAGCTAAAAACCTTACTAAGAAAAATCTTTCAATGCTTTATGATATTGTTGAAACAAGGATACCCCAGATAGATATTGCACTTGCTAACTTAAAAACTGAAATTGCTGCTGCTAAAGCAATCGTAGGGCAGGTTACAAAGTCAATAGCAGAAGCAGAAGAAAAATATGAGGAAGTAGAATCTGGGAAGATTACAGCAGCAGCAGCATTTGGCTCTGCAAATGCACAGATTTCAAATGCAGAGGCAACTCTTAAAAATAGTGAGAATGAATTAAAAAGTGCACAGAAATCATTTAAGGAATCGAAGAAACAGGCACTTGAAAGTGCAAACCTTGATGCACTTCTTACTATGGAGCAGCTCTCTAATATTTTAACTGCTGAGAATTTTTCAATGCCGGCTGGATATATAAGTGAAGATGAAACACAATATCTTATTAAAGTTGGTGATGAATATGGCAGCGTTGGTGAAATGAAAAATTCTGTACTTTGCAATATTGATGACATAGGGGATATAAAACTTTCAGATGTTGCAGATATCAATATAGTAGATAATTCTGCTGATTCTTATGGCAAAGTTAATGGAAATGATGCAGTGCTTTTAAGCATATCAAAATCCAGTACAGCAGGGACTTCTGATGTATCTAATGGCTGTAATGATGCATTTAAAAAACTTGAAAGTGAAAATAAAGGTTTAAGGTTTACAAACCTTATGGACCAGGGGGATTATATAAAACTTATTATTGATTCAGTATTATCAAACCTTTTATGGGGTGCACTGCTGGCAATAATTGTACTTTTTATTTTCCTGAAGGATATAAGGCCTACATTTGTAGTAGCATTTAGCATACCTTTAAGTGTATTATTTGCAATAGTGCTTATGTATTTTACAAATATCACATTAAATATTATATCACTGTCAGGCCTTGCATTAGGTATTGGTATGCTTGTGGATAACTCTATAGTAGTTGTAGAGAATATATACAGATTAAGAAGTAAGGGTGTTGGTGCGGCACGTGCCGCCGTAATGGGGGCTAACCAGGTAGCAGGTGCTATATTTTCATCAACGCTTACTACAATATGTGTATTCCTTCCAATAGTATTTACAGATGGTATTACACGCCAGATAATGCAGGATATGTGCCTTACAATAGCATACAGCCTGTGTGCCAGCCTTGTAGTTGCACTTACAGTAGTTCCAAGCATGGGGGCTACAGTTCTTAATAAGGCAGATACGAAGAAACACCGCTGGTTTGATGCATTAGTTAATGTGTATGAAAAGGCAGCACGTTTTTGTTTAAGATTTAAAATAGTACCTGTAGCTGTTGCAATAGTGCTTCTTGTATTCTCAGTAAACAGGGTGTTTAAGATGGGTATAGTATTTGTGCCTGACATGGGAAGTGAACAAATGTCAGTGTCATATACTGCACCTGATGATACTTCAAAGGAAGAAGATTATAAGCTTTCAGATGATATAGCTTCTGAAATAAAGAAAATAAAGGGTGTAAATACTGTAGGTACAATGCTTAGCAGTGCAACTTCTATAATGGGTTCAATGAGCACAGATACAAAATCTTATTCTGCAATGATACTGCTTGATGAAGACTATGCTAACCAGAATAAAGAAATTGCAGCAAAGATAGAGAAAATACTGGAAAATAAAAAACTTGAGGACTATTCTGTATCTGAGTCAAATATGGATATGTCAAGCATGATGGGAAGCGGCCTTGAAGTTGATATATACGGTAATGACCTTGGCAAGCTTGTTAAAATAAGCGAAGATGTAAAGAAAATGGCAGAGAGCATTGAAGGTTTTGAAGAAATATCTAACGGACAGGAAAATGCAGATAAGGAGCTTGTTGTACAAGTTAATAAGAAAAAGGCAATGAGGCTTGGGCTTACTGTAGCACAGGTATATGCAGAACTTGCTGCGGGGCTTTCAACTGATAAAGATTCAACAAGTATTACTGTTGATGAAGAAAAATATGATGTAAAAATAGTTGACGAAAGGGAAGAACTCAATACAAAAAACATAATGGATTATGAGTTTGAAACCACAAAAACAAATGATAAGGGTGAAACAAAAAAAGAAAAACATAAACTTAAGGAATTTGCAGAGTTAAAAGAAGGCACATCAATAGCAGCAGTCAGAAGGGAAAATATTGTTAATTATATAGCAGTTACAGCTTCAACAAAAGAAGGTTATAATACAACACTTTTAAGCAGGGATTTGCAGAAGCTGGTTGATAAATATGATACACCAGATGGCTATGAAATAAAGATTGCTGGTGAAAGTGAAACTAATAATGAAATGGTTAGCAGTATGCTTACAATGATAGGGCTTGCAATTATATTTATTTATCTTGTAATGGTAGCACAGTTTGGCAGCCTTTTATCACCATTTATAATACTGCTTACAATTCCGCTTGCATTTACCGGCGGGCTTGTTGCACTTCTTATAACAGGTGAAGAAATTTCTGTAATGGCACTTATGGGCTTCCTTGTCCTTTCAGGAGTGGTAGTTAATAATGGTATTGTATTTGTAGATTATGCCAATAAACTGCGCCTTGATGGAATGGAGAAAAAGGAAGCACTGGTAGAAACAGGGAAAACCCGTATGCGTCCTATAATGATGACAGCACTTACAACAATACTTGCAATGTCTGTAATGGCAGCCAGCCAGGACAGTACAGCAGCAATGAGCAGGGGAATGGCAATCGTTACGATTGGGGGGCTTGTATATGCAACATTTATGACATTATTTATAGTTCCTGTGCTTTATGATATATTTTATAGAAGAAAGCTTAAGAAAGTAGATTTAGGTGATGAAGATACATTAAATGAAACGGATGATATTATATAATCTTATAATATTTATTTAAAAACACAGAATATCTTTGCCGCCAGGCACAGTAAGCCAATATTGTTTAGTCCAGGTAATAGAAAGCCAAGTGGATATCTGTAATCCACCTGGCTGTTTGCCTGCTTACAAAACAGCCTTATTAAGCAAGTTCCAGAACAGACTTGTTTTATTATGTTCTGTCAATTACAAAGCGGTTTTACCAGGGCCACATTTGGAATTTGCCAGTTAATAATTTACCCAATGCAGTTTTTTACATTATTAAGACAGAAAGTAAAAATTTATTAAACGGATGTGAAAAGCCCTTGACTAGCTATCTGGAACTATGATATACTTGTTTGGCGATGTAACAGGTCTTTTTTTTATGTCTGGATTTTATAAAATGCATTTAGATAATTTATGGAGGTGAAATCTGTGAGAGTAAAAATTACTTTAGCATGTACAGAGTGCAAAAGACGTAATTATGATACTACAAAGGAGAAAAGGAACCATCCTGACAGAATGGAAACAAGGAAATATTGCAGGTTCTGCAGGAAACACACAATACACAAAGAAACAAAATAGTTTTAGCCTTACCAGGCCAGCCCTTTAAATATATGTTTCTTAAGCGTTGGGCATGGTTTGCCAGGGCTTGCTGGCTTTTGCGGGAAGTAATTCCTGTAAATACCACAAAGCGGTGATGAAGTTATGGGCAGCCATATAGCCGCAGAATGGAGGCTTTTTATGGAAGATTCTGAAAACAAAGATATAGCTGGAGATGAACCAAAGAAAACTGGAAGTACAGATAATGACACAAAGAAACAAGGTGGCCATATCCAGAAATTGAAGGCGGAGTTTGGCAGGATTATATGGCCAGACAAAAATACAGTCATCAAGGAAACAACAGCAGTTGTTGTTGTAACAGTTATTTTAGGTGCAATCATTGCCCTTCTTGATTTTATTATTAAGACAGGCCTTGATAAGATTCTTCAGATAGGATAAGGTGATAGACTATGGCAGATACAGAAGCGCATTGGTATGTTGCTCATACTTATTCAGGATATGAGAATAAGGTGAAGATGGATATTGAAAAGACTATTGAAAACCGTAATCTACAGGATCAGATTCTGGAGGTTTCAGTACCTATGTTAAATGTTACAAAAGGGACTGACGGGGAAGAAAAAACTGTCCAGCAGAAGATGTTCCCTGCTTATGTCCTTATTAAAATGATTATGAATGATGACACATGGTACGTTGTACGTAATACACGTGGAGTAACAGGGTTTGTAGGGCCAGGTTCTAAACCAGTGCCTCTTACAGAGGCAGATATTGAAAGCATGGGGCTTAAGGTAGATGCACCTAATGCACCATTCAGTATTGGCGATTCTGTAGTTGTCAAGTCTGGCGTCTGGGAGAATACAACAGGTATTGTCCGTCAGATTGACCATAAGAATAGCACGGTTACAATTAATATAGATATGTTTGGCCGTGAAACACCGGTAGAAATAAGTTTCAATGATATTGAAGCTGTTTAGGTTTACCAGTTTTATTTGGTTTAACTAAAGGCTGCCTGCCATATGGCAGGCAGCTACAGGAACAATCCTGGAAGCAGGCGGGGCATAAGTGGTAAACAGCCTGTGTCATTTTTAATTAATTCTGCTCCTTAAATTACCACAGATGGATTGGAAACTATATAGGAGGTACTTTAAAATGGCTAAAAAAGTCGAAGGATATATTAAATTACAAATCCCTGCTGCTAAGGCAACACCAGCACCACCTGTTGGCCCGGCACTTGGACAGCATGGAGTTAATATTGTACAGTTTACAAAGGAGTTTAATGCTAAAACAGCAGGGCAGGAAGGCATGATTATTCCTGTTGTTATCACTGTATACCAGGATAAGAGTTTCAGCTTTATTACAAAGACTCCTCCAGCAGCAGTACTTATTAAGAAGGCATGTAATATCCAGTCTGGTTCAGGCGTGCCTAATAAGACAAAAGTTGCTAAGATTTCAAAGGATAAAATCAGGGAGATTGCAGAAACAAAGATGCCTGATTTAAATGCAGCAACTATTGAAGCTGCAATGAGCATGATAGCTGGTACAGCGCGCAGCATGGGTGTTACTGTTGAAGAGTAACATAATAACCAGAAAATATTATTTATAAAATTCCAGAAAAAGATTGTTATTGTATTGGACGATGTGGGAGGCTGTACGTATAAATTATGCGTCTGTAACACTGGTGTTTACTACACCAGAAACCCGCCGTTACTACCACCAGGAGGTTATATTATGAAAAGAGGAAAGAAATATGTAGAAGCTGCTAAGTTAGTTGACAGGACAAAGCAGTATGAAATACCTGAAGCTATTGGTTTAGTTAAAAAGACAGCAGTTGCTAAGTTTGATGAAACAGTTGAAGCACATTTCAGGCTTGGCGTTGATGGCCGCCATGCAGACCAGCAGGTACGTGGTGCAGTAGTTCTGCCACATGGTACAGGAAAGAAAGTAAGGGTACTTGTATTTGCTAAAGGTGATAAAGTTGATGAGGCACTGGCAGCAGGTGCTGATTTTGCAGGCGGTGAAGAACTGGTACCTAAAATCCAGAATGATGGCTGGCTTGATTTTGATGTAGTAGTTGCTACACCAGATATGATGGGTGTTGTAGGCCGTCTTGGACGTGTCCTCGGGCCTAAAGGCCTTATGCCAAATCCTAAGGCTGGCACAGTTACAATGGACGTTACAAAGGCTGTTAATGACATTAAAGCTGGTAAAATTGAATACAGGCTTGACAAATCTAATATAATCCACTGCCCTGTAGGAAAAGTTTCATTTACAGAAGAGCAGTTAATTGAAAATGTTAATGCTTTGGTTGCCGCCATCACAAAGGCAAAGCCTTCATCAGCTAAAGGCCAGTATTACAGAAGTGTTACACTTGCAAGTACAATGGGCCCTGGTGTAAAAATTAATACAGCAAAATTTATGTAAACAGTAAATACATTTTTCTAATAATTACTATAATTATAAATTAATGTAACTATATATTTAAACTAGTACGGAAAATAAAATGCCGCCTGCCAGGATTTCTGGAAGGCGGCATTTTATTTTCCGCTGGCAACACAGTTTTATACTCTTGCATCAATTACAGAACTTGTACTTTCACCAGGAATAGTTATACCAGGATTATTTGTGTTTGTCTTTGCAGAGGCTGATGGTGTCTGGAGATTAATAAGGTTTGATGCTGTGTATATTTTGCCAGAATAGTATTTTACCTTCTGGGTAAATTCACTATCTGAAGAAAATATTTTAGATATCTTATAAGGTGAACTTTTTAACAGTTCTTCTTTTTTTAGTGAAAGTTTACCAGAAGCAGATACACTTATACCTATATCTTCAAGTTCACTAGCCTTGCTTTTAACCAGGCTTTTAAGAAGCTTGGCAGGATGGGTTATATCATATGTGGCCGCACTGCCTGAACTTGCTGCAAGATTATTATATGTATCTACAAACGCTTTTACATTATTATAAATCCCAACACCATTATCAGATGAATATTCTATATTGCGTAATGCCTTTGATATCTTTGAAAGCGCATCTGAATCCGCGGTTACTAATAATTTGTCATCAATATTGCCGCGCATTATTTTCTTTGAGGCATCACGGTTTTTAGAATAGTAGTTGCTTAATATAAAATTATAACTTGAGCTGGACGAATTAACATTTATATTCATAATGCACCCCCTAGGTATTATTAAATATATCAAAAGCAGTATTTTATTTATTTATCGTCTTTATTGGCTGTAAACTTAACAGGGCACGGGTATTTAATTTTGTATAAATAGGAGATAATTTATAGTTATCCTGCGTTGGCTTTTTGTATATGTTTTAGTTTGTGTACATGCAGGCAGTTTTATATATTTTCTGTAGCAGGCACGTTCCCACTACGATAGCGCACACAACAGTGCATAAGGCCTGTAAAAAACCAGGTCTAAGCACTGGCGGCGCTATAGTGCCTTTTACAGAAAATATATAAAACTGCCTGCATGTTACTACGTTTCATGGAAATTAAAAGTTTTCTTGTATTTCTATAAACTGCCAAAACGTATATTACCTGGCAAAGGCCAGATGTAATCCTAAAAGGCAACTGTACGGAGCCGCCGGCGTTTAAATCTGGTATTTTCAGATTTTATGCGCCGTTGCGTGAACCCGTCCAAGCGGAAGCGGGTTGCCTTTAGGATTACTTTGGACTTGCCAGGACATAACATTTTAACCTGCCATTTAAAATAAACCGTGGATAACTATAAATTATCTATTATTTGCATTACAAATTTATGAAACGGACGTAATGCCTGCGCTATGGTTATTTTTGACACATGCTTATATTTATGATATCATAATGATAATGTGCAAATGGCATATATGCAATAAAAAGAAACTATAAATATACAGGTTTGCAGAAATGAGGGGAATATATGATTGTTCAGCCAAAAGTAAAGGGGTTTATGTGTACAACAGCACATCCAGAAGGCTGCAAGGCAGCAGTAAAAAAACAGATTGAATATGTAAAGTCACAGCCAGGACCGAAGACAGGGGGATATAAAAAAGTCCTTGTTATTGGTGCTTCTATGGGATATGGGCTTGCAAGCAGGATTACAGCGGCATATGCTTACGGGGCAGGCACTATTGGGATAATATTTGATAAACCGGGCAAAGAGAAACGTACAGCATCCGCAGGGTGGTATAATACAGCAGCGTTTGAAAAGTTTGCAAATAAAGACGGGCTGTATGCAAAATCGTTAAATGGTGATGCATATTCACAGGAGCTTAAAGATGAAACCATTGAATTAATTAAAAAGGACTGGGGCAAGGCAGATATGGTAATATACAGCATTGCTGCACCAAGAAGGAAAGCGCCTGACGGAATTACATACCGTTCTGTACTTAAAACAACAGATAAAGAATATACAAATAAAACAATAGATCTTATAACAGGCAAAATTTCTTCTGTTACAATTCCATGTGCCTCAGAAGAGGAAATTAATGATACAGTTAAGGTTATGGGTGGCGAAGACTGGGAACTCTGGATTAAAGCTTTAAAAGATGCAGATGTCCTTGAAGAAGGCGCATTTACAGTTGCATATTCTTATATAGGGCCAGAGATTACACACCCAATATATTATAATGGTACTATAGGCAAAGCAAAAGCTGATTTATATAAAACAGCAGACAGGATTGATGCAGAATACAATGATATTTCAGCTTATGTGTCTGTAAATAAAGCACTTGTTACGCAGTCAAGTGCAGCAATACCTGTAGTACCGCTTTATATGTCACTTTTGTATAAAGTAATGAAAGACAAGGGGCTGCATGAAGGCTGTATTGAACAGATGTACAGGCTTCTTTGCGGACGTATATGTGCCGGGGGCAAAGTGCCAGCAGATGAAAACCGTCTTATCCGTATGGACGATTATGAGATGAAAGAAGATGTCCAGAATGAAATTATTAAATTATGGGAAGATGTTTCAGAGGACAATATAAAAGAAATTGCAGATATTGACGGGTATTGGAAAGAATTTTATGAAATATTTGGATTTGGGATTGAAGGTGTAGATTATAATGCCGATGTAGAGATACAGACAGATATTCCAAGCCTTGCACAATAAAGCGGGTATTATTTTAAGCTTCTGCCATAATAGAATAATGTAATTATGGCAGGGGCTTTTTTTAAATTTTATATATAAATATAGTTAAATTTTTAGTGTGCAATTTTATGAATTACACTTGTGGAAACAGCGTTAAAAGGTTATAATATAAAGTAACAGAAACTTATTAATTTCTTAAAAATTTTAATAAAAATGAAAAATATTAAGGAGGGGGTTTAATGGATAAAATAGTGACAATAGGAAGACAATATGGAAGTGGCGGACGGGAAATAGGACAAAAAATTGCAGAACATTATAATATTCCCTTTTATGATAATGAACTTATAACAAGGGCAGCTAAAGAAAGCGGGTTTGCAGAAGAAACGTTTGCAAGGGCAGAGGATAAAGCAACCAATAGTTTATTGTATTCACTTGCAATGGGAATTAATGTTTATGGAAACCAGGATTTTGGATTTAGTGGCTTGTCGCTTGATGACAGGATTTTCCTTGCACAATCTGATGTAATCAGGAAAGTTGCAGAAGAGGGCCCTTGTATAATAGTAGGAAGGTGTGCTGATTATGTTTTAAAAGAATATGAAAATGTCTGCAATGTATTTATCCAGGCAGCAATGAGTTTCAGGATTGACAGGGCAGTAAACCAGTATAATGATGATGAAAAGTCAGTAGCAGATATAATTATTAAAAATGATAAACGCAGGTCGAATTACTATAATTACCATGTTGGGGAAAAATGGACAAATCTTAATAATTATGACCTGGTTATAAGAAGTGATTTAATGGGTATAGATAATACTGTAAAATGTATCTGTGCTTATCTTGGGGAATAAGTTTATAAAAACAGATGCAGAAGGTTATTATACAATAAAAATAGTGTACCAGGATTTACAGATACACTTTGGGGAATGAGAGGGGGTGCCAGTTATGGAGCAAAATATTGAAACAATTAAAAATATAATTAAAAATGGAAGCAATATTGTTGTCTTAGGCGGAATTGAAGTTATGCTGGAGGCAGGGCTTAATGGTGTAAGGGCTGAACATATTGCATATGATATAGAACAGAAATATGGATATTCAAATGATGATATTGTATCCTCCCTGTTTTTTTCAAGACGTGTAGATATTTTTTATGATTATTATAAAGAGATTATACTTAATAAAGAAAGGCTGGAACCAGTTTCTATACATGAAGATGTTGCTAAATTGCAGCGTTACGGGAAAATTGACATGGTTATAACAAGAATGGTTTATTCGCTTTACCAGAGGGCTGGCTGTGACAGGGTTATAGAATTGCATGGTTCAGTTGAACAGAACCGTTGCCCGGCATGTGGTAAAGTATTTGGTTCAGATTACATAAGGAATTCAAAGAATGTTCCTTTATGTAATACATGTAATGTACCTTTAAGGCCCGGTTTTGTGCTTTTAGGAGAAATGATAGATAATGGCAAGATTACAATGGCAAGCAGTGCTGTAGAAAGGGCAGATATATTAATAGTGCTTGGGGCGTCAATAAGATCACCGCTTTGTAAATACATTATAAAATATTATAATGGTGATAAAGTAATATTGCTTAATACAGAAGAAGCCCCTGGTGATGACAGGGCAGATTACAGGGTCTACGGGAAAGTAGGGGAGATGTTCCATTATATTGCAGATTTTTAAGATAGTGGAATTTATATAAGTAATTATCTGTTTTTTTGTTATTTTCTTGACAGATATAGTTTTAAAATTTATAATTAGTTTTTGGGATAACATTAAAAACAGTTTCCAGTTTTTTATCTGGAGGGCCTGTGCATGTGCACTGTCTGGCACAGGCCTGTTGTATGTAAAAAACAGTGCAGGAATGAGGTTGACATGAAACAAAAAATTATATCAGTTGTTATGGCAGCAGCATTAATAGCAGGGGCTGGACAGCCAGCATTGCCATATGCTGCCATAAGGACAGCCAGTGCAGGCACAAGTATTGTATCAGCAGCACTTGGAGCTTCCCATAGTGCCGCAGTAACCCAAAATGGTGATTTATACTGTTGGGGAAGTAATGATAACGGACAGGTTGGAAATGGTTCAGATGAACAGCAGGACAAGCCAGTTAAAGTCCTTAATAATGTTGTATCAGCAGCACTTGGTACTGCACATAGTGCCGCAGTAACCCAAAATGGTGACCTGTACTGCTGGGGAAGCAATGATAACGGGCAGTTAGGTGATGGATCAGGAGAAGACCAGGACAAACCAGTTAAAGTCCTTAGCAATGCAGTATCAGTATCACTTGGGGATTTACATAGCGCCGCAGTAACCAAAAATGGTGACCTGTACTGCTGGGGAAGCAATACTAGCGGGCAGTTAGGTGATGGATCAGGAGAAGACCAGGAAAGGCCAGTTAAAGTCCTTGGCAATGTGGAAACAGTATCCTTAGGATATGCACATAGTGCCGCAGTAACAAAGAGTGGTGAACTGTATGTATGGGGAAGTAATGATAATGGACAGGTTGGGGATGCTTCAGAAGAAGACCAGCCAAAGCCAGTTAAGATTCTTGATAATGTATCAACAGTATCTTTAGGTGAAGTACATAGTGCTGCAATAACAAAAAATGGTGATTTATACTGTTGGGGAAATAATGACAGCGGGCAGTTAGGTGATGGATCAGGAGAAGACCAGCCAAAGCCAGTTAAAATCCTTAGCAATGCAAAGTCAGTTTCTTTAGGGGGTGCACATAGTACTGCAATAACAAAAAATGGTGATTTATATTGTTGGGGAAGCAATGACAGTGGCCAGCTTGGAGATGGTACAGGTGAAGACCAGGAAAAACCAGTTAAAGTCCTTAATAATGTAATAGCAGCAGCTTCAGGTACTTCACATAGTGCCGCAGTAACCAAAAATGGTGATTTGTACTGCTGGGGTGTAAATGACAGCGGCCAGCTTGGAGATGGTACAGGCGAGTACCAGGAGAAACCAGTTAAAATAACAATTAGTGCATCTGCTTCTTCTGTTTCTGTAAAAATTGGTGATAAAACAACTGTAAAGAAATTTAAATATGAAGTAACTAAAGTAAATGCAAACGGTACAGGGGAAGTTGCCTTAAAAGGTACTTCTGATAAAAAGAATAATAAGAGCTTTAAGAAATTAAATATTGGAAGCAGTATTAAAATTAATGGCAAAGCTTTTCAGATAACATCAGTTGCAAGCAATGCTTTTAATGGTTATAGTAATTTGCAGGCAGTTGTAATTGGTAAGAATGTTACAAGCATTGGTAATAAATCATTTAATAATTGTAAGAAACTTAATAAAATCACTATTAATTCTTCAAAGCTTAAATCTGTTGGGAATAAAGCAATTAACGGGATTAATAAAAAGGCCAGGATAAAAGTCCCGAAAACTTCATTAAAAAGCTATAAGAAGTTATTTAAAGCAAAAGCAGGATATAAAAAGACTATGAAGATAAGTAAATAACCTGGAATAATGGAATAATATATAGTTAAATCCGGCAGGCACACTTGTTGAGGTTAAACAGTGTGCCTGTTTGTCTGCAATTTTTGATTGATTGGAATGCAGATTATGGATACAAACCTGGCTTAGTAAAATCCAGGCCGCCAGGCTGGTTTATGAAGTTGAAAAAAGTTGAAAAAAGTTGTTGACAATATATATCACATCTGGTAATATATAACACGTTGGCGCAGTGAGCCAGCAAAACAAAGCACATTGACAACTGGACAGTAAAACAGACCCGAAATCCTAAAAAATCC
>CAJUJY010000079.1 GCA_910586555.1 uncultured Lachnospiraceae bacterium
ACCAGCTTTTTAACTGTGTGCCTTATAAATGTGCCTTTATGACTGAATAGTAACTAATCTTTCGACTTTTTTTGTCCAAAGTATTGACATAGGTCCATTTTTATCCTTACCCCGTATCTTTCCTGCCAGTTCTACACCATCCATCCCCGGCATTTCAATATCAAAAATATACAAATGGTAAACCTTCTGGTACTTTTCACAATAATCCAGCAGTTCCTTACCGCTAAAAAATACATCATAATTAACAGGGTACTGGTGGAATCTGTCTAATGCTTTTTCTAATAATTCAATATCTGTCCTGCTGTCATCACAAACTGCAATTTCTAACATCAACAGCCCTCCCTGAAATAAAATCCCTTGTAAATATACTATAATAGAATCCAGTTCTTTATATAATCCAAAGAAACAGAGATTTTATATTACTATAGCAATCAAATAAAAATTTAAACAGTATTATATGAACTAAACCAACCTATACATTTATTTGTGGGAAGATGTCTTCAATCATATTTAGCAATTTATCAATGAGTTATATTTTTGTTAAATTGCTATAATCAATGCATAATAATAAACAAGTATATTATGGAAAAATTTATTTATTATTTTTTAAACATAAATCTTTCCATAAATATACGTTCTTATAACACTAAATTATTTTATTAACTAAAAAACCACTATTGCTCGTACAGACTGCCTAATTTTCAAAATCATTGAAGGAGATACAGATAATTCATCTACTCCCATACGCAAAAATTCTTTTGTAAGTTCCAAATCTGCTCCCAGTTCCCCACAGATACCTGCCCACTTTCCACATTTATGAGCATTATCAACTACCATACCAATCATTTTAAGAATTGCCTTATGATGCGGTTTATAAAAATCATCCAGCTTTTCATTTTGACGGTCAATTGCCAGTGTATACTGCGTAAGGTCATTTGTACCAATACTAAAGAAATCCACCAATTCTGCCAGCTCATCACTAATCATAACCGCTGCTGGTGTTTCTATCATAATCCCCTGTTCTGGAAGTTTATATGGAATCTGCATTTTTTCTAATTCTTCCTGCACTTCTTTAATAATTTCATAAATCTTTAGCACTTCTTCTACTGAGGTAATCATTGGATACATAATGGAAAGATTTCCATATACAGCCGCCCGTAGCAAAGCACGCAGCTGTGTTTTAAATATATCTGGCTGTTTAAGGCAAATGCGGATAGCACGGTAACCCATTGCAGGATTATCTTCTTTTCCTAAGTTAAAATAATCTGCCTGTTTATCTGCACCAATATCAAGTGTACGGATAATAACTTTTTTATCTGCCATCATCTGTAAAGCCTGTTTATATGCCTGGAACTGTTCCTCTTCTGTTGGGAAGTCTGACCTGCCAATATAGAGAAATTCACTTCGGAATAAACCTATTCCACCAGCATCATTTTCCAGTGCATACCCTATATCCCCCACACTTCCAACATTAGCATATATATTAATCTTTTTTCCATCCAGTGTTACATTTTCTTGCCCTTTGAGGATTTGGAGAAGTTTTTGTTTTTCTAGTTCTTCTTTTATTTTATCCTCTGCCTGGCAACAGATTTCTTCTGTTGGTTCAAAATATACTTCTCCCAAAAATCCATTAACAACAGCCTGCATACCTGTCTGTATTTCTTCCAGATCCACCGGTACGCCGATTAATGCTGGTATATTCATCATACGTGCAAGAATTGATGTATGGGAATTGGCAGAACCGTGTACAGTTACAAATGCCAGTATTTTTTTCTTATCCATTTGGACAGTTTCACTGGGACTTAAATCATCAGCTACAATAATGGATGGTTCTATGGAATTTAAATCTATTTCTTCCTTTCCCATAAGATTTCTTATTAACCGGTTAGAAATATCCTGGACATCTGCTGCCCTGGCTCTCATATAATCATCATCCATGCCAGCAAACATTTCTGCAAAATTGTCCCCAGTTTTAGCAACTGCATATTCTGCATTTACTTTTTCTATACGAATCATATTTTGTATAGCTTCCAGATAATCTTCATCTTCCAGCATCATTTTATGTACTTCAAAAATCGCAGCACTGGCTTCTCCAACTTCTCCTACTGCCTTATCATAAAGTTTTACCAGCTGTTCTGCTGCCTTCTCTCCTGCTTTTGCAAATCTGCTTATTTCCGCTTCTATATTTTCTATTTTAGTTCTCTTTATTTGCTGCCCATGAGGTTTTAAAACTACTACCGGTCCAATAGCAATTCCTTTATAAACTGGCTTTCCTGACAATTTCAACATATTTAATCCTCCTTAAAAAATTTCTGGTTATAATTTTCCATACATGCTTCTATAACTCCTATTGCATCAACCGCACCACCAATTTCTTTAACTACAGTGTTTTTATGTTCCAGGCTTTTATATATAGAAAAAAGTGCCTTACCTCTTCAAAAATATGTTCTGGAAGTTCACTAATATCTGTATAATCCCTGTATGTCGGGTCTCCATATGGAATTGCAATTATCTTTTCATCACCCATGCCACTATCCAGCATCTTAATTACTCCTATTGGATAACTTCTTACAAGTGTCATTGGTTCTATTGCTTCAGAACATAATACCAGTACATCTAATGGGTCTTTATCATCACCATATGTCCTTGGAATAAATCCATAATTCATAGGATAATGGGTAGCTGTAAAAAGAATCCTGTCAAGCATTAACATCCCTGTTTCTTTGTCAAGTTCATATTTCTTATTACTCCCTTTTGAAATTTCAATTACAGATATAAAATCAGTTGGAAATATCCTGTCCTTTTTAATATCATGCCAAATATTCATAAAATAATACCCCCTCTTAGTATTTGCTGTAAAACCCTGCATGTTTATCATTATATAAGCCAGCGCATAAATAAAAATAGCAGCACACATATTTAATATATAAGAATAAAAATGTATGCTGCCCCACAAATTAAGATGCCTTTATAAGTTTGCTTCAAAAAATGCTTTCATAGCTTCATAAGCATTATCTTCATCTGCACCTTCTATTGTAACCGTTACTGTCTGGCCGCATTTTACTCCAAGTCCCATAACTGCCATTAATTTTGTTGCTTCTGCTGTTTTTCCTTCCTTACCAAGTATAATACTACTTTGAAATTTCCTGGCTTCTTTCACTAATATTCCTGCTGGTCTTGCATGAATACCTACTTTATCTTTAATAATATAATCAAATTTCTTCATATTTTTATCCGCCTTTCCTATTTTCTTAAATTCAATAAAAAACATATTTCACTAATGCCCTGATGGCACACGTCCAAACATTTCTTTTTCCTTTGTTAAATCTGCATGAAACAAATCAATAAATACAATACATAATATAATTGATGTTCCCCAAATTGCTTTTCCTGTAAACAAGTTACATAAAACAGTACTTAAAACAGCTCCAATAATAAACATCAAAAGCATGCCAGCATGCCGGATGAATTTCCTGGAATATGCCACATTACCTTTCAGCAGCCATTTTACCAGGCTAATTCCTGTCTGGCGTACATGGTTTGTACAAAATGTTGTTGCCATTGGTATTCCCTCAGCCTGACGGAATGTATTGTACTGCATAGAACAGATAAAATTAATTGCAACCTGTGATATCTGGAATGGTGTGCTTTCTGGCAAAAAACCCAGCAATAATGTTACTGCTATTTCAATTCCAGTTAATAATGTATCCCACCGTACAACACCTGTTTTTTTTACTGGTCCTGGCAATATTTCTGATACAACAGCACCAAGACAATATGCCGTAATTGGAATAATAAGATACAATGCCTCTTTCCAGTTTCCATGTCCAATTGCCATTCCCAGCAATACGATATTACCTGTCTGTGCATTACAGAAAACACCACCTCTGACACAATATGTAAAAGCTCCCAGCATACCACTGCTCATCATAAGCAAGTAAAACACCCTGTTTCTTTCACATTCCAGAAAAGACTGTTTCTTATCCAATGCTACCGCCTCTTTTTTACTTTCCTGGATTAATTACCATAAAATACTACTCTAATGTACATTTACACAACCTCGTAATTTGTTTAAAATCATGTCCATATATTAATTTTGCATCTAACTCAGACTGCATTTTCTTTATTTTTGCAAGATTTGTATAAAACTCTTCTGTTGTAGCATTTATGCTTCCTCCTGGAGGCAGTTCCATTTTATAGTTATCCTCTGTATAAACAGTATCACTGGTTACAATAATTGTTCCTTGATGTGTTTTTAATATTATCCCAGTACATCCTGCTGTATGTGATTTCTGTGCAAAAAGCTGGATATCTTCTGCAAGATGCAATTTATTCTGGTAAGGAATATAATTGATGCCTTCTATATCAAAAAGTTCCTTAACATAAGCACCTTTTTTACCCGTCATAACATTAAAATATGCATCTTTTAATTCGTCCTCTGCTACCATAACATTCTGTATTGCTTTTGTTTTTCTAAAATAACAAAGTCCTCCTGCATGGTCAAAATGAAGATGGGATAAAATAAGCATGTCGATATCATTAACAGTAAGCTCCTGTTGCTGTAAGGCATCTTCAATGGATATAAATTCTGAAATTGGATAAGTTTCCTGTACTGCCAGTGGATAATTCTGTGCATAACATGGACTATTTCCTGTATCATAAAGAATATTCCCAATCTTTGGATGTCTGATTAATATAGCACTAATTGGTGATTCAATCATCACATTTTCATCTTCACAACGTACCAGGTTATCACGCTTACATGATATTTTTCCAAGGTATAAAACATTTATTTTCATTTTCCATCCAGTCCTCCTTATATAAAATTGCTGTTTTTACTCCCTGTTATGCTCTATTGCCATATAAGCAGGCAGTAATTCCAGTCCCCCAGCTTTATATTAATCAATACTGCATTGTATCATAACTTTTACTTCACTGCCATTTCTGTCCATACATTTGCTAAATCCCTCTTTAATATCTTCAAGTGGCAAAACAGAAGTAATAATTTTATCTGCATTTACCTTTCTTTTTTCCAAAAGACTTATTGCTTTTTCCATATCTTCCCGTTCCTGCATTCTGGCTGTTACTATATTTTTTTCATGATAATAAAGCTGTTTTAAATCTACTGTCATTGGTTTTCCATAAATAGCAACTAGTACAACAGTTCCATGTACTTTTGGCAGATAAACCATACTATCAACACCTGGCTGTGAACCTGACGTTTCAAATACTATGTCCGCACCTCTGCCTGCTGTATGGTTTTTGACAGTTTCTAACAAGTTTTCTTTTATTGGGTTTATTGTGCAAATTCCCATCTCATTTGCTTTTTCCAGGCGTTTTTCATTAACTTCAGACAAAAGAACTTCTGCTCCGGCAGCCTTTGCCACCAATGCTGTCATAATGCCAATAGGCCCGCCTCCTATAATAACAGTAAAATCACCCCTTTTCAAATTTCCTCTTTTTACTACATGGCAACAGATTGCTAACGGTTCTGCCAATGCACCATGAAGCATGCTTACCGTATCTGGAAGCCTTACAAGAGCCTCCTCATCCAATGTCCAGGCATATTGGAAAGCTCCATCTGTTTCAATGCCACGGACTTTAAGATTCTGACATACATGCCCATATCCTTCTTTACAAGCGTAACATTCCTTGCAGGATTTTACCGGCCACACAACAACCCTGTCTCCTGGCTTTACATTTTTTACTTTATTCCCAACATGCCACACAGTCCCAGAACATTCATGTCCAATTACTGATGGAAGATTCATTCTGGAATCTTCTGTCCCCTGTAAAATATGTATATCAGAACCACATATCCCACAATAAGAAACCCTAATCTGGACTTCTTTCTCTTCTGGCATCCTGCCATTCCAGTCCTCTACAGAAAGTTCTCCATTTCCCCTGTAAACTGCTGCTTTCATCTTGTTTCCCTCCTGACTGTTTAAACATTTATTACTAATGCAATAAAAATTAATTCTTCCTCTTTTTTATTACAAATACCATGGCTATCTCCATCAAAACAAATAACTGCTTCACCAGCCCTGATTTCATATTCTTTACCATTATCATTATACCACCCACGCCCCTGTATAATAAAGTAAATCTCACTTTCTTGTTTATGGCAGTGTATTCCCAGTGATGCTCCCTGGACCAGCCGGATTGTTATAAAACATCTGTTTTTTAAATTCATCATTTCTTTTGATGCAATATCACAGATTACAACATCTCCTGTCCCCTGGAATAATCCACGGACAGTTCTTTCTTTTAACTGTAGTTTCATAATATAAATATATCTGCCTCCTGCAAATGGTACTGGCTTAGAATTATAAACAAGCAAAAATTATAATGATTCACCATTTGTTGCAATCATCTTTTTATACCATTCAAAAGATTTCTTTTTATAACGTTTTCCACTGCCAGAACCATCATCATTTTTATCTACATAAATAAACCCATATCTTTTCTTTAACTCTCCTGTAGTAAAAGAAACTACATCTATACAGCCCCATGGAGTATATCCCATTAAATCAACACCATCATATTCCACTGCTTTTTTCATTTCCTCAATATGTGCTTTCAGATATTCAATACGGTAACTGTCATCACAAGTACCATCATCATTTAAAGTATCCAGTGCACCAAGCCCATTTTCAACAATAAACAAGGGTTTCTCATAACGTTCATATATAATATCTAGTGCATATCTAAGTCCCACTGGGTCAATCTGCCATCCCCAGTCGGAAGAATCCAGATAAGTATTGCGTACTGTATGGATATTTCTTCCATCTGAATTTGTGTCATCCTCAAGTGCAACATCAGCCTTTACAGCGTGTGACATATAATAACTAAATCCAATATAATCTACTGTTCCTTCTGACAAAATACTTTCATCATCTTTTTCCATAACTGGTGCATTATTTTCACGTTCCCACATTTTCTTTGCATAAGCTCCATAATGTCCCCGTACATGTACATCCATAAAATAAAAACGTTCGTGCATGGATTCATGTGCAGTTATAACATCTTCTGGATTCATAGAATATGGATAATATGGTATAAAAGAACACATACATCCAATCTTAAAACCAGGATTAATTTCATGGCCTTTTTTTACCACAATGGCAGAAGCCAGAAGTTCATGGTGTGCAACCTGGTATAATGCTTTTTTAGGGTCATCAAATCCAGAATATTTTACACCTGAATTTGTCCAGCCATATATATCTGGACTGGTTTTTACCTGGTTATTGATTTCATTAAATGTCATCCAGTATTTAACTTTATTTTTATAACGTTCCATTACTGTTACTGCATAATGCACAAAAAAACCAATACATTTACGGTTTATCCAGCCACCATAATGCTTTGCCAGATAATATGGCATTTCAAAATGGCTCAGTGTAATAACTGGCTCAATCCCATAACTTAATAATGTATCAAACATATCATCATAAAATTGCAGACCTGCTTCATTTGGCTCTTCTTCATCTCCGTTTGGAAAAATACGGCTCCAGGAAATAGATGTGCGGAAACATTTAAATCCCAGTTCACCAAACAAAGCAATATCCTCTTTATATGTATGGAAAAAGTCAATCCCCTCATGGTTTGGATAATTCTCTCCTTTTACAATTCCATCTGTAATACGGCGTGGAACTCCATGTGCACCTGCTGTTAAAACATCACTAACAGAAATTCCACGGCCATCCACATTCCAGCCACCTTCTATCTGGTGTGCAGCAACTGCACCACCCCAGAGAAAATTTTCTGGTAAACTCATAATAACAACTCCTTTTATTTTTATATTAATTAACGGACTTCATACAATGCATCCCCAGCTTTGACCGGACCTGATGTTTTTAAATAGTTAATTCCACTATAATCATCTGCATTAGTAATTAATATTGGTGTAATTGTTTTAAAATCCTTGCTGATTGCATCCAGATTAAACTCCATCAGTAAATCACCAGTTTTTATGGTATCCCCATCTTTTACCTTAGTATCGAAATATTTTCCATTTAAAGAAACAGTTTCCAGACCTACATGGATTAACATTTCACATCCTTCTGGTCCACACAGGCAAACTGCATGTTTTGTATCAAATACAGATGAAACTGTTCCATCAAAAGGTGCATACAGCCGGCCATCTGATGGAATAATGGCAGCACCCTGCCCCAGTATACCTTCAGAAAAAGTTGGGTCAGGAACTTCAGAAAGCTGTTTTACTTCCCCATTCATTGGTGCATAAACCATAAATGTAATATTTTTCCCAGTTTCAGAAGAAACCATTTCCAAACTGCCTGTTTCTGTTGTATCTTCTGGAATTTCAACAGGGTCATCAAACCCAATAAACTGGACTAATATAAAAGTAACTAAAACAGCAATAACTGTACCTATAAGTATACCAATAACAGAACTGGAATAATTACCAGCATATCCTAGTAACTTACAGTTTTCCTCTGCACTTTCTGTATAAATTGAATTTGGAATAGATAAAAGTCCTGGCAGCCCTGCATAAACAAAATATCTTGATTTAAAGAAAGCAGTAACTGCACAGCCAATGGCACTGCCAATACAGCCACAAATAAATGGCTTTTTAAACCTAAGTGTAATACCATAAATAGCTGGTTCTGTAATACCAAATAATCCTGTGGCTGCAGAAGATGCTGCCATATTTTTAACTTTTGAATTTCTACTTTTCCAAAATACACCAAAACATGCTGCAACCTGTGCACACACTGCAATCCCCTTGAATGCCTGCAATGTATCAAATCCCATATTTTGGTAATTTGTTAAGGAAATTGGCGTAAAACTCCAATGTATGCCAAAAATAACTAATACTTCCCATATAGCACCGAACAGACCCGATGCAAGCCATGGGATAAATTTATATAACATATTATAAGCAGATGCAAGGCCATTTGAAAGCACAGTTGAAACAGGACCAATTACTAAAATAGTCATTGGAACCATAACTGCTGCACAAATAAATGGTGTACCAATTGGACGCACTACTTCAGGTAACCGTGGCTCAATCCAATGTTCCAGCTTGCTCAGTATTGCAACTAAAATAATAGGTGGTATAACCGTAGATGTATATGTAACAGATGTAAGTGGTACAAAAAGAAAATCAAGTGCTGTCCCGTCACTAATTGTTGCAGCGATATTTCCCCATGTAGGATTTGCCAATGCCATACAGCACCACAAAGCGATATATGTATTGCATTTAAAATGTTTTGCACCTGCCACAGCAATAAAAACAGGTAAAAATGTAAAAGGTGTCCACGAAACCATATTATAAATCTGTGCTGCACCAGTATTCCCAATATCTGCAAACATCTTAATAATAATTAAAATACCTTGTAATAAGCCTGCTGCTGCCATAACATAGACATATGGTGCAATACAGCCAGACATTACAGCAATAACCCTGTTGGCCAGGCTTTCTTTTACTTTTGGTGCTTCTTCAGAAAAATGCACCATACCTGACAGATGCTCATATACATCCTTTGCATGTGTGCCAATAACAATCTGGTACTGGCCGCCAGATATTACAACCTGGATTACACCAGACAGTTGTTCTATTTTTTTAGTTGTTGAATCATCAGGCATTTCTTTTAATACCAGACGTAGCCTGGTAGCACAGTGTGTTGCTGTCATGATATTATCTGGTCCAACCATATCCTTGATATCCGCAGCAAGTTTTTGATAATCACGGACTTTATTTGCCATATCAACATTCCTCCTAATTCTTTTACCAGATGGCCATTCTGGTAATTTCCTGAATTAATTCCAGTACTGGAACTTTTCTGTATTATTATTATAACAAGGAAAAAAAGTAATGTCATTGCTTCTGGCATCAAAAAAAACAAGTCCGCTATTTTGGAACTTGTTTTTTCTCTGTTAAAAATCTTTATATTTTTCATTCTTCCAGCAAGTAACCTGCAACCCGCTTAGCAAGTGTTTCTGCAACTATAATTGCAGGAACCTGTGAGGTATAATCAATTATTGCTTCAATCTGGTGTTTTTTAAAATCAGTATTGTTTTCCCCTCTCCTCATTGTAATATAATGGCACAAATTCAATTCAGCCATCTGTGCAACAGTGCATTTTTCTGTATTTGTAATGCTAACAATACGGCAGTTATGCTGTTTTAACTGGTTTGTAATCTGTATTACCTGCGAAACTTCACCAGATATTGAAAATACAAGTGCTACTGTATTCTGCACCTCATTCATCTGCCACATTGGATAAAATGGATCTGTAACCGCCATGCTGAATTTTCCGAATCCAGAAAAATAACGTGCTGCATACTGGGCAACATAACCTGAATTTGATACACCAACACAAAAAACACGGTCAGCCTGGGCAATCATAGAAGCTGCTTCGTTTAATTTTTGCTGGTATATCCCAGAATCCATTCTCTCTAAAAAAGCCCTTAGTTCTGAAAGGTCTTCTGGAATATGGACATTTACCTTGTTCCCTATATATTCTTTCATTTTTAATTTAAATTCTAAATAGCCATCACATCCTGCCTTTTTGCAAAATCTTAAAATGGTTGTTGTTGACACATGGGCATCAGATGCTAATTCCCGGATACGCATATATGGAATTGCATCCTGATGTTGTATCACATATTGGTAAACACTCATTTCTAAATCATTAAAGTCTTGAATATTTTTAATATTAAACATTTTTCTACCTTTCCTTTACAAATATTTTTATTTGTTTCCCCTATCATTTTTTCCACCATATTTAATTACACTTTAACTGAAATGTGGTTAACTTATAAAATTATATAATACAGAAATCTTCAATATTACAAGAAAATAATATTATTAATTTTACTAAACTCTGTGATTGTAATGTACACACAGTATAGTTTAGTGCGATATACAGTAACTAATTTATTATTATAATAATCAACTGCAACATTATTTATTATAAATACTACATTTTAAAATAATTACATCATTTGTTCTATATATAAAAAATTAAAGTCTTTATAAAAATTCAAAACAACTAATCTTTTCTAAAGTAAAAAGAAACCATACATACGCATCTTACCTGTACATATTATAGTATGGTTAAAACTGGTAACATCCATCTTATATGACAGTAATAATATAGAATGCTACCTCTTTTGACAATTCTTCTTTTTCTGCATAACTATATGTTCTTGTAATACATAGTATTTTACTCATAAAAAGTGCAACTTCTGTCTATTTTTCTAAAGACAATAACATAACCCTTGTCTTATGTCAATATCACATCCTTTGAGGACAGGATAAACTTATAAAATTAAATTTTTATAAAATCCCTATTCTTAGAGAGTTTTTTCTAAATAAAAAATTGAAAAATCTGAAAATTTAAACTTAAAAATTGTTCACAAGAATAGAATTTAATACTTTTGTAACTTTATAAGTTTATCCTATGCAGAATTAATCCTCAAGTAATTTTCTGTTTATTATGACATTATAATTTTTTGTTTAGCGGAATGGCGTATCTTTTATCAGAATATACCATTTTCCCATTTTTATCTAAAGTTCTTGTCTTATAGGAAGGCAAAAAAACAAATTCTCCTGATTTTCCTTTATATATACTAATATTACCTATTGCAAAACTGTTCCCTAAAATTATACTTGCCAGCCCGGAAATATTGCTTCCTGTCCGTTCAAAGGGTGTTACCCATACCATAAATTCTGGTGCAAATTTATCTCCTGTTTTTTTATAAGCTTTTGTCTTTCCTGTCGTTCCATCTCATCATATAACTGTAAAATATTACCATACAATTCCTGTCGGAACTCTTTTGTTACAAGATTACAGATATTTTTAAAAACAGGCTGGTTGTTTTCATCCCTTTCTTTTGTACGAGAACCTGGCATAGCCACAACATTTTTACCTTCTTTGTTTTCTAAAACTTCTATTTTAGTAACTTTAAAGCTGTCACCAAAAACAACAGACACAAAAGCTTTTATATGATTACCAGTGTTATCTGCTGCACTCATCTGGATAGAATATTCCATATCTTCCTCTCTTTCTTCCTGCGGTAACAGGATTTTTACTTACATCTGTATTTCAAATATATCCTATTTACTGTCTCACTTTTTTATTTAAAAACCTGGTTACATCTGTCTTGTAAATCTGGCAATAAACAAAAAACTGGCAAAAACAGTAGTAACACTGTTCCTGCCACACCAATGAATTACAATAAAAATTTCCATTCTGTTTTCTTACCTGACTCGTATTATATAGTAGTAGTGTTTATAGACCCTCTCCAAGGTCTTGATACTATATTTTCATAACCATTCTTTACCTTTTCTATGGGTACGGTTATGATATATAAGATGCTGTGGACTGGTGTCACCCCGCTACCACCTGATGGTTTCAGAAAGTGTCCAGCCACAGTCTCTTTGTTTGATTGTTAATCAGTTAGATACCACATGACGGTTTATTTAGAACGAGTTCACAACTGCGAAGAGCACCTGTGGTTCTAAAACAGCATTAATTTATTGCAAAGGAGATTTTTTATGATTTATGCCGGTATTGATATTGCCAAAGACAAGCACGATTGCTTTATTACTAATTCGGATGGAGAGGTACTTTTTAATGTCTTTGCCATTCCTAACAACCGGGAGGGCTATAATGACCTGTATCAAAAGATTTCTTCCCTTACTTCAGATTTTTCTGTAATAAAAGTAGGACTGGAAGCCACTGGACACTACAATTACAATCTTCTGGGATTCCTTATTGATAAAGGTTTGCCCACCTATGTTATCAATCCGCTTCATACCAATCTGTACAGAAAAAGTCTAAGCCTTAGACAGACCAAAACGGATAAAGTTGATGCCCGCACCATTGCATTTATGCTGATGTCCGAAGTAAACCTGCAGTCCTACCCAGACACATCATACCATAATGAAGAGTTAAAGTCATTAACCCGTTACCGTTTTGACAAGGTAAAGGAACGTGCAAAATTAAAAACATCTGTTTCTCGCCTCGTCAACATTCTCTTCCCTGAATTAGAAAAGCTGGTTCCGTCAATTCACATGGCTTCTGTATATGCCATGCTCTCCGAGTTCCCATGTGCATCTAAAATTGCCTCTGCACACCTCACAAGACTGGCAAACCTATTAGAAACCTCCTCCAGAGGTCACTATGGCAAGGAAACAGCCATAACATTTCGCAATGCTGCAAGAGTTTCTGTCGGTTCAAATATGCCCGCAAAATCGCTTGAATTAAAACATACTATCAAACTTATTCAGGAACTGGATTCAGAAATTGAAGAAATAGAAAATGAAACCAAAACCATCATGGACGAAATCAATTCTCCAATCCTTTCCATTCCTGGAATAAACTATCGTATGGGTGCTATGATAATAGCTGAAACAGGTGATTTTAGCCGTTTTGATTCCCCTGACAAGATACTTGCCTATGCAGGAATGCCGCCCTCTACGTATCAATCAGGACAGCTTGACAGCAGCTATTCCCACATGGAAAAGCGAGGCTCCCGTTATCTCTGTTATGCTTTGTTCAATGCCACAAAGTTTGTGTGCCATTGGGATTCAACCTTTGCAGCCTATCTTGCCAAAAAACGTGCAGAGGGAAAGCATTACAATGTCGCCATTTCACATGCTGCAAAGAAACTGGTGAGAGTTATTTACCAACTTGAAAAATCCAAACAGGCATATATAAAACAACCTTGACTTTTTTGTAAATAATTTCCTTTTTTGAGTGCCGATAACGACACTCTGTTTGTCATGCAGTTTTCAAGGTTCTAAGAATTACTTTTTAACTCTTTTGTACCTAAAATGTTTTTTAGTAATCTATTAAAAAATTTTCATTTTAGGTCTTGACTTTTAATAGTTAGGCTTTCTAATTGTGAATGTAAAGATTTTCAAAAACGCAATCTCCCATGTAAGCATATGTATAAACTCGCTTACGAACTTAGTATTATAGATGAAAATTGGGATTTATCTGGGCTTTCTTCAAACTTAAAAGAATTGCTTAATTTATTATCACCAACAGCTATACATACGCTTATCCGTTTAATGGATAATTACCGTTATACTGATAAGTTTGAAATCAACAAAAAAACTGCATCTGCTTTAGTTAAAAATGGTTTATTAATTGAAGACAATTCTTATTATCTTATTCTTGATAAGAATTATAAAAAGGAAGAACTGCTTGCATTTGTTTCTTCCTCTCCCTCATGCACAGTCAGTTATAAAGACAAAAAGCTACAAATTATCAGCTATATCATTGATAACGAACCCAAATTATTGAAAGCTCTTTGTGATAAATTCTATACGGTTTCATTTTCTGATACTGTCAATGATAATTTTGATTATATATATCGTCACTGTAAAAACTTGCAATAAAGGCACGGCAGCAGTGCTGGAAACACTGCTACCGCTTTGCAAACTTTACATCATACCAGATACAACATACCGCCTGCATTTGTATTATAGCACCTGCAAGCGGGAAATCAAAGGAAAAATAAAAATTGAATAAACTGCATGGAACTTGCCACGGAAATCAATTTTCAAAGATCTCACAAATCTTGGAAGACTCAAGTAAGCA
>CAJUJY010000080.1 GCA_910586555.1 uncultured Lachnospiraceae bacterium
GTTCTTGCTAAAGTATAGCATGTTTTTTATAATATTTTCAAAAGACTAATTGAAGATATAGGAGTTTTCTCCCAGATTTACTTATCTGGCACAGAACTGGCCTGCCAGTCTGCCGGGATATAGATTTTTAATGGCAGGTTTATAAATAAAAACCTGCCATATTATCAAGAGAATATCCACAATCTATTTTAGAAGCCTGCCTGTATCAAACTTCTTTATGTACCCTGCCAGTTCTTCTGACACTTTTACTACTTTTTTAGTCATATTTGTACAGTCCGCTGTTATTTCATGGAGGTTTGATACATTGGCGGAAGTAAGGTCTGCCTGTCTTGCATTTTCCTCTGCAAAAGAAGTCATTTCATCTGCACTGCCTTCAATTAAAACCTTATGCCTGTCTAAACCTGTTATCTCGGAATCAATGCCTTTTATGGCCCTGCTGGTATTAATAATTTCGGAATTAAGTAATTTAAATATTCTGCCTGTTTCTTCTACTTTCTTATTCTGCTCTATAAATGATTTGGAAACACGCTCTGTTATCTCAACACTTATATCTGAATTGGCAATTAATTCACTGACAATATTATTAATCTGTTCTGTGGATTCCTTTGACTGGTCTGCTAATATCCTTATCTCCTCTGCTACAACAGCAAAGCCCTTACCATGTTCACCAGCCCTTGCCGCTTCAATGCTTGCATTTAATGCAAGCAGGTTTGTCTGGTTTGAAATGTCTGCAATAATTTCTGTAGCTGTACGGATCTGCTGTGCAGATTTATTAGTGCGGTCTGTCTGGTTCTTAACCTCTTCAATGGCAATTCCGCTTTCCTTGCTTATGCTTATAAGCTGGTCCATAATGCTGCCTGCTTCTTTCTGGCAGTCTTCAACAGCTTCTGTGCTTCTTGTAAGATCCTTTATATTTGAATTAATATTTCCAATAGCCATGCTTATTGCATCTATCTTATCTTTCATATCATGTACATTATTAACCTGTGACACTGTGTTGCCTGTAATTATATCTACATTGCCAGAGGTATCATGCATTGAAGATTCCATCTCTTCAAATGCATTTTCAAATTCAGATGTTACATCTTCCAGGTTATCTATAGCATTTTTAATGCCATTTAAAATATCTGCAAATCCTGATACAGTATTATTCGCACTGCGTACCATATCCCCTATGCCATCATCACGTTCTGCAAGCTTATTTATCTTTGCAGCTATCCTGTTATCACTGGCGCTGCTTGCGGAATTGCCTGTAAATACTGATATAAGCGGGCTTAAAAACGACCATAACGCCATAACAAGTGCTGATATAACAACAGCAGTAAGTATTACAGCAGTTATAACCCCGATTATATTTTTAGATAACAATATTAATATAACTAACTGAACGGCAAGCAATGGGGCAAAAAGGGCAGCAGCAATTAAAGTAATTTTATTCCTTATGCTTTTTTTCTTTATTATATCCATAAAAATCCTCCTCCTGGCTTAAATATGCCTGAAATCTTATATATTTATTATATTATTTTTCAGGTTTATGTCAAGTAAACAAAAGTATTACTTACTGCCTGTTTTATAATAAATTACCTGTATTTTATTTATACCCTGTCCTGTATAGAAAAAAATTTATAAAACCTTGGTTCCAAAGCCCATAAAATATTGACATTAACCACACTTATTGTATAATAGTTACTTTACAGCATTATTTTTAGAAAAAAGCAGGCTGCACTTTGTTTACAGCTTGCAGTATGGAGGCGGAAAATGGCAAATAAATTAATTGAGCTTGTGGGAATTAAGAAATCTTTTGGTAATAAAACCATATTAGATGAGATGGATCTGTTTATGAATGAAAACAGGTTCCTTACCCTTCTTGGCCCCAGTGGTTGTGGTAAAACTACTACTTTAAGGATTATAGGCGGGTTTGAAATGCCTGACTGTGGCAAAGTGCTTTTTGAAGGCAGGGATATTACAAATACTCCGCCAAATGGCAGGCCTTTTAATACCGTATTCCAGAAGTATGCACTTTTTACACATATGAATATAGAAGAAAATATATCATTCGGGCTTAAAATTAAAAATAAACCCAAAAACTATATAAAGGATAAAGTCAAGTATGCTTTAAAACTTGTAAATCTTGACGGCTTTGAAAAACGTATGCCAGATTCCTTAAGCGGAGGCCAGCAGCAAAGGATTGCCATTGCAAGGGCAATAGTAAATGAACCCCGTGTGCTGCTGCTTGATGAACCGCTTGGCGCCCTTGATTTAAAACTAAGGCAGGATATGCAGTATGAACTTATACGCCTTAAAAATGAACTTGGCATTACATTTATTTATGTAACACATGACCAGGAAGAGGCGCTTACAATGTCTGACACAATTGTAGTAATGAATAAAGGATACATACAGCAGATAGGTACACCAGAAGATATATATAATGAACCCCAGAATGCATTTGTAGCAGATTTTATTGGTGACAGCAATATTATAAACGGGGTTATGCTGGAAGACAGGCTTGTTGAAATACTTGGCACAAAATTCAAATGTGTTGATGAAGGTTTTGGCAATAACACCCCTGTTGATGTTGTAGTACGTCCGGAAGATATTGTGCTTACAAAACCTGGCAAGGGAATTATAGATGGCAGGGTTGTTTCAGCTATTTTTAAAGGTGTCCACTATGAAATGGAAGTAGAAGCCTGTGGCTTTGAATGGCTTGTACACAGCACTGTACTTGTAGAACCTGGCACTAAGGCAGGTATGTGGATTGACCCGTTTAATATACAGATAATGAATAAACCTGAATCTGAAGATGAAGAAATTTTTATAGAAGAATAGGAGGCGCATAAATGAAAAAACTGGGTTCAAGGCTTTTAGCCGGACCATATATTATATGGATAGTTCTATTTACAGTTATTCCATTATGTCTTATTGTATATAATGCATTTACAAATTCTGATGGCAGTTTTACATTGGGTAATGTGCTGGCTGTAACTGATTATGTTAATGCCAAGCCTTTATTTTTAAGTTTAAATATGTCGCTAATAGTCACCCTGGTTTGTTTTCTGCTGTCATTTCCACTTGCCTTGGTACTTAGCAGATATTCAAGTAATAAAAACAGTATTATAGTAATGATATTTATACTGCCAATGTGGATGAATTTTATGCTGCGCACACTTGCATGGAGGCTTATACTGCTTAATAATGGCTTTTTAAATAAAGGGCTTGGCATACTTGGTTTTAACCCTGTTTATCTTATGAATACGAAAGCAGCGGTTATCCTTGGTACTGCATATGATTATTTTCCATTTATGCTTCTCCCTATATATAACGCACTTGTTAAAATTGATAAAGATATTATAAATGCTGCTAAAGATTTAGGTGCAACAGGATTTATTATTTTAAAAAGGATTATGCTTCCTTTAAGCCTGCCTGGAATAGCCAGCGGGATTATAATGGTTTTTGTCCCGTCAATGAGTGAATTTGTAATTGCTGATATGCTTGGCGGCAATAAAGTTTATCTTATAGGTAATGTTATAGAACAGGCGTTTAATTCCGGCTATGCAGATGTACACCTTGGCTCCGGGCTTTCGCTTTCGCTTATGTTCCTTATAATTATAAGCATGGTTATATATAAATTCTTTGATAAAGGGGAAGGAGGACATGGGTTATGGTAAAAAGCACTAAGAAAACTATAGAAAAAATTTATATGGTTTTAATACTGCTTCTTCTTTATGTACCTATTGCACTGCTTATAGTTTCTTCTTTTAATGCATCAGAAAGAAATAAGGCAGTATGGGGAGGCTTTACATTAAAAGCTTACATAGAACTTATACATGATGAAATAGTTATGGGGGCACTTTATAATACCCTGCTGCTTGCCTTTGGTGCTTCATTTATTGCAACCATACTTGGAACACTTGTATGCATTGGCATGATAAATATGAAGAACCGTTCCAAAACAATTATTATGGGAATTACACAGATACCACTGCTTAACTCTGACATTGTAACAGGAATTGCCCTTATGCTGCTTTTTACAAAATTTGCAGATTTAAGCTTTGCAACTATGCTAATTGCACATGTAACATTTATTATACCTTATGTTGTACTAAGTGTCTATCCTAAAGTCTTACAAGTAAACCTAAGCACTTATGAAGCAGCACTTGACCTTGGTGCATCACATTTATATGCTATGTGGAAAGTAGTTGTGCCAGAAATAATGCCTGGTATATTATCTGGTTTCCTGCTCGCATTTACAATGTCACTTGATGATTTTTCAGTAACATACTTTACAAAAGCACCAGGGCTTAATACAATGTCTACAATGATTAATGCAGAATACCGCAAAGGCATACAGACAGAAATATATGCACTTTCAACTATTGTATTTCTTATAGTGCTTTTTGTACTTTTTATAATTAACAGAAGAAGTGAAAAATTATACAGGCAGCAGGAAGAAAGCGGGGTGGTTTTATAATGTATAAAACTGCACTAAAGTTTAAAGCCATATCTGTATTAACTGCTATTTCCCTTGTTTTGGCTTCCTGTGGCAAAAATAAAGAGGAAAAAGCCAAAAAACAGATTGTTGTCTTTAATTATGGTGATTATATAGACAGGGACGTACTTGGACAGTTTGAAGAAGAAACAGGAATTAAAGTTGTTTATGAGGAATTTCTTACCCCTGAAGCAATGTACACAAAATACAAAAGCGGGACTGTCCAGTATGATTTAATATGCTGCTCTGACTATATGGCTGATAAAATGATTAAGGAAAAAGAGGTAAAAGAAATTGATTACAGTTCTATGGAACATATAGGAAATATTGGTGATACTTACTGGCAGGTTTCAAAAAGCTTTGACAAAGAAAATAAGTACACTATCCCTTACTTCTGGGGTACAGTTGGCATACTATATAATACTACAATGGTAGATAAAGTTCCTGCAAGCTGGAATGATTTATGGGACAGCAAATATAAAAATAATATAATTATGCAAAACAGTGTACGTGACAGCTTTATACCGCCATTAGTACTTGATGGCTGTTCAATTAATACAACAGATGAAAACAGTTTAAGAAAGGCACTTGAGGCATTAAAGAAGCAAAAAAACCTTGTACAGTCATACCTTGTAGATGAAGTGCGTGATGATATGGTTAATGAACAGGCTGCAATGGCAGTTATCTATTCCGGTGAAGCAAGCCTTGCCACAGAATACAACGAAGACCTTGCATATGTAGTACCAGAAGAAGGTTCTAATGTCTGGATGGATAGCTGGTTAGTACCTGCAAACGGAAGAAATTACAATGGTGCAATAAAATTCCTTGACTTTTTATGCAGGGCTGACATTGCAGAAAAAAACTTTGAATATGTGTACTATTCAACACCAAATAAGGCAGTACTAGATAATATTGATGAAGAAGAAAAAGAAGAAGATACAGCAATATTTCCTGGTGATGATGTACTAAAAAGATGTGAAATGTTTACATATCTTGGACCAGAAGCAGAAGAACTCTATAACAGGCTGTGGAAAGAACTTAAAGTTTATTAGTATTAAAAAAACACCGGCTTTGCAAGCTTTGGAATAAAAAACCAAAGTACAAAGCCGGTTAATTATAAGTACAATTCCTTTTCTATCTCTATAATATCCTCTTCATCTAACTGTGGGGCAATTTCCCGTATTTCATCAATGGAACATTTCCCTGTTTTTAAAAGGTTTATAGCCATTTTTATAGCTGTTTCTTTCGTTGTTTTCTTTTCTGCCTTCCTTACCGCCTCCCTTACTTCACTTTTTACATAGGTATTAAATACTTCTTCCTGGTCAAATAATGCCATCATAATACTCAAGCCTTGCTTGCTTATAATTACATTCACACTCCATGTGGACTGTGCTTCCAGCATTAAAACCAACCTGCCTCCAGCCATAAAACACAGGTCATTATAGATACCATTTGTAAATACATGGTTTATTGTGACGTTTTTAAGACCCTCTTCTGTCATGCTTAAATCTTCTGGGTGCAGCGCCTGGTACAGTTGTAAAAGGTATTTCTTAATTTTAAACAGGTTACAGAAAATACTGTCCTTAACAGTGCCTTTAACATTTCCCTGCATTGTGCTTTCCTTATCCCTTTCCGTTTTGTAATATACTGTCCTTATTATATATAAAAAAAGTATATTATTCAAGGTTTAGGGGATTTATAAATAAAAAGGTGCATGGAATACTAAATTTAATTATTATCCATGCACCTGGCTGTTATTATTTTACTTTTACACCCTTTCCTGCACCTTTTGTATAAATAATTTCTTTATAAGAAACTGCCTTGCCTTTAGGTACTTTTACTACTGCTTTGCTGTTTATACCTTTAAATGCATTATTTCCTGTTTTTTGTAATGTAAGTTTTTTTGATTTGATTATTATACTTTTTAAATTTTTACAGCCATTAAATGCCCCTTTGCCAATATGTTCTATATTAGCACCAATTTTAAGCTTTTTCAGTTTACTTTTGCCTTTTAATGCATTATCTGCAATGGAGGTTACTTTATAAACTTTGCCAGATATTTTAACAGAAGAAGGTATTTCAAATGATGTTAAACCATTCTTAATTGTAGTGCCTGCAAATTGTACTTTTTTGGCACTTCCAGCTATTTTATTATAAATTAAACCACGGGTAATAAACCTTGTGCCTGTTGTTTTTACATTATCATTTGTGCTGTTATTTTTATTTGTATTATTATCTTCTTTTACATTATTATCTGTATTATTATTTTTCTCTGTATTATTCTCTTCCTTTGTATTATTATTTGTATTATCTTTATTACTTACTGTATTGTTTTTATCTTTGTCTTTATATTCTGCAACTTTGCTTTCACTATATTCTTCTAGTTTGTCTAAATCCACAGAATACCATATAACGTTCTTGTCTTTTTTATTAGCAACTGCCCAGGATAAGGTATTGCCCTGTACAACTGGCTGTATAGATGTACATGAAAGCCTTGCACCATAAATGGCTGTTTCTCGGCGGAGAGTATTGCCACATTCATCTAAAATTACATAACGCAAGCTGTCAAAATTCAAAAATCCCATTTCATCATAAACCATTTTCTCCCATAATACACAATAAGAACCATCTGGCAGTTTTACAATCTTAACATTGCCAGCCCTTTCTTTTTCATTACACTCAGTCAGCCAGACCATATTATAATCTGCATCTTTACCTGTAAATTCATCAACACGGGTAGTACCAGCAAAATCATGATTATTATTATTTATAAGACTTAAATCTGCAATACGCACAAAAACATCATATACTCCAGTATGTGCATTTTCTGACTTTCCTTGTTTATAAATATCACTAGTATATAAATGCTCTGACTTTCCTGCTATAGCATATGTGGAATTACTTTTTGCAAGCCCTCCCATATGCACATAAGTAACATTGCCATCTAAATGATGGGCATTAGTACCATACTGTCCACTGGAATGGTAAAGTAATACATGTTCTTCTGCAAATTCTAGTGTACTAATCTTATTATCTGATAAATAATACCTGCCTATACTAATACCTCTTGTTTCACCACCATCACCTCTTTGGATAGCAGCAAATCCATAATCTGTAGGAATTATTGATATTCCAAATTCATGGCTGACGACATTGCTGTCAAAACCTGCCAGTTCCATTGTTTCTGTATTTATTCCAACAAACTCTGAACCCTGGTGGTGTAAACCATCAGAAGGGCGAATTGTCCATCTTGTGCCAAAAATTACACATAAAAAGCCTTTATTATAAGATATATTTGCATTACTGAAAGAAAATGGAAACTGTGCTTCTGTGTATGATACTGGAAGTCCTAATGTTTTAATTAATTTGCCCGAATTATCATATTTACATATTTGTACATTTTCTTCTTCCATAGAACTTTCAATAACATCATCTTCAATACTTCTTCCCCATATAATGTAATAATAGCCATCTTCTCCTATAGTTGCTGCACCAAAAGTAAATCCTTTATTTGTAATTTTAATTTGTTCCTGTCCGTTATTTTCAGGTATTACAGTTACAAAGTCTTTATCTCCATAGAAAGCAAATAATCTGCCATCTGGGCTTTTTGCTTCCTGAAGTTTATCTGTTTCATCAAATGTTTCAAAACTTGTTACATCAGAATAAGTATTATATTCCACAGAATCTACATTAACTGCCTGTTTTTCTGCATAATGTACTGTACCGTTTGTATTATCTGTAATATTATAATTTAAAACTTCACGTTTATAGTTAATTTTTTTATATCTGTATGGAAGTATGCTAAAATCCAATTCTATTTTATAAAAGCCTTCTGCAATATTGAGTATTACATTATTATTAGCAGAAAATGCTCCATATCCAAGTTTAATATTACTATCTGGAATTGTAAATCCAGTTATGCCATTACATCCGCTAAATGCATTATCACCAATTATAGTTACACTATTTGGTATTACAATGTTTCCTGTCAACCCCTTACAACAATCAAATGCATTATCACCAATTACAGTTACACTATCTGGTATTACAAGATTTCCTGTTAAACTTCGGCAGTCACGGAAAGCGCATTTACCAATTTTAACAACACTGTTTGGAATTTTTAGTTCTCCTTTTAAGTTATTACAAAAATCAAATGCATTTTTATTAATATAAATTAAGCTGTCCGGGAAGGTAACACCTGTAACGTTTTCATTTATACTGAAAGCACCTCCGCCAATTAGAACAGTTCCGTCTTTTACAGTATAATTACCTGTAACATTCTGGGCATCAATAAGATAATTTCCCATATATAAAGCTCCATTTTCCCAGTTATCAGGATTATAATAATAAGAAGTAGAATTAAATGCCCTGATGCCTATGTCAGTTAGGTTATTTGAAATAGAAATACCTGAAAGCCTGCCACATCCTTCAAAAGCATAATCACCTATGCTTATAACACTGTCTGGAATGGAAATATTTTTTAAATTTTTACAGTTATAAAATGCAGAAGCACAAATTGTTTTAACACCTTCTGGTATTGTATGGCTTTCAACATTTACTGGAGCTTTAACGATAGTTGACAAATCTTTACTATAAAGTATGCCATCTAAAGTACAATAACTACTATTATTCTCCGCTACTTCTATACTTTGTAATCCATCTGAAGGAAAAGCATTATCTCCAATTTCAGATACACTTGCAGGAATTTCAACACTGTCCATAATTGTATATCGAAATGCACTTTCACCAATACTTTTAACACCTTCTGGTATAGAAATACTTTTAAGGTATATGCAATCTAAAAACGCAATATCACCTATACTGGTAACACCTTCTTCAATTATTACAGATTTAGCATACCGCCACTCCTCCGTTGACCCGTTTTCCATATTTCCAGTGCCAGAAATAGTGAGTGTACCACTGTCATCTAACACCCATGTTAAGTTCTTGCCCCATGTGCCTGATTTTTTAGAAGTTTCTGCTGCATATGCCGGCATATGTTGCAATGGTACAGTTGTTATGCACATTGCTGCTGCCAGCATTACACTTAATAATTTTTTACTAAATCCCACTTTAAATCCTCCCTTTCAACCTGTTAATATTTGTTATTTTTAATTCCAGTGTATTCCATACTGTCAATTATAGCGCAAATAACCTGCTTTTAATAGCCAGTTTTTAAAAATATTTATAAATCCCAAATATAATTTTTTTCTTTTAAATATAATGTTTATAATATTTTCTCTATAGTTAAAATATTATAAAATACCATTCTGCTAATTATATATAAAATAAATATATTTAAAATACTTGGCTGGTAATAAATATTTTATAAAATAAAAATGGCTGCCGCACTAATAAAAATACGATATATAGTATTTTAGTAAATAAGTTTCCTATATATTGTATAATATTTTCATAATACGGCAGCCCTTTTGCTATTATAAGTTAGTTATTAAATACCATTCTGTTTGTTATATATATCCTTAATAATATCCCTGCTGGTTTCTATAATTTTAATGTGCTGTTTTATACTTTCTGCAACTGGTATTATTTTATAAATCCATTATAATTTCTTAAATTTACATTTTTTTGACATTCCTCTAGCCTGGAATATTTTTTTATACAGTTTCAATTTGTTTTTAGCTGCTTTAACCTGTGGGCTTGAAAAGCCATTGCCAAATGCATTTTTGCCTATATTAGTTGCTTTAAGTTTATTAGTCTTTACAATTATTGTACGCAGTTTTTTACAGCCATAAAATGCTTTTGCACCTATTGAAGTTATATTTTTACCTATCTGTACAGATTTAAGTTTTTTATTGTTTTTAAATGCATTTTTTCCTACAGAAGTCACCTTATATACACTTCCATTTATTTTTACTGAATCTGGAATTGTAATATTAGCAGATGCTTGTTTTGTGCTTTCTATATATTTAACTGCTTTATTTTTACCAGTTTTAGTTACTTTATATACTGCTCCAGACTTTTTATCAACAACCTTTGCTCCTTTTTTAATATTATTTTCTACACCTTCTGGTGCAGCAGTTGTTACAGGTGTATTAGATGTTTCTGGTATGGCACTTACCTGTGGTGTACTAGATGTTTCTGGTACAGTGCTTGCCTGTGGTGCTAAAGATGCTTCTGGTGCGGTGCTTGCCTGTGGTGTACCAGATGTTTCTGGCATAGCACTTGTTACAGGTGTACCAGATACTTCTGGTGCAGCAGTTGTTACAGGTATACCAGATGTTTCTGGTGTAGCAGACGGGGTTTGTGGATATGGAATAATTATACCTGTACTGCCACCAGGATTATTATTATCTGGTTTATTATTATCTGGCTTGTTATTACCTGGTTTATTACTTTCTGTTTTATCAGATTTTATAATATAATTATTTGTATATGCATTTACAGAGCCATCTGCCCCTTTTATGAAGAAGTTATATTTTTTATCTGGCGATAATCCTTCCAGGTCAGATTCTGTAAAATTATATCCTGGTTCTGGTACAGTAATTGTTTTTATTGTTTCTATATCATTATACCAGCCAGTTATTGTAACTGTTGCTGGAAATGCACTTTCACTTCCATATACTGTAGTAAAACCAGTACCTGTACTTGTATCATAATAATAATAATCATTAGGTGCAATATTTTCATTATTCCCAAGGGCAATAAAACTACTGTTCCTGTGGCTGTTCTTTATATATTCTGGCCTGTAAATATTACTGCTATCATATTCTGTACTATAGAAACTTTCTTCAGGATGTTCACTATCAGCTATAATTGTATCCTCTTCCTTGCCATCCCCATAATAAAGATACACTTCACAATAATTAATATTAGCAAGTTTTTGTTTTACAGAGCCAGAAAAGTTAATAACTCTGTAAAACTTTTTACCAGTAATAGTAAAATCATTATTTGCAGACTTATATGTACCTATTTCTTCTCCCTGCAAACCAAGTATCTTAACTTTAAGCTTGTCTTTAATCTTTAAATTATCTTCCCCACAATAATAATCTGCAATTTCTTCTGATGGAAAACACATTAATATTTCCCCTGAAGCTAAATAATTATGCTGGCTTTTAAGACACATTCTGCTTCTGTCTGCAATATTAAAATAACAGCTAATATTATTAAGGTCTTCACCGTCAATATCAATATTATCATTAAAATAAATATTACCCTGGTAAGGGTTAAAGTACAGATAGTACATGCTTTTATTATTAAGGCTGCCCTTATAAGTTCCATTATATGATAAACTGCCATTTTCATTTTTAAGTGATAATTCTACTGTTCCAATTTTATTTTCATCTATGTCATCATCATCGTCATAAACATGTTTATTATAGATAGTAGCAGTGCAGGTATCTTTTAATTTATCTTCATTATAACATTTAAACTTTATGGAAAATTCAAATTCTTTACTATCTGGCAGATATGGACTTTTATCCATATAATAATAACAATCCCTTATCCAGTTATGTTCTAAATCTGGATTACAAACACTTAAATGTCTGTAACCTGGAAAATAACTGGGATTAAATATTGAAAAACTGGTATTTATTTTTCCATTAATATCTGCATAAGTAATATATACATAGTACCATACTTCTGTATTCTGCCTTAGCGTTCCATCTTCAAGTTCTTTTTTAAGCGGAATTACTGCAACATGGTTATTATCTGCTATAATACCTCCTCCAGAAGTACAGACTGTCCCGCCATAATACCGTATTTCGTAAGATATTGCAGAGCCGGATAGGATATTAGCATCATAATATTCTATAGAATCAGTTTTATAATTCCAGGTACAAGTTGCAGAATATATATTATCCTTATAAGTATCATTATGGATATAATAATATCTGGCAGCATTTTCACTTATAACATCTATACCATTTCCAGAATAATTATACAAAATATTATAAGAACCATTAGCAGGCTTTCCATTATTGCACTGTACATAATAAACAGCAGAGTTATTATATTCCTGTATAAATTTTACACTTGAACCTAGTACCTTCCCTGTTTCATTGTCTATAAGGCTAAGTGATAATTTATTAAAGTCAGTATTATATGCCTGTACTTTTACTTTACAAATATTATCAGCAGTATATCCAGAAGACTCGTCAGCTTCTTTAATATATGGTTTATCTGTTACAGTAAATTTTATACCTGTTTTATACATTTTACCATCAATATAATAAACTGCTTCTAATTCCTCACCTGCTTCTAATTCCCTTGTACAGTAAACTTTACAGTCTGCATGGTATATATCCATGCCCTTTAGAGAATAAGAACTCCTTAGTATATTATCATACCTTTTATCTTCATCATTATCACTAAAGTATTCACCCCATTTAGTGTTAGTGCAGGCAGCAGCCTGTCCGTTTTTATCAATTAAGGAAACATTACTAACTGAATAACCTTTGCTGCTGTCATCATCATCATCATCTTTATCCTTATCTGGAACTGTAGTATTGTGTACATATAAATCCAGATAATAAGCTCCTTCACCAGTTGGAAGGTAATTACATAAAGCCCATGATTCCTGTTCTATAAATGTTACTGTTTTTTCAACAGAATAAAGTGTAATGCCATCTGTACCTTCCCCTGATGGTACATATTTTACTGAAAAATCCAGATTATAACTCTGACCGTTTTCAAAACCAGTACAATCCTTAATTTCAAAAGAACCAAAGTTTTCTTCTGCAATAAATTCTGTTCCGTCTTCCTTTGTAATTACCAGCTTTAAATTCTGCCTGTTAGCTTCTGGGCCTTCCTCCCCTTCATATGGTGAATGGTATACAACACCTGTTGCATCATATTCAGCATATATAGGAAACTTCCCGTCTATGCCATAATATGTACCAGCAGTTGTTAAGCTATTAATTTTAATATCACATTCCTCTTTATTATCTTGTGTTTTAATTACTTCATCCTCTGCTGCCACCCCTGTTTCTTCTGCATCTGCGGATACTGCCGGCAAAGCCAGGCTTGTTAATGGCGTAACACTTGTAATACAAGCAGCCAGAAGCACAGGGATAATTCTTTTTCCTAATCTCATAAACTTTCCTCCATTCTACATAAATTTTTTACATTGTTTATAATAAAATTTCAGCATAAATTATATAACTTTGCTAAAATTTCCAAATCATTATACCCCCCTCGGTACTATGTCAAGACAGACAAGCAATAAAACTACGTCTGTTTTATAAACTTTTAATTATGTGTAAACAAAAGATAATTTATAGTTATCCTGTATTGACAACCTGTTTTATCTGCCTATACCACATATAGGTAAATGCTATTATCAATTTGCTTTTTTGTATATACCAGAGGCTGTGTACATGCAACAGTTTTATATATTTTCTGTAGCAGGCACGTTCCCACTACGATAGGCGCACAACACTATATATAGTGTTAGCAGTGCATAAAGCCTGGAAATACCAGGCTTAAACACTGGTGGCGCTATAGTGCCTTTTACAGAAAATATATAAAACTGTTTGCATGTTCTTACGTTCCAGGGGAAATATTTTTATAAACTGCCAAAACGTATATTACCTGGCAAGTTCCAAATGTGTTTCCAATGAACAAGCTGTACGAAACCGCCGGTGTTTAAGCCCTGTATTAAATGCTTCAAAGAAGCTTTTTCTTTGAAGCATAAGGGCTTTATGCACCGCTGCGTGTGAGTCCAAGCGCAAGCGGGCTGTTCAGGGGACACTTTGGAACTGCCAGGGCATAATATTTTAACCTCCCATTTAAAATAAACCGTGGATAACTATAAATTATCTCCTGTTTATATATAATTAAAAATTTATGAAGCGGCCGTGACAATAAAACATGTCCACATGCACACGGAAATCAATTTTCAAAAAGTTAAAGATAAGATATAATGAAGGCATGGATA
>CAJUJY010000081.1 GCA_910586555.1 uncultured Lachnospiraceae bacterium
GAAAATATATAAAACTGCTGCATGTACACAACCTTTAGTATATACACAACCCCAACGCAGGATAACTATAAATTATCTATTGTTTGTAATACCAGGGATATAATATATTTCTGGTATTTTATATTTATGAAACAGCCATGTATAACCCCTGGGGTTCTTATAAATTTTTTGTAATCCAGGGATTTAATATAAACAGGTGCAAAGACCTGCAGGTTATGCAACTGCTGTTGTTATATATTAATTGATGGATATAATGTAAAAGGCTAAGGCAGCAGCAGTTATAATAAACGGAATAAGGCTATATACCAGGTATTTTTTAATATCCCTGTTTATCCTGTACATTGTAAATTCTTTTATAACCACAGCAGCAATGCCAGTTACAAGCATAAAATACCCTGCTGCCTTTAAGTCTGCTGTTTCTTCTGCCCTGTCCGGCTTGTCTGTAAGAAATGCATATGCATAAAGAAACCACCAGGACATTACATACCCGCATATAATGTTAAATAAAATCTGGCCTGCATTTTTAATCCACACTATTATCTTATGTTTCATTTTAATTTAAACAGGACTTCCAGATATTTTTAATACATTCTGTTACAAGCTTTTTAAACAATGGTGCAACCCTGTCTGCGGTTTCTTGTACTTCTTTATGTGTAAGTGGTTTCTCTGTAATGCCGCATGCCATATTGGAAATGCATGAAATGCCACATATCATCATTCCCATATGGTTTGCTGCTACTGCTTCACATGCTGTACTCATGCCCACTGCATCAGCGCCAAGTGTGCGGCACATGCGCACTTCAGCAGGTGTTTCATAATTAGGCCCTGTAAGCTGTATATAAACACCTTCTTTTAATGGTATGCCAAGAAGCGTGGCTGTCTGCTTTATAGCTTCCTGTAGTTCTTTGTTATATATATTTCCCATGTCAGGGAAACGCACGCCCAGTTCATCAATATTTTTACCAATTAACGGTGATGGCACAAAATTAGCAATATGGTCTTTTATTAGCATAAAATCCCCTGCATTAAAATCTTTATTAATGCCGCCTGACGCATTAGTAAGGAACAAAACCTTTGCACCCATAAGCTTCATAAGCCTTACTGGAAGCACAACATCACTTATATTGTACCCTTCATAATAATGTACCCTGCCTTTCATGCACACAACAGGGACACCGCCAGCATATCCAAAAATATACTTTCCCTGGTGTCCTTTGACTGTTGCAGATGGAAAACCAGGGATATCACTATAAGCAAGTTCCGAAACAATTTCCATGCTGTCTGCATAACCGCCAAGCCCTGAGCCAAGCACCAGCGCAATTTCTGGTTTAAAGCTGGTTTTTTCTTTAAAATATCCATAACATTTTAAAAGTTTGTTATATACTTCATTCTCCATAAATAAAATTCCCCTGTCTGGCAGATAATGCCTTATTCTTCTATCTGGTTAAGTTTTATACGTACAATTTTACCTACACGCATTGCATCAGCATATGCAAGCAGCCTGTCCATCTGGTTGCCATTCCTTTCAAGGAAGTTTGTAATAATAAGGTCAAGCATGCCACCGCCTATGTCATCACGGAAACGTATACAGTCACAGACACTTCTTTCTACACCATATACCCTTATTACGCCATAAGGTGTTTTTACAGTTTCCATGTCCTGTTCAAATGCAAGGTTTGAATAATAATGCCTGCATACAGGGAAATTAAGCTGCATACGTGAACGGTCTGTCTTTAATGTTGCAACTGACAGTACTTCAGGTTCTTTATCTATAAGCCCATGGTAATAGCAGGCACTGTCCGCACAGATAACTGATCTCGGGTTTACCATGCACGCTTCAATAAACTTGTAATTTTCAGGCTTGCCATTCTCCTTGTCAATAAGCCAGTAAAAACCATGTGAAACATGTTCAACAATCCCTTTATTTACAAGTTCCTTAATCTGTACTGTTGTAATCTTTGAGTCTTTTAATTCAGAAGCGTTCCTGTAACCATTACCACCTTCAAACAGTGCAATAACCTTCTGGTATGTGCTAAGTAACATAAATAATTCCTCCTTTTCCCTAAAAACCACAAGCAGGAAATACACTGGAAATGTATTTCCAAAGCTTGCGGAATAAAACGTTTCTGTTAGATATATTATTGGATTTATTATATCACTTGTAAAAGAATTTGTAAACTTAAAATTCCATATTGCCACATATACCTGTTATTTTTTATCCTGCTATGCCATTTCCTGACATGCCTGTATAAAGCTGGTAGTACTTGCCCTGTTTATCTATAAGTTCATCATGTGTGCCACGTTCAATAATGCGCCCCTGTTCAAGAACCATTATGCAGTCACTGTTGCGCACTGTTGAAAGGCGGTGTGCAATTACAAATGTTGTCCTTCCATTCATAAGTCTGTCCATGCCCTTTTGTACAAGTTTTTCTGTCCTTGTATCAATGGAACTTGTTGCTTCATCAAGTATAAGTGCAGGAGGATCTGCAACTGCTGCCCTTGCAATGGCTAAAAGCTGCCTCTGTCCCTGGCTCAGGTTAGCCCCGTCACCTGTAAGCATTGTGTTATACCCATCTGGCAGCCTTGTAATAAAACTGTGCGCATTGGCAAGTTTTGCAGCAGCAATTACATCTTCATCTGTTGCATCAAGCTTGCCATACCTTATATTTTCCAGGACAGTACCTGTAAAAAGATGTGTGTCCTGTAAAACTATTCCTAGTGACTGGCGCAGGTCTTTTTTCTTTATTTTATTAATGTTAATCCCGTCATAACGTATTTTACCGTCCTGTATGTCATAAAAACGGTTTATAAGATTGGTAATAGTAGTTTTTCCTGCACCTGTTGCCCCTACAAATGCAATTTTCTGCCCTGGTTTTGCATATATTTCAATATCATGCAGTATTATCTTATCATCATTATATCCAAAATCCACATGGTCAAATACAACATCACCTTGCATTTTTACATAAGTAGTTGTATTACTGTCTTTATGGTAATGCCTCCATGCCCACATTCCTGTACGCTCTTTTGTTTCTGTAATATTGCCGTCTGCATCTTCTTTTGCATTAACAAGTTCAACATATCCGTCATCAGTTTCTGGTGTCCCGTCAATAAGCTTAAATACCCTGTCAGCACCTGCAAGTGCCATTACAACTGCACTAAGCTGCTGGCTTATCTGGTTTATTGGCATACTGAATGACTTGTTAAATGTAAGGAAACTTACAAGTGAACCTACAGTAAAGCCATTAATGCCATTAAGTGCCAGAAACCCTCCTGCAATAGCACATATTACATAGCTTATATTGCCAATCTGTGCATTGACAGGCATAAGTATATTTGCAAATTTATTCGCATTATTTGCACTTTCAAAAAGTTTGTCATTAAGTTTGTTAAAGCCCTCCATGCTTTCTTCTTCATGGCAGAATACCTTTACTACCTTCTGTCCCTCCATCATTTCCTCAATATAGCCGTTTACCTTTCCTATATCTTTCTGTTGTGAAAGGAAGTAAGAGCCACTAAGCCCTGCAAGTTTCTTTGTCATATAAAATGTTACACCAACCATGAAAATTGTAATTATTGTAAGAGGTATACTAAGTACTACCATATATACAAATACACTGGTAACACTTACAAAACATGAAACTGACTGTGGTATGCTCTGGCTTATCATCTGGCGGAGGGTATCAATATCATTAGTATATATTGACATAATATCACCATGTGCATTTGTATCAAAATATTTAATAGGAAGTGACTCCATTTTTGTAAACATTTCTACACGGAGTTTCTGTAGTGTCCCTTGTGTTACATATACCATAAGCCTGCTATATAAAAATGTGCCTATAATGCCAGCCCCGTAGAAAGCAGCAACCTGGAAGATTTTAGCAAGAAGCCCTGAAAAATCTGGATCAGAAGCTTTAGCTAACGGGATAATATAATCGTCTATAAGTGACTTTGTAAACATTGTGCCCTGTGCGCCTGCAAGTGCACTTACAATAATGCCCACAAAAACAATAATGCAATGCAGCCAGTAATATTTAAAAACATATTTCATAAGGCGCATAAAAAGTTTGCCTGGATTTTCAATTTTAGGCCTTGGCCCCATATTTTGCCTGCGTGCCATATTTAATACACCGTCCTTTCCCTGTCCTTTATGCCTTTTTTAGCTGTTCTATTCATCAAAATCACCACTGCCGCTCATCTGTGACTCATAAACATCACGGTATATTTCATTTTGTGCAAGCAGTTCTTCATGTGTCCCAAAACCGTCAACAGCACCGTCTTCCATAACAATTATCCTGTCACAGTCCTTAATGCTTGAAATACGCTGTGCAATTATAATTTTAGTTGTACCTGGTATTTCTTTTGCAAATGCCTGGCGGATTTTACTGTCTGTTGCTGTATCAACTGCACTTGTTGAATCATCAAGTATAAGTACTTTAGGCTTCTTAACCAGTGCCCTTGCTATGCACAGGCGCTGTTTCTGCCCGCCAGACACATTAGTCCCACCCTGTTCAATATATGTGTTATAACCATCTGGCATTTTATTTATAAACTCATCAGCACATGCAAGTTTACATGCATGTATACATTCTTCATCTGTTGCATTTGTATCACCCCACCTTAAGTTCTCCAGTATAGTGCCACTGAAAAGCACATTTTTCTGCAATACAACTGAAACTTCATTCCTTAATGTTTCAATATCATAATCTTTTACATTAATTCCGCCTACAAGCACACTTCCCCCTGATACATCATAAAGCCTGCTTACCAGGTTTACAAGGCTTGATTTGGCACTTCCTGTACCTCCGATTACGCCTATCATTTCCCCTGGTTTTATATCTATATTAATATCCTTAAGTACAGGGGTTTTAGCATCACTTTTATAACTAAAATTTACATGGTCAAACTTTATGCTTCCATCTTTAATCTGCATTACAGGGTTTGCAGGATTTGTAATATCTGGCTTTTCTTCAAGTACTTCTGCAATACGTTCTGCACTTGCCATGCTCATTGTAATCATTACAAATATCATTGAAAGCATCATAAGGCTCATAAGTATATTCATGCAGTATGTTAAAAGCTGTGAAAGCTCTCCTGTGGTCATAGAACCGCCCACAATCATTTTAGCGCCAAGCCAGCTTATTAAAAGTATACATGAATAAACAGAAAGCTGCATTACAGGAGAGTTAAGCGCAATCATTTTTTCTGCTTTTACAAACATATTGTAAATATTTCCGCTTGCTGCCATAAACTTGCTCTTTTCAAATTCTTCCCTTGAATATGCCTTTACTACCCTGATTGCAGATACATTTTCCTGTACACTTTCATTAAGTGCATCATACTTTTTAAATACTTCCTGGAAATATTTCATTGTAAATTTAATAAGTATAAAAAGTATAATTCCAAGAATAAATACTGCTGCAAGATATACAAATGCAACCCTTGCATTTACATAAAATGACATTGCCATTGCACAAATTAATGAAGCTGGCGCACGCATGCACATACGCAGTATCATCTGGTATGCATTTTGTATATTTGTTACGTCAGTAGTAAGCCTTGTAACAAGCCCTGATGTACTGAATTTATCAATATTTGAAAAACTGAATGTCTGTATGTTTTCATACATAGCCTTCCTTAAGTTCCTTGCAAAGCCTGTTGATGCCCTGGAACCATATTTCCCGCCCATAACACCTGCCCATAAACTTACAAATGCAGTAACTACCATAAGGCCGCCCATAATATAAATATGTTCCATGTTCCCGGCTTCTACACCATCATCAATTATAGATGCCATCATAAGCGGAATTACTGTTTCAAGAATAACTTCAAGAATCATAAATACAGGTGTAAGTATGGAATCTTTTTTAAATTCTTTAATATTTGCTGCCAATGTTTTAAGCATGTCATAATTCCTCCATTTCTTTATTAGCCATATTTTTCTTTATCCTTAGTATATAACCCAGGAGCTGCTGTTCTTCCTCTTCTGAAAAACCACGCATAACTTTTTTATATACCTTTATGGAATTTCTATCCATAGTTTCACGCAGTTTTAACGCTTTAGGAGTAATGGAAAGCTTTTTAAGCCTTGCATCATGCCTGGCAGTGGATCTTTCAACCAGGCCCTTCTGCACCATAAGGTCAATGATTTTTGATGTGGTTGAACGTGTAATTGATAAAGCATTTTCAATATCTTTCTGGAATACATCTTTATCCTTTTTAGCATATATATAATCAATTACCCACATATTCATACGTGTAATGCGCCCTCCATCTTCCATATTCCCAGAGCCCAGGTTATCAAATTCCTTGCGTATAAGATTAGCTACACAGCAGATTTCCTTATCTACAGATACGTTTTCCATAATCCACCCCGCTTTTAATAATATAATAATAGTTCATCCAGGAACTGTACAAAATTGTACTGTTAGTATGCAAACAGTCCGATTTCAAACAATAATATCAAAAAAAAGAATATAAATCAACAAGTTTATATTCTTTTAACAGTTTTATACAAAATATACACAATTTACATATTAACAGTTGCTATGCCATTCTGGTGCAGCCAGTTTACAACTGCTTCATCCCATGCATTTCCAACTGATTTATCCATTGAAAAATTACTGTTATATATACCTGTTACAATACATAACCCATTATTTTCATATCTTAACTGTAGGTGCAGTTCTGGTTTTTCCTGTAAATATTTTCCATAAAAACCACTGCCTTTTAATAGCATTTCTGCCATAGTGCTGTCTGCTTTTAAAGATACTTTAAATAAATCTGGTGTTTTCTTTCCCTTAATATACCCAAAAAAAACATTTTTTGCTTCTTTCCACCTGATTAAGTCTGTATAATTGCCCATAATACTGTCTGTTATGTCTTTATCCTGTATGTCACTTAATGTTTCCCCTGCATACCAGTTTTTGTTTCTTCTGCCATTTATTAGAAGCTTTGCATATGTAAGAACTTCCGCTTCCTCTAGTAAAAAGGCATCAAATGCATCTTTTAAAAGAAGCATTGACATTGTAATCCTGATATCAGTTACTTTAATTAAATTCATAAAAAAAACCTTTCTGTAAATAATAATAGCACGACAGATTGCCCTGTTACAATTAATAGTAACAGATAATGCATTTGTCTTTAATATAAATTATTTTCTATAGTGCCATTTGGTTTTATGCCTGTGTGCTGCCTGGCATAAAACCAGAAATTAAAAAGCAGCGCAGAAAAGAGGTAAATTATGAAAAAAGATGCTAAAACAATGAAGGAAGTTGCTGAGAGGTGTACACGTTACTGTTCATGTGGTAAAGATGGATGCGGCTGTGGTTCATCAAATGCCACAAATTCTTCTAAAGAATGTGACGTAACATGCCAGACATGTACACATTATGACCAGTCAAATGTCTGTGACATTGACTTATATGAGGAAATTGTTAAAAACCATAACCTCTAAAATCCATTATAACACAAAATAAGTTTAAAAACTATTCCGGGCCTGGCAGTTTTAAAGCTGTTTTTATAAACTATATTTAAAACTGCCAGGTGTCCGGATAAACTTCTATATCAGCGTCCTATAAAAACTACTATTGACCTTGGTGGCACAACAGTCTTTCTTTGCAAATCCATTCCATCTTTTTTAATTCTTACACTTCTTTTACGTTTTTTCCAGCTATTTTTCTTAACAGGTATTTCATAAAACATATCATCATAAGTAGTTATAGCAACATACCATTTGCGTCCATTAGGCAGGGAAGGCAGGTCAAATGTCTTTGATTCCCAGTACATATTAAATATAAAGTAAATTATGTCATCAGTTTCACCCTGGGCATCTTCTGCATAATCACCATTTAATAATATGCCAAGCATCCTGTTATAATTAGAATAGTCTGCCCTCCACGCCTGTGTACCATGTATTGAAATGCCTGGCAGCCCATATCCTTTATTATCTGATGCAGGAAGCCCTTCTTTCTGCCATAATACAGGGTGCTCTTTCCTGAAAAGTATAAGCTTCTTTACATATTCAAGTATTTCCTTCTCACGTTTGCCATGCCTCCAGTCCAGCCATGTAACAATGTCATCATGGCAGTATGGGTTGTTATTGCCAAGCTGTGTATTGCCAAACTCATCACCTGCAAGTATCATAGGCGTGCCCTGGCTGCATAAAAACATAAGGAAAGCATTCCTTATCTGCCTTATCCTAAGTCCTGACACTGCCTGTTTCCTTGATTTTCCTTCTATCCCGCAGTTCCAGCTATAATTATAATCTGTGCCATCTTTATTCTTTTCACCATTAGATTCATTATGCTTCACATCATAAGATACAAGATCCATAAGTGTAAAACCATTAGCATGTGTGATAAAATTAATAACAGAACAGCCAGGTATATTACGTTTAAAACGTCCGGCAAAACTTGCGGCCATTGCTTCATCACTTTTTAAGAACCTTCTTGCGTCATTCATAAAGCCATCATTATATTCAGCCAGGAATTTGCCTTTATGCTTAATCCCAGGATTTTTAAGAAGCTGGCTGTCCCAGTATGAAGCAAGTATCTTTACCCCTGAAAGCACAGGATCTGAAACAAGTGCAACAGAAGGCATAACTTCATTATTTATACGGAAACCGTCAATATGGTAATTAAGTACCCAGTTCCTTAAACAGTCAGCCATAAGATATAAATTAGTGCCTGGCAGGAAATATATATCCATAATAACTTCTATGCCCTCTTTATGGAAACTTTTCACAAAGCTTTTAAATTCACTGACAGGATTGTTTTTATCAGAAGCGTAAGCTGTTTTAGGCGAGAAATAATATGTATCTTCTGCCCCGTATCCCCAGTAATTAAGCTTAATATATCTGGAAACATTTTCTTCACTGCTTTCTTTAGTACCATCTAAAAGTACAGGCCTGCCATTATAAATCCTGTATTCTTCCTGTATTTCATTAAATTCATAACATGGCATTAAAAGGACTGCATTAATTCCCAGTTCCTTTATATAATTGAGCTTTTCAACAAGCCCTTTATATGTCCCTTTATGTTTTACACCAGAAGATTTGTGTTTTGTATATCCTCTTACATGGAGCTGGTACAATATGGTTTCATTAAAATTCCTTCCAATCTGGCAGTCATCTTCCCAGTCAAATTCCTGGTGGCAGATTCCGCCTCTTACAAACTTCTGCCTGCTGTTACTGCCTGTCTTCCCCCATGGGGGTTTGCCATGTATAATCTGTGCATACGGGTCAATAAATTCCCTGCCGTCTGCTTCATACATATATTCAAAATCCTGCGACAATATCTGTATAAGGCTGCGCCCGTCTTTATCCTTATTATTTATGCCAGTAATTGTCACGAAATATACCCCGCCTCTTTTAAACTCTTCTGTCAGCGGGATTACACAAGCTGGTTCTTTTCTTCCAATATAGTAAAATTTTAACTTACATTCTTTTTCATATGGAAGGTATACAGAGAACTGCACGCCTGTGGCTGCCTTTATTACACCAAAAGACAATGTATCACCTGGTTTTATATTAAAAAGATTGTTCCTTTTTTCCATTCTCTCTCCTTAGAATCCAGGCGGATTATGTAATCCGCTTTGCTGCTTAAAATTGTGTCTTTATAAACCAATGTATCTACATAATCTGTTTCCATGATAAATAACCCGCCATATAAATAGCAAAAAATACCGAAGAAACAGCTACCACCATATTATAGAATTTTGGGTGCCTGTCCAGTATCTCCCCAAGAATAATAAACAGCGGGAATGCACAGGACATATAACGCCCGCCGCTAATAAGGAATGTTACTGAATAATTAATAATTGTATAAACAAATAAAAATGCAGTATATTTAAGTGGATGCCTGCGCAGCCCGTAAAATAATAAAATTATTGTTACTGCAAATATAACCAGTTCAGGAAGCCATACAGAAGCTATCATTGTATTCTGGGTATTCCCACCAAAGGCCTGTCCCCATATCTCTTTTAATGCATTTGTAAAATAAGTAGTGCTATGATACCAGTGTTCTTTCTGGTATATTGAAAACTGGAATGGATTTCCTTCTACTTTATAATTAATATAAAAATATATAAAGTTTCCTACTGGAATAAGGAAAAGAAATATGCCTTTTGTAAAAAGCAGCTTTATAAACTCTTTTCCCTTATGCTGTTTAAACATTTCAAATGGCTTATAATATACAAAAAATTCAACACCTGCAACACCAAATAAAAGTATTCCCTGTACCCTGCATAGTGAACAAAATATACCAGTAAGTCCTACAGCAAGCCAGTTATGTTTTTTTACAAAATAAAACCCTGCCATCATTGTACATAAAAACAGGCTTTCTGTCATCATTGCACCAAAGAAAAATGAAAATGGATAAACGGATAACAGCACAAGTGATTTCCATGCAATCCTTTTACCATATTCTTCTGATATTAAAGCATAAAAGAAACATGAACCTGCTGCATATGCCAGGCATGAAAGCACAAGGCAGGCAGCTTCCCAGTTATTAATTACCACATGTACTATTCTTAAAAGCCACGGATAAAGAGGGAAAAATACCAGGAATAAATGTTCACCATCCTGTATACAGCCTGCATAGCCTTTACTTGCTATATCTATATAATGTGGTGCATCCCATCTGTTCCATGCAGAAAGGAAATCTGCAAAACCAAATGTTGTTTCTTCTGAGAATATATATAAATATACCACACTGGCAATGTATACTGCAATCCTGAATATTAAGGCAATCACAAATATATAAATAATATCTTTTCTATTTACACCTTCCCCCTGGTATACCCGTTTTTCTGTTACAAAGAGTTTAAGCTTTGCATTACTGGCTGTAACACCTGACTGGCAGGCAAAACAAACAAACCATGCAACAATAAATACTATCACTATTGCAGTTAAAACTACTGGCATCAGTAAAAAACCTCCATATTATAATAATTTCTGGTAAATAATTAATACCTTTTATATTATACTACTACATTTTTCCCATTCATGCAAAACATAAGCAGCTAAAAATCATAAAATATTAAGATTATATTCAAAAAACCTTGCAAAATCGCCATTTTACTGTAAAATAGTAAAGGTTAGCAATAATACCCTGAAATATAGAAAGGAATTATATAGTATGATACAGTCAGCCAATGTAACATTACGCCTTGGCAAAAAGGCATTGTTTGAAGATGTTAATATTAAATTTACAGAAGGTAACTGTTATGGCCTTATCGGTGCAAATGGTGCAGGAAAGTCTACTTTTTTAAAAATCCTGTCAGGTGAAATTGAACCAAGCAAGGGTGAAATTATAATTACACCAGGACAGAGGCTTTCTTTCTTAAAACAGGACCACTTCCAGTATGACAGCTATGCTGTGCTTGACACTGTAATTATGGGCAATGAACGGCTTTATGCAATAATGAAAGAGAAAGAAGAAATATATGCAAAAGCAGATTTTACTGAAGAAGACGGGATTAAGGCAAGTGAACTTGAAGCAGAGTTTGCTGCAATGGATGGATGGGAAGCAGAATCAGATGCTGCAACACTTTTAAACGGCCTTGGCATATCTACAGAAACGCACAGTAAGAAAATGTCTGAACTTAATGCAGGTGAAAAAATTAAAGTCCTGCTTGCACAGGCACTCTTTGGAAACCCTGACATACTGCTTCTGGACGAACCTACAAACCACCTTGACCTTGAGGCTATACGCTGGCTTGAGGAATTTCTTATTAACTTTGACAATACAGTAATTGTTGTTTCACATGACCGTTATTTCTTAAATAAAGTGTGCACACATATTGCTGATATTGACTATGCAAAAATACAGTTATATACAGGAAATTATGATTTCTGGTATGAGTCCAGCCAGCTTATGATTAAGCAGATGAAGGAAGCCAATAAAAAGAAAGAGGAGAAAATTAAAGAACTCCAGACATTTATACAGCGGTTCAGTGCTAATGCCTCTAAGTCAAAACAGGCAACTTCACGTAAACATGCCCTTGAAAAAATACAGCTTGATGAAATGAAGCCTTCAAGCCGTAAGTACCCATATATTGATTTCAGGCCTGACCGTGAAATTGGCAATGAAGTGCTTACAGTGGAACATATCTCTAAAACCATTGATGGCATAAAAGTACTTGATGATATTTCATTTATTATAGGACGTGAGGATAAAATAGCATTTGTAGGAAGCAATACCATTGCAAATACTACACTTTTTAAAATACTTGCTGGTGAAATGGAACCTGACAGCGGTTCTTTTAAATGGGGTGTAACTACAAGTTTTTCTTACTTCCCAAAAGACAATACAGAACTTTTTAATAGTGATGAAACTATTGTAGACTGGCTTATGCCTTTCTCCCCTGAAAAAGACCCCACATATGTACGTGGTTTCCTCGGGCGTATGCTTTTTCCTGGTGAAGACGGCATTAAAAAAGTAAATGTGCTTTCTGGTGGTGAACGTGTCCGTGTAATGCTTTCTAAAATGATGATACTTGGCTCTAATATATTAATTATAGATGAACCTACAGCACATCTTGATATGGAATCCATAACATCACTTAACAACGGGCTTATAAAATTCCCAGGTGTTATACTGTTTACATCACAAGACCACCAGTTTATACAGACAATCGCTAACAGGATTATGGAAATAACACCTGGCGGGCTTATTGATAAGATTACAACATATGATGAATACCTTGACAGTGATGAAATGGCACGTAAAAGACAAATACTGTCTGTACAGGCAGAAGAAAATGATTAAATACAGATTGCAGATATTATAAAGGAGCTGCCGCATTAAGAAAATATTATACAATATATAGAAAATTTGTTTTACTAAAATACTATATCTTGCATTTTTATTCTTAGTGCGGCAGCCCAAAAATAATTATTCTATATCTTTAAAAAGTACTTTTTCTATTATAAACCTTGGGCGTTCTTTTACTTCCATATATATTTTGCCTATATACTCCCCAATAATCCCAAGTGAAAGCAGTATAAGCCCTCCTATTCCCCATAAGGATATAACTATGCTTGTCCAGCCTGCAACTACCTTTCCCATTACCCAGACTGCAAGGAAATATATTAACATAATTATGCTAACTGAAAAAACAAACATTCCCAGTGTTGTAATCATTCTTATAGGCTTGACACTGCATGATGTTATGCCGTCTACTGCAAATGATATCATTTTTTTAAGCGGATATTTTGATTCACCTGCAAAACGTTCATGGCGTTCATAATATACAACATCTGTTTCATAGCCAATCATAGGGACTATCCCTCTTAAGAAAAGGTTTACTTCTTTAAACTGCGAAAGCCCTTCTAAAGCCCTTTTGCTCATAAGCCTGTAATCTGCATGGTCTTCTAATGTATCAGCCCCCATAAACTTCATAACTTTATAAAATGCATGTGCTGTCCCACGTTTAAATACAGTATCTGTAGCCCTTGTTGAACGTACCCCGTAAACAATGTCCTTGCCTTCAATGAATTTATCAATGAATTGTTCAACTGCCCCTACATCATCTTGTAAATCCGCATCAAGGGAAACCGCCGCATCTGCATAATCTTTTGCTGTCATAAGCCCTGCAAGCAGGGCATTCTGGTGTCCTCTGTTATGTGCAAGGTTTATACCTGTAAATACAGGATCTTCTTCGTGCAACTGTGATATTATATTCCATGTCAGGTCTTTAGAACCATCATTAACAAATGCAATCCGGCTTTTTTTGCTTATTTTTCCTTTTTCCATAAGACCATGCATAATGTTTTTTAACTGTTTAGAAGTTTCAGGAAGAACCTCCTGTTCATTATAACATGGTATAACAAGCCATATGGTATGTGGTTTCATAATTGCCTGCTACTCAAAATATGGACAAATATACCCATACCGGGATATTGAAAGTTTTCAC
>CAJUJY010000082.1 GCA_910586555.1 uncultured Lachnospiraceae bacterium
ATCTGAAAAAGTATACTTTTTCAGACATTATTATTATAAATAAAAAAATACATGAAATAATACTGCCAGGTATTTTTCATGTACTATATTGTTTATTAACCAGATTTTTAAACTTTGCGCCTGTTACTGTTTTTATCAGCATGTTTGCGCAAATGTATTTATTCCTTATTTTTTACAAACAAAAAAAGCTGCAACTCTTTGCAGCCTTCTTTGTTTAATTATTTTCAAGTCATATTTAATTGTTTTTTATTCAAATTCCCCTGTAATGCTGCCCTTTTGTAAAATATGTTTTTCCACTTTTTTTAAGAAATTTCTTTTAAATGAATTAGCACCCAGGCTGATTTCACAATCTAATGAATATATTGTAAAACGGTATGTATGTATTTTTCCTTTTGGCGGTTTTGGTCCTGCATAGCGGTGTATGCCATACCCAAAACCTTGTTTTGCATTTTCCATTGAAGGTACATTTTTTCCTGGCTTTATTCCTTTTTCTATTTTACTTTTGGCTGGAATATTCCAGATAACCCAGTGTGTAAAATTTTTAACAGGGTGTGACAAATCTTCAAATGTAATTGCAAGTGTTTTTGCATCTGGTGAAAGGTTTTCAATAATAAATTCCGGCGATATATCCTGTCCGCGCCCTGTATTTTCAACGGGAATTTTACCACCATCTTCCATTCTAGTACATTTAAATTTTAAAATATTGCTTTCCATTTTCCCTCCCCTGTAAATATTGTTCCAAGTTATAAACTAGTGAAAATATTATAATTTTAAAAATATTTTTATCCTGCATAATAATTTAACTCCTGTTTATTTTATTTATTTCCAGAACTAAGTTTTGCCAGGGTATTTTTACACCAAGAAAACATAAGGCTAAAAGCAGTGTCAAAATCAAATCTGCTGTCATTTTGTATATTTAACAGCATGGAAAATACTTCTTTATCTTCTCCTTCCAAATGTTTAAGAAGTTCTTTTTTGGAATTATAAAATACTTCTTTTTCAATAAAATATAAATTCTGCAAAATAAAAAAAACCGGTTTTAAGGTATCTGGCAAATTGTCTTTATTTTTTTTATAATCTGAATGTATATAACGGTGGCACAGTTCATGGTAAATATTGCAAACACTAAGTTTTATAAAGTTTATTCCATCTTCTTTTGTATATACTGGAATGTATTTTTCTAAAGTACCATAAATATCCTTTGTTGTATGGATAAGGTTACCAATTTCCAATGGATTCCAGTTAGATAATTCATCTTTTCCTGTAATAAATCCACAGGACTTTTCATAATCACCCACATTTAAAAGGGCATTTTTATATAAACCTAAATCCTCTGGTGCCAGGTTATCAATAATTACCATTATGTCAATATCACTGTTTTCATGCTGTTCATTTCTTAAGTAACTTCCCTGTAAACCTAAATAAAGAAGCCTTTCACCAAAAATATCTTTAAGAACCCCTAGTAAGTTTTCTATATAAGATTCTATATTAAACATTTATTACCACCTGCTTTCCTAATTTTTAAAATTTATCTTTATAATATACATAATGGTATGCGCAATCCCATTATAAATAATAAAAAATTTTAAGCAGTCCACGATTGAAGACAAACAGCCACCCATAACCTGCCCACTGGCAAAAAAACATTATTGCCGTTTTTGAAATCATTGTAAACTAAACCCGCAGCTTAGAAAGTGTGCTATTTTAAATAGATTACTCCTATAAGGCTGGATTGCAAAAACACTTTTATATAACCAGTTCTGTTACATGGTTTAGAATATGTACATAAGGATATTTTTTAAATTCTTTTGGTTCTGTTACCCCTGTTAAAACTGCTATAAAATCCGTTCCTGCTGCCTTTGCTGTTTCTGCATCAACAATGCTGTCACCTACATATAATATTTCTTTAGGTTTTACATGGAAGTTTTCTTTTATTTTATATATACCTTCTGGTGATGGCTTTGGCAGTGTAACATCTTCACCACCTGCAATATAGTCTACAAGATGGCATGCATTATTTGCCTTTAATATCTGGTTAATCCTGTAGTGGTATTTTGTGGTGGCTATTGCAGTTTTTAGCCCTTTATTATGTAAACTGTCAAGAAGTTTTGTAACCCCGCTATAAAGGCAGGTATTAGAAACCATAACTTCATCTGCTTTTTCTTTAAAATACACTTCAAAAGTTTTTATTTCTTCCTGGTTGTTTCTGTTTGTTAATTTTTTGTACGTTTCTGCCAATGACATGCCTATTGTTTTTATAATTTTATCTTCCCTGGCTTTTTCATAACCCATTTTACCCAGTGCATAATTAATACTTAAAATAATCCCCCTTGATGAATCACCTAATGTATAATCAAAATCAAAAATAACTACTTTTTTTAAAGGAAAATACATAGTACCTTTCAGTGTATTATCTGCTGTTTCTTTAATATTTTTTATAAATCCTGTATCCATGCCCCTCCGCTCTATAATTAATACAATATTATGTATACTCATTTGGTGGATATGTTACTTTATATATTCATTTCACCTTTGCACTCTTGTTGAAGGTATGATATGTTTAGATATACAATAAAGGGAAAGCCATAGAATCGGCTTTACCCATTATAATTCAAGCTAAATTTTCATTCAGCCGTCACTATTTGCGATAGTGGCAGCTATTTTCTTTTTCCTTGAAGATGTTGTAGTAAACTCTAACAAAGGCAACAATAAATATTCCAATCTGGATTAAATCCTAATATGTAACATACATTGTTAAAAATAACTTCTGCCTTGTATTTTTTTTGTAAGTATGCTATATTAGATACACAAAGATGAACAACCGCCCACAAGGGGTTGACCTATAATGAGATAGCATTGCCACCCATCACTAGCCAAAGTATCAGGGTGGCTTTTGCTATGTAATGCTACTTACAAAACGTAAACACGAATGTAAGCAATGCCAGGATAAAAAGACCAAAGGTCATTAAATCCTTAAAATCAAAATGATTTTTCATAGGCATCACCCCCATTCTCTTTAGAATGAGGCCAACGCACCCTGTAACACGGTTGTCCGTTCAAATAATATAACATATTTTCTGACATCTTGCAATGTTTGTTAGTGTTTAAATGCACTCTTATGGGTTCTCTTCTAAAAATATTGGTCTTTGTTTTTCACTGCCCTGAAAACATTTTCATCATCAATCTGTACCACCATATCACTTCCATTGTTGCTAGAACTTGCCATAACAGCAATGGACTGCATTATAGACTGCCAGATATACTGCACCGGCAATCCCTTCTGTTATCTGGTAATTATTTGCAACTACTAACTTTCCGTTGTCAAACTGTCCCATGCTATGTATAAAATCTATTCCTTCCCGTGTTTGATTGATTTGATAAAAATTTTTCAAAAATATCTAAAAAATATTGACAACCCCATAATATTATGGTATTATCTTGTTGACAGAAAAAAATCTATCAAATCAATCAAATTATGGAGGTAATTTTTATGATTAAATTAAATATTAATGTAAATCTCGAATTATTGTTTGACGAAGACACCCACACATGCAATATTACAAAACAATTAGTGCAAGTCCAAACTCCATCAAATGCTCCATTGAAAATGGAACATATTCTTGGCGTTGCAGAAAAAAGATATGGTATTTTCACACTAGGTTCAAAATCTGTTATTGGGAGGATATTACCTCGTGATACTGACATAACCGTATTCTTTGATGGCAAATCTTATTCCGCACACACCCACAAAACATCTGGCGGACGTATTGACCGTTTATCAGCCCTTTTAAACTTAGAATATATTCATGTAAATACAAAATTAATATATGAATATGACGACGAGAAAAAAGAACTATATGTCACACTTCCAGAATAAAACCAATTTATAAAAAATCCTTGCTTCTTTTACTAGTAATTCTATATTTAAATCCTGTTTCACAAAACTATCTCATTCCAGTAATACTAAGTAATAATTTCTTAGAAATTATTACTTGGTATTATTTCTTTGCACTGGTTTACACAGTAATTAACAAGTTCTTCTTCTGTTTTAAACTGGTCTTTTTCTATCCATTCTGTATTTTTTTCCCTTTTAAACCATGTAATTTGTCTTTTGGCAAAGTGCCTTGTTTCTTGTTTTATTTTTTCAAATGCACTGTTTATATCTTCACCTTGTTCTATTGCATTTATTATTTCTTTATACCCAAGTCCCTGCATTGATACCATGTCTTTTGTACAGCCTTTTGCCATAAGTGCCCTTACTTCGTCTTCAAGCCCTGCCATGCGCATTAAGTCCACACGTTTGTTTATACGGCTATATAATGTTTCACGTGGAAGGTTTAGTACAAAGTATTTAAATGAATATGGGGATTTTTTCTGGCGTTCTTCTTCGTTATGGTCTGATATTTTTGTGCCTGTCTGGTGGTAATATTCCATTGCCCTTATTACACGTTTAATATTATTGGCATGTATTGCATCTGCTGAAGCTTTGTCTATTTTTGCAAGTTCATTATGCAGGGCACATGCGCCATATATATTGGCAAAGTCCCATAATTTTTCGCGGTATGCATTGTCTGTTTTTGTCTGTTTAAAGTCTATATTATAAAGTACCGCCTGTATATAAAAACCTGTGCCTCCTGCTATAACAGGTATTTTATTATGGCTGTATATTTCTTGTATATATTTGTTGCATCTTTCTTTAAAAATTGCAACATTAAATTCTTCCCAGGGTTCAAATTCATCAATAAGATAATGTTTTATTCCCTGCATTTCTTCTTTTGTGGCTTTTGCTGTCCCGGTATCCATGCCGCGGTAAACCTGCATTGAATCTGCGGAAATAATTTCACCGTTAATTTTTTTGGCAATTTCTATTGAAAGTGCCGTTTTGCCTGATGCTGTCGGCCCTGTTATTATAATAAGTGGTTTTTGCATTAAAGAATACGCTTAAATTTCCTTTCAATTTCCCTTTTGGTTATTTTTATTATTACTGGCCGCCCGTGCGGGCAGTTATATGGGTTATCAAGTGCCATAAGTTCCTTTAGAAGTTCATGTGCCTGTCTTTTATCAAGATTGCTTTTACCTTTTACTGCGGCTTTGCATGACATTGTTGCAATACGTGAAAGAAGTGTTTCCGGGGCAGTTTCTGTTTTATTGTCCAAAAGCCCGTCTAATATTTCAAGAAAAAGTTCTTCTGTATTTATATCTGGAAGCTGTGCCGGCACACCACTTAACATATATTCTCTCCCTCCAAAGTTTTCAATAATATATCCAAATTTTTCAAATATTTTAATATTTTCTTCTAAAACCTGCTGTTCTGCCATTGAAAGGCTTGCCACAACTGGAGGGTTTAACATCTGCGTAAGCGGCTTACTGCTTTCTATCTGTTTTATAAACCTTTCATAAAGGACTTTTTCATGTGCTGCATGCTGGTCAACCATAAACATGTTATCACCATATTGCAATATCCAGTATGTTGAAAATACCTGCCCTATTATTTTAATGTCCTTATCTGCCTGTGGTGATGTTATATCTGTTCCAAATAATGTTTCCTGCTCTATATTATGTGCATTATATGCAGCAGTTTCACGTAACCCCGGGGTAATATTATATGCCTGGATTTCTTCTGTTTTATTTTCTGTCCCGCCTGCCTCTGTTTTATCTTCTTCAATCCCAAATAACATATTAATTTCAGATATTTCCGGGGTTCTTAATATAACTGTATTCCCTTCCTGTTTTCCAGGCGTTTTTATATTTCCAGAAGAAATTTCATTTTTATTTATAGTTATGGTATCTGCATTGTTATTTTTAACATTGGTATTTTCAATAGTATTATTTTTATCTGTAATATTGTTGTACCCGGCATTATTACTGCTGGTATTATTATCTTGTTTCCCATTTGTAATAATATTATTATCATTCTGGCTAATATTGTTTGTTTTGTTTTTGCTAGTTTTCCTGGCCTGTTTTTCTTTTTTTCCAAATATGGCTTCTGGTATAAATTCCTTATGTTTTAATGTTTCTGATATTGTATCATAAATATCTTTGTACAGTTCCTTTTCATTAGTAAAACGCAGTTCCATTTTCTGCGGGTGTACATTTACATCTATAAGTCCTGGTTCTATTTTAAAATTTAAAACTGTAAAAGGGTATTTGTGGTTCATCATATATGGTGAATATGCTTCTTCTATTGCATGGTTTATAATATTGCTTTTAATGTAGCGTCCATTAACAAAATAATTTATATATGACCTGTTACCACGTGATATTACAGGCTGTCCGGTAAAGCCGCTTATTTCACAGCTTTTCTTTATGGAATTTACTTCAAGCAGGTTTAAGGCTATATCCTTGCCAAATATATTATAGATTACATCTTTTAAATTACCATTGCCTGGCGTATGCAGTTTTGGCTGGTTCTGGCTTATAAACCTGAATGAAATTTTTGGGCATGAAAGTGCCATATGCTCCACAACACTGCTTATATAGCTTGCTTCTGTCTGTGGTGTTTTTAAGAATTTAAGCCTTGCAGGTGTGTTGTAGAAAAGATTTTTCACAATAAAAGTAGTCCCGTCAGGACAGCCTGCTTCACCAAATTCCTTTTCAGTGCCTCCTTCAATAACATACCTTGAACCATTAAGTGAGTTTCTTGTTTTAGAAAGCATTTCAAGCTGTGAAACGGATGCAATGCTTGCCAGGGCCTCACCCCGGAAGCCAAGTGTAGATATTGATAAAAGATCCTTAAGTTCTTTTATTTTGCTTGTTGCATGTGGTGTAAATGCAAGTCTTACATCTTCTGTGCTTATCCCGTTACCGTTATCAGTTACACGTATAAGGCTTTTACCGCCGTCCTTTATTTCCACAGTAACTGAATTAGCCCCTGCATCAATGGCATTTTCCAGCAATTCCTTAACCACTGCCATAGGCCTTTCTATAACTTCCCCCGCAGCAATTTTATTTATTGTATCTGTATCAAGAACCCTTATAGACATACTAACCTCCAGTCAGATGGTGTCTTTAAATCCTGTTTCTTATTTTTTCCTGCATTTTATAAAGTATGTTCATGGCATCAATCGGTGTTATATTTGATAAGTCAAGGCCATGTAGTTCTATTATTATATCATCTGTTTTAATATTTTCATTATTAGTGCCAAATAATGAAAGCTGCCCCATTTCTTTTGAACCTGCTTTTTTTTCTGCCCTGCGCCTTTTTCTTTTTGCTTCCTGCTGCTCTATTCCGTAATGGTTGCCTGGAAGGCTGTATTCCAGTTCCAGTGTACTAAGTGTATCTTCACCAGCCATTATATCATTTTCGCTAAGTTTTGCTGCAATTTCCCTTGCACGTATTAATACACTTTCTGGCACTCCTGCAAGTTTTGCAACATGTATGCCATAACTTTTATCAGCACCGCCTTTTATTATTTTCCTTAAAAATACTATATCATCACCTTGTTCTTTTACGGCTATACAGTAATTATTTACACTTTCAAGCTTTCCTTCAAGCCCGGTAAGTTCATGGTAATGTGTTGCAAAAAGTGTCCTTGCACCTAAAAGTTTTGTATCTGCAATATGCTCTATAACAGCCCATGCTATGCTAAGCCCGTCAAATGTGCTTGTCCCCCTGCCTATTTCATCAAGTATTATAAGGCTGTTTTTAGTCGCATTTCTTATAATATTGGCAACTTCTGTCATTTCTACCATAAATGTACTCTGGCCGCTTGCAAGGTCATCTGATGCACCTACCCTTGTAAATATCCTGTCGGCAATACCTATAGTGGCACTATCCGCAGGTACAAATGATCCAATCTGTGCCATTAATACAATTAATGCCGTCTGGCGCATATATGTGGATTTGCCAGCCATATTAGGGCCTGTAATAACTGCAACACGGTTATTGCCATTATCAAGGTATGTATCATTTGCAACGAAAAGGCCATTACTAATCATTTTTTCAACAACAGGATGGCGTCCGTTTTTTATTTCAATGCTGCTTTTTTTATTTACCACAGGACGTACATAATTATTTTGTTCTGCTACAAGTGCAAGCGAGGAAAACATATCTATATTAGCAATTATATGTGCTGCTTTCTGTACACGCCCTATATTATCATAAATTTTATCCCTTATCTGGCAGAAAATATTGTATTCAAGTGCGCAAAGCCTGTCCTGTGCGCCAAGTATTGTGTTTTCAAGCTCTTTAAGACGTGCTGTTGTGTACCTTTCAGCATTGGCAAGTGTCTGTTTCCTTATCCAGTCTTCTGGCACAAGTTCTTTATATGAATTGGTAACTTCAAGGTGATAGCCAAAGACTTTATTATATTTAATCCTTAAATTCTTAATTCCTGTACGCTGTTTTTCTTCTTCTACAAGCCCGGCAAGCCAGTTTTTGCCTTCTGTCCTTGCTTTTTTAAGCTGGTCAATTTCACTGTTATAACCGTCTTTTATTATACCGCCTTCCCTTGTGGATATTGGTGGTTCTTCTTCAATGGAACTTTCTACAAGGCTGTATAAATCCATTAAATCATCAAGGTTTTCTGCAAAGCCTTTAAGTCCTGGACCAGTAAATGAAGCAAGCAGTTTTTTAATATATGGGAACATGGAAAGTGACTGCCTGAAAGATATTAAATCCCTTGGGTTTGCACTACGGTAACTTATTTTGGCAATAAGGCGTTCAAGGTCTTGTACCGGGTTTAAATATTCCCTGATTTCTTCCCTTGAAATTGCATTGTTATTTAATTCCGTTATAATATCAAGCCTTTTATTAATATCTGCCACATTTACAAGCGGCTGTTCTATTGATTTACGTAAAAGCCTTTTGCCCATTGCTGTTTTTGTTTTGTCAAGAACCCAGAACAAAGAACCTTTTTTAGATTTTTCACGCATTGTTTCACAAAGTTCAAGGTTTCTTCTGGTAGAACGGTCAAGCAGCATATAGTTTCCAGGGGAATATGGTTTAATAGAAGTTATATGGTCAAGTGAAATCTTCTGTGTTTCTATAAGGTAGCGCATTATTGCACCAGAAGCAATTATACCTATGCTATACCCATCAAGCCCAAGCCCATGCAGGGAATTTGTTTTAAAATGTTCCATAAGGACTTCTTTACACGGGCCTTCATCAAAATACTGTGGCTCTATCCCAGATACTGTTATGCCAAGCCTGCCCCTTAAATCCTCCAGGTCAATTCCAGATACAAGAAATGAATCATTGCATATTATTTCAGATGGTGTTATCTTGCTTATTTCATCAAGCAGTTTGTTTTCAGTGTCAAATTCCGTCATATAAAAACTGCCTGTTGTCACATCAACATAAGCAGCACCATATGCATTAACTGTATACAGTATGCACATAAGGTAATTATTCCTGCTTTCATCTAATGCATGTTCATCAAGGTTAGTACCAGGGGTGGCAATGCGTACAACTTCTCTTTTTACAAGCCCTCTTGCCTCTTTAGGGTCTTCTACCTGTTCACAGATTGCAACCTTATATCCTTTTTTAACAAGCCTGTTTAAATATGTACTGGCAGCATGGAAAGGCACGCCACACATAGGGGCACGTTCCGGCAAGCCGCAGCTTTTAGATGTGAGTGTGAGTTCAAGTTCTTTGGAGCAGACCTCTGCATCTTCATAAAACATTTCGTAAAAATCCCCCAGACGGTAAAAAAGAATACAATCTTTGTATTCCTGCTTGGTTTCTATATAATTCTGCATCATTGGTGTAAGTGGCATATTTTAGTCCTGCCTTTCTTTATTCTGGCTCTGTTTCCCTGTAATGTCCTAGTACAGATTATTTTTATATTGTTATTTATACTATTGTAATGAGCAGCACTGTAAGCCGGGTTCTGTATCAGACAGCCATCTATCTAGGCCTGCTGTTACCAGCAGGCTCAAGCAGCCTACCCAGGACACAGCGGGCAACTGTATTGTCCTTGTCTGGCCTTGCTCCGGGTGGGGTTTACACAGCCTTTCCTGTTACCAGGAAAGCGGTAAGCTCTTACCTTGCCTTTTCACCCTTACCTGTATTTACAGGCGGTTATTTTCTGTTGCACTATCCTGGGAGTTGCCTCCACCGGACGTTATCCGGCACCCTGCCCTGCGGAGCCCGGACTTTCCTCATCTGCACTATTAACAGATGCGGCTGTCTGTGCTGCTCACTAACACTTACCACGGTATTTTAACATGACGTGTAAAAAATGTAAAGATTTTTAAGTAAAATCTTAACTTTCTGGCAAGCTGCACACATCAATCCAGCTTATAAACCCTGAATACTCTTCCAGTTCTTCTATTGAAAGCCCTATTGCACTGTTAGGGCTTCCGCAGGCTGGAAATACTGTTTCAAAACGCTTAAGGGATATATCAAGGTATACCTTTACACCCTGGTTTACTGCAAACGGGCAGACCCCGCCAATAGCATGTCCTGTAAGCGGCTCTGCTTCATTTGCAGAAAGCATTTTAGCCTTTGTCCCAAACTGTGCTTTGTATTTGGGATTGCTTACCTTGGCATCACCTGCCATAACTATCAATACTATATCTTCTTTTACATGGAATGACAGGGTTTTGGCAATATGGCTTTCATCACAGTTTAAAGCCTTTGCTGCAAGGCTTACAGTTGCGCTTGAAATATTAAATTCCTGTATCCTGCCATCTATTCCTTTTTCTTTAAAATATTCCCTTACTTTTTTAATAGACATTTTGTACCTCCTTGTAAAAACAGCCTGCCCTTGTAAAGCAAGCCTGCCGCTTAATAACCGTATATTTCAAAGGGCTGGCTTAATGAGGTTAAAAAATGCCACCATGCCGCAGGCTGCTGGCATAATGGCATTTTAGCCTTTAGTTTTATTTATTTTTATTTCTTTCCAAAGTGTTTCTTTTTCTTTTTGCCTTCTGTCTTTTCTTCTTCTTGTGTAGTACTTTCTGTTTTTCCGCCATTCATGGCTTTATCAAACTGCAAAAGAAGGTCTTTCTGTTCCTGTGTCATGCTTGTTGGCACTTGTACCACAAGGGTTACATAATGGTCGCCGCGCACCTGCCTGTTACGCAGTGACGGCACACCCTTATTTCTTAAACGCACCCTTGTATCTGTCTGTGTCCCAGGTTTTACATTATAAATAACTTCACCATCTATTGTTTTTATATACACATCACCGCCAAGTGCTGCCTGTGCAAATGTTATAGGTGCAGTAGAGTATATATCCCTGTCCTGGCGCTGGAAAAGCGGATGCCTGCTTACAAGTACTTCTACAAGCAAATCACCCCTTCCGCCGCCATTTATGCCTGGTTCTCCTTTTTCACGTATCCTTACACACTGCCCATTGTCTATGCCGGCTGGTATTGATACAGAAATTTTCTTGCGTTTGCTTACATATCCGCTGCCGCTGCATTCAGTGCACTTGCTTTTTATAATTTTGCCTGTGCCACGGCAGTCAGGACATGACTGTACATTCCTTACTACACCAAACAATGACTGCTGTGTAAAGACAACCTGCCCTTTGCCGCCGCACTTTGTACATGTTTCAGGTGATGTGCCTGGTTTTGCACCTGTACCATGGCAGTGGGCACATTCCTCTTTTAATGTAATATCTATTTCCTTTTCTATGCCAAAACATGCCTCTTCAAATGTAATCCTTACTGATGTACGGACATTCTGCCCCCTCATTGGCCCGTTGCTTTGTGCCCTTGAACGGCCGCCTCCGAAAAACTCACCGAAGATATCCCCAAAGATATCCCCCATATCCATTCCACTAAAATCAAAGCCGCCCCCGCCAGCGCCGCCTTCAAAAGCAGCGTGGCCAAACTGGTCATACTGGCGTCTTTTATCAGCATCACTAAGAACTGCATATGCTTCTGATGCTTCTTTAAATTTTACTTCTGCTTCTTTGTCACCCGGATTAATATCAGGGTGGTATTTTTTAGCCAGTTTGCGGTATGCTGATTTAATTTCTGAATCAGAAGCCCCGCGGTCTACGCCAAGGACTTCATAATAATCTCTTTTATCTGCCATAAAAATCGCTCCCCTGGTTTCCTATAACCTTCCAGAACTTCTTACCATTTCCGTCTTTTATACTTCGCGGTAATCACCATCAACTACATCATCATCTGCACCTGCATTTCCTTGTGAAGCACCACCCATGCCTGCACCTGCACCGCCCATATCAGGGCCTGCACCTGATGCCTGTGCACTTTCATACATTTTCTGGAATACATTTTGTGCACTTTCCATAAGTTTTTCTTTGCCAGCTTTTAATTCATCAATATCACTATCTGACATGCTTTCAGGATTTGTCCTGTCAACTACTGCCTTAAGTGCGTCAATATCTGCCTGTACTTTGCTCTTTTCAGAAGAATCAATCTTATCACCTACTTCATCAAGGGCCTTCTGTGTCTGGAATACAAGGCTGTCAGCATCATTACGTGCATCAATTCCTTCTTTGCGTTTCTTATCCTCTGCTTCAAACTGTGCAGCTTCTTTTACAGCCCTGTCAATCTCATCATCAGACATATTTGAACCTGCTGTAATAGTAATATGCTGTTCCTTGCCTGTGCCAAGGTCTTTAGCAGAAACATTTACAATGCCGTTGGCATCAATATCAAATGTAACTTCAATCTGTGGCACACCGCGTCTTGCTGGCGGAATACCATCAAGCCTGAACTGCCCGAGTGACTTATTGTCCTTTGCAAACTGGCGTTCACCCTGTAATACATTAATATCAACTGCGCTCTGGTTGTCTGCTGCTGTAGAGAATACCTGGCTTTTCTTTGTAGGGATTGTAGTATTCCTTTCAATAAGCCTTGTAGCAACACCACCCATTGTTTCAATCGAAAGTGAAAGCGGTGTTACATCAAGCAGAAGGATATCACCAGCACCTGCATCACCAGCAAGCTTACCACCCTGGATGGAAGCACCAAGTGCTACACATTCATCAGGGTTAAGTGATTTATTAGGGTCATGGCCTGTAAGCTGTTTAACTTTATCCTGTACAGCAGGGATACGTGTTGAACCGCCTACAAGAAGGACTTTGCCAAGTTCAGAAGCTGTAAGCCCTGCATCTCTTAATGCATTAGTTACAGGTGTTGCAGTTCTTTCTACAAGGTCATGTGTAAGTTCATCAAACTTAGCACGTGTAAGGTTCATATCAAAATGTTTAGGGCCTTCCGGTGTGGCTGTAATAAATGGCAGGTTAATATTTGTTGTTGTAGCTGATGAAAGCTCTTTCT
>CAJUJY010000083.1 GCA_910586555.1 uncultured Lachnospiraceae bacterium
CTGTATGCTTCAAAGAAAAAATTTCTTTGAAGCATTTAAAACCAGGTTTAAACGCTGGCGGCCCCGTACAGTTGCCTTTTAGGATTACATTTGGCCTTTGCCAGGTAATATACGTTTTGGCAACTTATATAAATATTTCCTGTGGATTTGCCTGTCTTAATGGCAAATCAAAAATGCCTTTTATATGGGATATAAAAGCCTTCCAGATAAATATAAAATTTTATCAAAAAGCTAAAATACAAACAAGAAAAATTTTAATTCCCATGGAACGTAGTAACATGCAGACAGTTCTATATATTTTCTGTAAAAGGCACTATAGCGCCGCCAGTGCTTGGGTCTGGTAGTTTTACAGACCCTATGCACTGTTGTGTGCGCTATCGTAGTGGAAACGTGCCTGCTACAGAAAATATATAAAACTGCTGCATGTACAAAATCTATAATATATGCAAAAACATATAAAAAGCCAATACAGGATAACTATAAATTATCTCCTGTTTATACACTCTCAAGCTGGTTTGCAAGTTCTTTTATTTTACTTAGCACTTCTTCAAATTCTGCCATTTTCTGCACAGATATTTCAGACTGGTTTACCCCATCTGCTGATGAAGCAGATACCTCTTCACTTGTAGCGGAAAGCTGGCTTATATTTTCAGAAATAATGCCTGTCGAATTTACAATATCTTTCATAAGGCTTTCTGTTTCCTGTATGCCATTTATAAGGTTATTAACACTTTTTTCTATTGTGCCAAACCTCTGTTTTGTATCATCAATCATATGGTTTTGTATATCTATGGAATGGCTTGATATTTCAATACTCTGGCCTGCCATTTCAACATCTTTTACAAGCTGGTTTATAATCTCAGTAATTTTACTGGTTGCCTCTTTTGTTTCTTCAGATAACTGCCGTATTTCATCTGCTACTACTGCAAACCCCTTGCCTGCCTCACCAGCCCTTGCTGCCTCTATAGAAGCATTCAGGGCAAGCAGGTTTGTCTGGCTTGATATGGACATTATGCTTCCAACTATCTCTTCAACTTCACCAACTTTTGCAGAAAGGCGCTTTGTTGCTTTAACTGTATTGCTGTTATTTTCATCTACTATCTGTGCCTGGTGCTTAAGGTCTTCCACGGTTTTTGCCCCGTCACCTATTGTTTCTCTTGTAAAAACAGAACCCTCTTTCATTTCAAGGGATTTTCCCTCTGCCTTTGAAGCTGCATCATTGATATCACTACACATCTGTGCCTGCTTTTGTATAGCCCTTGCTGTACTTTCAGTACTTTCTGATATATTTTTCATTGATATGTCATTAGAGTTTACTGAACTGCTAAGAACCGAAACCATGCTGGAAGCCTCCTCAAACCTTATAGCAAGTTCTTTTGCAACCTTTAGCATTATATTATTTACTTCCTGCTGCTTTTTTGCACCCTCTTTTATTGCATTTGTATTTTCTTCAAAAAAGGAATTAAGAAGCCCTGTTACACGGATAGTTGCAAACGCTGAAAGCAAAAGTACTATTGCACCTATAATCATTATATTATAATCTGCATTCCCTGATTCCTGAAACCTTATACATTGTATAATATATGCCATCAAAATAACTGCATTACTTATGTACATAAGCTTTTTATCAAGATACGCTATATATGCAAAAATTATTGGCATTGCATATATAAATGAAATCTGTGCTGTGTTAAAACACATCATTACAATAAAGACAGCCCCGCCTGTAGTATACATAATCAGTGAACACAGCCTTTTATTCCTGTTTGTTATATATGCTGCTGACACAACAACTATAGCAATAAAGTATGCCACCATCTGTATATATGTATTTATTGTACCACTGCCAGTAATTATAAGTACCGACAGGAAAAATAAATTTAGTACAATTAGTGCTGATAAAATTGGAAAAACAGTCGTATTAGCTCTTTTATACTGATTCTCTGTCATAGCCAGTAACCTCCTTTTAATGCTTAAATTATTTCCAGTTCCATTCCCTCCCTCTTTTTTAATATTATACTACAAATATTAGATTTTTCCCATAATAAATTTAAGCTAATTTTAAGAAGGTATACAACCACAGCCAGAAAACACTTTTACCTGTCATTAAGTGAAAGTGCTTCTATTGCAACACTTCCGCCACGTACCACTTCAATCCTGTTAATAAATGTCTTATTAAACAAGGCTATCATATCATTATTTTTATCCTCGGTTTTAACACATTGTACAAGCACAGAATTTCTGCTGTAATCAATTATATCAAGTGAAAATGCCTGGGCTATCCTGAATACTTCTGATTTATCTTTATCAGAGCAGCTATTAACCTTTATATATAAAAGTTCTTTTTTGTGTATAGGCACTTCTGAAATATCAATTACTTTTATTACCACTACATTGCGGTTAAGCTGTTTCTTAATCTGTTCAAATGTCATATCATCACTTGTAAGCCCTATTGTCATTCTTGAAACTGACGGATCTTGCGTTTCCCCTACTGTAAGTGTATCAAGATTATAAGATTTTGCAGCAAACATGCCTGATATTTTAGCAAGAACACCAATCTGGTTTTCAACATAAAGTGATATCCAACGTTTTTTAACTTCCATAATCTGCCTCATTTCTATATTTCTATTCTATTTGCACATTTTATATCTTTCCTGTATCACATAATATTTCTAATTTATAAAAACAGCACAAGTTTTAATTTAACACATAATTATTTCTGACAGCCCTTTTCCTGTTGGTACCATAGGAAATACATTAGCATTACTGTCTATAATACATTCAATAATTGTTGGTGAGTTTTTAAACTGTAATGCATAATCAAATGCTTTCTTTATATCTTCTTCTTTAAATATCCTTATTCCATGTGCTTCATAACTTTCAGCAAGTTTTATAAAATCAGGTATATATTTTGGGCACTTTTCTTCACCTGCCGCACATTTCTGGCAGTTTTTTTCACAGCTTTTGCGGTATTTTAAACATGTCCCCGAATATCTTTTATTATAAAAAAGTTCCTGCCACTGGCGTACATTTCCAAGATACCCGTTATTAAGTATAACAATTATAACTTGTAATTCATAAACCATTGCGGTTGCAAGTTCCTGTATATTCATCTGTATACCACCATCACCAGAAATAGCAATAACTGTACTGCCCGGATTGCCAAGCTTTGCTCCAAGTGCTGCCGGAAGCCCGTAACCCATTGTTCCAAGACCGCCTGATGTAAGCAGTTTCCCATTGCCTGACGGTTCAAAATACTGTGTTGCCCAGAGCTGGTTCTGTCCTACATCTGTAGCAACTATTGGTGCATCAAAATTATCATTAATATACCTTATAATGCTTTCTGGTGACAGCCCCTTACATTCTTTCATTTTTACAGGATAGGCTTTTTTCCATTCCATTGTCTGCTCTACCCACTTACTTATTTTCATAGGTGCAACATATTCTAACATTTTATCTATTGCAAGTTTTGCATCTGCTACTATTGGTATATCAACCACTATATTTTTAGAAATAGAAGCAGGATCAATATCAATATGGATTATTTTTGCATCTGGTGCAAATTCACTTATCTTGCCTGTTATCCTGTCATTAAAACGTGTTCCTATTGAAAATAATACATCACATTCATTTACGGCATGGTTAGCAGCATAACTTCCATGTATCCCAAGATTTCCAAGGTAAAGGCTGTGGCTGCATGGAACTGCCCCTTTGCCCATTATGGTAGTAATAACTGGTATTCCTGTAATATCAACAAGCTTTTCCATGCTTTTATTAGCGCCTGAAATATTAACACCGCCACCTGCAAGGAATAATGGCTTTTTAGCCTTTTTAAGCTCTGCAAGTGCTTTTTTAAGCTGCCCGGCATGCACCCCTTCACTTGGTTTATACCCACGCATACTTACTCCAGAAGGATATACATCACTTCCCATTCCATTTTGTATATCCTTTGGCAGGTCTACTACAACAGGCCCAGGCTTTCCAGTACGTGCTATATAAAATGCCTCTTTAATTATACGGCCTAAATCCTCCCTTTTCCTTACAGTAACTGAATACTTGCATATACTGTTAGTAATCCCTACTATATCTACTTCCTGGAACGCATCATTGCCAAGAAGCCCCAAAGGAACCTGGCCCGTAAAGCATACAAGTGGCACACTGTCATAGTTAGCAGTTGCAATGCCTGTTACAAGGTTTGCAGCGCCTGGCCCGCTTGTAACAAGACAGACCCCCGTTTTTCCAGTTGAACGGGCATATCCGTCTGCTGCATGTATAAGCGCCTGCTCATGTCTTGGTATAATAATTTCTATATCATTAATGCCATACAACGCATCAAACAAATCTATTGCCTGCCCTCCTGGATAAGCAAAAAGCGTATCAACCCCCTCTTCCCTTAATGCCTTTACAAAAAGTTCTGTTCCTTTAACCATATTTAAAACCACCATGCCTTTCCATTACCCACAGGCTTTATGCCGCAGGCACATATTCCAAATTTTTGTTTTTCCTTATACATAATATCCCAAATCCACATTGCCAGCAACCAAAGCTTTAAAGCAGTATTATTGCCTAATGGCAAACCAGTATGTCTACGGGTTTAGAACAATTCTACAATCTGTCCTTCTTCTCTTTTTGTGCTTTTTCTGTAAATAAAAAAGCCCTAAGCGTTAAGCTTAGGACGGGTAATCCCGCGGTACCACCTAAATTCAGAAAAAGTTCCACACTCTGCCAGTACGCAGGCACTAAAGCCATTAATACTGCCTCCCCTGTAACGGTGGGAAAATCCGTTAGAGCCTACACGGATAAAATTCTTTCGGTCTACTGCTCAAAGGCTACTTCCATATATATAGAATGAAGATTTACACCAGCCATCTTCTCTCTGTATATCCAGTAAATATATGTACTTCTCCTTGTCACTGCATTTACTATTTTAAATTATAACTCTGATTTATGTGATATTAACATTAAAAACAGGATATGTCAACAATAATTTTCTGGAAGGCCCGCTTTTTTTATGGTAAAACCTGTTTTAAAAATTCCTTCTTCTATATCTGCATACACTTCACCACCCATGCGTTCCACTAACATTTTTACTATAGAAAGCCCTAAACCTGTTGAATGGTTTCTTCCTTCCTTTCCCACATAAAACCTGTTAAAAACCTGGTTTATATCCACATTGCAGTCTTTTCTGACGGGATTTTCTACTGATATTTTAATAAACGTGTTTTCTTCTGATGGTATAATTGAAACCTTTACATCACCTTCTGCATACTGTATACTGTTTCTTAAAAGGTTCTGCATAATCCGTACTAACAGCTCTTTATCTGCCATGCCAAAATATATTCCTGTACCTGCCAGTTCCATTTTTATATTATTCTCTTCAAATACAGGTATAAAATCTGTCATCACCTCTGTTACCAGATTTGTAATATTTATCTTTTTAAGATTAATTTCCTCTTCTGCCCCTGACCAATAAGAATATTCAAAAAACTGTTGTATAATCCTTTCCATTGAAGCTGTATGTGATAAACAGATTTCTAAGTATTCCCTGCATACCTTGTCCATCTTGTTTTTTTGCATTAATTGCAAATATCCCTTCATAACAGCAAGCGGTGTCCTGATATCATGTGAAATATTTGTTATAAGCTGTTTAAATTCCTGTTCTTTAATTTCCTGTGATACACGCAGGGCAGTTTCCTGGCGCAATGTCTTATTTAAAGATACTGCCATATCTTCTACGCTTTTATCCCTTATTTCAACAAGTACAGGATTTGAGGCTTTATCTTCCCTGCGCTTGTCAAGCTGTTTTTTTATACTGCCAAGCTGTTTCTTTATACAATAAATATATGTAAACAGAATTACACAAATTACTATTATACAAACTAATGCCAATACCATTTTATTATACCTGTGCTAACATTTACTTTAATTCAGCTTTCCTGAACTTCCAAAGCCCTGCTGCACATATTACAATTATCCAGATAACACTTATACAGCTTGTTCTTATAATATCACTAAACGTTACATCCAGTTTAAGTACCTGGTAGCAAAGACCAGCCGGCGTATAATTTATAATGTTTTCTAAAGATTCTGGCAGTATTGATGTAACCATCTTAAAGCCAAAAGCAATTCCAATAATGCAGACTCCCATTGTAATGCTTGCTTTTTGTATTATAAATGCAATTACACCACATATTGCAAATAAACTTGTATATGCAAGGCTTGCTGCAAATACCATTCCAGCTATATAATCCCATCTGGACAGGTTATGGACAACTTCTTCTGTACCTATGCCATTTTTTATAAATACAAATATGCTTTCACCAGCCCATAAAACCAGGCACATTAAAAGTGAAACAATCATATATACTGCCATTTTTACAATATAGACTTTTGTACGGCCCTTGCCATAACAGACAGCTTCCTGTATTGTCCTTGTTTCAAATGCTGAACTAATTATCCATGCTGCAAGAAGGGAAGCAAGCAAAATTACAAGTGAATAATCCTCCATGCTGCTTAAAAGATTTCCACCGCCATATGCCAGGTCAGGCCAGCCGTTTTCATTAACTTCTGTAACATAACTTTCGCTGGTTTCACGTATTCCAAAGAAAATTGATATAACAATAATAAATAAAAACAGAATTTTCACCGCTAATGTTTTTCTTATCTGGTAACATTCACTTCTAAAAAGGCTAAGCATTTTTATCCCCTCCTATCACACGCATATAATATTCTTCAAGGCTTGTTCCTGCTGCTGCAAGCTTTGTGACCACTACACCATTATCATATAAAACCTGTCCAAACTGTTCCATATCTTCAGGCAGGTCATATAACCTGACGCCCTTATCAGGCATTACCTGGAAATTAGCTGTCTTTAAATACCTTTCAAGAACCATTGTAAGTTTATTTACATCTGTACTTCTTATAGAAATATAATTTTTACAATGCTCTTCCAGTTCTTCATGTGTAAGGATATCTTTGATTTCCCCGTTATGGATTATAATATAATCTGTAGCTGTCTGGTATAGTTCTGGAAGGTTATGGCTTGAAATTAATATAGCTTTATTTTCAAACTCCCTTAACCTTTTTAACAAATTCCTTATTTCTATTACACCAGAAGGGTCTAAAGCATTAATTGGCTCATCAAGCAATAAAAGTTCAGGGCTTCCAATTAGTACCATTGCAATACCAAGCCTTTGCTTCATACCCAGTGAAAAATTTTTAACCTTTTTCCTTCCTGTATCTTTAAGGCCTGTTAGTGCCAATAGTTCATCCTCAATCTCAAAATTAGGAATACCCCTCATAAGGCACTGGAAATGCAGGTTCTCCCTTGCTGTCATATTGCCAGTTACTGCCGGGTATTCAATCAATGCCCCAATACGCCTTCCAGAGTTATCCAGGTTATTATTCCTGTCCTTGCCAAATAGCTTTATTACGCCATCTGTAGGAAAACTTAACCCTGTAACCATACGCATAAGTGTAGTTTTACCTGCACCATTCTTTCCAATAAGCCCATAAATCCTGCCCTTTTCAAGACGGAGGTTTATATTTTTTAATGCCCACTGGGAATTATAACGCTTTGAAAGGTTTTCAATTTCTAAAACTGTATTGCCCATAAAACTTTTCCTCCCTGTTTTTACTTTTCTTATAAATACATAATAAAAATAAAAGGTTTAGGAAAAGTTAAGAAAAAGCATTAAATGTAAGAAAATTGTAAAGTTTTACTTTGCAATCCGGTATCCAAGCCCCCATACTGTTTCTATATATTCTGTGCTGCTTTCTGCCTTAATTTTATTCCTGATATTACTAATATGGGTTTTAATTACATTATCTTCACCAAGATATTCTTCTCCCCATATTGTTTCATATAAATTTGCTTTTGAAAATACTTTATTTGGATACTTAATAAGCAGTCCAAGCATCTGGTATTCCTTTGCAGTTAGTAAAATATCATTTCCATTTATTGTTATTACTTTAGCTTCTTCATCAAGTACTAATTCTTTATACTGGATCTTTTTAACAGTTTCCTTGCTTCCATACCTTCTTATATTTGAAGCAACCCTTGCCGCCATCTCTTCCAGGTCAAATGGTTTTGTAATATAATCATCCGCACCTGCTGCCAGCAAATCAACCTTTGTCCTTACCATATCTTTGGCAGAAATTACAATTACAGGTATATCACTAACTTTCCTGATATCCCTAAGGACTTCGTCCCCGCTTTTATATGGAAGCATTAAATCCAGAAGCACCATTTCAAACTGCCCTTCTTTTAAAATATTAGCCACATCAAGGCCATTGTATACTGAAACTGTCTTATAGCCATTATCTTGTAAAGCCTGTGCCAGCAGCCTGTTCACATCTTTCTCATCTTCAATAATTAAAATCTTATCCATTGCCCTAAATCCTCCTGTTAATGCTGTCTGTTTAAAAGACTAAGCATTTTTCCTCCGGTTTCTCTGCACTACTGCACTTTTAAATGCTTTCATCATAGCTGGTGACAGTTCTTTGCAATCTTCATCAAAAATAATAGGGCTTTTTCCTGCTTCTTCAACTTCTTTAAGCTGCTCTTCTGTAGGTTTCTGCCCACTCTCAATAATTAATGTCCTGGTCATAGTAAAGCTCCCTTTCTGCATTTGTTGCAAGCCTGGCTGAAATTAATCTAATGGAATCTCTTTTTTCTGTAAATACTACAAATAACACATCTCCTACCCGTCCTATAGCAATATACCTGTCCTCGTCAACACTGTGTTCAAAATCAAACATTTCAATATAATAAGGGTTTTCATTTTAATTAATCCTCTTAATTCATCTTATTTTAATAGTATACTACTAATTAACAGGGCTATCAATTATATTTTACCCCTTTTCCCCTTTCCTGCACATTATCCTGCAAAATATTATTGCAAAGACTGTGCTAACTATTGTTGCCATAAGTCCTGGCAGCACAATGGCTGCTGGATTAACTGAACCATACTGGCTTCTGTATGCAATTACATTAACTGGTATAAGCTGTAAGGAAGAAATATTTATAACTAGAAACGTACACATTTCATCTGAAGCCTTTGTTATTTTTTCATTGCCAGTGCGCTGCCGTTCTAGTACTGCCAGCTCCTTCATTGCCTTAAGCCCCATAGGTGTAGCTGCCCATCCAAGCCCTAGTACATTTGCTATTATATTAGCAGCTATATATTCATTAACTTTATGTCCTTCTGGAATACGTGGGAATAAAAACCTTAAAACTGGTGCAAGCTTACGCGTAAGCATATCTAAAAGCCCAGAACGCCTGGCAATTTCTATAAGCCCCGTCCAAAGTGCCATTACCCCAAGCATTGTTATTGCAAGTGAAACTGCTTCGCCTGCACTGTCGATAGCTGCATTACTTAATGCTTCTACTTCACCTGTAATAATTCCAAAACTTAAACCTATAAGTATCATAAACCCCCAGAGTTTATTAAGCATATAAACTACCACACCTTTCTAAATTGCCCATGGTTTCCGTCCACAAGCATAAATCCCCATACTGCCTTTTACAGCCCGTATAGTAAAGGGGATAAATCCAGAATTTTTATCTGGCATAATAATCTTTAAAACAGGATATGGCACTTTTAAATTCTTTATGAATCTTTTATTCTTACAGTTTCTGCAATTTCCACTGCTTCTTCCTTTGTAAATTCTTTTGCAAATAGTGGCATGTATAAAAAAAATTCCATAAAAACAATACATTTATAGAAACAAAAGATAATTGGAAAAAAGGGGAAATCCAAAAAATACTAAGAAGTTGAAAAAACGGCCTGATTATGTTATAGTTATAAATGTAAATTATATATACTACATAAAGGGGGAAATTTTATGAATTATGGTTTTAAAAAAAGAGCTGCTATATTAGGACTGTCCTTTGTAATGGCAACAGGATTAATCTATAACACTCCTTTAACAAATACATACAAAACAACTGCATCTGCAAAATCAAACAACAAATATAATGTAAATAATTATGGAATATTAACATCATATTCTGGAGGAAACAATGTATATATCAATGCAGATGTATCTGCACTTGATATGGAAGTTTTTGACAATACCAAAGTTACTTCATTTTCTGTAGACAGCAAAAATAAATATTTTAAAGCTGTAGATGGTGTATTATACACTAAAAATGGCAAAAAACTTGTACGCTATCCATCTGGCAGAAAAGGGGCTTTTTCTGTTCCTGGCACAGTAACTTCTATTGCACAAAATGCATTCAGAAAATGCCTTATAACAAATATACAAATTCCTGAAAGTGTAGCAATTATTGGAAGCGGGGCATTTTACCAGTGTAAAAAACTGGAAACAATTAATATACCTTCCAAAGTAAAAAAACTGGGTAAGACAATGTTTTATAACTGCCATTCACTACAAAACATTATATTACCTGCAAGTCTTGAAGTCTTAGGAGAATACGCTTTCTCCGGCTGTCATAATCTTCTGGATATAACACTGCCCTCTTCCTTAAAAATATTACAACCTAGTACGTTCTATGGATGTAAATCTTTAAAAAGAATTGATATTCCTGATAATATTAAAAGTATTTCCTATTCTTGTTTTAAAAATTGTAAATCTTTAGAATATGCAAACATAGGGTCTGGTGCAGATACAATCGGGGAATCCGCTTTTTCTGGCTGTATACAGCTTAAAGAAATAACTATTCCTGATAATGTCAGCATAATTGGAAACTATGTATTCAAAAATTGTATAAGTTTAAAAAATTTAACAATTCAAAATGGCGTTTCAAATATTGGATATGGTGCATTTATGGGATGCATTAACATTAAAAAAGTAAAAATACCAGACAGTGTATATTTAATGTCTGGTTATACATTCTATAATTGCAATAATTTAGAAGAAGTTATTCTATCAAAACAATTAAATTATATTGCTGATTCCGCATTTAGTAATTGTACCAGGCTTGAAAACATTGCCCTGCCTTCTGCAATTACACAAATCCAAGGTAATGCGTTTTCAAACTGCACCTCCTTAAAAGTAATTAAAATCCCACAAAATGTAGAATCTATAATGGGAAATTCATTCCAGAACGCAGGCACAGCATTTTCTGTTGCGTCCTTCAATAAAAATTTCTCTTCTGAAAATGGTATTTTATATAATGCAGACAAAACTATTTTATATAAATTTCCTGCATATAAATCTGGAAATTATAAAACACCAGATAGCGTAACTAAAGTTTCTTCTTATGCATTTAATTACTGCCAGAATTTAGATAAAGTTACTATTGGTGAAGGAATTAAAAAAATTAATAAAAATGCATTTAATAATTCATCAATAAAAGAACTATTACTCCCGTCAACCCTGAAAACTTTAAAAAACCCACTAAACCAGATAAACACAATTAACTTAACAAATATTACTATTCCTGAAGACAACCAGCATTTTTCTTCTGTATCAGGAATATTATACAGTAAAGACAAATCAATACTTTATATATATCCATCTGGCAGAAAAGGCACTGTAACATTTCCAGATGAAACTACTGATTTAAATGCTATATCATATAAAAACAAAGCTTCTGCATTTTCTGTATCTTCAGACCATCCTGTATATTCAACTGATGACGGGATACTTACTACAAAGAAAAAAACAAAAATATATGCTGTCCCATCTGCCAAGAAAAGCTACCATATGGGAAGTACAATAAAAGATATTTATAATTTAAAGTCTGTAAAAAATTATATGGATAAACTTGAAAAAATCACTGTAGACCCTGGAAATAAACACTTTTCATCTAAAGATGGTGTTTTACTTAATGCAGACCGCACAAAAATTATTTTATATCCATGTGAGAAAAAGGGAAGTTACCATACACCAGCTACTATTACAAAAATTGATGATTATGCATTTTTCTATGCTAAAAAATTAACAGGGCTTTATATTGGAAAAAATGTTTCAAAATGTAATATCAGCCTGGATAACTGTACTTCGCTAAAAAATATTGTTATAAAAGAAGGAGCCTTAAGAAAATTTACAATTTATAATGCTAAAACATTGCAGTTAAAAAAACTTGTCCTTCCAACTTCACTGGTATCCAGCAGAATTTATGGATACAAAAAAGACCTTTCTGGTTTAACAATTATTGGCTGGACAAATACATCTGCTGAAAAATTAGCAAAAACTACAGGTGCTAAATTTATAAGCCTGGGCATTGTACCAAAGCAAGTTAAGAAAATAAAAATTAATGCATTTATACATTCAAAAAAAATAAAACTTTCATGGAAACGCGATCCGCAGGTTAGTGGATACGAAATTTATTCAGAAAATAAAAAATTTAAAGATATACCAGATAACAATATTACAGAAACCAGTATTTATATAGGTGGCAGTTATGGTATAACATTATATATAAGGGCTTACAAAATCCAGAATAATAAAAAGGTATATGGAAAGCCTAAAAAAATCAATTACTATCCTTACCAGTAAAATACTTCTTCCTTTAATGGTATTTTAAAAATAGTGGAAGCCCATTAACTTTATGTAATGGGTAGTCCACTATTAATATTTTCCAGCTATCTTTTCTTAAACAAAATCCACTGGTATTTAGTCAATTTGTTCCTTTCTTTAAATGTACATTTGCTTAATTTTTATCTAATACCAGCAAGAACTTACGGATAATATGCCCAGTCAATTCCTGGATAACACTTTCCTGTATGGATAAAATATTCAACGGCCTTCACACCAGCATCCATATCCGTGATAGCCTGGCACTTAGGAACAGGGGACTGGCCATCATAGTCAATGGGAGTATATATATTTTCATCTCCCGGGTCTGTCTCTTCAAGCAGCTTTACTGTACTGGCAAACCTGGGATTATAAGAAAAATAAGTTTTTGTTTCTTCATAATCATAACAAAGGGACAGCCATTCCCCATCAGATACTACTTCCAGGCAGCCATAGTATCCTTCTCCGTCAGGGTCTAAGCACAAACTGGCCTCAATTCCTTTTGGCACATCATTTAATATTTTAGCAATTAAGCCTGGTGTAATTTCATCTTCAATATAGTGTCTGCCATATAAAGCACAGTCAATATGTTTTACAACTATCACATTGTGGTCAACTGGTGGAATAATAGTAAACGGTGGATAGCATGTACCTATACAAAATCCGAACCATCCTGTATCAT
>CAJUJY010000084.1 GCA_910586555.1 uncultured Lachnospiraceae bacterium
GCCTAATCTGTAGAAAAGATAAAGAATGGCTATGATTATATAATACGAGGAGGTAACCGTATGGATATACTGGAAACCAAAGATTTAAAGAAATATTATAAAACAGGCAGCGGGGAGGTGAAAGCATTAGACGGAGTAAGCATTTTGGTACAAAAAGGGGAATTTCTTTCTATTACAGGTACATCTGGCAGTGGCAAATCAACACTTTTGCATATGCTTGGAGGGCTTGATACACCAACATCTGGCAGTATATATGTTGATGGGAAAGATATTGCCAGTATGGACAAAGATGAACTGGCAATATTCCGCAGGCGCAAAATTGGTTTTGTATTCCAAAATTATAACCTGCTTCCACTTATGAATGTATATGAAAATATTATACTTCCAGTTAAATTAGACGGCATACGCCCAGACCAGGTTTTTATAGATAAGATTATTACAACACTTGGGCTTTCTGAAAAGAAATATTTTATGCCAGGGCAGCTATCAGGCGGACAGCAGCAGCGTGTAGCACTTGCAAGGGCACTTGCAGCAAAACCTGCTATTATACTTGCAGATGAACCAACGGGAAACCTTGACAGCCGTACAAGTTTAGATGTCCTTGGACTTATTAAAACCTGTGGTACACAGTTTGGGCAGACCATTGTTATGATTACACACAATGAGGAAATTGCACAGATGGCAGGCAGGATTATACGCCTTGAAGATGGAAAAATTTACGGGGAAGGTGGTTCTTATGCTAAAAGTAAATAATAAAGCTGTTATAAATGAAATTGCCATAGCCACTTACAAAGCTAATAAAAAAAGAAATATAATGATGGTTTTTGCAATTTTTTTAAGTACATTTCTTGTTGCCTCAATAATATCTGTTGGTGCAGGTTACTGGAAAGCCATACAGGAGCGTACCCGTTACACATCTGGCATGGATTATGATATTTCTTTAACAGAACCAGAAGATTTCCAGATTAAAAAAGCCCGTTCTATGGAAGAAATAAAGTATGCAGGACTTCTTGTAAAGTGTGCGATGCTTGAAAAGTACAAACAAAAAATGCTTGATAAAACAAGGCTTTACTGGGCTGATAATACCTGCTGGCAGAAAATAATCCTTCCTGCACTTGAAACATTTACCGGACACTATCCCAAAGAAGAAAATGAAATATTACTTTCTTTAAGAACATTAAATAATATGGGAATTAAAAACCCACAAGCCGGCATGAAGCTTCCATTAGCTTATTTTACACTGGAGGAAGGCACAGATGAAAAAATATGGGAAAAAGAATTTATACTTTGTGGTTTTTATAATGATTATACAGGAAAAGGCAAAGGGTATGTTTCAGAAGGGTTTTATAAAACCTCAAATGTAAAACCAACAGATTTTACACAAGGTTCTCTAAAAATAACACTTAAAAAACCACTATATTTTGAGAAAGACATAATGTCAATACAAGATAAACTTAAGCTTGGCGGCCGCCAGATTATTGAGGCTGATACAAATATTGCTTCTTATTTTATTAAAATTATATCAGGCCTTGCTGGAATACTTTTTATGGTTTTTGCAAGCAGCTATTTGTTTATTTACAATACATTATATATTTCTGTAACAAAGGATATACGCTATTATGGACAGCTTAAAACTATTGGCATGACTTCAGCACAGCTTAAAAAGTTAATAAACAGGCAGTCTTTATTTAATTCCATTACAGGTATATCCACAGGCCTTTTTGCAGCAGCCATGCTATCTGGGATAATTATTCCTAAAATTATAAGCATTATAGATTATTCATTCCAGGAAAATACGGTTATTCCTTTAAATATATGGGTATTTGTTATAGCCGGGCTTTTTTCAATGCTTGCAAACAGGGCAGGCAGTTTAAAACCTGCAAAGATTGCAGCAGGCTGCCCGCCTGTTGAAGCTTTAAATTATATTGCAGTTTCTGTAAATAGAAAAAGTAAGAAAAGGGAAAGTGCCAGTATTTTTTCCATGGCAATGCAGAATATATTCCGGAATAAAAAACAGGCATTTGTAATTTTTCTATCATTTGTAATAGCAGTATCTGTTTATATTTGTACTTCTACATATATAAGGGCAAATGATGCAAAGTATATTCTTAATGAAACTTTAGAATATGATATACGTTTCCAGAATGAAACTACCCTTGAAGAAAATAAGCCATTAATTACAAAGGAAAAGATAAACCAGCTTAAAAATACACCAGGAATAAAATCCGTAAGAACTATTTCTTCCACAGAGATTGTTATACCATACCAGGAAAAAACATTTGGCAGGTATTTTAAGGAATTGTATTCTACAAGATATTATCCTTCGGGAAGTTATAAAGAAGATATTGAAAATTATAAGAAAAACCCGGAATATGGGCTTTTTACTTCACGTCTTATAGGAATTGGTGAAACAGGTTTTTTATATTTAAATAAAAGTCTTGGAAATATTCTTAATAAAAAGGATTTTGAAGAAGGTAAAACTGCGGTTGCAATCAGTACATATACAGAGGGTGACAGTGGCATGACAGGTAAAACAGTAAACTTCAGGCTTCTTTCTGGTTCAAAGCCTGGTAAAGAATATTCAGTCCAGATAGCTGCTGTAGGAGGACTTGGAGTTAATCCTGCTTTTTTTGCAGGGGGGCTTCCGCCAGAAATAATTGTAAGTGAAAAGTTTGCAGAAAAAGTTTGCGGTGAAACGTATATTGAAGCCGTATGTGCAGAATATAAAGAAGCTTATAACGAAGAAACAGAAGCTTTAGCATTATCTGTATTTGATGGTATAGATGAAACCAGCCATGAGTCAAAATTACAAAATTACAAGTATATGAAAACCACTGAGAATAAAGCCAGGGTACTTGGTAATAGCATAAGTATTATAATGGCAGTGCTTGCAATGCTAAATTATATAGATATGATGGCATCCGGGGTACAAAGCCGTTCACAAGAAATTGCAACACTTGAGAGCATAGGAATGACAACAAAACAAGTGAGGAAAATGTTAGGGGCTGAAGGAGGCATATATGCAGTTATTTCTATTATTATTTCACTTGCGGCAGGCCTTCCTCTTAGTTATCTGGTATTTAATGCTATAAACCTTTATGCCGGGGTTACATATTCCATTCCATTAATAAGAAATATTATATTTTTTGCAATAATTATTATAATATGTATAATATCACCTGTTATTATATACCAGAAGACACAGAATACAAATATAACTATGCGTATAAGACAAAGCAGCTAAATAAGCCAGGGATATTGCAGTCTGGTTTGCCCTCTGCGTTACCTGCAAAAACAACAGGTGCCAGGCTCCGCCAGTCTGCCCTTATGTTAAATAAAATACACTTCCTTTTGCTTTTAAAAGCTTTAGGAAGTGTATTTTACTGGAATATTATCTGTCTGTAAAACAAGCATTACCAGCACGCCAATGTGTATTACAGGCTTATGGCTGTATAAAATTTTACATATATCCGCTAATTGAATTTGAACCTGTCTGTCCAAGCATTGAATAAGCACCGCTATATGTATATGATGTCCCATGTGTGTTTTTATAAGCTGCGCTGTCTGCCAGGCGTGCACTTGCTGAAGCCCTTGAATAAACAGTTGAGCCATAAGAGCCGCTTCCAGCAAACAATGAATTAATTGTAGTGGTGTTAGCCTTGCCAAGTTTAGTTTCATCAAGTTTTAACTTATTGTCATCACCTATTGTAATCCCTATATCCGCAAGAAGGCCTGCATTTTTCTTTGTATTGCTAATTACATCAAGTGTCTTGCCTAATATGCTTGTAGAATTTAACTTGCCTGATGACTCAATAAATGAATTATATGATTCAACAAATTTTTTAACAGCACTTCCTATTTTTTCTGTATCGTAGACAGCTTCACCCTTTTCACCGAGAATTTTGTTTCCACTGTCATCGGTTTTATTTTTATACAGTGACCTGTTGCCAAGTTCCTTAAGTGCACTAACAAGTGAAGATGCATCAGAACTTACAGTCTTTAAACTCCCGGCAGAGTCCTTTGCTGCGCTTGCTTCTGCGGTAGTAGTTTTTTTATTGCTGTTTATACTGTTGCCATCGCTGTCTTTTACTGTTGCATAATAAGACTTTAAAAGTTTCTTGTATGCACCGCTTTTAATAAGTGACATATCACCTATTGCACTGTTGCCGCCGCCAAAAATGCCTGCTGCATTATTATTGTTCTTTTGGCCTGATGTATTAAAAAACATACTGTAGAAATCATTGTTTGAGCCAGATACTGAAAAAACTGACATAATACTCACTCCTTTACATTATTGTTTTAAACCCGGTTCCTCATATATTATATCGAAATATATCTAAAATAATTAACTGCTTTTTCCAAATTTTTGTTACAAAATATAATCCGTGGCATTTTTTGTTATTTATAAAAAACCAGGCCTGTAGATTATTTAAGCCATATTAGATGGACAAAGGTATAATTATAAGCAGTAAAGGGGCTGTTACGCTAAGTAAAGTATATACAGGATATTGTAAAATATGGTGGAATACAGATACCATATCCTGTATTTTTAATGCTTAGTGCAACAGCCCGTTTTATTATATTAATTTTAACAGAATCCCTGCTGGTATTTAAAAGTTATTTCTTTTTCTTTATTCCTCCTAGTACTGCCTGCAATACAATAAAGAAACATAGCAATGCTGAAAGTACAATACGTACCCACCAGCTTGAAAGTGAGCCTTGTGTTGTAATAAGGCTTGATATTGTTCCTTTAATCAGTACACCGAATATAGTGCCAAACGGTGTGCCGACACCACCGCTTAACAGTGTACCGCCAATTACTGATGCAGAGATTGCATCCATTTCAAGCCCTTTGGCCTGTTCTACGAACCCTGAGCAACTGTTCATACAGAAAAGGAAACCGCCGCAGCCAGCCAGGAAACCGTTTAATATGTAAGCTTTAAATTTAGTTTTACGTACATTTAACCCCATCATCATGGCACTTTGGGAGTTGCCGCCAATAGCATATACTTCACGCCCGAATTTAGAGAATTTCATAATAAGTGCTACTACAGTTACAATAACAAGTGCAATAATAACAGTAGGGTAGATATGTGCTGGTATAAACCTTCCCTTCTTACTGTAAGAGCCTATTGGAAGATCAATGCTGTATTTTGCCCATGAAAGGAATACTTCGTTCTTAATTGAAATCATATCTGTACTTATCATGGAAGTAAGCCCGCGTCCAAAGAATAATCCTGCAAGGCTGACAATAAATGGCTGGATTTCCATATACGAAATTAAAAACCCTTGTACAACGCCATATAAAAGCCCGATGCCAAGTGCAATTAAAACTGCCACATAAGCACTTGTGCCATGGTTCTCCATCTGGTTTGCAACAGCCATGCATACCAGTGCAGTAACAGAACCAACTGAAATATCAATGCCCCCTGTAATCATAACAATGGTCTGGCCAACTGCAATAACTAAAAGGCCGGCATTAGATATAAGCAGGTCTAAAAACATCTGTGGCTTTGCAAACCCGTTATCTTTAAAAATAATCATGCCTGAAATATACATTGCAAGGAATAACAGGATTGTAATCATAAGGAGGAAAGTATTAGAATTGATTTTTCTCTTTGGTGCTGTGCTTGTATCTGATTTAAATATACCCATAATTATTTCCCTCCTTCTGTTGCTGTAGTTCCAGATGTTTTCTTAGCTTTCTGGTTAGCGAGCATCTTTTTAAATACAGGGCTCTGTAATATTACAATAATAATAACTACAACCGCCTTGTATACTGGTAACTGGTCTGCTTTTACGTTCATTGCATAAAGGGTAGTAGTAAGTGCTTGTATTGTATATGCACCAATTACAGAACCCATAAGGCTGAACCTGCCGCCTCCAAGTGCATTGCCTCCGAGTGCAACAGCAAGTATAGCGTCCATTTCAAGGTTTAAACCAATATTATTGGCATCAGCAGAATAGATGCGGCTTGATGCAATTACACCTGCAATTCCTGCCATGGCACCGCATATTACATAAGTGAGGAATTTAATAAGTGTAGAATTTAAACCGACAAGCCTTGAAGCAGTACCATTAATACCAACACTTTCAATATAAAGCCCAAGTGCTGTTTTCTTAAGTACAAGCTGTACAATAATTATAACAATAATTGCTAAAAATATAGGTGTAGGAATTGGGCATTTACCAATATAACCACCAAAAGTTTTATAAGAATCAACACGTATATATGTAATCTGTCCCTTTGTTATTAACTGTGCAATACCCCTTCCAGCAGTAAACAGGATAAGTGTGGCAACCATTGGCTGTATGCCAAGTCTGGCAACTAAAAAGCCGTTAAACGCGCCACATAATGCAGCAGCAAGTATTGCGGCTATAATTGCAATTATTAATGGGGAAGCCAGGCTATCTACAGATACCTCACCTCCTGAAAGAATCTGGCAGCATACAGCAGCAGCAACTGCCATAACTGCACCAACACTGATATCCTGCCCGCCAGAAGCAGCAGTAACAAGTGTCATTCCTATTGCAAGTATTACAAGCTCAGAAGCACGGTTAATTACAATAATAATGTAGCCGGATAAAACACCATTCTCAAGTGTTATTTTAAAGAAATCTGGTGTTTTAATTACATTGGCAAGAAGCACAATAACCAGGCACATAATTGGCATAAAAAGACGTTTTGAAGTAATATTTTTAAAAGTATCTTTATTCATTGCCATCACCCCCTGCGATTGCTTTCATAACTCCTTCCTGTGACAAGTCATCACCTGTTATTTCCCCGACCTTTTTCCCGTCACGCATAACACCCATGCGTGAGCAGGTTCTTAACATTTCTTCAACTTCAGAAGATATAAATGTAACAGACATTCCCTGGTCTGCAAGGTCAAGCACAAGTTTCTGGATTTCAGTTTTAGTACCAATATCAATACCACGTGTCGGTTCATCAAGTATAAGGTAATCCGGGTTAGTAAGAAGCCATCTTCCTATAATGACTTTCTGCTGGTTGCCGCCTGATAAACTTTTAATTGGTGTTTCACGGCTTGCAGTTTTAACCTGGAGGGTTTCTATGTATTTATCTGCTGCTTCTTCCATTTCTTTGCGGCTCATAAGGTGGAACATGCCTTTTTTAGCCTGGAGTGCAAGTATAATATTTTCCCTTACAGAAAGGTCTGCAATAATCCCGTCTTTTTTACGGTCTTCAGGAAGATATGCCATTCCAAGCTTCATAGCATCAATAGGTGCGTTAATTTTAGCTTCTTTGCCATTAACAAATATTTTGCCAGAATCTGGTTTGTCAGCGCCATATATTGCACGTACAAGTTCAGAACGCCCTGAACCAAGAAGTCCTGTAAGTCCTACAACTTCACCCTTATTGGCTACAAAGTCAAAAGGTTTAATACTTCCTTTCCTGCCAACGCCTTTTGCCTCTATAACAGGTATTAATTTTTCAAGCTGTTTGTGGTCACCTTTAATATCAGCAAGATCATCAAAATCTTTTCCCATCATCTTGGCAACAAGCATTACACGTGGCAGCTCTGCAGTTTCGTATTCCCCTACAAGTGTGCCATTACGCAGCACGGTGATACGGTCACATACCGCATATACCTGTTCAAGAAAGTGTGTAACAAATACAATGCCTACACCTTCACTTTTAAGCCTGCGCATAAGTATGAAAAGTTTTTCAACCTCTTCATCATCTAATGAAGAAGTCGGTTCATCAAGTATAAGTACCTTGCATTTCATGTCAACTGCCCTTGCAATAGCAATCATCTGCTGTTTTGCAATAGAACATTCTTCAAGTTTATCTGTAGCATTAGCATCAATCTTAAGGTCTTTAAGAAGCTGTGAAGCTTTATCTTTCATGGTTTTCCAGTCAATAAAGCCAAATTTTTTTGGTTCACGTCCAATAAATAAATTTTCTGCTACAGTAAGGTTAGGGCATAAGTTTACTTCCTGGTATACAGTGCTTATTCCATGTGACTGTGCATCCTGTGGTGATTTATTTACAATGCTTTCACCAGCCATTATAATCTTACCAGACTGGAAATCATGTACACCAGTAAGTACTTTAATAAGCGTAGACTTGCCTGCGCCATTTTCACCCATAAGTGCATGTATTTCACCTTTGCGTAACTTGAAATCCACATGCTGTAAGGCTTTTACCCCAGGAAAGGTTTTTGAAACATCTTTCATTTCAAGTACAATTTCTTTTTCCATTATATCCCCCATTTCTGCGCTGCATTTAATGCTGTATATGGATAAGTAAACAGTTTTTTGCAGGCAGCGCACAGCTACAAACTGTTTATATTATAGTATTTAATATTATATGATAATAGCAATTAAACAGCATTATCCAGATAAAAAAGGCAAGCTTTAACAGCTTGCCCATTAACCAGGCTTGCCGGCTGTATTCTGGAATTTAATAAGCACGGCCGCTGATTACATCATCTGTTACCTCTGTAACAGGATAATCTGTACCATCAATATTAACATTGGTAACATCTGTGCCATATGCAAAAATGCCTTCATCTACGTATGCCTGTTTAGCAGGTGTTTCATTATTCTCTAATTTTTTAATAATTTCTTCTACACGTGGGCCATGGAGAGGGTTACATTCTGTATTTAAAATTATTTTACCAGACTGTGTATCTGTAATTCCTGCCTTTGTTGTATCAAATGACATTACAAGAATATCACCATCAGGGCCTACTTTTTTGCCGGCAGCTTCGATTGCATCGATTGCACCAAATGCTTCATTATCGTTTTCACAATATACAACATTAATATTGTCGTGCTGTTTTAACATTGACTCCATAACTTCCTGGCCTTTTGCCTGTGTAAATTCACCAGTCTGCTGCGCCAGCAGGTTCCAGCCATTTGCTTCAACAGCTTCATTTAATGCTTCTGTACGTCCAATCTGTGCTGAAGAACCAATAGTGCCCTGTATATTTGCAATATTAAGTTCCTTAATGCCTTTTGCTTCTGCATATGCTTTTAACCATTCACATGCTTTCTGTCCCTCCAGCTTAAAGTTAGAACCAACCCATGCTGTATAAAGGCTGTCATCTGAAATATTTATCATACGGTCAACAATAATAACTGGTATATCAGCATCTTTTGCTTCCTGGAGCACACTGTCCCATCCTGATTCTGTAGCTGGTGCAAGGACTATGTAGTCTACTTCCTGCTGTATAAAGTTACGGATTGCAGTAATCTGGTTTTCCTGTTTCTGCTGTGCGTCATCAAAAATTAATTTATAGCCATTTGATTCGCTGAATGTAGATTTCATTGACTCAGAGTTTGCTGTACGCCAGTCTGATTCTGCACCTACCTGTGAAAAACCGACAGTAATTATATCACTGCCACTGCCGCCTCCATTACTTGAAACATTGCTGTCTGAGGATTGTTTGTCACCGCCTCCGCCACCACAGCCGGTTAAGAGTGCTGCTGCCATCATTACAGAAAGCGCCTTTGCTAAAAATTTTTTCTTCATTGTCTTCTCCTCCTTAATTCTGGATTGTTATTAATACCTTGTTTAAGTATTATTAGTATTATAAATTTATAAAGCAGTCCTGCTTTCTGTAGAAACTGCTATATTTATAACCTGGGTATATAATAACTTATAACTGGAAGGGGGTAAACAGAATCCTATTTGTATTTTTTAAGATATTTTTTGAAAATTTTATAAAATTTGTGATTTTTTACGATTTTGTTTGAATATTTTTTGCGGCAATAATAATTGTTACAGTGGTCCCTTTTCCAAATTCACTTTCAAATGAGATTCCAAATTCTTTTCCATAATAATTTTGTATGCGCTGGTTTACATTAACAATTCCAAACCCGCTGTTATCTGTAGTTTCCAGTTTATTGTTCTCAATCCCCTGTTTTAGTTTTTCCAGTTCTTCTGGTTTCATGCCACGCCCATCATCTTTTACCTGGAAAATAATCCTGTCATTGTCTTTTGTGCCTGTAATATAAATATGCCCGCCGCCACGCTTATTACGCACACCATGTAAAAGTGCGTTTTCAGCAAGAGGCTGGAGCATAAGCTTAGGTATAATATAAGGGTAAAGTTCTTTATCAATATGGATTTCATAATCCATAACGTCCTGGTAACGGAATTTCTGGATTTTCATATAGCTTGATACATGTAATTCTTCTTCTTGTATAGTTATAAAATCTTTTCCCTTGCTTAAGGTAGTGTGGAAAAAGTCAGAAAGATAAGTTACAATAGACACTACTTCTTTTGTCTTTTTCTCTTCTGCAAGCCATACAATAGTATCTAATGTATTATATAAAAAATGCGGGTTTATCTGTGCTTGTAAAAGTTTCATTTCAATTAAATGTATATTTTCTTTATTGCGTTTAATATCCTCTACAAGATGTCCTATTTCCTGGGTCATATTATTAAAATTACGTGTAAGAAGTGCAATTTCCCCAACAGATTCTACTTTTGTATTAGCGGTAAAATCACCCTTTGCAACCTTGCTTGTCTGGGCACACAATTTGCGTACTGGTATAGTAACACTTTTTACTGCCCGTGTAGTAAGAAACGCAGAAATTACTATTACAATTAAAAGTGTAATAAGGCATGTTGTTACCATCATACGGTTCTTTTTGTCAAGGCCTGCTTTTACATTTTCAAAGTTAGTTGTTTCTGTATAAATATAATTCTGGAGGCCCGACTGTACAAGGGAAGTTAAAACATAAATATCCCTGTCAAGAGTATCCATGTTTTTTTCATATAACCCGCCCTTTTTAATACTGTTTTCAAGGTTAAATATACTTTTGCCAAGGGAATTAAGCGTGTTTTTAACACGTTTAACCTCATTTGTATTGCCAGGCACTGTAGCATTTAGCGAAAGCTTATTACATGCAGATTCAAGTTCCTGTATATAGGAATAAGGATTTACTGTAATAATCCCGTTTACAGTAGTTTTGCCAGTTTCAATTTCATCAATGCTTTTATTTCCAATAACAGCCAGATACATTGTATAGTCAATACGTTCCTTAAAATCCATAACATATTTGTTTGCATAGGAAATATTATTATTAATTCCAGAGTATGCATTTATAGCACTGGACAATGCCCACAGCAGATAGGAAGACAGTATAAACATTGGTACTATGGCAGCTATGGATATACTTGTTAAGCTTCTGCTTAGTGACTGGTTTTTTAATTTTCTCATTGTTCTTCCCCTTTCCTGTCTGAACGGTATTTTTTAGGAGAACAGCCTGTCATTTTTTTAAAAATATAACTGAAATAATGTGGGTCTTTGTAGCCAACTGCATAACCTGTTTCAGATGTTTTCATGGAAGAGCATGCAAGAAGTTCTTTAGCTTTTTCCATGCGTACTTCTGTAAGGTATTCTGTAAATGTCCTGCCCATTTCACGGCTGAAGATAGAACTAAAGTAGCTTGGGCTCATACCAGCACTTGCAGCAACAGTATTTAGTGAAATGGTATCTGACATATAAGTGCTTTCTATCTGGTTAATTGCTGTTTTGATAATATCAGAATATCTGCGCCCGCTTACAGTATTGCGTGTTTCAAGTGCCTGTTCAAGCAGATGTCCTATATAAATTTTAATATCATCAATAGATTCTGTTGTAAGTATTGCTTTTTTCATAGCTTCGTCATCTGCTGCCCTGGCTTCTTCATCAACACGGCGTCCGGCACTTGCAAGTATTTTTTCACAGAAAGACATTACAGATATATAAATATTCATAATAATATACTGGCGCATAAGTGTAGAACGGAACTGTTTTTCAGGGATTTCCTGGAAACATGCATTTACAAAACTGTCTACTTCCTCAAGTGTCCCATTATTTAAAAATTTACCAATAACATTATGTGTCTGTTCAATTTCTGTAAAACTGTTACAGTCAAAACTATCAATATTTTGTTTTATGCTGCTATCTGAATATTTAACAATCTGGTTTATTTCTTTAGTAAAACGGCTGGCAAATGCACAGTCTGCACTATGGAAAGAGTTGTTTAATTCCCTTAGCCTGAAAACAGGATTCCCGCTTCCGCCAAAATATTCTGTTCCAGGGTATTTTGAAGTAACTTCTTCAAGTGCTTTGATAAAATATGTTTCTTTTGCTTCTATTTCTTCCTGTCCATCTGCTACCAGAAGAAAGGCCCATCCATCTGCACCTCTCTGGAAACTGTAAACATATTCAATAGAAGCGGCGGTATTTTCAATTTCCTCATATGCTTCTATAAATGATTCTGGCATACTGCCCTGGCATGAGGGGTTTTGTATTTTAAAAAGGATTATTTTATAAACCTGTGCACTTAAATTAATGTTAAATGACCTGCTTTTTTCTATGGCGTCCGCAGGGGAAATATTTCCAGATACCAGCTCACCAAAGAATTTCATCTTTTTTAATTCTTCATTTTCACGCATTTCACGCAGGTATTCATTTTTAAGCTCTTTTTCCTTCTGTTCATGCAGAATCTGTCCAGATATTTCACCAAGGGTTTCAAGCAGTTTGGCAGAAGAAACAGGCTTAAGCAGATATCTTGCTACCCCAATCTGAATAGCGTCTTTGGCATATTCAAATTCATCATAGCCGCTTAAAATAACAATTTTAATACCAGGAAGTTCTTTTTTAACAAGGTTTGCCAGTTCCAGCCCGTTCATAAAAGGCATACGTACATCTGTAATAAGTATATCAGGTTTTTCTTTTAAAACCATTGGAAGAGCCAGTTCACCATCACTTGCTTCCCCTGCAAACCGGTAGCCTTCCTTTTCCCATTCAATACTGTTTTTAATACCATTACGTATTAAGATTTCGTCTTCTACTAAAAATACCCGTACCATATGCATGCCTCCTTTTGTATGCTTTGCATTTAACATTACCAGGTAATCCTGCGGTTATGGTTTTTATTATAAACTGTATTATAATTTTTAAAGAAATGGTTGTCAAATCCCTGGATTAATTATATATAAACAGGAGATAATTTATAGTTATCCACGGTTTATTTTAAATAAGAGGCCAGAATGTTATGC
>CAJUJY010000085.1 GCA_910586555.1 uncultured Lachnospiraceae bacterium
TTCCCATATGATTATAACAGTTTTTTTGCATTATGTCCAAAAGACTAATTGAAGTAAATATTAATAAAAATTTCACATATTGGCAAACTTATGCTATAATTATTCCCATGTAATTAATATATAATTGATGGCTACAGCAAAATCTGTATTCCACCAGTTTAAACTATTTACAAAATAATATTGAAAAGGAGAAAAAACAAATGAAATTAACAAGAAAAATTATTTCTAGAAAAATTATTTCTAGAAAAATTATTTCCGGAATACTTAGTATGTCATTATCTGTTACATTACTTGCAGGAATACCATTTAATATAAATGGCAATGGCAGAAAAGCAAAGGCAGAAAGTATGGCACAGGCACGTACCATACCCGTTTTGGAAACAGATGTTGCAACTGCTTCAGACGGGTGCACTATGTTAGGGGTGTATGGCACTTACTACAGCCAGGCACAGGAGGCACTGGACAGGATTAATGAAATCCGTAAGGAAGCCTGTGAAGCTGGCAATGTGCCTTATCCTGGCAATCCCTCCCGTATGCTTTCACCTAGTGATTATGTTCCCATTAAATGGTCTGCAGATCTTGAGAGCATTGCAAGAATACGCGCTATGGAAGGCGGGCTGGCATTTAGTTTCTCATTATCTGGGCACAGCCGTTTAAATAAAAAAGAAATATGGTCAGTACAGTATAACGGGGTACAGTCTTACGCTGAAAATTTAGCATACAACTGGGGAGATAGCATGGTTAGTGGAATTAACCAGTGGTATGAGGAAAAAGATGACTGGGTAAACCAGACAGCAGGTGCAGTAACTGGCCATTATACCAGCTTAATTAATCCAAAATATACTTATACCGGGCTTGGTGATTTCCGCACAGAAGCAGCAAAATACCCAAATACACTGGCAGGTGCATTTTGTTCCAGCACAGGAAGCCTTGACCAGAGTATGCAGGCGGCACAGGCAGATATAATGCAAAAAATAGAAGTAGACAATTCTTATATTGATGGGTATGTTTTAGAAGGAAACAGCAATATTGACGCAGGCAGCACAACAGAACTGGAACTAAGGGTTAATTTAATAAATGGTTCTGGAAAACTTAAATTATGGGTTCCTGGTGAATTAATATATACTTCTTCTGATGATTCTGTTGCCCAGGTATCAGACGATGGCAATGTAACGGGCATAAATGCAGGAACAGCAACAATTACTGTCCAGTCTGGCGGTACTGTACTTGCTAGTACTACTGTTACTGTAAATCCATCTGAAACACCAGCACCAGAAATTACGCCTTCACCTGTTCCTGTAATTACAGAAAGACCAGAAGAAACACCTTCACCTTCTCTGGAAGTAACACAAAAGCCAGCAGAAACTGCAACAGCATCTCCTTCTGTAAAGCCATCACAGAAACCAGCAGAAATCCCAACAGTTTCTCCAGCAGGAACTGTTTCACCTTCCCCGGAGGCAACACAGACAGCACCATCTGCATCTTCTTCACAGGCCCCAGGAGGTACAAGTGGCGGAGGAAGCGGCCAGTCCACTGCAAAACCTTCACAGACACCAGGAACAAACACTTCCCCTTCTGCCCGCCCAACACAGAAGCCAGCAGCAAAGCCTTCTCCTTCTGTAAGTCCAACACAGAAACCAGCAGCAAAGCCTTCTCCTTCTGTAAGACCGTCACAGAAGCCAACATCAAGGCCTTCTCCTTCTGTAAGGCCGTCACAGAAACCAACACAGAAACCAACGTTAAGGCCTTCTCCTTCTATAAGGCCAGCAGTAACACCTTCTGCTACAAAAACACCTGTGCAGACTGCTTTTCCTTCTATAACAGAAGATCCTGGCAATACCATCACACCAGATGAGGGCTATGAAAAACCTTCTGGAATTAATGTAGCATACCATACACAGGAAGAAATTAAAAACTATGCCAAAAACAGCAATGTTTCATTAAAAGATGCGCTTGAATTTGAAGAAGAACCAGTTACCAAAAGCCCATATTCTTTAGGAAAATTATCTGGTAAAACTTTACAGTCCGCGCTTAAAATGTTAAACCAGGTAAGGTATATTGCAGGTATTTCTGACAATGTAGAATTATCAGATGAATATAATACACTTTGCCAGGCGGGGGCACTTGCAAATTATGCTAATAATGAACTTTCACATTTTCCGGAACAGCCTGTAGGAATGCCTGATGATATGTATGAACTTGCAGAACAAGGTGCAGGCTCTTCTAATATTGCATGGGCTTCATGGCATTGCAGCCTGAATGATACCATTGTATCAAGCTGGATGGAAGACGGTGATCCAGGCAATATAGACAGGACTGGACACAGGCGCTGGCTTATAAACCCGGAAATGGGTAAAACCGGATTTGGTGCAGTCAGCGGAAAGAATGGTACATATAGCTGTGTATATTCATTTGACAGAAGCAATAGCCATGCCAGCGAATATGGTGTTGCATGGCCAGCCCAGAACATGCCACTGGAATACTTTGGAAGTGGTTTCCCTTGGTCTGTTTCTATGGGTTATGATGTAGATGAAGATGATGTAAATGTTACACTGGTAAGGAAAAATGATGGCAGGACATGGAATTTTTCAAATGCTTCTTCTGAAGGCCCGTTTTATGTAAATAATGACGGGTATGGACAGACAGGCTGTATTATATTCAGGCCAGATGATATAACATATAAAGCAGGTGATATATTTAAAGTTGAAATTACAGGCCTTGATAATCCTGTATCATATACTGTAAACTTCTTTGAACTTGACCCGTCTGCACAAAAAGATAACAATAATACAGATAATAGTATAAAAAAGGGTACAAAAATTACAGACAGCAGTTCCAAGGCTATATATAAAATAACTGGAACTGGCAAAAATAAAACTGTTACGTATGTAAAAAGTACAAAGAAAAATCCTGTAAATGCCATAATACCAAATACAATAAATATTAATGGTATTACATATAAAGTAACTTCTATAGGCAAAGAAGCTTTTAAAAACAATAAGAAACTTAAATCAGTACAGATAGGCAGAAATATAACCAGTATAGGGCAGAAAGCTTTTTCTGGCTGTAAAAAACTTGACGATATAACTATCTATACAAATAAACTTACAGCTAAAAGTATAGGCAAAAAAGCTTTTAGCAAAGGAAATTCCAAGCCAAAGATAAAAGCAGACATAAGAAAATGGCAGTTATATAAAAAGATATTTAAATCCAAAGGAATGTCTAAGAAATGTAAGTTTAAAACGTTGTAAAAAGACAAATACCAAATGTAAACATTCCTCTTTTAAAAGCAGGCATTAAATTACATGGGGCTGCTACATTAAGAAAAACTAGCAGCCCCATATTGCTATAAACAAGGATTTTCTTCTTATATTTATTTTAAACGGCATGTAAATTTTTAAGTGATATATCCATTATTGGCGCTGAATGTGTAAGCGCACCGCTTGAAACAAAATCCACACCTGTATCTATAATGTCCTTTATATTTTCCTTTGTAATATTGCCTGAACATTCTGTAAGTGCCCTGCCGTCTATTATCCTTACAGCTTCTTTCATCTCATCTGGTGCCATATTGTCAAGCATTATTATATCTGCGCCTGCTTCTACAGCTTCACGCACCATATCAAGGTTTTCAACTTCAACTTCTATTTTATGTACAAATGATGCATTTTCTTTAGCCATTTTAACTGCTTTTGTAATGCTTCCTGCTGCCCCTATATGGTTATCTTTAAGCATTATGCCGTCTGACAGGTTATAACGGTGGTTACTGCCGCCGCCTGCCCTTACCGCATATTTTTCAAAAATCCTCATATTAGGTGTTGTCTTTCTTGTATCAAGAAGTGTTGTTTTACTTCCTTCAAGCAGCCTGGTTATGGAATTAGTATATGTAGCTATACCGCTCATTCTCTGGAGGAAGTTAAGTGCTGTCCGCTCACCAGAAAGAAGTGCCCTTATATCACCTGTAACCACAGCCATAACTTCACCTTTTTTAACACTGTCCCCTTCATTGGCGCGCATATCAAAGCTTACAGTTTCATCAAGTATTTCAAATACCCTTTTAAACACCATAAGCCCTGCTATTATCCCATCCTGTTTGCATATAAGTTCTGCCTGCCCTTTCTGGTATACAGGCATTACACAGTTAGTTGATATGTCACCGCTTGTAATATCCTCCTCAAGTGCCATCCTTATATATCTGTCTGCATTTATTTTTAACGCCACCTGGTCATTCATGTCTTTTATTCTCCTTTTCTATTTCACTAAGGACTCTTTCCTTATATTCTGCTTTCAAGGCTTCTATATTATTATAAGCCCCAAGGCATGCCAGTTTTAAAAAATGCCCGTTATCCAGCTTGTTATATAAAGCCACGCCAGTAAACATTTCCCTTTGTATTGCTTCTGCTGCCCGTTCTGCAAATACCATTGACTCAAGAAGTGAATTGCTTGCAAGGCGGTTGCGCCCATGTACACCATTACATGAAGTTTCACCTACCGCATAAAGATGCGGCATTGAAGACATGCTGTCACTGTCTGTTTTAATCCCGCCCATAAAATAATGCTGTGCAGGTACTACAGGTATACATTCCTTTACAGGATTATATCCTTCCTTTAGACACTGGTCTAGTATATTAGGAAAATGTGCCCTTATTTCATTTTCTGGGATATTTTCCATTGACAGCCATACATATGGCATATTATCCTTTTCCATCTGCTTCCTTATATCAGCAGTTACTATATCCCTTGGATTTAACTCATTGCAAAAACGTTTTTTGTCCTTATTTAAAAGCACTGCCCCTTCACCACGCACTGACTCAGAAATAAGGAAACGCCGTCCTGGTTTTTCAGAATAAAGTGTGGTAGGATGTATCTGTATATAATCAATATGATCTACTTCTATATTGTGCTTGTATGCAATGGCAAGGGCATCACCTGTTATATGCCGGAAATTAGTTGAATGTTTATAAAGCCCGCCAAGCCCGCCACATGCCAGTACAGTATATAATGCCCTTACTGCCGATATACTGCCATCTTTGCCACATACTACAATTCCACGGCATACATTGCCACTGTCACAGATAATATCAAGCATTGATGTATATTCAAGAATCTCAATATTTTTTCTTCTGGAAGCATTATAAAGAAGTTTGCTTGTAATTTCCTTTCCAGTAATATCCTTATGGAATAAAATACGTGGATGGCTGTGGCCTCCTTCACGTGTAAATATAAAACCCCCATTGTCCTTTTCAAACTCTACGCCATATTCCATAAGTTCTGATGCTATTTTTTGTGATGACCTGATCATTATGTCTACTGAATTTTTATTATTTTCATAATGTCCTGCCCTCATAGTATCTTCAAAATACTCTTCATAATCTTTTTCATCACGCAGCATACACATTCCGCCCTGCGCAAGAAATGAATCACTTTTATCCACTGTATCCTTTGTTATCATAAGCACCTTTATATCTTCTGGAAAGTGAAGTGCACAAAAAAGCCCTGCTGCGCCTGTACCTACAATAACAACATCTGTGTCTTTAATCATAATACCACCCGCACCAGACTGGTTTACTGGCGCTTATAGCAGTTTCTATATAACTGCTGTCCTTTCCTGTTTCTGAACATTTAAAGCATTTACCTGGCAAGTTCAAGCATACGGCTAAGGGCAGTAATGGCAGAATTTCTTAAGTCTTCTTTAACTTCTACTGCACCACTTCCGTCTTCCATGCACTTAAGTACTTTTTCTAAAGTAATCTTTTTCATGTCGGGGCATACTTGCCCTGGCAGTAGCGGATAGAACTTTTTATCCTTGTTTTCCTTTGTAAGCTTATACATAACACCAGGTTCTGTGCCAATTATAAATTCCCTGGCGCTGCTTTTAGATGCAAAATCTATTATGCCAGAAGTGCTTCCTATGTAATCTGCCTCTTCTAAAACTTCCATGTAACATTCCGGGTGTACAAGTACTAATGCACCAGGATGCGCCTCTTTTGCTGCTTTTACATCATCTTTGCCTGCTTTTGCATGTACATGGCAGAAACCATCATTAAATATAAAATGCTTGTCTTTAACCTGCGAAGCAACATAACGCCCAAGGTTCCCATCAGGTATAAAATATATATTCTTGTTAGGAAGCGCCTTAACTATCTTTACAGCATTTGACGAAGTTACACATACATCAGAATGTTTTTTTAATTCACCAGTAGAGTTAATATAACAAACTACTGCAACATCATTATATTTGCTGCGTACTTCTTCTATTTTGTCTGCCTGTGCCATTTCTGCCATTGGACATCCGGCGGTAATATCTGGCATAAGCACAAGCTTTCCAGGGCTAAGTATCTTAGCACTTTCACCCATAAACGATACACCGCAGAACACTATCATCTCCTGGCTGGCTTCTTTTGCTATTTTACTTAAATAAAATGAATCTCCAATATAGTCCGCGATTTCCTGTACTTCACCAGGAACATAATAATGTGCAAGTATAACTGCATTTTTTTCTTTCTTCAGGCTTTCTATCCTGCTTTTAATATTCTCCATGTCTTCCTCCAATTTTCTGTACGAATGTGCTATTTTATTATAACATTGCTGGCTACATGCTACAAGTAAAAAGTTTAAAAGTAAAATTCTTGCATTTATTTATATATTGCTATATAATAGAATTGTTAGATTTGAACAATAAATCTGGTTTATTAGAAAATTTTTTGTCTGTCTTGCATTTTTTACCTTAGCCAGGCGGATATCCGCAATCTGCATTTCAAGCAGGCATTGGCTAATTTTAAACAGTCAAGGCAGGTTGCAGATAGATTGTATTAAATACATATTGCAAGAAGATTAAAATTTATTACACATTATTTGGCAGTACTTACTGCTATAATACTGTGGGGACGGAGGATTTTATGAATATAAGGGATTTTTTAGACTTAAAGAAATTACAGGAATTACAGGATAATTTCTCTGATGCAACAGGACTTGCTGCTGTATTACAGGACAATAAGGGTGTAAATATCACTAAGGAAAGTAATTTCACAGATTTCTGCATGAAATACACCCATAGCTCTGAAGAAGGCAGCCACCGCTGTAATAAGTCCAATAACGATAATTCTGGTGTATATTACTGCCATGCCGGCCTTATGGCATTTTCTATTGACATTATGCTTGGCAGTGAAAAAGTTGGCAAGGTCATTGGTGGCCAGGTACTTCCAAGGAAACCTGAAGAAGAATCTTTCCGCAGGATAGCAACAGAACTTGGGATTGATTCTGATTCATACATAAATGCAATTAAAAAAGTGCCTGTAAGCAATGAAAAAAATATTAAGGCGGCTGCGGAACTGTTTGGACAGATGGTAAATATGTATGTCAACCTTGAGTACTCACATAACAGCAATGGCGGCAAGCTTGGGCAGCTACAGGAAGAGATTAACCATGCAACTAATGTTATCCAGAAGATTAATACCAACACAAGTTCCCTTAAATCAATCGCTAATAAACAGAAGATGCTTTCATTAAACGCTTCTATTGAAGCTGCAAGAAGCGGTGAGGCTGGTGTAGGGTTTGCAGTAGTTGCAAAGAGCATGGGTGAACTTTCTTCACAGTCTGCTACTATTTATGGGGATATTGAGAAATCTGTAATAGAAGTTACAGACTCCATTGAAAAACTTGCTTCTTTATTTGAAAATAATTGACAATATAGTTTTTTCATATATTTTTCCTTTAGAGATATGGGAGTTGCCGCACTAGGAATGTAAATACAAGTTATAGTACCTGGTAAATTTACTATATATTGTATACTGGCTTCTTAATGCGGCAGCTCCCATATTTTAACCTTATCAAGCGGATATCCGCAATCTGCATTTTAAGCAGGCTGCGGTTGCAGATACCCACAACTTGCCCACTTGCAAAACAACCTCATAGCCGCTACCGCAGCTTTCCAGTTGGAGCTTATACTCCCACTGGAACAAGTAAGTCCCTGCCCACCGCTTATGTTTCCACAACATAGAAGCGTGCCTTTTAAAGGGCTGGCTTAATGGGCAAGAAATTAAAAACGGAAGTCCCTCTTCCCTTCATTCATTTCTTTTAAATATTCTATTGCCTTATTTCTTATATTTTCATTTGGTACTTTAAGTATTTCACTGGATATAAGCTCTTCTCCAATACGTTTTGTATCTTCTGCGGCATAATCTTCAAGATATTCCTTAAGGGTCATAAGGGCATTGGGCTGGCAGCAGTTAGCTATCTGGCCGCTTTTTAATAAGGACATAAACCTGTCACCTGTCCTGCCTGCCCTGTAACATGCAGTACAAAAACTTGGTATATAGCCAAGTTCCATAAGCCATTTTACTACTTCATCAAGAGTACGTGTATCACTTACATCAAACTGTGCAGAACTGTCGTCCCTTACAGGTTCTACATATCCGCCTACACTTGTGCGTGAACCCCCGCTTATCTGTGAAATGCCCAGTTTAAGTACTTTTTCCCTTGTCTTTTGTGATTCCCTTGTAGAAATAATCATTCCTGTATATGGAACAGCAATCCTTATTATTGCAACAATTTTTTCAAATATGCTGTCTGGAACAGCATTATTAAAATCTGCTGTATCTATATCATCAGCAGGGCACACCCTTGGCACACTTATTGTATGCGGCCCTACACCATGGACTGCTTCAAGGTGTTCTGCATGCATAAGTATTCCAGCAAGTTCATAGCGGTACATTTCAAGCCCGAAAAGCACTCCTATGCCCACATCATCAATTCCGCCCTCCATTGCCCTGTCCATTGCCTCTGTATGGTATGCATAATCATGTTTAGGCCCTGCCGGGTGAAGTTCTTCATATGCCTTTTTATTATACGTTTCCTGGAAAAGTATATAAGTACCAATTCCTGCATTTTTAAGCTTTGTGTAGTTTTCTACCGTTGTAGCTGCAATATTTACATTTACACGGCGTATTGCACCATTTTTATGTTTAATGCTGTAAATAGTTTCTATGCTTTCAAGTATATATTCAAGAGGATTATTTACAGGGTCTTCACCAGACTCTATTGCAAGCCTTTTATGTCCCATATCCTGTAATGCAATTACCTCTTTTTTAATCTCTTCCTGTGTAAGTTTTTTTCTTGGAATATGTTTATTCTTATAGTGGTATGGACAATATGTACAACTGTTTACACAGTAATTTGAAAGATACAGAGGTGCAAACATTACAATCCTTTTTCCATAAAACTTTTCTTTAATCTCTGCTGCAAGTTCCCTTATCCTGTTATTCACTTCAGGATCATCACATTCAAGAAGCACTGATGCTTCTTTATGTGAAATCCCTTTTGCTTTTGCTGCTTTATTAAGAATTTCATATACCAGCTCCATATTATTTTTATTTTTCCTGGCATAATCAAGACATTCCAGGATTTCTTCATTATTAATAAACTCTTCTGCCTTCATTGATTTTGGATTATAGCCCATTTTATTATATCTCCTTCCAAAAATTCCAAATAATATCCCAAACATACATTTGCTACCTGCATTATAATGGTCAAGCGGATATTCGCAATCCGCATTGCCTGCAAGCAGGCATTGGCTACTTGCCCACTTACAAATCAACCTCATAGCTGCTATCGCAGCTTTTCAGTGGGAGCTTATACTCCCACTGAAACAAGTAAGTCCCTGCCCACCGCTTATGTTTTCGCAACATAGAAGCGGGGGACTTACTTGATGAGGTTAAAAACTTTATACAGATGTTTTTGAATAAACTGCTTTTGCACTTACCCCGTCAATTTTGCCAATTTTGCCTGAAAGTGCATTAATAACATCATTGCCAGCGTCCATAACAATACTTATAACTGCAATGTTTCTTTCCTTGTATGGCATGCCCATGCGCCCTATAATATAATCCCTGTATTCATGCAGCAGTTCATTAACCTTTGAAACCATATCTGCATTTTCTACAATAATTCCCAGTATAGCAACACGCTTATCCATCTTATCCCCCGTTTCTATATTTTAATAATAAAAATTCCCATGCCAGGTGGCAACGCCATTTGACATGGGAATATAAAAGCTCCAGTAATTTGCATGGATAATTAATTATTCCAGTTTATGTCTTGGCATCAGGCTGTCCCTTCTGTTTCAGAACATTACAGATCTATTTTACATTATTATGCTGGATTTATCAATACATGGATTTTAAACTTTATGTATGCGTTTGTTTAAATTTGGGTATATAACCATTCCTGTTACAATTCCACACAATATTCCAGTAACTGCACCGCCTATTACATCAGAAGGATAATGCACACATACATATATCCTTGAAAGCCCCATTAATACAGATAAAACCAGCATTATTATTCCTAATCTCTTATCCGACAGGATAAATACTGGAACAGATGCAGCAAAGGCTATTGCTGTATGCCCTGACGGAAAAGAATAATCTGCCTGTGGTTCTATAAGGCATCTTACCTGTTCTATTGCATCATACGGCCTTACCCTTGCAACTACATTTTTAAGGAATATATTTACTACGATAAAACATAGTATAAGTGATATGCTGCAATAAATTCCCTCTTTGCGTGTACCTTTGTATATTATAAGTGCCATAATTAAAAGTATCCAGATTATTCCTGCATTACCAAGTGAAGTAAACCAGACTACTATATCATTTAATATGGTACTTCTTAGATGCTCCTGCACATAAAGAAGTATATTGCCATCAAGTTCAATTAAATCCTGCCACATTAATTTTTCCTCCTAAGTATAATTTCTATTAAATATATTAACACACCCTTGCATATGCCGCAATCCATATTTTTATTCAGCTCTTAAAAATACCTGTTATTACTACACAGGCTGCCATTCCTGCAAATGTGCATAGCATTGCCCCTGCAAGCAGCCATTTTATCCCAGTAACCGGCTTATGTTCTTTATCCCCTGTTGCCATAAAGTAAACGGATATTGTATAAAAGATTGTTTCAGAACAGCACATAAGAAGTGATGCCATAAAACCAATATCTGAATCAGTGCCAAAGGTTTTATAAATATCTGTTAAAAGCCCTGTGGCGGCTGATGAAGAAAACATTTTAATTAGTGATAATGGTACAAGTTCCGCAGGGAAGTTTAAACATTTCATATATGGTGACAAAAACTGCCCTGCTACTTCAAGTACACCAGAAACCCTTAAAAAGCCTATAGCCATCATAAGCCCTATTAAAGTAGGCAGAATATTTTTTACTACCTTAAATCCATCTGCTGCGCCCTGGATAAAAGCATCAAATATATCCACTTTATTTAAAAGCCCATACCCTATAACATAAAAAACCAGCACAGGTATTATTAAATTAGAAATAAAAGCTACAATATCCATACTTATATCATCCTTTCAATCCATTCCTGCATATAATGGTTAATTACCTTTATTACAAAATGTATGTTTTTATAACTTGGTTTATGCAGTTTAAAGCCACGTCCGTTTCATAAATTTCCAACTGTGTATAAACAGGAGATAATTTATAGTTATCCTGCATTGGGGTTGTGTATATACTAAAGGTTGTGTACATGCAGCAGTTTTATATATTTTCTGTAGCAGGCACGTTACCACTACGATACAATGTCATTTAGTTAAGGAAATAGAAGCTAAAGTATTATGCCCTGGCAGTTCCAAAGTGTCCCTTGACAAACCAGAACAGCCCGCTTCCGCTTGGACGTCACACACAATGGTGCTTAAGTCCCTTTACAAATCTACAGCTTGTTCATTGGAAGCACATTTGGAACTTGCCAGGTAATATACACTTTGGAAATTTATGGAAATATTTTCTGCAAATCTCCTTAACTTAATGACATTGCACTACGATAGTGCACAACACTATATATAGTGTCAGCAGTGCATAAAATCTGAAAATACCAGATTTAAGCACTGGCAGCACTATAGTGCCTTTTACAGAAAATATATAAAACTGCCTGCATGTTCTTACGTTCCGTGGGAATTAAAAGTTTTCCTGTTTGTATTTTAATTTTTGTTTAAAATTTTATGTCCCATGTAAAAGGTACTTTTGCACTGTCATTAAGCACTGTTACATGTACAAGTGCAGTACAATTCCATTAAACCAGATAAATCCACAGGAAATATTCCTATAAGCTGCCAAAACGTATATTACCTGGCAAATGCCAAATGTAATCCTAAAAGGCAACTGTACGGGGCCGCCGGCGTTTAAACCTGGTCTTAAATGCTTCAAAGAAATTTTTTCTTTGAAGCATACAGGTTTTACGCGCCGTTGCGTGAACCCGTCCAAGCGCAAGCGGGTTGCCTGTAGGATTACTTTGGACTTGCCAGGGCATAACATTCTGGCCTCTTATTTAAAATAAACCGTGGATAACTATAAATTATCTGTTATTTGCATTATAA
>CAJUJY010000086.1 GCA_910586555.1 uncultured Lachnospiraceae bacterium
CTTGCTAAAGTATAGCATGTTTTTTATAATATTTTCAAAAGACTAATTGAAGTTTTACTATAAATTAAAGTACTATATTACCATGCTAAAAACAGCTTTTTTAAATATCTTTTTTCCTGATAATTTCAAGCACCTCTGCTTCTGTAAGCTGCATTTTCCTGGCTATTTCATTGGTATTCATATTCATTTCATAATACGCATAAACCATTCCATTTTTCAAACCTTCCTGTCTGCCCTTTTTCATGCCTTCTTCTATACCTTCTTCCCTGCCCCTTTTCATGCCTTCTTCTATACCTTCTTCCCTGTTATATTTTATTGCATCTTCAATATTCCATTCTTCTAACATAAGGCTCATCATTTCTCCGCTCCTTTCTTCCATAAAACCAGCAAGTATATTTTCTTCCTTACACCACTCTACAGCTTCCTTAAGTGCCTTTGTAAATGTATATCCCTGTGTATGTTTTAACTTTTCAGCTTTCTTTACAAATGCAATGTAACCACCAAGTATATTGTTTTTATCTTCATCTTTTATTACTTTTATATCCAGATTTAAAAATGAACTGTTTCTGTACTCCTCTGGAAAAGCATCTGTTAAGTGCATGTAGTCCCCACATTCCTTATTGCCTGTATAAACAACATAAAATTCAGGGGCAGGGAGTGTTATAAGCTTACTGGAATACAATGATTTATAATCACCATTCCTTTTTATTATCTTCTCATATTCCTCCGCTATGTATAACAAAATCCTTACTGGCATGTTAGTGTTAATTGTGGACTGGTGTTCCGAAAGTATAATAAGTTTATCCTTTACACCCATTGCAGTATCATTATACCTGCGTATTAAAAGTACATTTTCCAGTGCAATCTTTTCAATGTCATTTATTTTTACTTCTGTATCTTCAGGGTGCAGTACCTTATAAAGTTCAAAAAGGCTTTCCCTGCTGCTGAATAATGCAGTAAATACAGAGTCTTTATATTTCCTGTTTGGGCTGGTATTTTCTGTATCTGTTTTTCCCATTTAAAATAAACACCTTCTTTTTATTTCAATTATACCATTACTGCCTGCCTGTTACAAGAAGTTATATGTTTAAACCGGTATATATAGTTTATTATATGGGTAAATATTTTTACACGTTTTGTTATAAATAAAAAAATACCTGCCATATTCTTTTTGAAATTAAAAAAAGCCTTATTTCACAAGGCTTTCAAGTAATGCGGAAGAAGGGACTTGAACCCTCACGTCGTTGCCAACACTAGATCCTTAGTCTAGCCTGTCTGCCAGTTCCAGCACTTCCGCTTATTAAATTATATATACAACACGCTGACAGTGACTATAATATCACCAAAACAAAATTCTGTCAATACTTTTTTTAAAAATTTCCAATATCTGCCCTGGTAATCATACCTGGCTTATCATATATCCATTTACCAGGGAATACTGGACACTTCACTATACCCTGCCATTTTAGCTAATGATTTTAAACCAGCATATACTTCTTCTTCTGAATAATTATGCTGGTTTAAAAATTCTTCACCTTTGCCGCTTATATACTGGTAAAAAAGGACAGCAGCAATGACTTCATCTTTGTTATTATAATTAATATTTTCTAAAAGCAGGTTTTCTGCTTCATTAATATTTCCCTGGTCTGCCATGTTTTTATATATATCCAGCCTGTTACCAGCAACTTCGTATTTATTTTCTTGTGGCAGTACAACCTGGGTATATTTTTTGCCAAATAACAAAGAAAACAAAATTCTTGTACATTCCTTAATCATACGCATAATATAATCTTTTTCATCATCATACTGCATATATATACCCCCGCTATTGTTTTTTTAAGTATAACAGATATATTATTGTATTTCAACTATGGAAGATTTAAAATAATATTTTACATATCAGGTAAATAGGAGTAAACTATATGGGAAATTAAATTATAGGAGGTATTATAAAATTGGCTAAACAAGTAAATAACCAGAATAAAAAAAAGCTTGTGCCTGTAGCTGTTATAGCAGCAGTTTTAATTATTGCATGTATAGCAGCAGTTGTTGTAAATAACAGAAAAGATAATGGCAAATCCGGGCAGGCTGGCAGCCAGGACAGGCAGGAAGATGCCAGGACAAGCCCTTCCGCCGGAAAAGAAAATACAAAAACAGATTCTGGCATAACATATTATGCAGATATTGAAATTAAGGATTATGGTAAAATCACTGCTGGTTTATACGAAGATGTGGCACCTATAACAGTTAAAAACTTTGTTTCCCTAGCTAAAGAGGGATTTTATGACGGACTTACATTCCACAGGATTATGGAAGGCTTTATGATGCAGGGAGGCGACCCTGAAGGCACTGGCATGGGAGGTTCTGGCAAAACAATTATTGGTGAATTTGCTAATAATGGTTATGATAATAAATTATCACATACAAGAGGTGCGCTTTCTATGGCAAGGTCAACTAACTATAATAGTGCAAGCTCACAATTTTTCATTGTACACCAGGACAGCCTGTTTTTAGATGGTGATTATGCAGTTTTTGGATATGTAACAGAAGGTATAGAAATTGTAGATAAAATATGTGAAAATGCACAGCCCATAGATGGCGACGGGTTAATTGCTTCAGATGCACAACCCGTAATTACTTCCATTACCATACGTGATGCAGAATAATATTAATTATTTACAGAGGTAAAAAAATGAAGAAAAAAATTACAAATAAAAAATTAAATATCCCTAAGAATGATATAAAACTAATTACAACAGATTTAGATGGTACATTATTAAACAGCAAAAAAGAAGTACCAGCAGGATTTAAAGAATGGGTTTTAAACCATAAGGAAATAAAAATGGTTATTGCAAGCGGCAGGCAGTATTATAATATACGCAAGCTGTTTCCTGGTATGGAAAATAACCTTGTTTTTATGGCAGATAATGGAGGGCTGGTCTTTGAAAATAATAAAACAATTTATATTGATGAAATGAAAAAAGAAGATATAATTTATTGTATAGAACAGTTCCACGAAAAAGAAAAACTGCCAGTTATACTTAGTGGTGAAAAATCTGCCTATATGGAACATGCAACAGAAGAAGCAGAAACTAATGCGCATATGTATTATGAAAGGCTTGAATTTACAAATGATTTAGGGAAATGTGCCAACAAAGACAGAATTGTTAAAATTGCTGTGTTTATAGAGGGACATAAAGCAGAAAAAAGATACAATAAATTAGGGGATTTCCACAACAGGCTGGAAGCTGCCCTTTCTGGTGACTGCTGGATTGACATAGCCAATAAAAATGCAGATAAAGGAAACGCTGTCAGAATGTTACAGGAAAAATATGGAATTAGTGCTGCCCAATGTATGGCATTTGGTGATTACCTTAATGACATGCATATGCTGCTTAGGTGCGCCGAAAGTTATGCTATGAAAGATGCACACCCGTCATTAAAGGAAATTGCAAAATATGTGGCCCCTTCAAATGATGATAACGGCGTTATGAAAATCTTAACGGGAATGGATATTATGTTTTAATATTTCATAAATAAAACAGGCCTATATAAAGCCTGTTTTATTTTTTGTATGATTAAGCAAATTATATTATCATGCAAGTCCTCTTTTCTTTAATATTCTTTTTTCTATTACTGAGAATATGCATTTATCTATTATTATGCCAACTGCTACTATTACTACCATTACAAGCATAACCTGGTTAATATCTGCAAGGTCACGTCCCATTATAAGGGTCTGCCCAAGGCCTATTGATGTTGTCATTACTTCGCCTGCCATTAATGCCCTCCATGCAAATGACCAGCCTTGTTTTAAGCCCGATACCAGTTCTGGCAGGCTTGCAGGAAATATTACATTTATATACATCTGCTTTTTGGACGCTCCCATTGTAAGCGCTGCTTTTGTATAAATTGGCTGTATGTTTTTAATAGCATTATCAACAGAAATTGAAATGCTGAAGGCTGAACCCATAATTACAACAAAAAGTATTGCATTTGTTGAAAGACCAAACCATAGTATTGAAAATGGTACCCAGCATACACTTGGAAGGGTCTGTATACCTAATACAACAGGTTTAAGGTTTTTCTGTAAATAATTAAAATGGTTTATAAGAAGCCCTATAGCTATACCTATAATAACAGCTATAATATAACCAGATATTCCACGCATAAGGGAATTAAATGTTGCCTCAAAAAGAGTTCCGTCACTGCAAAGCTCAACAAACCTTTTTGCAACACCTGCTGGTTCTGGGACTGCATATGGTTTCCACAGTGCAAGCAAATCAACACCAATCCAGTAGAACCCCTGCCATGCAAGTATAAGTATTATAATAAATATTATCATTCCCATCAGACAGCCTCCCCCCTGACCTGTTCCATAATCTGGTGTCTTAGCTCAACAAATTCAGGAGAATATACATGCCTTGGCCTTGGTATATCTATACTTATTATGCTGGCTATACGTCCTGTGTCAGGAGAAAGTGCAACTACCCTGTCACCAAGGTATACAGCTTCCTCAACACTATGTGTTATAAATAATATTGTTTTCTTTGTTTCCATCCAGATTCTTTGTAATTCTTCCCTAAGCCTGTTTGAAGTCTGTTTATCAAGGGCTGAAAACGGTTCGTCCATAAGCAGCACCTTTGAGTCCATTGTCAGTGCCCTTGCAAGTGCAGTTCTCTGCCTCATGCCACCTGAAATCTGGTGTATGGGATAATCTTTATAGTCTTGTAAATGCACCATTTCAAGATAATACATAGCCTTTTTCTCCTGCTCTTCTTTAGGGACACCTGCAAGCTTCATTCCAAATTTAACATTCTCTATAACATTAAGCCATGGAAAGAGCCCATGTTCCTGGAACATAACTGTCCTGTCTGCCCCAGGCCCGTTTACTTCCTTACCGTCAAGAAGGATATGCCCGCCAGTTGGCTTCTCAAGTCCTGCAACAAGATTTAAAAGTGTACTCTTGCCACAGCCTGATGCACCTACTATACATACAAACTCCCCACTTCCAATTTCTAAATCTATCTCATTAAGTGTTGCCTTTTCACTATTCTCAAAATGTTTATTAAGCCCTTTAATTACTAACGGCATATCAGTTCTCCTTCCGGCAGTTCAGATATAAAACCTTCTGATTTGCTTATATCCGCAAAACCTGTTACAGACTGTTCATTAACCTCTGTACTTACACCAATACGTTCAAAAGCCTTGCTTATAATATCCTCACCAAGAGCCTTTCCAGTAGCTGCTTTTAATTCGTTGTTAATAGTTTTAAGTGAATTTTCCCTGTCATCATTAACTTTTTTAGTAGCTGCCTCATGCTGTTCAAGAAACTTATCAACAATTTCAGGATTTTCTTCCATAAACTCTTTCCTTACAACAACAACTGCAACATCATATTCACCATTTTCAAAAATCTCATTATAATCAAGTACTAATTCAGCGTCATTTGCAAGAAGTGTAGCGCCCCATGGTTCTGGTACAAGTGCTGCATCAATATCACCACGTTCCATTGTATTTGCAACATCCGCATTGGCAACTGCACTTACTTTAACTGTACCACCACTTGTATCAGGTTTAAGGTTGTTGTCTGCAAGAAGTTTTAAAAGACATAAATGCTGTGTATTTCCAATCTGTGGGATAGCAACTGTTTTCCCGTCTAAGTCTGCCACACTGTTAATATCTGATCCTTTTCTTTTAACAAGTACTGCTCCGCCTTTTGTAGCACTTGAAATAATAACTACATCACCTTTGGACTTAACATTAGCACTTATAGCAGGTACAGGCCCAATATATCCTATATCAATATCACCAGAGAATAACGCTTCAACTTCTGCTGGCCCTGCATTAAATGCAGTCCATTTTACACTTACATCATCACCAAGGGTTTTATCAAGGGTTCCTTCTGCTTTCATCATTAAAGCCTGTGCATGTGTAATATTATTAAAGTAACCTACATTTATTTCTTTCTTTTTACCAGAATCTTTTCCACAGCCAATTAAACCAAAAGCTGCTACCGTAATAAAACCTGTTAATAAAACCTTTTTTAATTTATTCTTTATCACAATAAAAACCTCCTTTTATAAATCCATCTTGTTAATTTATTTATTCTGTTGCCTTCACTTGACGTACTCTAGTGTACGATAAATATATACAAAAATTAACAACTATATATGATAACGTTACCACTTGATTTTTTCCTTATAAAATGCTAATATAACAAATATTAACTTCTATATTATGGCATATATTACCACCATATTAGAAAACGTTATCATAATAAGCCAAAACTAAACAAAAGATTTTTTTATTCTATAAGTCCAAAAATTAGAGGGTTATTTGTAGTTTTCTCATAAAACAAGTCTTATATACTTTTGAATTGTTAATATAATTTTAAACTGTTAGAAAGGATTTTTATATGTCATTGAAAAAAATTGCAGAACTTGCAGGCACATCAGTGTCTACTGTTTCACGCGTATTAAATACACCTGGCCATACATGCCATATACCTGGATTGTCTGAAAAAATATGGCAAATTGCTAAAGAACTTGAATATATTCCAAATGAAGCAGCAAGGAATTTAAGGACAGGGAATAACAAAACCAAAGAACCATTTTATACAGATATTTTTCTTACAAGGTTTGACTCATTAGATAAAGATCCATTTTTTGGTGAACTTTTTATACATATTAAAGAAGAACTCCTGTTTGCTAATGCTTTACTTGGTGAAGTTTTAAATTTTACTGATATTATGTCACTTGGGGAAAAAGATGTTCCTATAAAAGCCATACCCTATAAAACACCCTCCAGGGTAATTGCAGAAAAGCCTGCTGCCTTGCCTGCATTTGTTTCCAAAAAGCACAATACGGGGCTTATATTGCTTGGAAAGTGCCCCCAGGGGCTTATACCTGTACTTAAAAAAAGATATTCCTACATAACAGGAATAGACAGAAACCCTACAGATTATGAATATGATGAGGTAATATGCAATGGTATAACTGCTGCACAAAAAGCAGTTGGCTACCTTATAAAACTTGGGCATAATAATATTGCATATATAGGCGACTGTACATTTGAATCAAGATATACGGGGTACTACCAGGCACTTTTAGCCCATAAAATCCCTTTAAACTATGCTAATGTGCACCAGACTGGCCAGACAGAGAAAGAAGGCTTCCAGGTTATGTCAAAAATAATAAAATCAGATGAAAGGCCCTCTGCAATATTTTGTGCTAATGACATTACTGCCATAGGTGTGTTAAATGCCTTAAAAGCCAATAAAAGAAAAGGGTATGTGCCATCAGTAATATCTATTGATAACATATACCCCTCCCAGAAAACAACCCCTATGCTTACCACTATAGACATTCCCAAAAAAGAAATGGCACATCTTGCAGTCATGCTCCTTCTTGACAGGAAAGCTGGCAGGCACAGGGAAAATATACGTATTGAACTGCCCTGCCGGCTTATAGAACGTGAAAGCTGTATTTATAAAGCCTGAATTATATCATTGTAGTAAAACCGCCTGATGGCACAGGCGCCTGTGCTGCCCCGGCTACGGCAGATGCTGCAACTGCCTGGCTTCCAGATGCCTGTGCAGCAGCAACTGCTGAATTTGTAGTTTCTGCTATTGCTGCCATTGTAGTTCCTAAATCATTATTTTCAATAAACTGTTCAATGCTTTCTTTTACTGCTTCTTTCCTCATAATGCTGTAACTTGCATTAATTGCAGTATTTAAGCTTATATTAAGTGCACCCTGTGAAGCAGACCCGCCGTTTTTAATGTATTTAATCTGGGCTTTTAAATATTCCATATCAGCCTTAAGCAGTTCAAGGTCTTCTTCCCTTCTGCGTTCTTTTTTCTGCTGTTCCCTGAAATCCACTGATATCTTGTCTTTACTGCCATATTTATCAGCAGCTTCTTCTTCCTTCATATGTGCAAGCTTGGCTTTTGCTATACGCACCATTTTGCCTGCATGCGTTATTGCCATAGTAATTTCCTGTGAATCATATTTCCCACTTGCAGATTTCCTTCTAAGGCTTACCAGGGAATTTTTTGCTTTGTATACAGCATTTCCTGCCTGTGTAACATTTTTAGCCTTTGAGATTGTAACTGAAACTTTCTTAAACTGGTAATTTAAAGCCTTTTTCGCTGTTTTCCTTTTCTCATTACTAGCTTTATAACGTTCCCTTGCCTTTTTCATATCCTCAAGAAGCCTGTTCATATAATCAACATCTTCTTCATTAAAACCATATGTCCTGCCCTTATTTTTCTCTTTATCCTCTTCTGCAAGAAGGGCAAGTTCTTCATCTGTAAGCACACCTTCCTGTGTTCCATCTGTTTTAGCCTCTGCCACATTTGCACTGGCAGCATCCTTTGCAGCCTGGAGCCCGTTCCCGTTTATCTGTGCCTGTTTATTATATGCCTCCTGTGCAGCATTAAAATCCTTTGCACTGCCCTGTGGTACTGTGCCTTCTGCACCTGCCCCGTTACTAGCAGTTTCCCCCTGTGTCCAGTATGCTGCATCTTCCTGGCTTACAATAGAAGAAAGCCTTGCAAACCTTTCTGGAAGTGCATAAGCACTGTTATTTATACCTTGTGTACTGCCTGCCTGCCTGTTTGCCTGCATATAAGCACTGGCAGCATTTTTCTTCGCTGCCGCTGCCGCCCTGTTCTTACCATTAGCAGAATATGTACGCCCTGCCTGGTTTCCAAAATTACCGTCCGTGGTTATAAATCCATTCATAAGCAACTCCATTTCCTTATATATGGCAACCGCCAGAACGCCAGTTACTCATTCCGGCAGCCGCACTGATATAATAATTATCCACAAAACTTTTATAAAATCTGTCCTAAATCCACAAAAATGGATAAATCCATACAATGGATATACTTATTTTACTTATCGGCAATTATGGACTATTTCTTTACGATCCTGTTTAAATTCTTTAACCTGGTCAACATATTTCTGCACCTGCTGGCATATCTTTTTCGGGTGATACCAGTGCAAGTTTTCCTTCTGCATCTTCTGCACAAAGCAGCATACCTTCTGACAAAACCCCTGCAAGTTTTGCCGGTTTAAGGTTTACAAGTACCATTACTTTCTTCCCAACCATTTCTTCCGCCTTATAATACTGCTTTATGCCTGATACAATCTGTTTTACCTGGCTGCCAATTTTAACTTGTGAACACAGAAGCTTTTTAGACTTTTTAACTTCTTCACATGCTATAATTTCACCAACCTGGAACTGCATTTTTTCAAAATCACTAAATGTAATTTCAGGTTTTGCCTTGGTATCAATTACTTTTTCATCTTCTATGTCTTTGCTATTTGCAGATACCTGTTTTACATTAATTTCTTCTGCCCTTTCAAGGACTTCTTTTATATCATGCCTTGCAAATAAAATTTCTGGTTTGTCTGTAACCTTTGTCCCTGGGACATACAGTCCAAATTTATCCATATTATTAATATCTTTTTTAACAGTATTAAACTGGGATAATATTTTGCATGTAGTTTCTGGCATAAATGGTTCAAGAAGGCTTGCACCTGTTATAATGCTTTCAACCAGGTTATAAAGAACTGTTGAAAGCCTGTCTTTTTTACTTTCATCTTTGCCAAGTATCCACGGTTCCGTTTCATCTATATATTTATTACATCTTTTAAATATTGCAAATACTTCTGTAATTGCATCTGCTACACGCAAAGCCTCCATCTTTCCAGCAACTTTTTTATATGCAGATGTTACAAGGTCTTTAAGTTCATTATCAACAGGCTCTGTGCTTCCTTTATCTTCTGCAATCCCACCAAGATATTTATTTGTCATTGAAATAGTCCTGTTTACAAGGTTGCCAAGTGTATTTGCAAGGTCAGAATTAACCCTTTCTGTTACAAGTTCCCATGTAACTACACCATCATTTTCAAATGGCATTTCATGCAGGACAAAATAGCGTACTGCATCTACACCAAATATATCCACAAGCTCATCTGCATAAATCACATTCCCCTTTGACTTGCTCATCTTGCCATCATTCTGCAAAAGCCACGGATGCCCAAATATCTGTTTTGGTAATGGAAGATTCAATGCCATAAGCATAACAGGCCAGTAGATTGTATGGAAGCGCAATATATCCTTGCCTATAAGGTGCAAATTGGCAGGCCAGAATTTTGCAAAAAGGTCTTTATCATATTCTAATTCATTATTACCATCTACATCATAGCCAAGCCCTGTAATATAGTTACTAAGCGCATCTATCCATACATATATAACATGCCCTTCATCAAAATCTACAGGTATGCCCCATTTAAATGATGTACGTGATACACACAAATCCTGCAATCCAGGAAGAAGGAAATTGTTCATCATTTCATTTTTACGCGATTCTGGCTGTATAAAATCCGGGTGTGTATTAATATGCTCTATAAGCCTGTCTGTATATTTGCCCAGTTTAAGGAAATATGCCTCCTCCTTTGCAGGCTGGCACTCCCTGCCACAATCAGGGCACTTGCCATCAACAAGCTGTGAAGAAGTAAAAAATGATTCACATGGGGTACAATACATACCTTCATAGAAGCCTTTATAAATATCACCCTGTTCATACAACTTTTTAAAAATCTTCTGTACTTGCTTTTCATGGTATTTATCTGTTGTACGTATAAATTTATCATATGATGTATTCATTAAGTCCCATATGCCTTTAATCTGTCCTGATACATCATCTACAAACTGTTTAGGTGTAATCCCTGCTTCTTCTGACTTAATCTCAATTTTCTGCCCATGTTCATCTGTCCCTGTCTGGAAACGTACATCATACCCCTGCTGCCTTTTAAACCTTGCAATGCTGTCTGCAAGTACTGCTTCATATGTGTTGCCAATATGCGGCTTGCCAGAAGTATAAGCGATTGCTGTTGTCAGATAAAATGTCTTTTTTTCTTCCATTATAAATACCTCTTTTCTAATTTTAACTTTTCTAAAATGGAGTACACAAAAAAACGCCCTTAAGAAAAATTCTTAAAGACGGGAATATCCGTGTTACCACTTTAATTTACCTGTATCTCACAATACAGGCCTCTTCCACTGCCATCACAGTGTAACGCTATAACAGGCGCACCTGGCACACCCTTGGAAGCATAATAAAATACTCCCTCAGATATGCAGCTCCAAGACCATCTTCAGTAATATTCTGCACACCCTTTCCCACCTGCCAGGGCTCTCTGCTTTGTACATAGGATTACATACTCTTCTCTTCACAGCCTCTAAATTATCTTTTTAAATAATTTTCTCTATTCTAATATTTGCGTAGCCGTTTGTCAAGGGAAAATTACAGGTTTGCACGTCCGTTTCATAAATATTTAACTGTGTATAAACAGTAGATAATTTATAGTTATCTGTGGTTTGTCTTAAATGGGAGGTTAAAATACTATGCCCTGGCAGTTCCAAAGTAATCCTACAGGCAACCCGCTTGCGCTTGGACGGGTTCACGCAACGGCGGCCCCGTACAGTTGCCTTTTAGGATTACATTTGGAACTTGCCAGGTAATATACACTTTGGAAGTTTATAAAAATATTTCCTGCGGACTTTCTTGGTTTAACCTCATTAAGTAAGTCCCCCGCTTCTTAAGTGGTGGGTTTAGGACTTACTTAGTCTGGCAGGGGTTCAAGCTCCTGCCAGACTGCCGCAAAGCGGCAATGAGGTTATGAGCAAGTAGCGAAGCGGATTGCGAATATCCGTTTGACTGGCATTGTGATATACTTGCACATGTAACAGTGCTTAATAACGGTGCAAAACACCTTTTACATGGGACATAAAAGTCTTCTGAATAAATATAAAACTTCTGCATGCACATATCCTTTAACATATACAAAAATACAAAAACCAATGCAGGATAACTATAAATTATCCCTTGTTTATTTGTTTATATAAAATTAAAATTTATGAAACAGACGTGAAATATAACCCACGGAAATCAATTTTCAAAAATCTCACAAATCTTGGAAGATTCAAGTAAGC
>CAJUJY010000087.1 GCA_910586555.1 uncultured Lachnospiraceae bacterium
TGCTTACTTGAGTCTTCCAAGATTTGTGAGATTTTTGAAAATTGATTTCCGTGATTAAAGGCAACATAATATTGAATTTGCTTTGAAAAAGGAATATAATAAAAATAGATTTGGGATGATGTTACAAATAAGAAAGGTATCTACGAATTTGTTTTGTCTGGGGAGGAACGATGCCTTTAAGGGCACTTACGGAGAGCCAAAGGCAGGTGATATATGAGTATCAAAAGGACATCTGTAAGATGTATCATAAGCACTTTGAATATGAAAAGATTCAAGGAGATCATATTATGCCTTAGAGTAAGAGAAAAACGGTAGATGATAATTTGCAGATGTTGTGTGAGGATTGTAATAGGAAGAGGTTGAATATGTGATATGAAATATAGCAAAATTAAAGAATTTGAAGCAGTTTTGGAAGGTATCAAGGTTCCAACTAATATGGGAATGGAACAGCAAACACAGTTGATGAAACCAATCAGCACTATTGTTGAAGATATGATGCCATCACGCTTGTATCGTTTCCGCCAATGTTCAGAACGAAACTTTGAAGCATTTTATAAGGATCAGATTTGGGTTTCAAGAGGAAGCGATGTTAATGACGACTATGATACATGTTTATATTATGATAATAAGAGAATAAATGAATGGTTGAAACTTTTACATGATGAGGAGTTCTACTTAAAAATATTGAATTTAAAGAGTACAGAAAGTATTCCAAAACTAATAAAAAATTTTTTTTCGGATCAAGAAATAGAGAAAGGTGTCAAAATAATCCAACAATTGTCGCAGCAAGATATGGAGAAATTTGCATTTGATTTTAAGCAGTATATACAGGATAATTTGTCTAAAAAATTAGAAGAGATAACTGCATTAATACAGCAGGGTGTGAAATTTGCGTGCTTTAGTGAGAATATTAGTTCTGCAATGATGTGGGGGCATTATGCTGAAAATGGAACGGGATTTGCATTAGGTTACGACTTTAGAAATGGAAAGCTAAATAATTGTTCTGAGTGTCATCAGTTAGGGAAGGAATGTTTTTATCCGATGTTATGCCATATATATCCAATAATATACAATAATAAGAGATATGATGCGACAGAATATGCAATATATATGTTCCAATATTGGTTGTTATCTGATGTTTTTTGTAAATGCGGATTTATTAATAATTCACAATGGATAAATATAGTAATGCCTTGTCCAGATAACTCAATGTTATCAAAGATTGCTATACATAAATCATCAGAATGGAAACCAGAAAAGGAATGGCGCTTGTTTTGCTCAAATAAAAAACCGAATTTTTTCCATGAGGTACATTCGGTTGTAAATAAAAATTCAGTTGCTATTTATTTGGGGCGTAAAATTAGCAGTATAAATGAAAAAATCCTTAAAGACATTGCTAGAGAAAAAGGGATTGAGTGTTATAAAATGGAACTTAATAAATTGCAGGTTTATAAATTAAAGCCTGTTAAACAAAAATTATAGGGGTTTATGAAATAGGAAATTTTATGTATTCTTAAAAGAAATAGTTATAGATCCGCTACATATATGTAGCGCAGTATTTGACTAAAATGTCGCCAAAATAAGTGTTGGGGAAAAGTTATTTCAAACGATAGCAAATGTAAAAGAACAGTTAGAGCAGAGGGAGGAATAATCGACTATATTATAAATGCCACTTTACGATTAAACAGAAAATTGTGCTAGAAATATTCCAATGAATAATTAATACACTTTAAGACAAAATAAAATTTGGAGGTGTATATGATTAATTATTTTGTAGAATATTGGAATAAAGAGAATGTTTATAAGAATTATGGTAAAAGAGTAGAAGACCTGTCAGAATTGATTGTATTAAATGGAGAGGCTATTGAATTTTGTGAAAATAAAATATATGGACTAGAGAGAAATAAACTGATTAGAACATACATTATACAAGCTCAAGAGGTATTATCTAACAATATAAAAGAACGATATAAATTAAGTATAGAAAGGGAGAAGATAAAAATGAGAAAAGCTAAAGAGAAAGATATTATAGATGAGATTGAAGAGGAAATTTCTGAGTATTCGGATGATGCTTTGTTTAACATTACATCTTTCGGTGCAGATATGTCTTTTCGTGAATTGATTACAATGTATGAAGAGGGTGATTTGGAAAAACCAGAGATGCAAAGAAACTATGTATGGAATAAAAATGAAGCAAGTCGTTTTATTGATTCAATTTTATTGGGATTGCCAGTACCAAGTATTTTTTTGGCGAAAACATCTGATGAAAAGCGGCTTATTGTAGATGGATATCAAAGAATTATGACGGTTTTTGATTATGTAAAAAAAGGAGTTTTTGGAGGTGATGGGAAATCATTTTCCTTATCAAATTCTGAAATTATAAATGAAAGATGGCGTGGAAAAACCTTTCAAGAATTGCAACCAGAAGAACAACGAAAGATTAGAAATTCATCTATTCATGCGATAGTTTTTGAACAGAAACAACCTAAGGATGATACAGGAATGTATCAGATTTTTGAAAGAATTAATACTAGTGGAAGGAGCTTAAAGCCTCAAGAAATACGAAATTGTGTTTATCATAGCAAATTTAATGAATTGTTGATAAAACTTAATAAAAATACGAATTGGAGAGAAATATTTGGGATGTCCAATGAAGAACCTAGAATGGCAGATATCGAACTAATTTTAAGAATGTTTGCATTCGCGGATCTACACAATCAAAAAGAAAACAAGCAAAAGCAGATTAATTTGGTAAAATATTTGAATACTTATATGAAGTATAATAGTGAACTGGATAAAATATCAGAGGAAGAATTGAAAGAAGAATTTGAATCAATAGTAGAATTTTTTTCTATTAAGTTTAGTGAGCATATTTTTAGGAATGGTAAATACAAAGATGGGGAAGTTATATTTTCTAATAAAATAAATCCAGCAATTGTTGATGCTATTTATTCAGCTACATTGTTTGTTAAGAAGGAATATGGATTGGCAGCAGTTGAAGAGAACGATTTTAACGAAAAATATGGCAGACTTATTAGGAATGGTGATTTTCAAGAGGCAATTTCTAAAAGAACTACAAACGTAGATAATATTCGGAAGAGGGCAAAAATAGCTGCTGAATTGCTTTATGGAGTGTCATATGAATGGTAATTATGAACAGGCATTGAGAGATTGCCAAATTGAATTGGATAGTATTCAACAATGGATTGATAGCAATAAATTGCATTCAAATGTACGGTATTTAACATCATATGCAGTTATTAAAGCTTGCGGAACTATTGAATATGTATTTAAACAAGTTGTGTACGATTACTTGTCTGATGGTGCTAATAATGAGGCAAAAAACTTTTTAAACAAAAATATTGTTGAAGCATCTTTTAATCCATCACCAGGACAGATGTATAAAATATTAGAAAAGATTAATAGTTTATGGAAAGTAAATTTTGAAAAGAAAATTGGTGGAACAAATCAAAAGGGACAATTAAAATCACTCGTTGATTTGAGAAATAGTTTTGCTCATGGGTCTACAATTACAGCATCCATTAATGATGTTATTGCATATTATAAAGCTGGAGTATTGATTTTAAAAGAATTAGATGTGGTAATGCGAAGTTCTACATAATAAAATGATATTGGGTACAGTTTGGGTACACCAGCTTTGAAAACATATAAACAGATAACAAAAACGTATCAAAATGATACGTTTTTGTAAGAAAAAGTAATGTAAAACAGGACTTGCAACAAACAGGAAAAAGAGTTCGAATAGTAAACGCTGTCATTGCAGATAAAGTTTTTGCTGACGGCAGATTATAATTTATCCTGACTACAAATATAAGACCTTGGAAAAAAGAGCACAATCCTCTTCCTTTTCCAAGGTCTTTTTCCTATGTATTCATCCATAATTTTTTTAAAAAGTTTTCGTATACAATTCGTATAAATTTATGAGGTGTGTTCTGCAAATCCCCTGTTTATAAGGGTTTATAAGACTGTATGCATTCCCTGTAATGAAGTATTTATGGTGATTATTACCATTTACTTATACATCCCCTTTAATTGCTGTTGAACCCTTATAAACACTGGGGTTACAGGGATTGCTTCATAGGCATATGCATTACTGCTGCCATTTCCTGTTATACAGCCGTCCTCCTCCTCTTTTTCTTCCTTCTTCATATGTTTTATACTTTCTTTTTATTAAATCATCCTGTAATTTCTGTGTTTGCAGGCATTCCTTTAAGGTAAGTGGTTGTGTACAAAAGTGGGAACGGTATTAAGAAACCCAGTGTTTATGCTGGTTTGAGGACATAGTTCCATGAACTGGAAGGTCTTGGAACATGGTGGGGTTCTGTTGCCATATGTCTTCTTCTTTTTTAGTTTCCATTTCTTCTTAAACCCTTGTAAATACAGGGGCTTAAGCCATTCATGGCAGTCCTGCTGCCTTCAAAAAGCAATATCCTCCTCTTCCTTTTTTTCATCATTTTTATGCTTTCCTTTTTTCTTTTCCCTTATAAAATGGGCACTCCCAGCTTTTTTAGGTGGTGGGTAGAGCGGTGTTTATCATATTTTTTCTGTGTATATACAAGAGCAATCCTCCTCTTCTTTTTTATCTTTATTTATGTTTCTTTTTTTCTCTTAAACCCTTATAGAATGGGGCTTTTTGGAACTTTTGGAGAATGAAAGCGGAGAGAAAGGTTATAGAAAGAGGAGGAGGATGGTTCTTTTATTTTGAGATAAAAATAGTGGCAGCAGTTTTTATTAAATCCAGTGTTTATGCAGGTTTCAGTGTTGTGGGTATGGTGTATTCACACAGCCATCAGGTCTTTTTCTGATGATTTTTTTATTTTATATAGATGTCCTCTTCTTTTTGGTTCTTTTTTTGGACTATTTTTCTTTCAAAGTCTTGTAAATAGGGAGTTTCTAGGTGTTTGGAAGAATAAAAGATATGAGAAATATGTGGGAAAGGAAGAGGAGGATATGAGGGCAGCAGGATTTTTTTCAGGGGAGGGATTTTTGGTATTTTTTTGAGTTATTTTTTTGGGTTTTTGCAGAGTGTCCAGCGAAAGCTAAACTTTGATAATCAGAAAAAACTTCTTCTGCCATGACATAGTGTTTTTTCAAAAATGCAATTTGGGCATTTCATATGTTACAAAATATGATAATTTCTTGTTGAAAAGTGTTAAAAATGCCTCAAATCACCTCAAAAAATGCCCGAAATTTAATTTGGGGCATTTTTCAGAAATTTCGGGCAAAATTTGGGGCAGAGTTTATAAGCAGCAAATTTATATCTCCAGACTCTTCTCATTAAGAAGGAAATCATAGATTCCCATGGTAATAAGACCATTATCATCAATGCTGGTTTTTATATCATCTTTTATAATGATAAATTTTCTAAAAGAGTCATTTAACTTATTAAGTGATTTCTTTTCCTGCCCGGCTTTTTCTGGTGAAGCCATTTCAAATGCAGACTGGATATAATATTTATTACTTCCTTTGTTGGCAATAAAATCTATTTCAAGCTGCTTTCTTTTTGATGTACCAGTAATATCAGTTTCATATGTTTCCACAACTCCCACATCCACTCTGTAACCCCTGCTTCTTAGTTCTGTGTAGATGATATTCTCCATGATATGGTTTTCTTCCTGCTGCCTGAAATTAAGCCTTGCATTGCGAAGCCCGACATCTTCAAAATAGTATTTGGAAGGTGAACTGATATACTTTTTACCTTTCACATCAAAGCGGGATGCTTTTTCAATAAGGAATGCATCTGTAAGGTAGTCAAGGTACAGTTTAACTGTTTTATCAGAGAGAGTTTTCTGGCTCATGCTTTTGAATGAATTTGACAGTTTTACAGGGTTTGTCAGTGAACCAGTTGCAGAAGCAAGGATATCAACCAGAATATCCAGTTCATCATCTGTTCTTATATTATTTCTTTCTTTGATGTCATTAATGTAAATGTTTTGGAACAGGGAAATCAGATATTCTGCTTTTAGTTCATCTGACTTTCTTGTGAGAACCAGTGGAAGCCCGCCATAAGTATAATAATCTTTCCATGCAGTGTGGACATCATCATAGGCAGTTACAAATTCACTGAATGAAAAAGGAAATACCCGGACTTCATCCCCACGGCCTCTGAACTCTGTCAGGATGTCACTTGACAGGAATTTTGAATTGCTGCCAGTCACATAGATATCAAGATTTTCAATATGCAGAAGCCCATTAACCAAATCAGCAAAATTGCTTTCAAGCAGCTGGATTTCATCAAGGAATACATAATATGTGCCATCATCAACAATTTGTGTTTTTACATAATTATACAGCTTTATGGCATTTCTGTATTCTATGTTAGAGATATCATCCAGTGCCAGCTCGATAATATGTCCAGATGGGATTCCAATATTTAACAGCTCATTTTTGTATAAATGGAAAAGAAGGTAGGATTTCCCACATCTTCTGATACCTGTGATAACCTTGACCAGGCCATTTTCTTTTCTGTCAATAAGTTTCTGTATATATCTTTGTCTTGCAATTTCCATAACAGTACCTCCGAAAAATTGTGAAAACAACATTTATTCGGAATTAGTATACCATAAATTGGTTATTTTATTCAATAACCAATTCCGAAAGATTGATGGAACAGCAAAATTTCGGAATTGACAGGAAATGATTAAATAATACATATGAGGTATTTATCAAAATTTTCTTAGAATTTACAGACATAATAAATTGTTTTTATAAACTGCCCCAAATTATGCCCCAAATTTAATTTTGGGCAGTTTTTAGAAATTTCGGGCAAAATTTGGGGCAGAATCTTTTAGATGCAAATTAAGCTTCCAGAAATCTAGCTATTACATTTTATGACTTGTATTTTATCCTCATTTTCTAGCACTTTGTAGCATGGCTGACTCATAAATTTTACTTTTTTATCCAGCATAAATTGTTTTACCATCTCATTATAACCAGATATTTCCTCTATAGGTGTGATGTTTTGCAGACATTTGCCAGCAGGAGTAAGCATTATGTTCCCAACAGGCAGTTTATTTTTTTCATGTCCGGTAATAACATCAGTTTTATTTTCAGAATAAACTAAAACTGTTGATTCAATATTTTCACTTATGCCATTTACATTATAACCATTTAATGGGTCAAATTTAATCAATCCAAGAGTCTCTAATTCATTTATAGTGCTAAAAGATAATCCGGTTTTATATAATCTTTGGTTATTGTTCGTATATGGAACAATTATGAGATGGTGTGCTTTTGTAATATATCCATCATTATTCATTTCAACAATGATAGTTTTCATACTGCATATTTTTTTGAATGCCTGTGCAAGAGCTGGTGTAATTTCAGAAAGAATCCGTATCATGTTTGGTGGTGTAGAACCAGGAGTTTCAAATTCCTGGCTTAAAATTTTTCCCCAGGTTAATTGAAGTTTATCAGATGAAACAAATCCAGCAGCATCCATAAATTTTTCTAGCCAGTCTTCGTCTACCTTAGACTGTCCAGTAAAGTCAGTGCCTTCTTTTGCATTATTTACAGCAATATCAGCAATATTCTTTTGATTTCTAAGTTTCTTAACAGTTCTTTTTGCATCCAATACAGCTATAAGTTTCGATTCACTTGGGAGATCAGAGTTTTCAATATCAGACACATACATATCTAATGCCCTTTTTTTTAATCCAGCATATGGAAATAGCATTCCTAAAATATCAGAAGTTTTTGTGACAATAGTTTCATTTTCTGCAAGTTTCAATGCAGTCTTAGCTGCTGTTTTACCTATTCCCATGTCATTTTATCCTCCTTATGCCGTTATAATTTAATTATAATAAACATTTCGGCATATATCCAGTAGCCATTAGTGCATATTATATCTTTTTTGTAATTACCATAAATATTTCACAATATGCCCCAAATATAATTTCGGGCAGTTTTATATATTATAGGGCAAAATTTCGGACATGGCAATTAACTATGAATTACTTCTCTAATAAATTCAACTGTGAAACTACAGGTTTCTAAAGTATTTTTGCAGAATTTATCTTTCATATCACTATGGCATAATTGTTGTGGAATGTAGCATCAAAGATTTTGACAATGTGGAGAGGATGGTGTTTTATGAAACCAAAAGGTTATAAAAGAACCAGATGTGAGAAGAGGAACATGAGTAAGTGTGCTGATGGAATTGTTCGTACCTATAATGCTATTGAATCCAAGTATGCAGAGAGATTGCAGGAAAATTCAGATGTAAAAGAGTTCAGATGCCAGGTTATGTTAGAAGGTCTGGAGATTGGAGAATACTGTTCTGATTTTGTTGCAACAAAAATGGATGGAGATTTGATGATTCGGGAGTGTGTATTCAGAAAGCATCTTACAAAACCAATGACAGCTAAATTATTAGATGAATCAAGAAATTACTGGAGAAGAAGAGGAGTGACAGACTGGGGCATTGTGGTGGACAAGAAGAAGGAGGAGGATGCCAATGGAGAAGAACCAACTGCTTAAGGATAATGGATGTATATACAGGGTATTGGCTATAGAAGAAGACAATGTCCTGATGATTGACTGTATAAAAAAGACAATGCCTGTGTGGTACAAAACAGACCAAACCAGCAGGTATGATTCCTGTACAGAGGAAGAGTTGCTGGAAACCACAGGACTAACTTTGACAGAAGAAGAGGAGTTATGCTCCAAAGCCAGAAAAGCTGCACATGACAGATTTACAATAGTTGCAGGTATCCTTCCTTTCCTTGCAGATGACAGGCTCCGCACAGAGATAATTAAAAGGGTTGCAAAGGAAAAAAATATATGCATGCAGACTGTAAGGAACTATTTGTGCAGATACCTTGCTTACAATGATATATCAGTCCTTGTGCCAAAAGAAAGAAGGAAAGTGGAGAGGGAACTGACAGATGACGAGAAGAACTTCCGATGGGCATTGAATAAATATTATTTTACAAGGCATAAAAATAGTTTAAAGACGGCATACACTTACATGTTAAAAGAAAAATACTCTGATGGAGAAGGAAAACTGTTTCCAGAGTGTCCATCATTCAACCAGTTCAGGTATTTCTACAGTAAATATAAGACAAAGCAGAATGCAATCATATCAAGGAATGGTATCAAGGATTACCAACGAAATTACCGACCATTGTTAGGGGGAAGGTGTGCAGGAGTTTGCACCAAATGTAGGTGTTGGGATGATTGATGCAACAATCTGTGATATCTATCTGGTTGATGATGCTGGCAATCTTATAGGCAGGCCAGTATTAACCATTGTTACTGATGCATATAGTAATGGCTTTGTTATGGGATATTCCCTGACTTGGGAAGGTGGTACCTATTCCTTAAGGGATTTAATGATGAATGTTATTACTGATAAGGCTGAGTGGTGTAAAAAGTTCGGAATCATTATTAAGAAAGAGCAGTGGGATTCAAAGCAGATGCCAGCTGTAATAGTTTCGGATATGGGCAGTGAGTACCAGTCTGCTACATTTTCACAGATTACTGAGTTAGGTATTACCTTGATAAACCTTCCTCCTCTGAGGCCAGAACTAAAATCTATAGTGGAAAGGAGCTTCCAGTTATTGCAGGATTCAGTAAAACCATTCCTGATGGACCATGGGTATGTAGATAAGGATGCTGGTAAAAGACTCGCGCCAGATTACCGCAAAGATGCCTGTCTGACTATGGAGGATTATGAGAAAGTTATTATCCATGCAATATTGTTTAACAACAACCAAAGAATAGTTGAGAATTATCCATATACAGAAGAAATGACAGAAGCAAAAGTACAGCCTCATCCAAGCAGTATTTTTAAGTGGGGTAAAGAGCAGCCAGGATGCAACCTGGTTACAGTTTCCAAAAAAGAATTAATAATGACTTTACTGCCAAGAACTAATGCCAGATTTACACGACAAGGATTAATTGTATTTGGTTTGAGATATGACTGCAAAGAAAAGAGTTTTACAGAGGAATACCTAACTGGTGGCGATGCCATAGCAGCATATAATCCAGAATCTGCTGATAAGGTGTATTTACATCAGGAAAGTAGTTTCATTGAATTTCATCTGATTGAATCCAGATTCATTGGTAAAAGCTTTGAGGAAATCAAAGAAATGCAATCAATCCAAAGAAATTTAATAGATGATGCAGTACAAAACAATCTGCAAGGAAGGATTGACCTGGCATCACATGTTGAAAGAATAGTCGAAGGAAAAGAGAAAAGCAGGGATGTTAATGTTAAAGGAATAAGAGAAGCAAAGAAAAGAGCAAAGGAAGAAAGACATAAGGATTTTATAGAGGAGGTACAGGATGGAAAATCTGATGGCAAAGATACCTAAAATGCTTATGGGACAGGAACTGGAGAAAGCTATGCTGTCACTTCCTGTTTATGATGCCGCAATTTGCCAAGCTGATGCAGGAACGAGGCTTACAGCATTGGATGCAATGACAGACATCTATGTCCCATCACAAATGAGTTATGAAATATACAGCAAGATATATATGGCTATGCTGCATTCATTGAAGAAGAAACAGACAAAGGATGCAATACAGCAGGGAAACCAGAACCACAGAAGACTGCAGGGACTGGAATACAACTCTGTATTAGGTGGTGCAGACAGCTTTTCAATTATTGGACCAAGTGGGATTGGAAAGAGTACAGCAATAGCAAAAAGTATTGCTTTGTCTGGTGGGAACCAGATTATTACAACAGAAAACCCATATGCACAGATTATCCCATGCATCAATGTACAATGCCCACATGACTGCTCAGTAAAAGGTCTGCTTCTGGCAATCCTCTCGCAGGCTGACATACTGATTGGGACAAGACATGAACAGCTTGCAGTTAAAAACAGGGCATCCATTGATAACCTGATTGGGACAGTATCACAAGTAGCACTCAACAATATATTGCTTATTGTTATTGATGAATGCCAAAATATCTGCAGGAATAAAGGCGGTGTTAACCTTGTGGCTTCCATGACACAGCTTATCAATAGCAGCGGGGTTTCTATATGTATGGCTGGACTTCCAGAGACAGAACTGTTCTTTGGGAGGGAAATGCAGCTTGCAAGAAGAAGTGTAGGGTTGTCTTATACTGCATTACCATATGATGGATATTTCGTCCAGTTCTGTGAGACATTATGCTCTTATCAGTATGTAGCACATCCATCTAAGCTGACACCTGGACTGATAGAACTATTATATGAATGTACTGGAGGCATCATTGCTATTTTAGTATCAATCATAATGGAAACACAACAGATTGCAATCCTGACAGGAAAAGAAGAATTAAACAAAGAAACGATTCTTATGGCATATAATGAAAGATTAAGAAATGTACAGGATTTTGTGAAGATTGCACCAAGGAAAAGAAGCCAGACTTCTTCTATTGTTAATAATGATACAGTGAATATCTCCCAAAAGCCTTCTGTTGATGAAACAAACATGGATATGCTGGTTACTGTTATAACAGACAAAGCAAGGTCAGAGGGGTTAGATGCAGTGGAATTGCTGGCAGGGCAGGAAATTCTTGTAGAGGAGGAGAATGTATGACTGGGTTCATGCCATCTATATATAAGGATGAACTGGTATACAGCTGGTTTGCGAGGTATTATGTCCATTCAGGGCATCCTGCATATGTCTTTGCCATTGAGGATTTGCTGGAGAGGAAGAATACAAGACCAGATGTGGAATTCATTAACCATTTGAATCCAGATGCAAGGGAGATAGTAACAAAAATGCTTCCAATGGAGGAACTGGTTCTATACCACACTATGTTTCCTTATTACAGGTTTATTGAAAATACAAGGCTGCACAATGCTTTAAAATCAATGGCAGAGCCAGGTGAAGCTGCACACCACCTTCTGCCAGTTTCCAAGAACAGGGCTGGTGGACAGCTTCATTATATCAAATACTGCCCAA
>CAJUJY010000088.1 GCA_910586555.1 uncultured Lachnospiraceae bacterium
CCAGTGTCCTCGCCTTTGTCATTCCGTACCGCCCTCGCTTTCATTTTCGGCATTGAGAAGAGTGGATTGTGGGGGAGTGGTTTCTCGACTTTCCGACTTGATTTTAGATATAATCTGCTGACACTCCCTTGTCTGCAATGCAACCGACAAGATACGGTTTAACTCGCCCTCGTCATAGCGGTAGCAGTCGGGGAAATACTTCACGATAATACCGCCCATGATGTACTTGTGGTGGTTCTCGGCTTTGCGTTTCTTCTCGTTCTGTTTTTTCTTTTCGTTGGCTACACGCTGTTGCGCCTGTTTCAATGCCTGCAATGCCTTTTCTAAGTTTTTGCTTGTGTCATTCTTGCTCTCAATCATTTCTGATACCTCATTCTTTCTGTGCTGTGTTGATAGTTCCGAAAATAAAAAAGGTAGCTGATTTACTGTTAAAATAAATCGCTACCAAATGGTAAACAATATTCAGTTTTCATATCATTTTTCTGTTCTAACTTTTCTTGACAAATGGGAAGTTGCCTATTGATTAGTAACTACTGTAAAACTGACACTTCCTTTCGTTTTTTCACCAGTTACTGAAACTGTATACGTTCCACTTTCTTCAATATCAATATCAAATTCATCAGAAGAGGAAACATCTACACCTTCATAGATAGGTACTTCATCATCTTTCTGAATCTTAATTGATAAGCTACCACCCTCAACAACAATTTCTGCATGGATAGTATCTCCTTTTTCAACAATTAGATTTTGAGAGTCGGTTTTATTAAATACCTTGTAGTTCATCACAAACTCATTACTATTTCCTGTTCGGCTACCGTCAAAATCTGCTCCACATGCTGTTAATGATAAAATCAATATAAAAGAACACAAAATACACAAATGTTTTTTCATAATCTTACTCCTCTCAAACTCCGATTTGTCAAATTGTTCAATGTCATTATCTTACCACAAACGCATACACAATTCCATTAAATTTTGCTTAATCTCCTTTTGCCTTATTCTTTGCAATCATCATCTGCCTTGCCCGTTCCCTCTGCTCGGTACTGACCGCCCTCAGCTTGCGGTAGCAGACGTATGACTTTGGAAAGGAATATGTCTTAGATACCTCGTCCTGCTTTGTCAGCTTGTATGTGTCGGGGAAGTCGGCAACAAGCGTGTCAAGTTTCCGCATAACCGCTTTATCCCTTGTATAGAGGGTGGCGGTCTTTTCTCCTGCATTATAATTGACAATCGTTTCCTGTTCGTATCGGGAAAGTTTCATAGTGCCATATCCCCCTTTCCTTTGCTGTGGGTTCTGTGCTTTTTCCCCTCGGCAACTGTCGGCTGTTTTGCCTGCTCCTTTGCTTTGGCTAACCTTGTCTTTATGGAATGGTCACGCTCGGTCAGTTTCCGTCTTTTGGTGGTGGCGGTCAGTTCCGCACACGTTTTTTCTGACAGGGCATTTAATTTCTTTAATGTGTCGCTTACTATCTGCTTTGTGTCACTATCCTTTATCTGCGGAAGAATAGCGGACAGACTGGCGCACGTTTCCGTTTTGCTCTGCTCCCCAAACTGATAGACTAAGTTGATTTCATCAGCATTAAAAGGTATCTGAAAATTTGCGCCCTCACATAAACGCTCCACGCCCACGCACTTAGGGAGATTTCTTGTCAGTTCGTAATTATCCCTCGCTGTGATTGTTCCATGACTGTCGGTCTGCCTTACCTCAACTTCGCACTGGCTTTTCTGCTCCAACACAAGCCACTGATATTTATCGCTTTCTTTGGTAAATACGCTCTGATGTGCATTGGAGTGTGTCTTGCTACGGATATATTTGTCGGCGGTACTGTAATAGTCCAAAATCTGTTGTTCCTGCTTTTTATTCATGGTCTTTGCCCTCCTGTGATATGGATTGATATGATTGATTGGTTTCGGTGCTTATATATGATTTTTTCTCGTTACTTGTCGGGAGTTTGGATTGCGGAATATCATTGTTGGGTATTTCTCCGCTTGGGGGAATAGGAGTTCATTTCATACGGTAATTACCGCATGAAAAAAGACTATAACCGTTACTGTCATAGCCTTTTAAGGATTGAGGAAGTCCCTTTTTTATTTGTATTTGTTTGTCGCCCCTCCGCACTATCCAACATCCGTGGCACATATTACAGTTACCATATCATCCCTGTTTAACAGGCTGCATAATATATTATACTGTTTCCTGGTATTTTCCTTAATATCATATTTCCATTGTTTTGGTATTATGGGGAGGCTTTCATAATCCCACTTTTTCCATTCTTCTTTATATGCCCCTGGCTGTGCCAGTTCTACAAGATGCCCTATGCACCACGACACAATATACCCGTTTCCCTCCATATACCCGTCTTTTCTTTCTGTTACACCAAGCACATCTGAAACCTGCTTTGCAACACTTGGTTTTTCTGTTATTACTAACTGCATATTAAGCGGAAATTATTAAGCTTAAAGTTTTGTTTATTTTACAAAATTTCCGGTCATAATCTGAAATTATAGACTGCTTTATTCTGTCTATAAACAAGCTCAATAATTCCCGTCTTCACCTCCTTACCTTTCAATTTTTCTTTATTTTTCCTAGACTTAGAAAAGCAAAAGGAACTATCATGCCCACAGTACGATAGTTCCTTTTTATTTAAACTACAGATAAATTATCAAGTATAATATCTGATTTTTCTTTGATTTTTTTCATAAATTCATGCATATAGCCGTAATCTGGATTTCCATTAGTGTCTATTGGCAATTTAAACTTAAAATCGTGTTTTACGTGAGAGTTTAATTCCTTTATAAATGCCTTATAATTATTCTGGCTCTCTTTAAAAATAGCAGTTGCAATAAATTGTTTTGTTTCAAATGTTATATCTTCCTTGGGAATTAGCACAATAACATTCTGGCTGGTATAAAATGGTTCTTCCTGCACAAAACAGGAGCCTAAATACGCACCCCCAAGTGCAAGGCTTAAATTCCCTGCTTTATATGGTTTTAAACCCTTTATCAATTTGCACTTTTGTATAACTCCATTGTTAGCGTTTGACCTTCCGACAAAAGCCACTTCTTCTTCTGATGTATCCATTTTTATCTTATCTAACTTTGTACCCATATCTATATCAAAAACATCATAAATATGAAAATCACCCCAATTAGACACATCAATTTTATTATTTTTCTTAAAACTTATTTTCTGGTAATCATTAATTCTTTTTTGCACTGCCATTTCTAAACCAGAGATATATTTATCCATATATTCCCAATCTGGCGTTTTCTCATCTACCGAAGGAAGATATATATAATCTTTTCTTATTGATTTGCTTGAAATAGAATCACCCCAGGAATACAAATGGGATATGCTACATTGCAATGCAGTTTTTAAAAATAACCACACATTGAGTGATACTTCTCTGTTGTCTTTTAGGTATAAAGCAAGATTATGGCTATCGTTCGATACAAAATCATTCTCCTGGTACGATATTGCCATCGTTTTTCCACCAATAAGAAGACACTTTCCTTTATCAGTTTTATCTTTACTAATATCTACATATGTTTCGACTCCATTATTTTCTTTACTTGCTGTAATATATGGAAATTCACCGCTATCCTCTTCCACTTCTGTACTCAAAATACTATGTGTATTTTTGACATTAAATATTTCAATAATTTTGTACTTTTTCCAGCCAGACACATCTATCATTCTCATCTTAATCACCGGCCTTATCCAATTTAATTGTTACTTTATCACCATCACTTTCAACATCACCACTATAAAGAGTTTTCTTAAGAATATTTTCGCTCAATTCTTTAACATTGATTTCCTGCTTAAACATTTTATAGTCCATCATTGTTTTTAAGAAATCTTCCTCGTAGACTTCAAATGGTTTTTGTGGGGTCTGGTAACTTAAATGTTTATCGGACTTAATCCATTGTATTGTACTGTCCCCTGACTGCTTCTCAATAATATCAACCCATTTATCTTCTATTTCACTCCATTTATCTTTTATATCTTGGCGGCCTTGGTTTTTCACCGTTTCAAGTCCGTCATCTTCAATATAACAAGCAAAAATATCTTTTCCGTTATGAGGTACTCCTGCTTCAAAAATAAAGACAGATGTTGTCACACCAGTAAATATCTTTTCAGGTAATTTAATTATTTTTTTCAGTGTACTATGTTTCAATACCTTATTTCCGACTTTTTTATCTGTGAAATCTTTTTCAAGCTTTTTGTCTGGTAAGATAAAAGCACACTCTGTATGTACAGGAACATTCTTAAGCACATTGTCAACAATTTGCATACAGCCATACTTTCTTTCAAATGGAGGGTTCATAAGCACCTTAGTAATTGGTTTTGTTGAAATCCATGTACAAGCCGCTGCTGTTCTTGTATCCAATTGTTCTAAATTTGTTTTGCCATCTTTGTGAATTAACATATTTGCACATGCCAAGGCATATATTTCCCTGTCAAATTCAATTCCATAAAGATGGGTATCTTTAATTGTTTTTGCTTTTGCCGTATTGTTTCCGCCTGCTTCCTTAATCATATTACACATTGACTTCACAAGGAAAGCACCAGAGCCACAAGCAGCGTCTAACACATAATCATTTTCATTAACGTGGATTAACCTGTACATAAATGATGTAATATGGTCTGGTGTAAATACTTGTCCACTATCTGATTTTTTCTTATATCTGTTGAATTCATTAAAGAAAATTCCCATTACATCTTCACCATTCCAATAATCTGAATTGACACAATCGGAAATTTCCTGAACCCATGAAATAAAGTTATTGATAGCATCCTGGTTTGTTTCATTATTCATTTTTATTTCTGAATATACTTCTGTAAGAATTTCCAATTTAATGTTCTGCTTCTTGCTATCTTCAAGTGATTTTGACAATGTATTTAGTATTGAATTTTTCATTAATGAAAAATCCATACCCTCAACAAGAATTGCACCATACCTGCAACCAACTAAAGCACAAGCAGTAAAAATCATTCTATGATATAAATTTTTAATACCAAATTCAGTATGGAGGCAGTCATTAATACGTTTTGTTAATTTATATATCCTTTGTTTATCAATAGTATTTGACGTGAACAATGAAATATAATAATTCTTATTTTGCAAAACATTTGAACTTTCAATTTCTTTATCATTCTTAAATACCCTTATATCAATACCATTATACAAAATTCCAATTATGTTACTGTATTTTACTGAAACAATTTTTGTGTTTTTCAGTAATTCATCAACCCATTTTTGGAGATTTAAGTTCTCACTCTCAGACTTGGTTTCAAGAATAATTGCAACTGATTTTAAATCATCTGGAAGATACCATCCATCTGGTTTATTATTATTTCCTTTAAATCCTAATTGATTAAATGTCGTAATTTGTCCAGTGCCTTGCTGAATACAGCTCTCTTTCTGATTAAAACCTAAAATAATTTTTGCTTCATCTCTTATTTCATCTTCTGTTCTTCCACTTTTCATAGCCATTCTTTTATCCTCCCTAAACATCAACACCTGGATTTTTTAGTTTGCAATAGCAGTAATACCGGATAACAACTATATGAGGTTTGCTATTTTTGTTTATAACAACAACTTTATAGTTTTGTGCCACTTTGTCAAATATCCTTGAAGCCTAGGTTTCTTAAAACCCAGTAGAAGTATGCTTTATTGGAATAAGCACTTTATCATGCTTTTTCATAGGCAATATCCTCCTGCTAATATTCTATCACATAAGTAATTATTTTTCATTAAACTTTAGTAATTACTTTTATACTATCCTGACCTCTTGATTGCATCCTTTTTTGCTCATCAGCCATGTCCATATCCTTTAACTTAGAGTGTATATATATCAAATTTTTAGGCTCTTTACTTTTCTTAGGTTTTTTCTTTCTATAGGGAAGGAAAGGGAATGTTCTGTGTGGTACTATCTTACCCTCTGCGATAGCCTTTCTTTTTTCTTTTCCTCATCTTGAGAAATAAAAACATAATATTGTCATGCGGTAAATTGCTTAACTGGATAATTGAGATATTTTAAAGTCCTTCTTAAAAAGGAAAAACTACAATAATTATTCAACATAGTTACCTTGATTAGCTTGTATCCTTAATTTATCTGTCCTTTTCTATCCAAATATAATGTCTGGTTCAACTTCATTCCCCCATACATCAAACCCCTCTGTCTTTCTTCTTGCAAAAAGCTCAATCCTGGAAACATCACCCATAAGCTGTATAATGCGCTGGTGTACTTCCCGTGGTTTTTTGCTGTGTTCCTCTATATGTGAAACTACAACCTGGTGTACCCCTGCACTGATACGTTTAGGCCTGCCCCTTGTACCAAGCAGGCATATTTCCACATTGCTGCGTGTCCAGTGCCCCATGCCCCAGAACAGGGAACTGCTTTTTTTATTCTGTTTTACCCATACAAAAGCAACTGTCTTGTATTCAAAACCCCATGATTTTAAAACTTCTATCCCATCCAGCAAACATGGAAATGTAACCCACAAAAACAGCGCACTGTCTTTTTCTGCTATATCTGCAACTGGAAGTGACATGATATCACTGGCTGGCATTGTCGGGTAATGGCTTTCTGCACTTCTTCCAGCACCCTTTTTTGAATACACTTCATAATGCCAGGGTGGGTCTGCCAGTATTACAGAATATTTCTTCTGTGTTTTCATTCTTCTTTGTCCCCTTCCTTGTCAAAAAAGCTGTCTTCCCCGTCTTCTGTATCTTCTTCACTTTCGTATACTTCTTCCTCATAATCCCCTGTTTCATCTTCCCCATCATCTTCAAAATCTTCATTTTTACTACGCAGGACTTTAAAATAATACAATGCAGCTATAAAAATTATCCCAGCCACACCTAAGAAAATATATGTACCTGTAGGGTTTTTCTTTTTTTCCCCTGCTTTGTCCTCTTTGCTGCTGTCTTTATCCCCATTTTCATTTCCGCTTGTAATTTTTCTATCTGTGGCATTTTCCTCTGTACTGTCCTCCCCGTTGTTTACATTTCCTGTCCCATCTGCCAGTGCCCCGTCTGCAACTGCCATATCCTGCCCCAGTGTTTCATAATCTGTGCCTGTAACATTTAAAAGGTCATTTTCTGAAATCTCTGTAAGGAAATATACATTATCAGTGCCTTTTGTATTATCAATTACAAGGTAAAATATTTTTTCGTTGTCTGTTTTTATTGTGTAAAATTCCTTGCCTTCTTTTACAGTATTTTCTGTTACAGTCCCGCCAGAAGAAACTGTTTTGTTTCCTTTTTTTGGAGAAGTACCAGAAGTGTCCTGTCTGCCTGTCCTGTTTGCAGTATTTGTGTAATCCTTTACTGTAGCTTTTGCATCTGTACTGCCAGTTGGAAGCACATTTTCTGGAAGGGTCTGTATTTCTTCCCCGCTGCTGTTTTCCTTTTTTGCTGTACTGTCCTTGTAATATGGATTTTTTATTGTATAGACATCTGACATGTTGCCAGCCTTGTCTACAGCCTGTATTGTAAAATTTTCATACCTTGTATCAGACTTTTGCAGCCTTATGTTTTTCGTTCCTCCCTTAATCTTTGTGAATTTCTGCCTGTTCACATAAATTTCCATAATTCCTGATGTGCTGTCTGATGCCTGTATGCTTAAAAGACCGCTGTTAATGCCAGCATTAAGTGAGGGCTTGTCATTGTCATAACACTGTATGCTGCTGTTCTTGCTGTAAACTTCACCGTTTATATCTGTTACCTGCACATAGACACTACAGTTTTCTGTAACTTTTATGCACATATCATCAGTTATATCTGTATAATCCCCACTCTGCCCTATCCTGGCTTCTACCTTGTCAATTACAAAATTTCCTGAACCTGCTATATCCTTTACACTGGTTTTTACAATGGCAGTCCCGTTTTTATACCAGCCATCTGGCTTTAATATGCTTATTTTTACCTTCGGCATAATATATGTACAATTACTGTACCCCTCCTTGCAGGCTTCACATTCTTCATTAACAACATCTTTGCTGCATTTAGATGTACAGATACAGGAAAGTTTTGTCACTTTCTTATTTGCAGGCTTTATATCCCCTGCAATTTTCTTATTTTTAGCATATACATTTACAGGGCTGGTAACAACAATCCCTGTTATTAATATGTAAAACATTACTGCAAGGGCTGTTAAAAATAGCATTATTTTTAATGGCTTTGCTGTTTTAATCTGTACCATTATAAAAATTCCCCTTTCTTTCTGTATTTAAATTTCCTGTTTCCCCTGCCATTTCCCGTTCCGCCAGGAAACTTTTGATTTCTTTTTCAGACAGGTTGTTTAAAAGTTTTAACTGTTCTGGTGTAATGCCTATTTTCTTTGTTACTTTCAGTATTTCCATATCGTCCATTTCCCTTTTCCTGTCCTGTAGCTGTTTTTCTTTCTGTCTTAATTTTGAAATCTGTTCTTTCACCTTCAAAAGTTCAGATGAAACTTTTTCCCTTGTCAAAATATCCCTCCTCAAAAATTCTGTTTATGTCATGGTTTCAAAATAAAATACCGGGTTGTAATATATCCCGTTATACATCATTTCAAGGTGCAGGTGGCTTCCTGTGCTTTCTGCTGCTGTCCCTGCTGTGCCAACCTGTGTACCATCTGTTATTTCTTACCCCGCAGATACATATACGCTGCCAAGGCAGGCATATTTTGTAGTAAAACCCCTGCTGTCTGTAATAACAATGTAACTGCCGTAAATGCTGTCATAACCAGAAGCAGATACAGTCCCGTTATGTGTGGCATAAACTGCTGTCCCCTCTGGCACAGAAATATCAATCCCCCTGTGTAACTGCCTCTGCCCGGTAACTGGGTCCTTGCGGTATCCATAGTAACTGCTTATACTGCCATGCCAGTCCATATCCAGTGGTGAAGAAAACTGCTGCAATGCGCCTTTCGTTTCCATATAGGCATCAAAAGCTTCTTTCTGCCCTGTGTCCATTCTTCCTGACACAATATTTTCTAAAGGTGTGGCTGACAGTATGACTTTTAAAACAGTTACTTCATATTCAGTTTCTACAGATATGCCAGTTACTGCCCCTGTAACCGGGTCTGTATAAGGGATAAAATCTGTTCTTGTCCTTGTTTCTGTAACTGGTTCTAATTCCAGGTTATACATGCTGTTAAACAGTGAGCTGGTTTCACCTGCCACACTGCCTGCTGTAAATTCTGTGTATACTGCTGAAAGGTAGCTTATAAATGTAAACGGGTCATGCCGTATTTCCCCCAAGTTATAACTGTACTCATCATATCCAGGGTAATCATCCGGGATATCACCAATCCTCTCCTGCAAATCCATTTCCAGCTGTGTAAAATAAAGCTCTGCTGCATCAATTTCTGCTGGTTCACTTAAATATGTACCTGCCATTGCTATTGTAAAAGTATCTGCAAACATTGCCCCGCATGACGAAAACGAGAACATGACAATAATAAACAATAAGAAAATTACACCTGCTGTAACTGCAATGGCTGTGTTTACCCTTGTAATTTCCTGTAATTTTCTTGCAACAGCAGCCATATTTTTTGTTTTCACAGCCGCTTCCTCTGGACTGCCTGCCATCTGGCCGTTACGGAAAGCCTTTGCATACCTGCGTTTTATACGTTCTTTCTGTAATTTTTTCCTGGCTGCTTTTTTCTGTATATTTGGGTTTTCCTCAATATACTTCTGGTTAAGGAAAAGGTTATCTGCTTTTATCTTTTTTTCTTCAAGCCTTGCAGCCTTTTTCCTTATCCTGTGTCCCCTTTTTCCAAAGTTTCCAGAAACAAAACCAAAAAATTCCTCTGAAGCCTGTTCTGTCTTATGTGCTGCTTCTACCCCTGCATTTTCTTTTTCTGTTTCTGCTATTTTGCCATGTATAAAATTCCTGCCCTCTGTCTCCAGTTTATTTATAGCCTTTTTTGGAACAGAAGCTTTTTTATATACTTTTTCTGTTTCCACAGCAACAAGTACATAACTGGCTTTTCCTGTTTTTTCATTGAAAACACGTTCCCAGTGGTAATGTTTTTCTTTAGGCAATTTTTCCTTTGCTCTTTCAAGGCGTTTCCCTGCTTTTTCAGATTTTTCCTGGAGTTTTTCAAGTTTCCTGCTTCCAGTAAAACAGTTCCTGTCCTCTTTAAAAGTATTATCATTATCTGAAAATCCAGAATGTACATTATCCTGCCCTGCTTCTTCATCTGCTTTTTTACCAGGATTTTTATCTTCTGTTTTGTCATATCCCTGTTTCTTTTTATTGTTTTTATAATCCTGGTAATGGTCTTTCTTCACACATTTTTTTCTATAACTGGCTCTTTTATCTGCACTATGATAAGTATCTTTTTGTGTATGGGCTGTTCCAGGACTGTCATTATAAAAATCATTTCCTGTTACAATATTTTCTTCTGTAAACAGGTTTTCCTCATAGAATTGCTGCTGTTCCTCTCCATTATAAGTTTTTGCTGGTATTTCTTGTTTTTCAGTATCTTGTTCCTGCATAAACTTATCTGTATCTGGTTTTTCTGCTTCATGGTGCATTTCTTTAAAATATTTCATTGCCCTGGATTTTTTTATCCTGGAATTTTCGGATTTAGTACCAGAATTTATATCCATAAAACTGCTGTCATTTGACTGTTGCAGTTCTTTATCCAATGGCAGATTAAAACCCCTGGATAAATTATCCAGCGGTTTATACTGGGGATTATTATAATTTACATCTTGCTGCCACCTGCTTTTTTGTTTTTTCTTTTTTACAGGCTCTGCTTCTTTTTGGAAGTCACCAAGCTGGAACTCTGTTTTTACTTTATTTTCTGATATGAAACTTTGCGACAATTTGTTCGGAAGTTTGTCTTTGGCATTGTTATAACCTGCACCATATTCCAGCTTGTTTTGTTGTTTTTTCCTTTTTAAAGGCTCTGTTTCTTTTTGGAAACTGCCAGACTGGAACTCTGTTTTTTCTTTATCCTCTGGTATGGAACTTTGCGACAATTTGTCCGAAAGTCCATCTTTAGTATTATTATAGCCCGCTCTATATTCCAGCCTGTTTTGTTGTTTTTTCTTTTTTAAAGGCTCTGTTTCCTTTTGGAAACTGCCAGGCTGGAACTCCGCTTTTTCTTTATTTTCTAGCATGGAACTTTGCGACAATTTGTCCGGAAGTTTGTTTTTAACATTATTATAAATTTTTTTCTGTTTCTTTTTCCTGTCCATCAGTCTGCCTTCTTTTCAATATCTTACTGCTGTACTGCTTCTTCTGGTTTTGTATTCATAATCTTATATGTAAGCGTATCCTTTGGATACCTGTCAGTAAATGGTATTACAGCATTGTCAAAAATTATCAGCCCGCTTCCTGGTTCTGCCCCTGTTACATATCCAAGCTGTTTCCCAGACAGCCCAAGTTTTTCTGCAAGTATCTCCCTGTCAGGCGCACTCTGGTTCAGCATATATAAAATCGCTGTTACCCAGAATCCCCTCCACTTCCGAGGATTTTAAAAAGTCTGTGACTGGACCTATGTCAATACTTTGGACAAAAAAAGTCGAAAGATTATGCTGCTTTTTT
>CAJUJY010000089.1 GCA_910586555.1 uncultured Lachnospiraceae bacterium
CTATCCATGTCTTCATTATATCTTATCTTTAACTTTTTGAAAATTGATTTCCGTGTATAATTTCTGACAATATCCTGCTTATGTTTTCTACTGCCATAACAGCCTGTATATTAGAATATTCCAACCCTGGTACGACTGAAATTCAGGATATTAAAGCTTATGTCTTATTATAAAACAAAAAAGCATTCTAACTTATCCAGGCAGTTTATACTGCAATCTTATTACATTCCTTTCCATCTGCAAATTTTCCATATCCCTTACCAGAACTGTGGCTGCCACAGTCTGTTACCTTATCCCACCTGTCCAGGTTATTCCTTCCATAGATTTTACGCCATTCTTCCATTGTTATAGCATGGACGCAGTTCCTTAATTTTACCACAACCATATCGATGCCATTACACTTAAACTTACTGATTACTCTATAATCCATTCCTTTTCCTTCCTGTTTATGTTGTATAATCTAAAAAAAGCTACCAGATTTTTCCAGTGGCTTACAAATTCCTTAAAATAACAAAGACAGCCAGAAAACCAGCTGCCTATAAAAACTATTTCCTGTTACATAAAACTAATAATAAGTTCCTTTGCCTCATTCCATATATCTTCTGGACATTCTTCCTTGAACTGTGCATTTCTTGCTTTAACGTCTAACATTTTTGCCTGGTCACATAATATTACGCCTGTTGTCTGTGTCCTGCCATCTAATTCAATATGGAATGGATGTTTTTTGTTTGTATTTGTTATTGGACAGACAAGCACCAGGGAACTGTGCTGGTTCAAAATATCATTACTTAATACAAGTGATGGTCTTCTTCTTGCCTGCTCATGTCCTTGTTGTGGGTTAAAATCCATAACAATTATATCACCTTGTTTATATTTTACCATTGTTCATCTCCTGCTGGCATACCTGTATCAGCCTCTTGTGAACTTTCAACATAAATTTCATCAATTGGTTTCTTATAGAATGTTTCCAGTCTTTCCTGTAAATTCTGGTATTTCGGTTTATTGATTTTCTCAATAACCATTTTCCTGCCGTGTACATTTATTCCTATAGTATCATTTTCCTTTAAACCCATATGTGACATTAGTTCTTTTGATAACCTGATTCCCTGGCTGTTTCCCCATTTTCTTATAATAGTTTGTGTTTTAAAAATATTTTCTCCCTGTTCCATAAATGTTTTCATTGACAAAACCCTCCTAAGTATATACGGCGGATATACCCTTGATAAAAGTATATACAAAGTATATTCCCATGTCAATACAAATATTAATTTGCCACTCTAAAATTATTACCAAAATTTTCCTTTATCTCCCATCCAGTTTCCCAGTTACCGCCTTTCCTCATCCTGATGCCATCATGCCTGCCCAAACCAGATGAATACCAGTCTTCAAAGAGATACCCGTTTTCATCATATACATTACCATCTGCTCTCTGGCATATAAATTCATCATTCCCAAACAGTTCATGTGTGATTTTCACACCAGGGTTTTCTTCCATAAATTCTATCATTGTATACCTGTCCATATTTTCCTCCTGCCTGTAATTAAACTAAAATCCTGTTACACCTGGATGTTCTTTTTCAATAACCACCCTGTATTCTAATTTTTTTCTTATTCTTATTTTTATAACATAATTCCCTTTCTGATATTATTAAACCAGGCAGCACTGTTTTTATAGCACTGCCTATATCCATAAACTTATATTCTTTATTAAAAAATAAAAAGGCACTAATGGTTTTCCATTAATGCCCTGTATATTGTTATAAAATTTATCCAGCTACATTTTTAATAAATCTGCGTGTGTCCCTGTATCAACTAAAGTAAGTGTCAGTATATCATCTTCTATAAGATATATTAACAGCCAGTCCGGTTGTATATGGCATTCCCTGAATCCTTTCCAGCTGCCCTTTAGAGCATGGTCTTTATACTTTGCGTCAAGTGGAATACCTTGTAATAATTTATCTACAACCAAATCCAGTAAAGCAATATCCAGGCCACGTTTTTTAGCTGCTTTTAGACTTTTTTTAAATTTTCCAGAAAGAATTAATTCATATTTCATAAATCCATATCCTCCAATGCTTCTGAAAAACTTTTATACCGTTTTGTGTCTGGATTTCTGCTTATTTTTCTTGCTTCCTCCATAGCCTCGACAACTTCAGGCTTAAATTCTGGATATTTTACATCAAACGGGATACCATTACGCAAAACAACCTGTTTCAGGAACATATTGACTGCATCTGATAAATTCAGCCCCAGTCCTTCCAAAAGCTCAACAGCCTGTTTTTTTGTTGTTTCTTCTATTCTTATTTGTGTTGGTATAGTAGCCATAGTAAAACCCTCTTTCTGTTTTTTTTATTCTACTACAATAAATTTACATTATCAATACAAATATATTTTTATTCCATACGCTTTTATACTGTTTTATAACGTGGATTTGCACCAATGCTGTTTATAACCAGTGATGTTTTACGTTTTATTTTCTGTAAAAAATCTTCTTTGCCATGTATATCCCTGTATTTTTTCAGGTTTGCCATACATTCTTTTTTAGTCCTTCCAGTTGCCACATAAACCACTGATTCCGCAAGTGATATATTCCAATACCCGTTGCTATAGAAAATAAACATATCCAGTCCATACTTCCTGAATGGTTCTGCAATAACTTTTGTCCAGCGTTCAGCCCTGCCCCTGCCTTCTGCTATATAAAATTCTTCCTTATGCACTTCTTTAGTCCCCTTCTTTTTATATGGTTGATATCCTGTCATTCCCTTAAAATTTTCCATTGTAATGTTTCCGATATATTCCACCCGTTTCCTGTAGGACTTTGGAAGTCCCAGACCTGTCAGGCATTCAAACAGTTTTATGCTTGCCTTGTTGTCATTGCGAAGCCTTGATATGATTTCTTCTTTGCAATACTGGTTATCAAAATTATGTACCAGGGCAATTAAAGAGTAATTTTTACATTCTGTCCCATACATGAAAATAAAAATACTGTCTGCCAGTCTTTTTTCTTCTGCTTCCTGCTGTGCCTTTTCTGCTTCCTTTTTCCTCTGTTCTGCTTCTGTATGTTCCACATCTGCCTTATCAAATGAGAGCCGGAAACATGAGAATTTTATACACTGTTGATAATGTTATAAAGATAATATCTATCTAAGAAATAAACAGCCATGGAGATGTATATAAAAGACTGTAAAAAAAAGAAAGCCAGAAAAATTCTGGCTTTTGCTATTTCTGGAAATTGAAAATTTAAGTATATATCATTAATTTACTATTCTCTGCTTGTGCTTTAAATCATTATGACCGCTTTATGCTATTACTAAATCAAATCCTAAAATGTGGTTTACTGTTTCTCCGTCCATGCTGTAAAATCTGCCCCGCTTTGCAAGCCCATTTTGACTATATATCTGCTGTCCGTATACTCTTTTTTGTGTTACGCTGTAAAACAACTGGTATATTTTTGAGTAAGTTACAATGTATTTTCCTTCCTGGTACATTCTGTATGCTTCCTTTTCTGTCAATTCTACAGTTCCGATTTTCATTTTTTATTACCTCCTATATTTTTAATTTTATTTTTGTGTTTGGTCTGCCAGTTTATCACCTCTGGGCTTGTCCTGGCTTTATCGTGTCCCAGTCAACGCCGCTTTGCCTTTTTGCTCTGAAAGTGGTAAAACCTGCATTATATAAACAACTGGCAATCTATTAACCAATATCAATTTTTTGAGTTTGCAGCGTCTTAACAATTTATTGACTTTTGGTTATTTGTGTTGCTGTTGTTTGGTATGGGTATATAATACACGATAATAGACGAAAGTTCAATATGTAATAATACACAAAAATAGACGAATAGAATAAGACGTTTATTGTGCAAATTGCTACACAAAAATAGACGTTGACAAAAAAAATAAAATCTATTAACATATATTATATAGAAAGGAGGCAAAATCATGAGTGGAACTATAAATAAAATGCCCTATGGCACAAACGGAATTATAGATTTTTCTCGATTGTGGGAGCTATTAGAGCGAAAAGGATATAATAAGCAGTGGCTTAAAAACAATGGTATACATTCCAATACAGTGGCAAAACTGACAAAAAACGAAAATGTAACTTGTGAAGTTATTGCCAACTTGTGTAATTTGTTAAACTGTCAAACGTGGGAAATCATGGAATATAAAAAGAAAATTAAAGAAAATTAAAATACATTAAAATAGACTCTTGACAAATACACGAAAATAGACTATTATTATACTCGTCAAGAGGGAAACATATCTTGATAAGCAACCAAAAAGCAGACGGCAAGGAAAGCTTCAAGGGGAAAGGAGGAAAAAAATTGCAGATAGAGTACAGCAAGAAAGCCGCAAAATATATTGACGGACTGGACAGACCGACAAAACAGCGGATAAAAAAAGCAATTGAGGGATTGACGGAACAGCCACCAAAAGGCGATATAAAGCCGTTACAAGGCTTTACAGACGGGCGAAAGAGGTTAAGGGCCGGAAAATACAGAATTGTATATAATTATCGCCTAGATGGGAAAATAGAGATATTATATATAATTGATGTGGATTCAAGAGGGGATATGTATAAATAATCCCCAGAAAGGAGCGAAAACATGAGTACAGCAACAAAACAGGCTATCGGCCTTATGGAGATATTGCCAGAAAGCGAACAAAATTTTGCGCTAGAGTTTATAAAAAAGCTAGTGATTGCATGGGACCCGGATTTCACAAAAGTCACACCTTCAGAGCGTGCAGAACTAGAACAGGCAGTAAAAGAAATTGAAAATGGAGAAACAATCCCACATGATGCTATTAATTGGGATTGATAAGCAGCAATTATTAAAAAGGGCGGGCTTGCCACCGCCTCTAATATCAAGGGTGTAGCTAATTAAATGGTTACACTCTTTTTTGTTGTGTGCTGTATTTGATGGCTGTCAATAACAGGCATAAAATATTTACCTCCTGTTTTATATTAGTGCTGTAACCGTGTATAAGGCTTATACATGGTTTTAAACTATACTGGTAATAAAAATTACCATGCCTTTATAAACTGGCTGTACAAGTCTTATAGGACGTTACAAGGCATCTGCTACAATATAATTGTAAGTATCTGTATTGCACCAGGTATATAATGCATGATAATAAATATTGGTTTAAAACGTGTATAAAGCTTATGCAGGCAATTTAAATTATTTTGTTGTGGGTCAGTTATAAGTATATAAAACGCTCCTGTATGGATTATAAGACGGTTTATACCGGATATGTATAACATGGTTTATACTGGATTTATACATTAAGGTTTAATAATTATTACCTGTTGTATATTTGATATACATACATTGGATAAATATTTAATTAGTAATGCTTAACAAAAAGATATATTTGTAATATTTATTCACTAATAATGCATATTTATGCATTATACATATTGCCAGTATATACTATATATAGCACATATTTGTTGTATGATGTATTATATTATGTATATTTATGCATAATTTGTATTAGTTTACTGGTTATAAACCAAAAAAATTTTAAAATTGCGAACTAAAAATATTATATAATATATATGCATACAAATGCTGTACAAATATAATACAATTTAATATTACATTAGTGACAAACTAACATAAATATATTATATATGTTGTAATAAATATTGCTATATATATTAAATACTATATGTGATAAATATATATATTTATATTTTATATAAATCATGTAATTAAAAATTAAGTTTTAAAAATGTACTTTTTTCATAATTTCCTCCCATTTTGAAACGCCTCCTTTCTGCTTTTTTCTCATGTATCTATATTAACATAAAACTATATGTTTTGGCAAAAATTATTTATTTTTATACCCTAAAGACTGAATAGTAACGGTTTATATATACATTTATTATATAAATATTGAAATATACCAGAAACTTGTGTTATAATTACCAAATATTGATTGGATTTGAGCAAATTTATAACTTGAGGAGATAAAATTATTATGAAATTAGGAATTGTTGGTTTGCCAAATGTCGGCAAAAGTACATTATTTAACTCATTAACAAAAGCTGGTGCGGAGTCCGCGAACTACCCTTTTTGTACGATTGACCCAAATATAGGGATAGTGCCTGTACCAGATTCAAGGCTTGATGTGCTTGCAAAGATGCATAATTCTGCAAAGGTTGTACCTGCGGTAATTGAGTTTGTTGATATAGCAGGCCTTGTAAAAGGGGCTTCTAAGGGTGAGGGCCTTGGAAACCAGTTTCTTTCAAATATACGTGAAGTTGATGCAATTATACATGTGGTACGCTGTTTTGAAGACAGCAATATTGTACATGTTGACGGAAGTATAGACCCTCTCCGTGATATTGAAACAATAAACCTGGAACTTTTATTTTCTGATCTTGAAATACTTGAAAGACGTTATGCAAAGCTTGTTAAAAGTGTAAAGGGTGATAAAACATTTACAAAGGAAAAAGATCTTGTAGAAAACCTTAAAAAACATCTTGAAGATGGCAAAATGGCTAAAAGTTATGAAACGGCTGACGATGATGAAAAAGCACTACTTGAAAGTTTTAACCTGCTTACAGGTAAACCAGTTATTTATGCTGCCAATGTTTCTGAAGATGAACTTGCAGAAGATGCAGCAGGAAACAGTTATGTTAATTCAGTAAAGGAATATGCACATAATGAGGGTTCTGAAGTTTTTGTAATATGTGCGCAGATAGAACAGGAAATTGCAGAACTTGATGATGAAGAAAGGAAAATGTTTCTTGATGATCTTGGAATTAAAGAATCAGGGCTTGAAAAAATGATACGTGCAAGTTATTCGCTTCTTGGGCTTATAAGTTATATAACTTCTGGTGAAATGGAAACAAAAGCATGGACAATAAAAAAAGGCACAAAAGCACCACAGGCGGCCGGAAAGATACATTCAGATTTTGAAAGAGGTTTTATACGTGCAGAGGTTGTAAGTTATAATAACCTTGTGGAACAGGGGAGCATGAATTCTGCAAAAGAAAAAGGCCTTGTACGCTCTGAAGGTAAAGAATATATAGTACAAGATGGAGATGTTATATTATTCCGTTTTAACGTATAGTATTGGAGGCTTTTATGGGAGCAGATATAAGATTTCCACATTTGGGCATAGAAATTGAAAAACTTGGCAAAAACATTTCTGTCTGGGGTTTTTCTATTGCATATTATGGAATAATCATATCACTTGGAATGTTATGCGGATACCTTATGGCTTCATTCCAGGCAAAACGGACAGGACAGGATAAGGAAATTTATCTTGACCTTGCACTATGGGATATTGTATTTGCAGTTATAGGTGCAAGGCTGTATTATGTTATATTTAGCTGGGATTACTACGGTAAAAACCTTGGGGAAATATTTAATATACGTGGTGGAGGGCTTGCAATCTATGGCGGCGTTATAGCAGGCGTATTAACAACATTCGTATTTTCAAAAATAAAGAAAGTGCCATTTTTAAGGCTTGCAGATACTGCATGTACAGGCCTTTTAACAGGGCAGATAATAGGAAGGTGGGGAAATTTCTTTAACAGGGAAGCATTTGGCGGTTATACGGACTGTCTTTTTGCAATGCAGTTAAAAATGCCAGATGTCAATAAATCTTATATTACTGATGAATTATACAGCCATGCTGTATCCGTAAACGGAACCAGCTATATACAAGTACACCCTACATTCCTTTATGAATCTGCCTGGAATATCTGTGTACTTGCTGTAATACTGTTATTCACTAGAAAAAGGAAATATGACGGGCAGTTATTTCTTATATACCTTCTTGGATATGGTGCTGGAAGAGTATGGATAGAAGGGCTTAGGACAGACCAGCTTTTATTTCCAGGGACAAAAATTGCAGTTTCACAGGTACTATCAGGAATATTAGCTGTTACTGCTGTGATAGTCCTTGTATGGAAAGCAGTAAAAGAAAGGAAAATTAAAAAATGACGGCTTAAAAAAGCAGCCAGAAGCGATATGGTACCTCTAAAGCAGCCAGATACAATATATAAACCTGTTACTTTGGAGGTATGCATCCCTTGCCATTTAAATAGCATCTGCAAAACTGTACCCTTTCTGTATATGCCATGGTATCAAATTTTAAAATATTCTCCTGCAATATTTTCTAACTGTTCTGCAATCTTCGTAAATGGTACCTTCTTTGTTGATACAGCAAACATTTCACTAAAGTTTTCAGCATTAATCTTCCAGTGTTCCTGAAACCACTTTACTGCTTTCCATTTGAATTTTTTATCTTTCCAGCGTTCTGAAAAAGCATCTTTATAACTTTTCAGGGCTATTTGCATCTTTTCATTATTTATCATTTAATATGCCTCCATACCAGTAAAATTTTCCTATCCACAAATTACATTATATTATTATTCTCCACTGTTACTATATGGCATATAAGGGGTTTCTGCTGCCGCCGCTGCCATATCTTCTGCTGGCAGACCATATTCTGTCTTTTCATGCTCCATTTGTATAAACGGGTTTTGTACCCCAATATCAAAGTATTTTTCAAAGAATATTTCTAACTTGTTAATAATATTTTGTTTTTTAGCATCCCTGCCGCTTCCGCCAAAACGTGACATTGGTGGCATTATTTTATCTATGCCTGTCCCTGTGGTTTTAATTTCACCATCACGGAAAGCATTTTCAAGGAATTTACGGGTGTCTTCAGGTTTTAGTTTTTCTTTTTCAATAATATTTTTAAGCTCACCACTACATTGTTCTGTTACATAATAATTCCATTCCGCCATTATATCTTCCATACCGCCAGTCTGGGCAATAAAGTTTTCTATAAGCTGTTTTTTGCTGCGCAGGTGGGGGCTGGCATTAACAGCTTTTTTAATTGTAATAAGTATTTCCTTGTCTTTACAGTTATCATTATGGTATTTGCTTACAAGCATTAAAATATAATCAATATTAATTTCTATCTGTTTTACTAATTCTGTTTCAAAAACAATATCATCTGTAATATCCCTGCTTTCCCCGTTTTCACGCCTGCATTTCCATTCATCATGCAAATCCTGGTATCTGCCAAGGTAATCCTGTAGGTCACGTTCTGTAATAAGTTCTTTGTCTTTAAAATCATCAAAAGATAACAGCAGGTTTCTTATTTTTAAAACTGTCCCAAACAGTGCAATAAAATCTTTCTGGTTCTGTTCACCAGTAATCCGTGGTTCTGATAAAGGGAATTTTTCCCCAAGTTCTTTAATTAAATCTACATAACCAGGCACTTTTTTGCCTTTTTGGGATTCATATCCATTATAGTAATCTTTAAATCCCCTAAGAAGTACAATGCCGCCTGCTTCTTTATCACCAAACCTTGCAATGGCACTGTCAACACATTTCTGGAGGTTACGGAAGCACACAATATTACCAAAGGTTTTTACAGAATTTAAAATACGGTTTGTCCTGGAAAATGCCTGTATAAGACCATGCATTTTAAGGTTTTTATCAACCCAGAGGGTATTTAAGGTAGTGGCATCAAAACCTGTAAGGAACATATTTACAACAATTAGCAAATCCAGTTCTTTGTTTTTCATACGCAGTGACACATCTTTATAATAATTCTGGAACTTTTCACTAGATGTATCATACAGGGTCTGGAACATCTGGTTATAATCATTAATTGCTGCTTCAAGGAAATCACGTGAGTTTTTATCAAGTGCAGATGTATTGTCTGGGTTTTCTTCATCAATAATGCCATCTGCTTCTTCTTCATTTGCACTATAACTGAAAATAACTGCTACATTAAGCCTCTTTGAAGGATCTGCTGCCATCTGGCGTTTAAATTCCTGGTAATAAAGCTTTGCCATTGCTACAGATGATACTGCAAAAATAGAATTAAATCCTCTTATATATTTATTCTCCCTGTTTTCTTTTATATCTTTACGCTTTGCTTCTGCAACCTGCCTTATATTGGTTAATGCATTAAAAACATATGTCTTATCATTACGGTAAGTTTTCTGGTTAAAATGTTCCAGTATATATGTTGTAACATTTTTAATTCTTTTTGGCGCCATCATTGCCTTTTCACGGTCAATGTCCCATACCATCTCATCAGTAATTTCTTCTTCTTTTTTCATTGTCTGTGCATAATCCACACGGAATGGAAGTACATTTTTATCATTAATTGCATCTATAATTGTATATGTATGGAGCTGGTCACCAAATAATGTTTCTGTAGTTAGTAACTGGCTGCTGCCCTGCTGTGCTGTATTTGCCGCAAATATAGGAGTCCCTGTAAAACCGAATAAATGGTATTTTTTAAAATGTTTTGTAATGGCTTTATGCATATCACCAAACTGGCTTCTGTGGCACTCATCAAAAATAATTACAACATGGCTGCCATACACTTCATGTTTTGGGTTTTTCTTAATAAAAGACGCAAGTTTCTGGATAGTTGTAATAATAATATGGGCATCTTTATTTTCAAGCTGCTTTGTCAAAATAGCAGTTGAAGTATTACTGTTTGCTGCACCTTTTTCAAACCTGTCATATTCCTTCATTGTCTGGTAATCAAGGTCTTTCCTGTCTACAACAAAAAGCACCTTATCTATATATTTAAGCTGTGAGGCAAGCTTTGCTGTTTTAAACGAAGCCAGTGTCTTTCCCGAACCTGTTGTATGCCATATATACCCGCCACCTGCAATACTGCCATATTTTTTATAATTACTTGCTATTTTAATACGGTTTAAAAGTAAACGGTGGATAGCATGTACCTATACAAAATCCGAACCATCCTGTATCATAG
>CAJUJY010000090.1 GCA_910586555.1 uncultured Lachnospiraceae bacterium
GAAAAATGGTTCAGTAGAAATGATATTCTCTGAACCATTTTGTCTACAGTCTGAAGCGTTACATGTAACGCTTTTATTTTTACGAAACGTAACACGAAGAATGCTTATATTACAAGGGTTTATAAGCAAAGATCATCAAATATTACGGTTGTTATATATTTTTTCAAAACCCTTATATAATAAAAAAATACATAAATATATATTAATATATATTTCCTGTTATCTCACGCGCTAGTTTATAAAATATATGTAACATGGGATTTATTTTTATTGTATATATTTTTTATATATAAATAGACTGGAAACAAAACGTAACATTCGTAACAAAATGGTATTTTAAAACTTAAGACCCCTTATAAATAAAGGCTTAATACAATGTAGGGCATACTTTTTAAAAGCGTGACATTAATACTTAAAATCTTAACTCATGATATAACCCAAACCCTTGTAATATAAGGCTTAAACATATGTAACACTTTTTGGGAATTAAAAGCGTGACAAATCCTAAAAAAACAGTGACACTTGAATTATAAAATACTATATAAGATTATATTTAAACATATTTTAGATAAATCTTAATAATATCCCCTCTTTTACTTGCAGGTTTAAGGCTGGTATGCCAGGACATTATGTACATACTTTAAATCTGTTTTTCAGCTAAATCTGTGATCCGCTATTTGTAGTGGCTTTGTTTTTAAATTACGCTGCCCCCTTGCAGGTATAAATAACATGCTTACGCATGCGGGTGGAAGCATGAAAATATTAAATTTATGACCAGAAGGGGGAAAATAAATGAATAAAATTGTATTAACAGGACGCTTGGTCCGTGATCCTGAAATCCGTTATACCCAGCAGACTAATACCGCCGTAGCCAGGTACACGCTTGCTGTAGACCGTATGTATAAGCGTGATGGTGAGCCGCAGACAGACTTCCTGCGTTGCGTAGCATTTGGAAAGACTGCCGAGTTTGCAGGGCAGTATCTGCAGCAGGGGATAAAGATAGCAGTCACAGGCCGCATCCAGACGGGCAGCTATACAAACAGGGAAGGACAGAAGGTCTATACCACAGATGTGGTAATAGAATCACAGGAGTTTTGCGAAAGCAAAGCCGCTTCTGCCTCTGCAGGACAAAGCACTTTTGCTGATAACACTTATATGGCAGAAGATGCCCAGTACCAGTACTTCAACTAAAGGAGGCAGTCACTATGGATAACATTACGCCAGAAACTTTATACCAGGAGCTAAGCAAAAACGTAATTGGACAGGAGGGATACTTAAAATCCCTCTGCAATGCTGCCTGGCTGCATCACCTGCGTTACCAGCACTATAAGCAGACAGGGGAGGTGATAGACAAGCCCAAGCAGAATATTCTCTGCATTGGTCCGTCAGGGACAGGTAAGACACTTGCTGTAGAGCAGCTCGGCAAGCTCTTGAACCTGCCTGTAATTATTGAAAACGCAAGCATGCTGCGTGGGGAAGGCTGGAAAGGCAGAAGCGTCAGCTCTATCATCACCCGTTGCATCGACTCCGCCCCAGATAAAAATGAAGCCGAAGCAACACATAGCATTGTCTGTCTGGATGAGATTGACAAAATTTTTAAATCCCGTCTGGGTGATAACAGTTTCCTGCCGGTTGACAACCTGCTCACATTCATGGCTGGTAGCGTAGTCACCCACACAGACAATAACCGCACCTGTAAGATGGATACTTCCAGCCTGCTCATTATTTGCTTGGGCGCATTTAATGGCTTGGAAGGTATTATCAGAGAGCGGTTGGCAGGCAAAGCAAGCATTGGTTTTTCTGCCGATAAGCCAGCAGAGCTGCCACAGGGAAGCTTGCTTCCGTATGCAACCGAAGAAGATTTGTATAAATATGGCATATCCAATGAGTTTCTCGGCAGAATCTCGTTAATCACTCATACTAATCCGTTGTCATTAGATAATTACAGTAATATCCTAACGCAGTCTACCGCATCTCCTGTGTACCAGTATGACGACTTACTCTACAAAACGCTTGGCGTACACATAAACATCACAGATGATGCTGTCACCTGTATGGCACAGCAGGCAATAGATAGCAATGAGGGGGCAAGGCTGCTTGCCAGAATAGCCACAGACCTCCTACAGACGCAGCTATATACGGTTGCCAGTGATACAAGCGTAGACAGCATCGAGATTGGCTGTGGGGAGAATAACTGCCTGGTTGCGTACCAGACACATTTAGGACGTGAAGACCTGTATGGCGTTTTTTGCATTGTTTCCCCAGAACTGGAAAGGAAGACGCTTTCCAGCGTGCCGCTGTCCTGTATACGTGGCCGCAATGAAATCATAGAGCTTGCGAATAGTATAAAAGATGCATCGCACCGTAAAATGATTCTGTCGGAAGAGGAAATCATAGCTGATGTCTATATTATTGCTGCCGCCATTGCCCGCCAGTTACTGGAGAATAACGGAAAAGGCATGACGATGGAGCATGTAGGACAGATGCTGGATACGTTCTATGACATGGATATCAGACATCAGAAATACTCCTGTGTACATCCTTTAGAGCATATATGCGTAGAGTACCTCACTGAAGCAGAAAAACGTGTTGCAGATTGGCATGAAGCAATAGAGGATGCCAGGCAGATGCTCTTAGATTACTGCAGTGCCTGGCTCTTTAACCATGGGCAGGCGGAGCTGTAAAAATCCATCCGCAGGAAGAACTGCTTTGTTCCGTATAGAATCCAGTTTTCTTATCAGCATTTAAGTGGATATAATATCTTATAACAGATGTTATATCCACTTTGGATAAGGAACAGGACTAAAGAAACGGCTATGTATATGTACAGTCTATATCCTGTATAAGCCGCGTATTAGTCTGTTGATTTTTTTCAAATGAAGCCGGTCTTTTTGTGGGTCTTTCATCCAACTGACACAACCGAATTTGTCAAGGAGGGGTTCTTCGCAATATATATTTGACTTTTGACAAATACGATGTAATGTTTTTTTAGTTTTTGTTTTCTCTTTATCAGGAATTGTATAATCCCATCCATGCGGGGAAGAATCTAATACCATTCGCACTTCATGGATAAAGCAGTTCCTGTTGCTGGAATGTTCTAGTGGTATGCCTGGGAAGAATACTGTTCCCCATCCCTGGTACATATCCTGCAGAAGCCCCCAGGGTATGGCATCAATGGATACAACTGGGAGTATATCCTCAAGAAAAGCTTTTATGGGGTTTGCTGGTAGCCTTAATATAATATCAGTAATTTTGGCGGTTTTTGATTCGGCATTATTGATTAACCTGTTTGTATCAGGATATCCTGTTTCGTCTATGATTTCATTGGCAGATTTTCCATTAAGATACTTGAGGATTAAGACTGTCCTTTCTTGTGGAGTAAAATCTGCATGGTGTATAAGCTGGCTGAATTTGCCTACTGCCATGTTCCATTCATGGAATGCGTCTATAACATGGGTTTTGGTGTTTGTTGTGTCGGCAAGGATGCCATCATACAAATCAGGTGTTGTGCCAGTTATCTTACCTGGGCTGTTATAACAGGTTACACCTGTTGCACGTTTTGCATCCTCCCTTAAAAAATCTGTGATTTTGTCAAGCAGTGTTTCCAGCGTAGTGGCTGTTTCATTTAAATTTAAAGTTCTCATATATGGAACCTCCTTAATTATTGTATATTATGTTAACTGACAGGAGGATGCATATTTACAATGCATCCCTGCTGTCAATCCCAGTCTGGAATAGAATTGTGAATTTTAATAATCTATTCTTATAAGTGTGCCATTAGGAAGGCGTTTGACTGGGATAAAGATATATTCTGATAAGAATGGCAGGTCATGATTGTAGACGTAAGCTCTCAGAATACCAAGTTTTATGTTCTCATCTTCAAATGACCATTTTTCTTTGCAGTCGCTGGTAATGATATAGGATGTCGTTTTGAAACCGGCAGGATCTTCGTTGTGTATTACTGCATAACATAAAGTTCCTTTTTCTTCCAGTATATTGATATGTTTCTGTATTGTTTCGTCTATTGGCATGTACTTTCCATTTTTCATGATTTTACTTATCTTTCCCGTTTTCTTGAAGGCTGCAATTTCATCCTGTTTGAAGCAGAGAATTTCCATTCTCTTGACAGCTTCTACGATTGCTTCTTCTTTGGTTGGGTGAGTGATAGGTGTGTTAAGCTGGTTAAAACAATCTCCGATTTTTAAGGTTTCCATTTTGATGAGTGTTAGCGTAATAAGCTCTTGCAGACTTGGCATGGCAAATTCTTCAAGTTCTTTAATAACATCATCTTCAGAGGATTTTTTGTTTTGATTATTATTTGTATTAGTCATATTTTTTCTCCTTAATATGTTTGTAATATATTTAGAAATGAAGATACATTTTATTATTGGGTGGTTCTTTGTTTTTCATGGTAGTTTACCTCACTTTATATAAATTGGTTTTGCAGCAATGCCTGCTCACTAAAGCACCCGTCGGAGTTGTATGTTTGTAAGATTTCTTGATTTTTTTGTGTTTTAATACAACTTTCTGGTTTCTTTGGCTTGCAGTTATTTCTGTTCACTGTGTCACCCATTGGGCATTGTATTTTTGTAATTTTTTTAATAAAAGTGTTTATTCTGTTTGTAAACGTAAAAATCTGCAACGTCTGCATATGGAAAGACAGCAGATGCTGCAGATTTTCAAAGCCTATGTGTAGTTGTTTTTACTTAGATTTCTTTTGTTTAAGTTTACATAGTTTTTCTTGTACGAAATCCCTTAAACTTATTACAAAGGAATCATCATTGGGTGTTTTTCCTGGGCAAGAGAATTCTCCGTTAAATATGAAATGCAGGGTTTCAGAACGGGGAATGAAAAGGAAACACTCAATGTAATATTTGTCAGTGGTTTCATCAATATGATAGCCATTAACAACTATCCCTGGCAGCAGAAAATAACCAGTGTCTAAAGAGTATTTGACCTGGTCTGGATCGCAGGGACAAAATTTGACTGCAAATCCACCATGTAAAATTACAAGTGGTTGTTCTTCAAAGTTTTCTTTCATAGATATAACCTCTTTTCTATATTGTATTTAACAGGAATACCTGTTCGCTAAAGCACCCGTTGGGCATTGTATTTTTGTAATTTTTTTAATTTGTTTTTGTAATTACATGATTTTTTTTAATATTAAATTTATTTAATATATAAGGGAAACACACCGTCTTAGAAAATCCGGAACCATGCGGATGCCAGCATATTTCTTGATTTTATAAATCCATTTTTTGTTTCCCTGCGGTCACAAAACTGTCCTGTAAAACATAGGCCAGATATTTTTGTTCACGAAATCTCCCGTTTATTGTTGTATTTTGTGTATATCTTTTTTTTGAGGTTTTTTGTATTATGTCTGGATATCCACATACTACATGGAGCTTTTGTTCACAGGGGCTTCTCGGTAAAGCACGCCCCACGGCAGTATTTATTGATACTCTCGTCTGAACATGTATTTTTTGTTTGCCTGCAAAGGTTCATGCAGGCTTTTTTCTGTGCCGGTTTGTGGCACAGGCGGATGCACCCGGAGGGTGCTTGGAAATACGCTGTCTGTTTCTAAGACGGTGTGTTTCCCTTATATATTAAATAAATTTAATATATAAGAAGAAAAGAGCTTTATAATTCAAAAATGTTAGAAATCCCAGTATTTATGATGCTTAAAGCGTATTTTTATAAGTCTGTCTACTTAGACTTGGAGTCTAAACAGACACTTGATAATGTGCCTGGGAGGTGGTATAGTTACCAAAAAGGGTGGGATACCCATCCTGCCAGGAGAGGAAGGGCAGAGATGAATAAGAATAAAAATGAACGCACAATAGAATACATGGAGCAAAACAGCACACTGATTGGGCAGAAAATGAGGACATTCATTGACCAGGAAACGGGGGAAATCATAGAGGTTAGCCAGAGTACCAAGCTGGTTTATGGCCAAAAAAATTTCTGGAAATGTTACATGAGGGATTTTATTGCTGTCTTAAAGGAACTTAGTGATAAGCAGTACAAAGTCTTTATTTATATCATGGAGCATACCAGGCCAAGTGACAACCGGTTTATTGCTACCTACCAGGATATTATGGAGGACATAGGGTGTTGCAAGCAGACAGTGGCGTCTGCACTAAATAAGCTGAAGAATAAGGATTTTATGAGGAAGATACAGGCGGGCGTCTGGATTGTAAACCCTGATATCCTGATAAAAGGCAATGACCGTAAACGTGAGATGCTCCTTTCGGAGTACCATGAAGTGAAAACTGTGAAAGATGATGAAGAAAAGAATATAAAGAATAAAAACAACAGGGATGCCAGGCTGTAGCCTGATGCATCCTTCTGTTGTTGCGTGTATACTGAAACCGTCAAAATTCCATGCCATCTTCTGGCTGTGTGTCAAACGTATAATCGGGGGCTGTGCGCCGTACCGTCTTGCAGATTTCCTCTGCTTGTTCCTTCTGGTCTTCCTGCAAGCGTTCCAGATATCGCCGTGCGACAAAATTAAATGTTTCTGGAGATTCTGGCGAACTCTTAATTCTTACAAACGCAACGTCAAGTACCTTTTCCACACAAGCATCCAAAGTCGGCATTTCTGATACGGCTCTGACTGCTTCATCAAGCTGGGCTTCCTTCTGCTTAATAGCCTCCCGTTCCTGTAAAACAGCTTTTTTCTGGTCTTCCAGATCCTGTACTGCTATCTCACGCTGCTCTAAATTACCCTGCCATTCTGACAGCGTATTTTGCGTTTTAAGGAGTTCTTCTTCTTTTGCCTGTAATTTCAGCCTGGTTGTCTAAAATGGCTTTGTGGGCATTTAAAGCAGCCTGGCGGGCAATCAAGTCCTTCTTTTCCTGTTCAATCTGGCACAGCAGTTCAGTATATTCGCTTTCTTGCTTTAATTCCTCTACCTTTTTAGTTGACTTTTTCTTTGTGCCTGTCATAAAAGAGCAGCCAAATTCGGTTTGCGTCATAGTATCTACTTCACGGTTCAGTTCTTTCATGTTCTTACGCAGGCTTATCTGTTTGCAATTTAATTTTCCATACACTTCTGGTATAATCATAAAATGCCCGTGTACACGTGATATGACCAGCTCTTTCGTTTCTGGCTCTCTGTATTCATGTTCCTCATCATAATGGATATCTGCGTCGATAAAGTTTTCCTCTCCGTACTTTGCCCGTAGCAGCTCTGCAATTCGAAGAAACCAGTCATGGTATCTGTCACGTGGCAACCCCGCAGGAACTGGTATTTCGATACATTGGACCGTAACCCGGTCTTTACGCTTGTTGGTGTTGCCATTACTATCAAGATATTTAATCCTGTCATCATACTTTTTACAGCGTTCTTTGTAGGATAGACCTAAGATGCTAAAATTATATTTGCACTTTGTAAGGTCAATATCCTTGTTTTTCTTTTTGGCGGTTGCCCTTTTTTCAGGGGAAATATCATTATGTCTAAAGTGTGCCTTAACCTCCGCTGCTCCTTTGTATTTCCCTCCTTCAAATTTACAACTTGCCATATGATCACCCCTTCCTATCTATCGTCTATGGCAAAATTTCTGTCTGTCAGCAAGTTAAAAGTCTTACAGAAGTCTTAGTAAAGTCTTAGTGCAAAAATCTCATCTATATACTAACGGTATCACACCGACATAGACTTGTAAAGGTCTTGCATTTAGGACTTTACTCCGTAAAGTCTCCGTTCGTTCCTCACTTAAATGGCATGGGCTGCGCCCCTACAACCCCCAGTGCGCCTGCGGCGCCGGGAGCAGTAAACCTTGTGTTTATTGGCTTTACCTGCATTTTGATAAAAATTCCGATAAAATGGCTCATTTTCTGGCGTCACCACCTCTTATGCTCTTTTTATTTTTTCCGTGCTTTTCCAAAAATGTAAAAGCCCATTATTTGCAGCTATTCCGGAAACAACAGGGTGGTTACCTGGAGTAACCCTGGTAACTTTCGTCTTTTAAATGCTGTATTTACAAGGCTTAATTTTGCAGGTGTAGTTACAATGTACAGCTTTAGGTGACGCCACCATGCTGTTATTCTGATTTTTGTTACCAAATTTCCCTGGCGTCACCACCTCTTATGCTCTTTCTATTTTTTCACCATTTTTCCAAAAATCTAAAAAGCCTGCATTTACAGCTATTTCGGATACAGAAAGGAGGTTACCTGGAGTAACCCTGGTAACTTCAGACCTCAAAGCACCATGTTTACAAACCTTATATTTTTCACTACAGTAACCCTGTTTACAGGAAGCTGATGCCAGATATTATATGTTTTTATAGATAATTTTCTAACACGTGCCATGTTTAGCTTCCAAATATCCGAACAGACTGCAACAGGCAGTCTGTTATAACACTGCCTGTTGCAGCGGGTGCATATCTGGAACATGCAAAAACACTCACAGAACAGGAGAGGTTACCAGATATGAACCAGATAAAAACATTTGATAATTTTGTAGCTTCAGTTAAGGATGCGCTTGCAAAAGAATTCCCAGGCTGCCAGGTGGGAATAATTACAGTCACTAAAAACAATGGTGTACGTCTGCAGGGAATCAGCGTAAGACCAAAAGGAACAAGCATTGCACCAAATATCTACATGGAGAACTATTTTTCAGATTTCCAGGATGGGCGTCCGTTTACAGATATTATAAAAGAATTAAAGTCCGTCTACAGGCAGGGGATGGATAACGCAGCAATGGGCATTAACGCAGATGCCATACAGGATTTTTCCTCTGTAAAGGACAGGATATGTTATAAACTCATAAACAGGGAATTGAATGAAGAGTTTCTTTTCACAGCCCCACACAGGGATTTCCATGGGCTTGCAGTTATTTATTACATAGACTTAAGCCATGCAGGCGGAGAAATGGCATCGGTCACAGTCACAGGAAGCCTGGCAGACACCTGGGGTATAGATGAAGGAAGGCTTTTTGGGCTTGCCAGCATAAACACGCCAAAGCTTAACCGTGGCCAGATAATCCCATTGTCCGATGAACTTGATATCCTGGTTGGAATCCATTCTCCACATAATACAGGATGTGGATGCTGCCAGTACGACAGGTTTGATTTTACCAGCGTTGGTGAGGGCATCCTTCCGCTGTATATTGCCACGAATGCCAGAAAAGTATATGGATCTGCAGTTATTTTATATAAAGGGCTGTTAGAGGCTGTAGCTAAAATCACTGGCAGCTTTTTCGTGCTCCCAAGTTCGGTGCATGAGTGCATATTTGCACCTGGCGAGCCAGAGGATGCAGAAAGGATGGCGGAAATGGTAAGAAGCATAAACGCCACACAGGTTGCAGCAGAAGAAGTCCTTTACGATGGCTGTTTTTATTACAATGCAGAAAGCCATGAGTTGCACAGGGCAGCATAAATGTATCCATGGGGTATGTGCCAGTTTTTTTATTGGCACATACTCTGTTTTTCCGAATTTCAGGTAACATAGGAAAAACCATTGAACTTAAAAGATAAGAATGATATGATAGAACTTGAAAGGAAACAGTTTATTAAATTGGGAAGAAGGTGGCTATCATGATGTCTACACTGCAAAAACAGGTAATACAGTCCCTTAATGGTTTATCTGATGATAATTTGAAATTTTTACTTGATATGATACAGCGTTTTATGAGGCCGGCTGAGTCCAGGGAAGAAAGTAATACCAGCACATCAGTAAAGAATAACATACGCAGGCTTGGAAGTCTGGAGGGGCAAAACCTGGTTGTTTCTGGTTATGACATAGATGAATGCAATGATGAAATTGCGGAAATGTTTGGGGTGTCTGGCCAATGAAAATACTGATAGATACCCATATTGCCATATGGGCTGTATTAAATGATATTAAGTTATCGGAAAAAGCAAAGGAAATCCTGCTGGACAATAAAAATGAAATATTTTATAGTACAGCTTCTGTATGGGAAATTACGATAAAACATATGCTTCATCCAGATAAAATCCGAATGAACGGCAGTCTTTTAGGAAAAGGCTGCGAGGATAACGGATATGAAGTATTGCCTATTTTGAATAAACATGTTTCGGCATTAGAAACTTTGAAGCGTCAGGAAAATGCTCCAAAGCATAATGATCCATTTGACCGGATTATGGTTGCGCAGGCAAAGGCAGAGGGCATGATGTTCTTAACACATGACTTGTTAATCCCATATTATATGGAACCCTTTATAATTTCAGTATAGTAAGGTATTTAAACATGATTTTCCAAGGCACAACCGAGACGTTTGACAAGCGCACCATCATAGAGCTTTCCAGGGATGTGATAAAGGAAATTGCATAGAAATATGAGAATGTTCAGAAAAGCGTAGGTGGTATTATGGGTGGAGCATTGATTGAAACAGAAGCCAGAAAGAAAACAGCGCTTGTGCTGCTTGAAATGGGAAAATTAACCATAGAAGAAATTTCAGTTGCTTCGGAGCTTAGTATTGCAGAAGTAGAACAACTTGCAAAACTTCAGACTGTTTAAATGATTAGGAAACCAGCTATCAGAAACCAAATAATACAGGTTTTGGATGGATGGTTTTCTTTTTCTATATAAAAGTTAAAAATATGTCAAATAAAAATATCTTTGATGATATTATAAAATCTAATTTGACAAATAATATTTATATATGATATCATAACAAATAATATATTTATTTTGGGGGAGACTGTCCGAAAACTAAGATGAGTTTCTACCAAAATTAAGATTGATTCA
>CAJUJY010000091.1 GCA_910586555.1 uncultured Lachnospiraceae bacterium
ATTCAGTTATCAAAATACAAATCTAAGCCAACTCATTATGAATCCGAGAGGCTATGAAAAAGTGCCTAAAGTTTTCAAAAGTTTAAAAAGTGTATTTAACACCTTAATAAAAGAACTTTTACTGCTGTTCGAGTCTTTTTTCAGATGTTGGTTAAGGTATACCTTTTCAAATACTGTAGCATAATTTTGCTGAAATATATTTTGGCAGAAATTAATGCAAATATAAAAGTAGACATGTTTTTCTTTAATAAACTTGTCATGTAGTTGAGATTCTTGTCAGATTATGTTAGAATTTATATGAAAGCTGTCAGTAATGGCATGTTGTTACCCCTCATTAGAGAGGCTTTAACATTATAATTACAATGTATCTTTGATATATATAGAAATTTGTATGGGAATTTTAGAAAGGAAAAGAGAATATGGAACTGCTAATAGTTCATATGACAGACATACATATAAAAGATGATGCTGATTTTGATGTATTATCTGAAAGAATAGGTTCAATAGGGGGTGCAATATGCAATCATATAACTGCACCAGACGAAACGAAAGTATTATTTTGTGTAACAGGAGATTTTGCATTTTCTGGAAAAAGTGATCAATATACTGCTATAGGAATGATACTGGAAGAAATATATACATTAATAAAGAAAAGATTTTCTCAAGTAGATATTTATCCTGTGTTTGTGCCTGGAAATCATGATTGTGATTTTGATGTAGAGGGAGCATCTGTTAGAGATGCTTTATTGACTTCTTCTAAACTTGATGTAACAGATATTTCGCAAATAAAAGTTTGTACAAGCATACAGAAAGGTTTTTTTGATTTTTGTAGTGAATGGAATACAAAATTTAATGCGATGTCTTGTGCAAATGATAAGGTGCTTACAATCAATGAGTTAAATTTTGCAAAAGAAAATATTAGTATAAAATTTCATTGTATTAATACAAGTTGGTGTTCCAAAAAGCAAGAAGAGAAAGGCAAAATGAAAATAATAACAGATAAAATGAATATGCCAGTTGGTAATTTTTCAGATAAAAAGGCACAAGATATTGTTATTACAATGATGCATCATGATGCAGAGTGGTTTGACTGGGAGGATAAAGAAGCATGGAACAATTATCATAAAATTTATTCGGATATAATTTTAGTAGGACATGATCATAGTGTAGAATTCACGTTGAAACAGAATTATGATGAGTCATCAAATTATTTTATTAAGGGAAATCAGTTATATGACAAAAATTCACCTTCGCAGAGCGGTTTTAATATTCTGAAAATTAAAATCTGCGAAAATCCGATGCAAGAATGTTTTTTTACATACGAATGGGATGGAACAATCTATAAACAAATTATAGATACAGGTTATCGCACATTTATTAAGAATAGATTCATCGGATCTGACATAGAATTAAAAAAAGAAATTTGGGAATACTTAGAAGAGTTGGATATTGATATAAATAAAAATAAGAGAGATTTAAAATTGTCAGATATATATGCGTTCCCAACAATAAGGGAGGAAAAGAAAAAAGGTGCAAAATTTTTCAGAGAGAAACAAGATTTAATAGAGTATATTGCCGAAAATAAGTTTATAGTTTTGAGTGGGCAGAAAGAGTATGGTAAAACTTCACTTTTAAAACAATTATTTAAGGAATACTATCTTCACGAAAAATTTCCTTGTTTTCTTGACATATCAGAAATAAACACAGGTGATGGTGAAGCACTTAATAGAATAATTGGTAAGAAATATGAAGAAATATACAATAATATTAGTGCTGATGTAATTCTGCAAAAAGATTATACAAAGTTGATATGTCTGATAGATAATTTTGAGGAAATACATCTATCAGATAAAACAGCAAAACAATTTTTAAAATATTTGACAAATAAGTTTGGTATCGTTATTATTTCTAGAAATCATAAATTGGATTTGATTAATCCGCTAAGTTATGTTGAAACGAATGATTTTATTCAGACTACTTTTAAAGAACTAATAATCCAGTCTGTTGGACAGTCATATAAGGATAGAATTATTAATCAATGGCTACTTTTGGATGATGACAACCAGGATATAAATAGTATTTCTTTTGATGCAAAAAAGCGCGAGAAGTATGCCCAGCTCCAGACAGTGATGAAAAGTAACTATTTTAATAGAACACCTATTGATATATTGTTAGTTCTTTCATATTTAGAACAAGACCACTTATCACAGATTAATTATAGTCGTTTTTCATATATCTATGATGGGTTAATAATGAGTAAATTATCATCTGTAGCAAATAAAAATACCAATTTGATTAGTACCTACAAAACTATTTTACAAAAATTGGCATATAAAATATACAAAGATGGTATTCAAGAATTTGTTACTGAATCATATGTGATGAATGTTATCTTTAATTATCAAGAAAATCATTCTAATCTTACACTGAAGGCGGCAGAGGTTGTTGATAATCTTGTAAATTATAGAATTTTAGAATGTAAAAATAATACTTATAAGTTTAAACACAGATATGTATTTTACTATTTTGTAGGAAGCTATATTGACAATAGATTGCCTTATGATAAGAAAAAGGTTGTTATAAAAAATGTTTTTGCTAATATTAATCAAGATATAAATTATAATATTGCTTTGTTTTTAGCATACAATCTAAATAAGGAGTTTGACATATTGCCAATGCTCAAAGAACTGGAAGCCTCTCTTTTAATAGGCTTTAAAAATTTTGAGTATGAAGATTTAAAGATGTTAATTAATGAATGGGGAGGTAATATTGAAAAAGTAATAGAGCGAAAATATACCATTCCTGAAAATGAGAATATTCCAATACTTAGAAGAAAGAAATTGGAGGAACAGGAGGAACTTGAGGTAGAAGAGAATGAAAATACTATACCAACAGATGAAGATGTGGTTCGGTTAAATGAAGATGTAAAAAAACTTAGCAGAATAATTGATTTTATGGGAGATATGTTAAAAAATTATGCAGGAGAAATGGAAAATCAACCAAGAGAAGAGGCAATAGATTTAATGTTTAGGGCTTCATTGAAGATTATAGGCTCATTTTGTGGATTGTCTGTATATTTGATTGATAAGCTGATTAGTATGGAGGAAGATAAAATGAAAGATGGTACCGAAGAAGAAATTCATGTATTAAGTGATTTTATAGAAGTAATTAAATTTCTCTTTTCACAAATTTGGTTTCAATTTATTAGTATGGATATAGCATTTCTTGCTAATAGGCTGGGAAGTGATGTCATCAAAGAGAATATAAACACATATTCTGATAGAAAAAAACAGAATTTGTGAAAATGACACGCTTAGAATATTTGTTACGAATTGCGAATACAAGACTTCCTATTTCAGAAATTAGTAATTTATTTAAAGGGAAAGATTGTCTTGCCGATATATCTCAAAGCATTTTGAAAAACAATATTTCGAGGTATTTAAGCAGCTATCAGTTTGATGATAACGACAGGCGGAAGGCCTGTACAATTTTAGGATTCAATATAAAAGATGTGTTGATTGAAGAGCAAAGATTGAATGTTTTGAGGCATAAATAGCAAATATTCAAATAGAGAAGTTGGGAGAAATCCCATCTTTTTTATTTACATTTATGTTTAACACTATGTAATATGGTTACATAAAAACTAAACATATTACATTTTAAAGGTATCACAATTCATATATTGTTTGCTAATGTGCAAAATTTACAGATTAAAAAATTTTGTTTTATTAAATAAAATGTTTTTGTTAAAAGAAACACTTGATGTTATATAATTAAATTTATTGCAATGATTATAAAGTTGAGAAAATTGAAATTATTTAGAAGATAAAAAATATTTAGTATTAAAATATAATTAAGGATTTTATTGAATAAAAAGAAATAGTTTGAAATAGTATATTTTTCTTTTAACAATATACCAATGGTTTTAATAAAGAAATTCTGGAAATTAATGCCAACAGATATCCTCTTCTGTTTTTGATTTTTAAAATATATGCTATTAAATATTATGTGAGGTATGATTCTCTCTTTTTTATATTTGGTAAAGTTTCATATATAAGATTTATAGATTGAAGAAAAGGAATATCTCTGATTTGTGACATTTTGAGAATAAAAAACAGAGCATACAGTTGTAGCAATATGCCCTGATGATGTTTGGTTATTCTGTTTTTAATTATATTAGTTGAAGATAATAGAAATTATCATTCTGCTATTCGTAATCAATCCGTTCTATTTTGAAAATCACTGGTCTTGTTCCATCAGAACAACAGGTAATCATTGTATTTTCATCTTTCATCCAGTCTTTCATGATAGAACCTCCCTGTAAACCTGTATAGATATACCGTGCAATAGCATCCCAGGCTTCGGAACAGAAAGGCATTTTAGGACCTCCTGCAATGGTATCTGGATTTGCATTTGTTTTAACAAGGGTATCTAATCCCATATGCCAGAAGTCGTCCCTCTTATCATCACTGTAGAAAATAAATTCGTCACCAACATTATAACAAGGGCAAGCTCCAGAATCTGGGCCAGCACAATACTTGTGTTGTAATTCTGGATACAATTTTTTATCTATGACGGTTATTTTTACTTTATGTTTCATATTCCTACCACCTTTATATAGTTTTTGAACTTTCTAGGACAGTTATATCAATGCCAAACATTGTCCTGCATATACTTTTTCCTGTTTTTGTTTTGAAAATTTTCTGGTATGTATGCTGTATTGCTTCTTTTTTACAGTTGTCTTCATACAGATTAACAAGAAAATCAGCCTCAACCAGAATCTGGTAATCAATCCCATCTATACCTGTATAGGTATGGTGATGCCCGACAAGATAAGAGATCCGTTTAATCTGTTGTTCTGAAAAACCACAGGCCTGTAATATGGTTTCTGCCTCTGGAGGTCCATACTGCTCCTGGAGTTTGCCATTACATTTTCCATGTTTGCTTTCTGCAGGTTTTATTCCTATATCATGTACATAAGCTGCTGCTTCTAATATAAGTAGCTGTTCATCTGCCAGGTTTTCATTTTGTGCGATTAGTTTTGCGAAACTGTGTACTTTAACGAAGTGCTGTATCCTTTTGGGATCTCCTGCAAAATATGCTATCATATCTTTATATAAGCAATTTAATAAATCACTATTGGTATCCATAGTTAATCACCTGCCCTGATTTTGCTTTTTCTGTTTTTATCGTACCACAGTTATCATAAAATATCTATAAAATCTTTGTAGTTCTTTGCTTTTTTCGTTCACATGCAAATCTTTTGCTGGTTGTGTATGATGGGAATACATTGGATCACATTTATATAAGAACCCTCTCTTTGTGACCAGTATGCAGTAATTTAGAAGATTTTTTGATTCAGAAAATAAGAATAGTTGTGTTTAGTGATATTTAAGATATATCTTTGCATGTTAATATAGTGTTTATAAATCAAAAAAAGCCATATGTTGCCTGAATATACACAAACAAACATACAGCTTCATTTGTTAATATATTTTTTTATATAGCTTTCTGTAGTGTTATGTCAAAGGTATCAGAAGCCTGTTCCATCTGGGATATTCTATTTTTTGTGGTGTCTTTCTTTCTTTTTCTTGATATATAGGCCTTTTTTCTTACTGCCTGTCGCTCATAATACAATATCTCCACCGAATCCATTCCAATATCCTTTAACTTTAATTTCTGTGCCATTATTCAAATCCTCCTCTTATTTATTTTTTCTGTATTTAAAATGAAATTTGTTACAAATTAAAATATCACATAGTATCATAAGGCTGCTATCATGGTGGACTTGTAATGGTTTCAGGAAAGGAGGGTGTGGAATTTCTTTTTTGATAATATTTATTTAATATTTTTGCTAGAGTTTTTGCCAATAATGTTTTGCCACACCCAGTAGGCTCTGCCAGTAAAATATTAGATTTCTTAATCAATCCAGTTTGATCATTAAGTCTTTTATTATGGTTATAAATCGCAACAGATAGAACTTTCTTCGCATAATCCTGCCCAATGATAAACCTGTCCAATTCTCTGTGGATTTCGCTTGGTGTTAAGGTAAATATGGTATCATTCCATTTCTGTTTTTTCTTTATTAGTTCCATATTTTTTGCATTCTCCCAGTTTTTTCTAAGATTTCTGGCTGATTTATGGTTTATTTCACCAGTGGCAACTGCAACAGATATTTCAGCACATCTGTCACAAATGTAAATGTTATCGTTTATAGGGCTTTTTATTAGGCTGGTGACACCTGAAATTGTTTTTCCACAAAATGCACATGTTTCTATATTCATCCCCTCCTCCTCTTTATTTTATCTAATTATATTATTTTTTCTTCGTCATAAAATTTAGCAAAAATACAGCCATGCTTAATCGTGTATGCGATATCGCATAAATTATGATAAAAAACGAATGAAAAAAAGTAGAAAAGTTGTTGGTTGTGTGTTTTTGCAGAAGTTTATTGAATTTTTTTGTGGTATTATATATAGAAGAAACAACGACATAAGAAGAGAGAGGAGGAGATAGTTAATGGATTCATTTACGAAAAAAATTTTAAAGGCAATAATCATATATGTAATTTTTGCTGTTATAGTCGTTATTCTGTTTCAAACAGTGTTTATGCTTAGTTTTGTTCCTTCAAGTAGCATGGAATCAACAATAATGACAGGTAATGTTGTTTTTTCAACAAGATATGATGTTGAAGAGGAGGATTTGGAAAGATATGATATTTTAACCTTTATAGCACCCGATGATCCTGATATAACATATATAAAGAGGTTGATTGGTCTGCCTGGGGAGAAAATTGAAGTAAAGGATGGCAAGGTGTATGCCGATGGAGTGGAGTTAGAAGATTCATTTATAAAAGACTCTCAAAACCATGTAGGGGATGGTGTATATGAAGTTCCAGAAGGGTATTATTTCTTTTTAGGGGATAACCGGAATAATTCTAAAGACAGCAGATTTTGGGACAATCCATATGTACCAGCAAATGATATCCAGGCAAAAGCAAAATGTATTTTATTCCCTTTTTCTGATGTGGGTTCATTAACCTATAATTAAAATTTTTATGAGGCAGGAGTGGAGTTATGCTATACCGCATACCCCTCCTCCTCTTTTTTGCTCCTTTTTCTTCAATTTTTACCAAAGAATGCTGTTCCAATATATATTATGTGATAGAAAGAACACCTTTTTACAGATATGTAGACATGTAAACACATAGATTTATAAACATGCAGGCATACAATCTTATAAGCATGCAGGCTGATAGATTTGTCATCATATATACAGATAAATATGTCTGCAAGTATCTTGTAGACATATAAACATGTTTTCATAAATATTGGTCATAAAAAGATGAGGAACAGTGTCCTGCTGCCCCTCTGTCTTTTGCTTAATCCTTCATTACTTCTTTGTAAAACAAATCCGAAAGTAAGTCCTGCAATTCAAACAACCTGGCTGCCTGGTATAGCATTTCTGTCTTATCCTCCTCTTTTTTCTCAGGACATATCTCAATTATTTTTCCTAAGCAATCCACCAGCTCCTCCTCCTCTTTTTCTATATTTTTCCAATATTCTATCTTATCTTCTGGTTCCATGTCTGCATAATCCACATCAATACTGCTGCCATCTTTTAATGGATTGAGTACTGCTGGATACTCTTTGGTTGCTTTTTCTGTTGCTGTCTGGGTCTTTTTCGTACTTTGATTAAATTTCTCCTCTTTCTTTTCCTTTGCTTTTTGAAATGAAATAACATCACCCATATATATTCTCCTCACTTTTTAGAACAATTTTGCTGCTTTTTTTGAATTATAACAGAAATTTTATAAGGTCTGATTTCTTGAAAATATACATAAGTATTTATTGCTGTGGCAGCAGAAATGAAAAATGGAATATAAAGATGAAAAATGGAGGAGGAAAGTTTTCACTGCAATTTTCTATTGGTTGAAAGCGATGCCAAATATGTCATCATTATGAAATTCCATTCATATCAATAAGATTTTTCAGTTCTTTCGGAAAGTCACAATACAATTCATAAAACAACCCTTTTTTAATCTCTGTATATAAATTATCATATTTTTTTGTTTTATCAGTTTTTGTAAGAACAAACAGGATTCTGTAACTTTTAGTGGTGAAAGTGTTAATGCTTTTAGGGATTAATGTAATGGGAAAGCTTGATCCCTTTCCATTTTTCTGGAACCCTAGTGTTACATCTGCTCCATAGGCATAGGAAAAATCCACATATTGTGATATTTTATCTTTCATTCCAATTTTTAGGTATTTTGCATTGTGTATCTGCAATATTCCGGAACATACACTGGCTTTTTCATTAATGGTTGTCCTGTTATGGTTTCTTGAAGGTGTGCAGTCTTTTATTGTTATTCCAGTTCCATGGCCGGCATTATGTCACAGACATCAAAAAATTCTTCTGCTGTATAATTTTTGCTTCTGATTCCAAGTAAATGCATAAACTGCTTCTTCTGGAATATGCATTCAAACCACAGATATCCAGTATTCCTGTTTTTGCCTGCAAACAAAAAAGGCTGTTCCATAATTTCTTTGTATTTTTCTGCTGCATCATATATGTATTCTAACAATTGTGCATCAGGTACTTTAGGCTGGATTATCATTTCAATGCCTCCAAACAAAAGAGGCCCTGTTTGCACAAGACCTCAAAATTTGCATATAAATTAGCTGATTTATTCAGGTGCCTGCCACCCAGTTCCTGACCTTCCATCAGAACGAGAAAGCAACTCTTTCTTAAAGTGTATGCAAGGTTTTTCCGTTGTCAGCCCAACGATGGTATGCTCCTTATACCATATACCTGCAAAAATGCAGAGAAGAGTTAATATCTTCTGGCACTTATATTATATGTCTTTTTCTTAAAAAAATCAACTAAAAAGTTGGAAATTATAATAGTTTTTTATTTGATAGGAAATCCGCTTTTAATGAAACTTAACCCAGTTTCCAAAGTAGAATAACTGCCTTGCATACCGGAAACCTGTCAGGGCACTTATTGCCGTTACTATCTGTCTAAAGCCTTATCAAATTTTTCTAGCTTTTCTGCAAATTTAGCATAAGCAGCCTTATTCCAGTGGTAGCCATCACCTGCAGAGTATTTTGTTTTCAGATATCCTTCAGGATCTGTTAAAAAGCCTGTGTAATTAAAATAATCTGTGCCTGTCTGTTTTGCCAGTTTTTTCATCTTTCTGTTAACCCCAGGTACTTTACGGAACCCAGGCTGGAATGCCTTTTTAGCCCTTGATACAGGAGGTATGGCACAGAGGACAATACTGGTCTTTGGGCAGGCATACTGTACTGACTGGATTATATATTTAAAATCTGCAATTATATCTTTTTGCTGTGTACCAAGGATGCTGTTCATGCCAAGCATCAGATAAATGCGGTATGGTTTTTCAGAGGTTACTTTTTGCAGGCCGGTCTGCCCATTAAATATCCTTTGTGTATAGAAAGTATTTGTTTTAAGCCCTCTTGCTGCCACTATTTTTTTAACACCGCCAATATGCATTGCAGGCAGGGCACAGCCCATCCCATGTGTAATGGAATCCCCTGCAAAAATTGTTTTACGGCTGTAAGGTTTAGTCTTTATATGTACAGTCCTGGAAGCTTTACTGTCTGTGGCAGATTTTTTCTTTTTGCTGCATGCCTGCACATAAAAATAATAGTCTTTATTGTTTTCCAGTTTGTCCACCAGCAGGTGGCTTTCTTTTGTTATGCCATAACATTTATATCCAGATAGTTTGTTTTTAGAATAGTATACCCGGTAATATCTGGCTTCTTTATTTTTCATCCATGTAATTTTAACTGCTTTTGTGGAATACCTGACGAGTCTGATACTGGCCACTTTTTTAAGAGGTACAGTGCTGGCGGCTGGTTTTACTGCTGGTGTTGCTGCTGGAGTCTGTGCTGGCTGTAAAGTGTTTTGGGGCAGGGCTGTGTCTGGGGGAAATGATGTTTCTCTGGGTTCTGTTTCCCCTTCCAATATATTATCCTGTGATACTGTATCCTGTATTGGATTTGCTGTTGCATCTGCTGGGGAGGCTGCCATCCTGCTGGATATTAACAGCATGGTAAATGGCAGTATTATTAAAATTTTCATGTTTTTCATTGGCAGGTTATCCTTTCATTTGGCTATGCTCTTGGAAAGCAGATGGGGTACTTCTGGCATTTGCATATACATCCGGGTTATTTTTACCTCAGATTAATTATATCATTTTGTTGACAAAATTCAACAATATGGTATGATTAACTGGTGGTAAAATTTAACAGGCCTCATAACAGACAAGACAAAAACATACAAAAGGAGGAATTAAAAAAATGAACCAGACAGGAAAACATAACAGGACAAGGCCTTTATGTGTGGCTGTAGTCCTTGCCATGGTGTTTACAGGCATACTGGCCTGTGTGCCTGCAGCACAGTCTAAACCATCACAGGCCATGCAGGAAGATGTGGCAGGGGATACAAGCGGGCAAGACCAGGATGCAGGTGTAAAAGTAACTGGAGAACCTGCAAGTACTGGCAATCCAGATGTTACAGAAGAACCTGCCAGTACTCTGGAACCAAATGCAGGTACCAGTCCCAGTCCATCTGTAAAACCTATAAAAGCCCCAGTCTGCCTGAAGCCAGTATCAAAGGTAGGGTTAGCCAGGTATTCCACACACTCTGTAAAAGTTACCTGGA
>CAJUJY010000092.1 GCA_910586555.1 uncultured Lachnospiraceae bacterium
GCTTACTTGAGTCTTCCAAGATTTGTGAGATTTTTGAAAATTGATTTCCGTGTCAATTACCATAACAAAGAAATGCCCCAGGAAAACTTCCCTGGGGCATTGTATATATAAATGCAAAAATATGTATTTTTTTAATCTACAGGCCTTGCTATCATTACTATTGAGTCATTTTGTGAATATTCATAATGTATTACTGCATTATTACTGCTGCTCGCTGACACATCCATATCCTGTCCTGTATACATTTCTACATGTGATATGTTTTTATAACGTCCGTTCTTTGTATAAGAGAAGAATACCAGATCGCCTGGAAGCAGTTTTTCACTTGGTACAGCCTTATTATAAAGCACTTTGTCATTATTACTGCACCATTTTGCTATATCGGCTGCTGTAGGTGCCCATCCTGACTCCACACCAAAGAATACATTATATTTTGAATAAATCCTCCAGATAAGGGAGCTACAGTCATAATAACCCTTTCTCATTCTCTTTGCCTGGCTGTAATGTGTCTTTGTATTGGATATTGAAATTGCCTTCTGTGAAGCTTTATAGCCTTTAACTGAAGATATCTCTACTGGTATCTCTATCTTACGGCCGTCTGCATTAACAGTAACAACTGTATTTCCTGCTTTCTTAGCTTCAATATTTCCTTCTTCATCTACATCAGCAACTCCCTTTTTGCTGCTTTTAAATGTAACAGTGCTTCTGTCCTCATCTAAACCGCTTATTTCTATACGCTCTTCACTTCCCTTATAGCTTGTAATGCCGTCACCATCATAGTAAGGATCAGTTACCGTTACATAGCACAAAATTTCCCTGCCATCTGCATTAATGGTTACTACATCTTCACCTGTATTATTGGCATAAAGCTTGCCAGCCTTTTTAAAGTATGCTGTACCATTTTCACTTTTTTTAAGGTTCCACTCTACCACACTAGTTTCATCTGTACCTTCAAGTGTAATATTTTTAGTAACACCTTCTGCAATTATAATATCTGTTTCTGTAAGTACAGGATCTGTTACTATTAATTTTGTGCTAATTTGTACTGGATCACCTGTTTTTGGGGTTATAACAGCAGTAATATCTGTTTCACCAGAAGCAACGGCAGCAATGCCTCCCCCGCTTGTAACTGCGGCAGCTTCATTGCTAGTTTCCCATTTTACTGGCACATCATCTTCTGACGGGACATAATCTGATATAACAGGGGCATATGCTTCTGTTCCTGCTGCCCTTGCCTGTGTCCCGTTTCCAAATGAAGGGGTTTTTATATCAATTTGTGCTACTTCTGTCTTTACCCCGTCATCACCAGCAACATAAACCTTTGCACTGCCAAATCCCTGTGCCGTAATAGTACCATCTGCATTTACCAGTACACTTTCATTGGAAGATGTGTACATATATTTTCCTGTATCATATACCTGTGCTGCCATAAGGGGCATGCTTTCCCCATATGCTAAACCTGCCTGTTCTGGTTCAAGCACTTCCACTGTAAATACTTCAGTCTGTTTAATATTATTATATGTAAATGTAATATCAGCTTTTGCACTTCCTGCTGCCACTGCCTTAACTGTGCCATCACTGCTAAGGCTTGCACATGCAGGTTCCGGGTTTTCGCTGTTCCAGTTATAACTAATCTGGTAATCTGCATCTTTAGCATTATAATCACCACTATAGTTAGTGCCAAGGAACTCTTCACTTATAAAACTTCTAAGGTTTATAGTACCACCTTCAAAAACCTGGGTGCCATCCTGGTATAAAAGCTTGTCCAGCGCAGATGCCTTCTGCCATAAAAAACAGCTTGCAATAAGCACGGCAGATAAATACAGTAGCTTTTTCTGTTTAATAATCCTGCTAAGGCTTTTAAGTATCTTTTCTGTGTCTTTTTTGTCTTTAACAAGACTTGTCATCTTCCAATCCTCCATTCTGTTCTTTCTGGTCCGCTGCCAGGAAATGCCTGTTACATTCCTGGCATAGGGCACAATTTACTGGAAAGGGCATGTCCAGTTATGTGCCTGCTTCTTTAACAATATCATCTTTATTTTTTTCAATCCACTTGCGGTAGTTAGGAGCAAGACAATAATGTGGATTGCCTCATGGCAGCAGGGGATACCGCTTCCGCTCCGCCCGCTGCTGCTGTTATAATTGTTCCTGGCAATTCCTCCCCTGCCTGAGAGGTAGGGGAATCCTTACTGTTAATTAGTCAAGCGGATATTCGCAATCCGCTTCGCTACTTGCTCATAACCTCATAGCTGCTATCGCAGCTTTTCAGTGGGAGCTTATACTCCCACTGAAACAAGTAAGTCCCTACCCACCGCTTATGTTTCTGCAACATAGAAGCGGGGGACTTACTTGATGAGGTTAAAGTCCATATAAACCATGTCAATATACTCCCATATCTCATCCTTGCCAGATTTTGTTACTGATGAAAATGGTATTACAGGTGTGCCTTCCATGACAGCTAATGTATTCTTTATGTCCTTAAGGCGTGCCGCTTTCTGTGAACGCTTTACTTTATCCTCTTTTGTTGCTATAATTACAGGGTTAAAGCCATAGTTTACACACCAGTCATACATCTGTATATCATTATTATTTGGTGTATGGCGTATATCTACAAGTAAGAATACAAGTCTTAGGACTTTTGAGCCCTCCAGATAATTATTAATCATTTTGCCCCATTTTGCAACAAGATTTTTAGATACTTTTGCATACCCGTATCCCGGCAGGTCAACAAAATACAACATCCCGTTAATATTATAGAAATTAATGGTCTGGGTCTTGCCAGGCTGTGAAGATGTCCTTGCATATGATTTTCTGTCTGACAGGGTATTAATAAGTGAGGATTTACCTACATTGGAACGGCCCGCAAAAGCAATTTCAAGCAGGCTGTTTTCTGGAAGCCTGCTTGTAATGCCGCAGACTGTTTCAAGGTTTATGTTTTTAACTTTCATTCTATACTAAAACCTCCCCAAATACCTCCTCTGCATGTTGTACATATTTTATGCTTATGCCGTCTAAAACCTCTTTTTCAAGGTCATCAACATCTTTCTTGTTCTTAAGGGGCACTAATACCAGTTTTATGCCGGCTGTTTTAGCAGCAAGGATTTTTTCTTTCAGGCCGCCTATAGGAAGTATCCTTCCCCTTAATGTAAGTTCACCAGTCATTGCAACATCAGGCCGTACTTTTTTGCCAAGGACAGCAGAATAAATGGCTGTTGCCATAGTAATGCCGGCTGACGGCCCATCCTTTGGCACAGCGCCTTCTGGAACATGCAGGTGTACATCATGTTTTTCAAAATATTTTTCAGGAAAATCATCTGGAACTGCTGATCTTACATAAGACAATGCAATTTTAGCAGATTCCTGCATTACATCACCAAGTTTGCCTGTAAGTTCAAGTTTTCCTGTGCCTTTCATAATATTTACTTCGATTTCAAGGGTATCACCACCTACGCTTGTCCACGCAAGGCCCCTGGCTATCCCGGTATCTGGTTCTGTATTTGCCATATCTGCCATATATTTTACAGTACCAAGAAATGTCTTTATATTACGTTCTGAAACCCTTACCCTGCTTCCAGGGTTCTTAGCTGCCTGCATAGCTGCCTTACGGCATATCTGTGCAATCTTCCTTTCAAGGCTTCTTACTCCTGCCTCCCTGGTATAATTTTCAATAATTATCTTAATAGCCTTGTCTGATATATTAAGCTGGTTTTTTGTCAAACCATTGGCATTTTTTTGTTTTTCTATAAGATGTTTCCTTGCAATATGGAATTTTTCATTAGATGTATAACCTGAAAGCTCTATAACTTCCATTCTGTCAAGCAGCGGCCTTGGAATTGTATCAGTTGTATTTGCAGTACATATAAACATTACTTTTGACAAATCCACAGGCATTTCTACATAGTGGTCCCTGAAATGCTTGTTCTGCTCTGTATCTAACACTTCAAGCAGTGCTGAAGAAGGATCACCTTTGTAATCACTTCCAATCTTGTCTATTTCATCTAAAAGCATTACAGGGTTTTTGGCCTTGGCTGTTCTTAATGCAGCAACAATCCTTCCTGGCATTGCACCTACATATGTGCGCCTGTGTCCCCTTATCTCTGCTTCATCACGTACACCGCCAAGGCATATCCTTACATATTTCCTGCCCATTGATTTTGCAACAGATTTTGCAATGGAAGTCTTTCCAGTGCCTGGAGGCCCGGAAAGGCATATAACAGGGCTCTGCCCGTCTTTTTTAATTGCTTTTACTGCAAGGCACTCAAGCACCCTTTCTTTAACTTTCTTTAAACCATAGTGTTCCTTATCAAGTATTTCACTGGCATGTGCAATATCTATATTGCTTTTGCTCTCTTTTTTCCATGGGATATCTAAAAGGGTTTCTATATATCCCCTTATAACAGCATTTTCAGATGAACTTGAACTTGTAATTTTAAACCGCCGTATTTCTTCTGCGATTTTCTTTTTTACTTTTTTAGGTGCTTTAAGCTTTTCTAGTTTTTTTGTATACCTGCCTGCGTCAGATTCAGCGTCTTCCTCACCAAGTTCCTTGTGTATGGCCTTTATCTGCTCACGGAGATAATACTCTTTCTGGTTGCTCTCCACCTGTGATTTAACACGCCTTGAAATATCGTCCTGTATACGTGCTATTCCTATTTCACGGCTTAACACTACCATAAGCTGTTCATGTCTGTCTATTATACTGTCATAAGAAAGAATTTGTTGTTTTATCTGGTAATTTACTGGCATATTGGAGCTGATCTGGTAAATTAATGTATCAAGATCTGTAATATTTAATATTTCATCTACAAGCTTCTGGTTAAACCTTCCATTAGCATTTGCATAGGCCTGGAACAAATCCTTAAGCCCGCGCGCCATTGCAACAATCTCCAATGTGTATGATGTATCCTTTGTTTCAGGAACGTTTTCAAGCGTCCCTGCCAGATACCCGTCCATTGTTTCAAGGTACATAAGCTTCATGCGTTCCCTGCCAGATATAACAACCCTTATAATTTTGCCAGGCATATTTACAATCTGTTTTACTTCGGCAAGTGTACCTGTTTCAAATAAATCATCAATGCCTGGCTCTTCAACAGCAGGTTCCTTCTGTGCAACAGTAAAAACAAGCTGTTTCCCGTTCATAGCTTCTTTAAGTGCCCGGACTGTATTTTCACGTCCCACTTCAAAATATACTGTAGTCTTTGGAAATACAACAAGATCCCTTAATGTAACTACAGGGATTTTTTCCATTTTACCTGTTTCGTCCATATTTTCTTCCATATTTAAATCCTGCTCCATTCTGCTGTTTACATAACCGAAACAGAGGGATTACCTAATCCCCCTGTTATATTGCATTATATAAGCCTATGCAATTTCATTTTTAGTCCTTCTGCTTGTACGCCTTGTTTCGTTATTTTCAAGTATAAGCAGAGGTTCTTCATCACCTGTTACTGACTCCCTGGTAATAATACATTCTTTTACTTCACTATCCGACGGGACTTCAAACATTGCATCCATCATAATGGATTCCATAATTGCCCTAAGCCCCCTTGCACCTGTTTTCCTTTCAACAGAACGCTTTGCAACTGCTGCAATCGCATCATCTTCAAATGATAATGTTACACCATCTAATTCAAACAGTTTCTTATACTGCTTAGTAATTGCATTTTTTGGCTCAACAAGAATCCTTTTAAGCGCTTCTTCATCAAGTAAATCAAGTGCAACATTAACTGGCAGCCTTCCAATAAGTTCTGGTATAATGCCAAACTTTACAAAATCCTCTGGAAGTACCTGGCGGAACAAATCGCCAATATTTTCGTCCCTCTTTGCTGAAATCTCTGCATTAAAACCAATAGATTTCCTGCCTATGCGCGTACCAATAATATTTTCCAGCCCGTCAAACGCGCCACCGCATATAAACAGTATATTTGTTGTGTCTATCTGGTAAAATTCCTGGTGCGGGTGTTTCCTGCCGCCTTGTGGCGGCACACTTGCAACAGTGCCCTCTAAAATTTTAAGAAGTGCCTGCTGTACGCCTTCACCAGAAACATCCCTTGTAATTGATACATTTTCACCTTTACGTGTAATTTTATCAATCTCATCTATATAAATAATTCCGTGTGAGGCCCTTTCCATATCATAGTCTGCTGCCTGTATAATCTTTAAAAGTATATTTTCGACATCTTCACCTACATAGCCTGCTTCTGTAAGGGCTGTAGCGTCTGCAATAGCAAATGGGACATTAAGTATCTTTGCAAGTGTCTGTGCAAGGAAAGTCTTGCCTGAACCAGTAGGCCCAATCATCATAATATTGCTTTTTTGCAGTTCTACGTCCATATTACGGCTTGAAAGCACACGTTTATAGTGGTTATAAACTGATACGGACAGCACTTTTTTAGCCTCTTCCTGTCCTACCACATATTCATCAAGAAACTCCTTGATTTCTTTTGGTTTAAGAAGGTTAATATCCATATCATTCATATATAATTCATCATCATTTACATCTTCTTCAATGATTTCAGAACAAAGTTCAATACACTGGTCGCAGATATAGACACCTGGCCCTGCAACTAACTTGTGTACCTGGTTCTGTGTCTTTCCACAGAATGAACACTTAAGCTTTGTTTCATCTTTTTTTATGCCCATTGCTACCTCCAAACTAATGAAAAACAATGCCTGTTACTTTCTTTTTGTAATTATCTCGTCTATAAGACCGTAATCTTTAGCTTCCTGTGCCGTCATATAATTATCACGTTCCGTATCAATCTGTATCTGTTCCAGATCTTTTCCTGTATTGGCAGCAAGTATTTCATTCAGGCGGCTTCTTGTCTTTAAAATCTGTTCTGCCACAATACGGATTTCTGTTTCCTGTCCTTTAGCACCGCCTGATGGCTGGTGTATCATAACTTCTGCATTAGGAAGCGCAAACCTTTTTCCTTTTGTGCCACCTGAAAGAAGGAATGCACCCATGCTTGCTGCAAGTCCCATGCATATAGTAGACACATCACATTTAATATAGTTCATTGTATCATATATTGCAAACCCTGCACTTACTGAACCGCCAGGGCTGTTAATATAAAACTGTACATCTTTTTCTGAATCCTGTGATTCGAGGAAAAGAAGCTGTGATACAATAAGGCTTGCAACATCATCATTTACTTCCCCTGTAAGGAATATAATCCTGTCCTGTAAAAGCCTTGAATAAATGTCATATGAGCGTTCACCACTGCTTGTTTTCTCAATAACATAAGGTATACTGTACCCCATAATTTCCACCATTCCTTTCCCGCATTAACTGTTATTTTGTATTTAGTCCTCTGGTTCTTTTAAGACAGCAGAATCCACAACAAGCTTTACTGCTTTCTGTACAGCTATATCCATGCGTATCTGTTCTTTTTCATTGTCCCCTGCCAGTTCACTAAGCTTGTCTTTTTCCATGTTATATGCTTCTGCCATTTTTTCAAGTTCCTTGTCAAACTCTTCGTCTGATACTTCAATATTTTCAGCAGCAGCTACTGCTTCAAGCACAAGGCGGCTCTGTATGCGTTTAAGTGCCTGTGGTTTTAATTCGTCAATCATTTTCTGGCTTGTAAGGCCTGTAAGCTGCATATACTGTTCAAGTGAAAGACCCTGTGCCTGGAGGCGCTGTGCAAATTCCTGTGTCATCTGCCTTGTCTGCGCATCAACCATTGGTTCTGGTATATCCATTTGTGCATTTGCAATAATTGCACCAACTATTTCTTCTTCTTTCTCCCTGTCAAGTGCTGCTTCTTTATTTTCAAGAAGTTTCTTTTTTAAATCTTCTTTATACTCTTCTAATGTGTCAAAATCAGAAACGTCCTGTGCAAATTCATCATCAATATCAGGAAGTTCTTTTACTTTTATATCATTGATATTTACATAAAATACTGCTTCCTTACCCCTTAATTCTTCTGCCTGGTATGCATCAGGGAATGTCACATGCACTTCCACAGAATCACCTGTATTTTTTCCAATAAGCTGTTCTTCAAAGTTGTCAATAAATGTATGTGAACCAAGGACAAGTGAATAATCTTCTGCTTTGCCTCCTTCAAACTGTTCACCATCAACATAACCATCAAAATCTATAACAAGGGTATCACCTTCCTGTGAAGGCCTGTCATCAATCGTAATCATACGTGAATTGTTTTCCCTTACCCTTCCAATCTCTTCATCAACTTCTTCATCTGTAACTTCTGCTGTTTTCTTTACAACTTCTATTCCTTTGTAATCCCCAAGGGTAACTTCTGGTTTTACAGCCACTGTTGCAGTAAATATAAAATTGCTTCCTTTTTCTATCTGTGAAACTTCTATTTCAGGCCGGGAAACGATCTCTAAACCACTTTCCTTTGTGGCATCTTCATATGCACCAGGAATTATGTCATTGGCAGCATCTTCATAAAATACGCTGTCACCATACATTTTTTCTATCATTTTACGTGGAGCCTTTCCCTTTCGGAAGCCTGGCATTGCTATTTTGTTCCTGCTTTTCTTATATACACTGTCAAGTGCTTTTTCAAATTTCTCTGCTGGAACTTCAATTATAAGCTTTGCCATATTCTTCTCTAACTTTTCTACCTGTACACTCATTTTAATATTTCCTCCTTATAATAAACGGGTAATCTCCCGTAATTTACCATTTGTATAATATAGCACGAACAAACCCCGGAAATCAAGGGGGTTTATTAAATTTTTTATATGTTGCCATACATGGCTTTATATTTAAGAACACTCCGGGTATTTTTACAGCGGTATGCAGGCCAGCTTTGCTGGCAATCTTCTTTAATAATCAGCCCAGTATATATTTTTTCTCTTGCAGTACATTTATAATGCTGTTTACATATTTTTCACAAAGTTCATGCGTTTCAGCCTCTGCCATTACACGCACTAACGGTTCTGTGCCGCTCTCCCTTAAAAGTATGCGTCCGTTGTTTCCAAGCGCATCTTCTGCTTTTTTTGCAGCCGCCTGCACATCTTTATCATTTATTGCGGCGGCTTTGTCTGCCACCTTTACATTTTTAAGGAGCTGTGGGTATATCTTAAGCCCCTTTTTAAGTTCTGAAAGCTTTGCTTTCTTTTCAAGCATCACTTCCATAAGCATAAGTGAAGTAAGTACACCATCGCCTGTTACAGCATATTTGCTAAATATTATATGCCCTGACTGTTCACCGCCAAGTGAATATCCGTTTTCCATCATGTTTGCATTAACATATTTGTCACCTACCGCTGTCTTCTCATAAGCAATCCCTGCTTTGTCAAGCGCCTTGTAAAGCCCTATGTTAGACATAACTGTTGTAACTATTGTATTATTATCCAGTTCGCCTTTTTCTTTAAGGTAGCATCCGCACAGGTAAAGTATTGCATCACCATCTATTACTTCACCATTGTCATCAACTGCAAGACACCTGTCTGCATCACCATCATATGCAAAACCTATGTCAAGGTTTTTCTCTTTTACAAATTCCTGTAGCCTGCTTATATGTGTAGAACCACAGTTCCTGTTAATATTAATGCCATCTGGTTCCATGCCTATTGCATAAGTTTTTGCGCCTAGTGCATCAAATACACCTTTTGCAACTGAGTAAGAAGAACCATTAGCACAGTCAAGCCCTACACGTATGTTTTTAAATGAACGTGTGGCAAGGGACATAAGATAGCCTATATATCTGTGCCTTCCTATGGAATAATCGACTGTACAGCCAATATTTTCCTTTACCGCAAATGGAATTGTATCTTCCCTGCTGTCTATGTATTCTTCTATCTTCTCCTCTATCTCTGCTTCAAGTTTATAACCATTGCTGTTTATTACCTTAATGCCATTGTCATAATACGGGTTATGGCTTGCGGAAATCATTATGCCACAATCAAACTGTTCTGTCCTTACTACATATGAAACACTTGGTGTCGGTGTAACATGCAGCAGATACACATCTGCACCGCTTGCAGTAAGCCCTGCTGAAAGCGCATCTTCAAACATATAGCTTGAACGCCTTGTATCTTTTCCTATTATAATCCTTGCTTTGTGATCCTGTCCATAATACCAGCCCAGAAAACGTCCAACCTTATATGCATGCATAACATTTAAACCTGCATTTGCCTCACCACGGAAGCCATCTGTGCCAAAATACTTCATATTTATATATTCCTCCATTCTGTCTGTACATGGTACACTATTCTGAATAATTCTAACATAATAACTTATTTAAATCAATATTATATCTTCACTATATATGGCTGTTTCATAAAAATCTGTTTATCCTGGGTTACAGATTGAAAAACGTTTCTTTTTCATTCCTATTTGTGCTGCAAAAGGCATAGTATAGGAATTAGTATACAAAATAAAAGTTTATTAGGAAAAATATATACCTATAGCACCAGTTTTTTATTATATATAAACTATAATTATAACCATAGATAAAACATAGTGCAATAGATAAGTTTTTTAATTCACGGAAATCAATTTTCAAAAATCTCACAAATCTTGGAAGACTCAAGTAAGC
>CAJUJY010000093.1 GCA_910586555.1 uncultured Lachnospiraceae bacterium
CACCCTTAGCAGGGGCGCCTCTTCAGCCTCTTGAGTATTTCTCCAGTATTTGGCATTACTGCCGCCGAACAAAGACTATTCTAACAATATTATTACAACTTGTCAATCTTTTTTTCTAAATTTTTTTAAATTTTTTACTAATTAGAACATTGGGCAGCTTTATACACATATTTTCTAATATATAAAGTATTATATACAGGGCTTTTTGTTTTATACATTGTCATATAAATTATTCTTATTATTATCTATAACAACTATCACAGGAAAATTTTCAACTTCAAGCTTCCTTATTGCTTCTGTGCCCAGATCATCATATGCAATTACCTCTGACTTTTTTATACATTTTGATAATAAAGCCCCGGCTCCTCCTATTGCAGCAAAATATACAGCATTGTTTTTATTAATTGATTCAACTACTTCTTCTGAACGCCTGCCCTTGCCAATCATTCCTTTAAGACCATTTTCCAGTAAAAGGGGAGTATACTTATCCATCCTGCTGCTTGTTGTAGGGCCTGCTGAACCAATTACATGCCCTTCCCTTGCAGGTGACGGTCCCATATAGTAAATTATATTATTCTTAAGCCCTAATGGTATTTCTTTATTATCTGATAAAGCTTCATAAAGCCTTTTATGTGCAGCATCCCTTGCAGTATATATAGTACCTGTTATATATACAAAGTCACCAGCTATAAGCCCGTTTACTACATCATCTGTTATAGGTGCCGTTATATGCTTCTCCATTATAAAACCTCCAAAAATAGTTATATAACCCTTGTCTTATGCCTGTTTACATGGCAACACATATTAATTGCTACTGGAAGCCCTGCTATATGTGTTGGGTAAACTTCAATATTAATTCCAAGTGCTGTTATGCTTCCTCCAAGTCCTGCCGGCCCAATGCCAAGGCTGTTAATTTCTTCTAACAGCTCATCTTCAAGCCTGCTTATATGTCCTATGCTGTTATGTGAATTAACGTCCCTTATAAGTGCTTTTTTAGCAAGGAGTGTGCACTTTTCAAATGTGCCCCCGATTCCTACCCCTACTACAAGAGGAGGACATGCATTAGGGCCTGCAAGTTTTACTGTTTCAATTACAGCTTTTTTTACACCCTCTGTCCCATCAGAAGGTTTTAACATATATACCCTGCTCATATTTTCACTTCCAAACCCTTTTGGTGCAACAGTAATTCCAAGTTTGTCACCAGGTACAATTTCATAATGTATTATCCCGGGAGTATTATCATTTGTATTTTTACGTATTAATGGATCCCCTACTACTGACTTTCTTAAATATCCTTCTGCATAACCTTGCCTTATACCCTCATTTACTGCATCTTCTATACCACAGCCCTCTATATGGATATCCTGCCCTATTTTTAAAAACACAACTGCCATGCCAGTATCCTGGCATACTGGTATATTTTCACTTTCAGCAATATCCATATTTTTCTTTAACTGTTCTAATATTTTACTTCCGGTTGTATTTGTTTCAGTTGAAGCGGCTGTAATAATACCATCTTTAACATCACATGAAAGCATATAATTGGCTTCTATGCACATTTCTTTAATATTTTTTATAATTAAATCTGTTGGAATAACTCTCATACTGTTTCCTTTGCAGGTTCCTCTCCTTCCTCTGGAATTGTATCACGTACCCTTGTCATACTTGCAACAACAATATCCTTCTTTTTTGAGTCCATATCAATAAGCTTTACACCAGATGTTATACGCCCAAGTATTGAAACTTCCCTGACCATAAGCTGTATAATTATGCCTTCAGTATTTATAATCATAACTTCATTATCTTCATTTATTGCTTTAGCTGCAACAACATTTCCAGTCTTTCCAGTAATTTTATAACATTTAATTCCTTTACCACCACGGCGCTGGACAGGAAATTCACTGGTTTCTGTACGTTTGCCCATTCCAAATTCAGATACAAAAAGAAGATATTCACCTTGGGAACTTAACTGCATTGCAACTATTTCATCATCATATGAAAGATTCATGCCTATTACACCCATAGATGCCCTTCCTGTAGCCCTTACATCTTTTTCATTAAATTTTATGCAATGTCCATGCCTTGTTACCATAATAATATCCTGGGTATCATTTGTTACTTTTACTTCAATAAGTTCGTCATCATCTTTAAGGTTTATTGCCTGAAGACCTGATTTCCTTATATTCCTGTATTCACTCACAAACGTCTTTTTAACTATGCCCTTTTTGGTAGCCATAAATAAATATGTTTCATCATCAAAACCACTCATAGTTATCATAGCTGTAATCTTTTCATTTGGCATAAGCTGTATAAGGTTAATTATAGCTGTGCCACGTGCAGTCCTGCCACTTTCAGGTATTTCATATGCCTTAATCCTGTAAGAACGTCCAGTATTAGTAAAAAACAAGATATCATGGTGGGTTGTTGTCATAACCATACGTTCAATATAGTCATCATCTATAGTCTGCATGCCTTTTATACCTTTACCGCCACGGTGCTGGCTTTTAAAGTTATCAACAGACATACGTTTAATATAACCTAATTTAGTCATTGTTATAATTGTATTCTGTTTTGTTACAAGGTCTTCAATAGATATATCATATTCATCATATCCTACCAGGGTCCTTCTGTCATCACCATACTGGTCACGTATTATTATAATTTCTTTTTTAACAACATCAAGAAGCACATTACGGTCTGAAAGTATTCTTTTGTATTCAGCTATCTTTTTCTTCAGTTCCGCATACTCATTTTCAATTTTTTCCCTTTCAAGGCCTGTAAGGGCACGGAGCCTCATATCAACAATAGCCTGTGCCTGTGCATCAGTTAAAGAAAACTTTTCAATAAGTTTTTCTTTAGCTTCTGGTGTATTTTTTGATGAACGTATTATTGAAATAATATTATCAATATTATCAAGTGCAATTAATAACCCTTCTAAAATATGCGCCCTTTCTTCTGCTTTGTTAAGCTCATATTTTGTACGGCGTGTTACTACCTCTTCCTGGTGTTTAAGATAAAACTTAAGCATCTGGAGTATGTTCATAACAACAGGTTCATTATTAACAAGGGCAAGCATAATTACACCAAATGTATCTTGTAACTGTGTATGTTTGTATAACTGGTTAAGGACAATATTAGGATTTACATCCCTTCTTAGTTCAATGCAGACCCTCATGCCCTCCCTGCTTGTTTCATCACGCAGGTCTGTAATGCCATCAATTTTTTTGTCACGGTGAAGTTCTGAAATCTTTTCAATAAGTTTTGCCTTATTTACCATATATGGAAGTTCTGTAACAACTATCCTGTTTTTACCATTATCCATTGGTTCAATGTTAGTAACAGCCCTGACACGTATTTTGCCACGTCCTGTCCTGTATGCCTGTTCTATCCCACTTGTACCAAGTATTTCTGCTCCTGTAGGAAAATCAGGCCCTTTTATAATGCCAAGTATTTCCTCTATAGCTGTTTCTTTACCTGCCTGTACATTTTCAATAATCCTTATAACACCATCTATTACTTCCCTAAGATTATGTGGAGGAATATTTGAAGCCATACCTACAGCAATGCCTGATGTGCCATTTACAAGAAGGTTTGGAAACCTTGAAGGCAGCACAAGCGGCTCTTTTTCTGTTTCATCAAAGTTAGGGATAAAATCTACAGTATCTTTATTTATGTCAGAGAGCATCTCCATTGAAATTTTACTAAGCCTTGCTTCTGTATAACGCATAGCAGCAGCCCCATCACCATCTACAGAACCGAAATTGCCGTGCCCGTCTACTAAAGGATAACGCGTTGACCACTCTTGTGCAAGATTTACAAGTGCCCCATAAATAGAACTGTCACCGTGAGGGTGGTATTTACCCATTGTATCACCAACAATACGTGCACATTTACGGTGTGGCTTGTCAGGACCGTTGTTAAGTTCAATCATTGCATACATAATACGCCTCTGTACAGGCTTAAGGCCATCCCTTACATCAGGAAGCGCTCTTGAAGCAATAACAGACATAGCATAATCTATATATGACTCCTCCATAGTATCTTTTAAATCAACATCACTTATTTTGTCAAATATTTTTTCATCCATATTAGCTCCATTCTGCATTTATTATATATCCAGGTTTTTAACAAATTTTGCATTAGCCTCAATAAACTCACGTCTTGGCTCAACTTTATCCCCCATAAGTGTATTAAACACTACGTTTATCTCTGCTTCTGAATCCCTGTCTACATTTACACGTAAAAGTATTCTTTTCTCTGGATCCATTGTAGTTTCCCATAACTGGTCAGCGTCCATTTCCCCAAGCCCCTTATAACGCTGTATTTTATTATTTTCACGTCCAATTTCTGCCAGTATCTGCTTTAATTCAATATCATCATAAGCATAACGGACTGCCCTGTTTTTCTCAATTTTATATAAAGGCGGTTTTGCAAGGTAAACATGCCCTTTGCGTATAAGCTCAGGCATAAACCTGTACAAAAATGTAAGCATAAGTGTTGCTATATGCGCACCATCAACATCAGCATCTGTCATAATTACAATTTTATTATAACGGAGCTTATCTATATTAAAATCTTCCCCAATACCCGTTCCAAAGGCAGTAATCATAGCCTTTATTTCATTATTGACAAGTATTTTGTCAAGCCTGGCTTTTTCTACATTAAGTATCTTGCCACGCAGCGGAAGTATTGCCTGTGTTGCCCTGTTTCTTGCAGTTTTTGCGCTTCCTCCTGCGGAATCACCCTCAACTATATATATTTCACAATTCTCGGGATTTTTGTCACTGCAATCTGCAAGTTTACCTGGAAGTGCTGTACTTTCAAGGGCAGTTTTACGCCTGGTTAAATCCCTTGCTTTTCTTGCAGCGTCCCTTGCACGCTGTGCAAGTATTGCCTTATCACAAATAATTTTAGCTATAGCAGGGTTTTGTTCAAGAAAATATGTCATCTGTTCTGTTACTACAGAATCAACTGCCCCCCTTGCTTCACTATTGCCAAGCTTCTGTTTTGTCTGTCCTTCAAACTGTGGTTCACTTATCTTTATACTTATAATTGCAGCAAGGCCTTCCCTTATATCTTCACCTGAAAGGTTTGGCTCATTATCCTTTAAAAGTTTATTTTTCCTTGCATAGTCATTAAATGTTTTAGTAAGTGCATTTTTAAAACCAGCAAGATGTGTACCACCTTCTGGTGTTATAATATTATTTACAAAACTATATGTGCTGTCCTGGTAGGAATCATTATGCTGCATTGCAACTTCAACATAGATATCCCTCCTTTGTCCTTCACAGTAAATAACTTCTTCATACAATGGGTTCTGGCTTTTATTAAGGTATTCAACATATTCCTTTATACCGCCTTCGTAGTGGAATGTACGGATTTTAGGTTCTTCCTGCCTTTTATCTATAAGTGTTATTTTAAGTCCTTTTGTAAGAAATGCTATTTCCCTAAGCCTTTCCCTTAATACTTCAAAGTCAAATACTGTTTCTTCAAAGATTTCTTTGTCAGGAAGGAATATAACTTCTGTCCCTGTCCTGTCAGTTTCACCTGTTTCTTTAAGAGGATACATTACCTGGCCACGTTCATATCTCTGGTTATATTTTTTACCATTCATATGCACTGTTACTTCAAGCCATTCAGACAGGGCATTGACAACAGAAGCACCTACCCCGTGCAGCCCTCCTGAAACCTTATATCCCCCGCCGCCAAATTTACCACCTGCATGAAGTATTGTAAATACAACTTCTACTGCTGACTTGCCAGCTTTGTGGTTTATACCGACAGGAATACCACGTCCATTGTCAGTTACACGTATAGAATTTCCTTCGTTTATAGTAACCTCTATTTCTGTACAATAACCTGCTAATGCTTCATCTACAGAATTATCCACAATTTCATAAACTAAATGATGAAGTCCACGGGCTGATGTGCTGCCAATATACATACCTGGCCTTTTGCGCACTGCTTCAAGACCTTTAAGAATTTGTATCTGGTCAGCTTCATATTTGCCATTTACTTCTGTTCCCATAATTACCTCACATTCCCGCGCGCCTGTACAAAATGCAAGCCTGGACGCACGTATACAGGCTTGTGCTATTTTTCAATAATAACTGTACCATCTGATATACAAAAAACCCTGTCAAGTGAAATCCTTCCATCAATAAATTCTTGCAGGCCTGTACATGTTATTATTGTCTGTATATCATCAATGTTGTCTAATAAATAGTTTTGCCTGTTTCTGTCCAGTTCAGACAAAACATCATCTAATAAAAGAACAGGTGTATCATTTGTTACTTCTTTTACAAGTTTTATCTCTGCAAGTTTCAAAGATAAAGCACATGTCCTTTGTTGTCCTTGAGAACCGTATTTTCTTATATCCACCCCATTATTTATAAAACATAAATCATCTCTGTGCGGGCCTGCACTTGTAGATAAAAAATGCAGGTCTTTATCCCTTGTCTTTCTTAAAGTTCCAAGAAAATCTTCTGGTTTTACATCAGGCTCATATAAAAGTTCTGTATGCTCCCTGTTTCCGGTAAGGTTTTCATTTATTTTTTTAGTTATTAAAGATAATTTTTCTATAAACTTCCCACGTGAAATAATAATCTTTGAACCCAGTTCTGCCAGTTTTTCATCCCATATATCAAGGGTAGAAATTAGCGGTGGGGTAAAATAAATCTGCTTTAACAGTTTATTCCGCTGCATAAGTGCTTTATTATACTCTCCCAGCTCATACAGATAAACTTTATCCAGTTGTGACAGTTCAAGGTTTATAAAACGTCTTCTCTCTGAAGGCCCGTTTTTAACAATTTTTAAATCTTCTGGTGAAAAAAATATTATATTGGCAAGCCCCAGAAGTTCACTTGAACGTTTTATAGGGATTCCATCTATTGCAATTCCCTTTGCCTTGTTATGGCGCAAATGTATGTCTATTTTATGCTGTACATGTTTTTTCTCAATAAACATACGTATATGTGCTTCATCCTGTCCAAGCCTTATAAGTTCTTTATCCTTGCAGCCTTTATGTGATTTTGTAGTACCACACACAAAAATAGCTTCAAGGATATTAGTTTTACCTTGGGCATTATCCCCATAAAGTATATTTGTATGGCTGTGAAACTCAAGTTTTGCAGTACCATAATTCCTAAAGTTTCCAACTTCAATAGAATTAATTTCCATAAGTTTTATTCTCCTATGGTTTATTAACAACTACCTTATGTCCGTTATATTCAAAAAAATCGCCAGCATAAAGTTTCCTGCCTCTTCTTGTATCAGTATTGCCATTAACCTTTACAAGCCCGTCCTGGACTATAATTTTTGCTTCAATACCTGATGAAACGGTGCCTGAGAGTTTTAAAGCCTGCCCAAGCTTAATAAATTCATCTTTAATTGTTATACTGTCCATAAATATGCCTCCCTGGACTAAATATTAAAATTGACAGGAAGAATAAGATATATATATGTTTCTTCTTTATCCCTTATAAAACATGGTGCTTTAGGATTTATCATATACATAGTTATTTCTTCTTCATCAATAACCCTTAATGCATCTATAAGAAACCTTGGATTAAAGCCAATAAGTATATCTTTGCCTTCTTTTGCTGCATCAATTTCTTCGTCCATAGAACCTATTGAAGAATTTATAGCAAATCCTATACTGTTATCCTTAACATCAATTATTACAGGTTTTTTCTCTGATTCCTTGATAAGAAGGGTAGTCCTGCCAATACAGTCTAACATTTCCCTTTTATTGACTGTAACTTTAGTTTCATAATCACTTGACAGCATTTTATCAATTTTGTAATATTCCCCTTCTATAAGCCTTGACAGGACAATGGTATCTCCAAATTCAAAAAGTACATGTTTATCTGTGAAGAATATATTTACTTCATCATCTCTGCCGCCTGAAAGTATTTTAGTAATTTCATTAAGGGTTTTTCCAGGAATAATAACACTTATATCCTCATATGTTTCATTAAGAATTACTTTTCTTATAGAAATCCTATGTCCATCTAGTGATACTACTTTTAATTCATTACCATGTATTTCAAATAATTCTCCTGTCATAACCTTTGTATTCTCATTGTCAGATATAGAAAATACAGTTTGTCTTATTATCTCTTTTAATGTAAATTGTGATATAATAACTTTGTTTTCTTTGTATATTTGTGGCAGAAATGGAAATTCTTCAGCAGATTTAGCTGAAATATTAAATTTTGCTTTGCCACAGCTTATATTAAGCATATAGTTTTCATCTGCACTGATATTTACTTCATCAGAGGGAAGTTTACGTATAATTTCAAACAGGACTTTAGCACCAGCAGCAACTGAACCTTCTTCAATTATTCTGCCTTCTATAATTGTTTCAATGCCTATTTCAAGGTCATTTGCTATAAGTTTTATTCTGTCTTCTTTTACCTCAATAACAATACAGTCGAGTATTTCCATTGTAGATTTATTTGGCACTGCTTTCAGGGTTATATTTATGCCATCTAAAAGTTGTTGTCTGCTACAAATTATATTCATTGTGGATAACTCCTTTCAATTTTTTCATTGTGGATAACTTTTTCAAGTTTTTCCATATAGAAATATATAATAAAATATATATAATATTACAGTAGCAGTAGCAGTAGGGGCTGTGGATATGTGGATAAGTGCCCCGGGCCTTAGAAAACACTTAAGAATCCTATGTGGATAACTATGTGGATAACTTTTTATAAGTTGTTGATAAATTAATAGTTATCCACAATGTAAATATCATGTAAAAGCTGCCAGATACCACTTATCCACAAAAAATGTTCATTTGTGGATAAGTAATCCACAGTATTGTGGATTAATTTTTTTATTAAGGACATCAAGTGTTTTTCTAAGTTCTTCACTGTTTTGCGCATTTTTAAGTTTTTTTTCTATTAATTCAATACTATGTAATATAGTAGAATGATGTCTGTTGCCAAGCTTGCTTCCTATATCAGAAAGTGAGTTTTCTGTAAGTTCCCTGCAAAGGTACATACATATATGGCGTGGGAAAACAATATTAGAATTACGTTTAGAGGAGAGTAAATCTGTAACTGTAATCCCAAAATGGTCTGCAACAGTTTCAGCAATATATTCAACAGTTATTTCCTTTACAATATTATTGGAGGTTACCATATCCGCAAGTGCTTCTTTAGCAAGTTCCATAGTTATTTCTTTATCACAAAGATTAGAAAAAGAAATTACTTTATTAATAGCACCTTGTAGTTCCCTTATATTAGAAACAATATTGCTTGCAATATAATCTAATATATTATCATTAAGTACCAGGTTTTCTTCTAATACCTTTTTGCGCAGGATAGCCATGCGGGTTTCATATGTTGGTGGCTTTATATCTACTGTAAGCCCCATTTCAAAACGCGAACGCAGCCTTTCTTCAAGCATGTTCATGGCTGAAGGATGTTTATCACTTGATATGATTATCTGTTTCTGGGATTCATATAAGTGGTTAAATGTATGGAAAAATTCAAGCTGCGTGGATTCTTTACCTATAATAAATTGTATATCATCTATTAGAAGTACATCAACATTCCGGTATCTATTGCGGAATTCCTGCCTGGCTGTTGAATGTTCGTTCTTGCTGTCGCGTACTGCATCTACTATTTCATTAGTAAAAGTTTCACTTGTAACATATATGACTTTTTTGCTTTTGTCATTTTCCAGTATATAATTTGCTATGGCATGCATAAGATGTGTTTTGCCGAGTCCTGGCCCGCCATATATTAATAAAGGATTATAGGTATCACCTGGTTCCTCAGCTACTTTAAGTGAAGCAGCATGTGCATAATCATTATTATCACCTACAATAAATGTATCAAAAGTATAATTAGGGTTTATAGAAGGGTTCAGCCGTATTTTTTTAAAATCTTTTTCCTGGTTCCTGCCTCTGCTATTTGAATCCAGGGCAGTTAGTGAAAGGTAATAAAGTTCATAATGTATACCTGTAATTTCTTCTATTGCAACTGAAAGAAACCTGTTATATTTTTTTTCAATGAAAGATTTACTGTTACCAATATTTATATCATCTATTAAAATAGTAATTTTATTATCTTCTATGGAATAAATACTTAAAATTTTAATAAAGGTACGGTATGAAACATCTGTAATATCAAAACTGACTTTCATATGTTCTAATATTTCTTCCCACCTTTGATACAGTTCATTTTCCAAAGTTTTATACCTCATTTCTAAGTCTGGATATCTTCAAAGCAGGCAGTTTTCTGCGATAGGCAAAAATATCACATCATATAGTCTATTTTATATCAAATAAAGGGAAAATACAAGTTAAACACGGAAATCAATTTTCAAAAAGTTAAAGATAAGATATAATGAAGGCATGGAT
>CAJUJY010000094.1 GCA_910586555.1 uncultured Lachnospiraceae bacterium
TCCATGCCTTCATTATATCTTATCTTTAACTTTTTGAAAATTGATTTCCGTGCAGTGACTGATCCAGGACTTGATATAAAAGATACAGGTATTAATATAAAAATAGCTGCTAATGGTGAATATAAAAACTGGGACGGGGTATCAAATGTTTCACAGTTTATAGATGGAAGCGGCAGATACTGTTTTGCATATGATAATGAAGAGAATGTATCTATTGTAAAAACAGAAAATGGATTAATTGATAGTAATATTATCCATCTTAAAAAAGTACATAGTATATTTGGCGGCATTACATGTGATAGTGAAGGAAATTATTATCTTGTAACAGGTGAAACAAATACAGGTGATGATACAAACCAGGATACAATTTTTATATCTAAATATGATGCAGAAGGAAACTTAATAAAAACAACAGGTGATAACGGAAGCTCCAGCCTGGCTTCTTACTATGGCACAGAATTTTATACAAAGGAACCATTCAGTTCCGGAAACTGTGATATAGCAATAAATGGTAATATTCTTACGGTCCACTATGCAAGGGAAATGTATTCAGGACACCAGAGTAATTCAGTATTTACAGTTAATACAGAATCATTAGAAAAAGTTAGTGTTGGAGCGGTTTACCAGTCACATTGTTTTTCACAAAGGATTGTCCCTTATAAAAATGGATTTGTTTATGCTGGAGAGGGTGACTGTTATAACCGTGCATTTACAGTTACAGTTGCAGAAGCTGTAAATGGAAAAAATGTTGAAAATGATATATTTCATTTCTGGGTTAAAGAAAACACACTAGATAATGGGGATATGTTTACATTAAATAATAATTTTGCCCATATGGGAGGACTGGCAGTAGTAAATGGCAATATAGCATTAGCTGGTACTTCCGCAAAAGCATTAAGTGCTGAGGCGGAAAACCAGGGTGAACAATTATTTATACAGATTTTTAATCCAGAAGAAGATTTATCATCTGAGGCTTCATATATAACTACAGGAAACCGTACAGGAACCGGGGGTCCTAATGGAAACCAGACAGTAACAGATTATGGAGTAAAATGGCTGTCAGATTTTGATGCTGGCACAGTTATTTCACATCCACAGATAGTATCTGGAGATAACGGAACAATAATAATCTTATTTGAAAAGTATATAAACAATGACTATAAGGGTGTTTATTATATTAAGTCAGGTGCAGATGGAACAATACAGAAAGATATTTCATGTTTATCAGAAAATGCATGTTTAAATGCTTGCAAGATGCCAGTATATTCTAATGGCAAGGTATACTGGACTGCAAATACGTATAATGACAAAAATAATGCCTATATTTATAGTTTTGATATACAGGATTAGGATTATTAATGCCAGGTATATTAACTATTACTAAACAGGATTTGTTAAAATTTCTACTTTAATTTAAAATATTCTGTATATGGGAAGACTGTTTTTTAAGACAACAATAAATTGTAAAAGAAAAATTTAAGTGGAAGGGAGTGTAAGTTCCCTTCCATTATTTTTTTATATTTATTGATTGCTTATAGTTGTAGTTAATACTGTTTATCCACCAAAATTGCAACAGCAAGTCCCCGTTTCTAAAGTGGGGATGAATTGAGTCCCACACAAATAATTGGCAAAAATTTAAAAACATGATATAATAAAACCAGCCGGAATGTATAAAAGTCTGATAAAAATATGAAACCAGACAGAAATCTGTTACTGTAAGCCAGAATCTGGGTGGAAAATATTATGCAAACGTTTTGTCTGGGTACGAAAACCAACTGCGTGTGTATAAAAAATATTGATATGAAATCAATGGCATAACCACTTAATTTTGGAAAATCTGTACCAGATAACGGTTAGGGAATGTTTGTGGTTTTTTGCAGTATCAGCCAGGTAATTGGGAAATAAGCCTGCAATTTTGATCCAGACAAGAAAGAGAAACCCTGTATAGCAGAATTTCAAGTATAATAAGTAAGGAGATGTCAGATAATGAAAAATCTGAGTGTAGTATTAAAAATGGCAATTATAGGATTTTTAGTTGTTGTATTTATGGTATTTAGCATTAGCTTTTCTATAACCAGCATGAAGTCTATTAACAACCGTATCCTACAGGAAGAAGAAGATAATATCCGCAAGGATTATGACGACAGGATACGGCAGCAGGTGGAGCAGGCGGTTTCACTTCTTGACTGTTACCAGGCAAATATTAGTGCAGGCATTTACAGCAAAGAGGAAGGCATGAAGCTTGCTGCTGACACAGTACGCCAGTTAAGATATGGAGAGGACGGGTATTTCTGGATAGACCAGCCGGACGGCGTAAATGTAGTGCTCCTGGGAAGTGACACCGAGGGAACTAACCGCCTGGATACAAAAGATATCACAGGTTTTGAAATGGTAAAGGATTTTATACAAGGTGCTGTGAAAAATGGAAGTTATTATAATGATTACCAGTTTCCAAAGGAAGGCAGTACAGAACCTATGCCAAAAAGGGCATATACACAATACTATGAACCGTTTGACTGGGTTATCGGAACTGGAAATTATGTGGATCATATTGATGAACAGATTGCTGTTTCTGCCAAAACGGCAGATAAATTTACAAGCCAGAAAATTGGTATATTCCTAATAGTATGTACAATCTCTGAAGTTATCATGATTTTGTACCTTATTGCAATATCCATGAATATCACCAGGCCCTTAAAGCAGATAGGCGAAGTGTTACATAATATGACAGAAGGTGATTTTTCACCTAAGATGAATGATAAATTCTTAAAACGTAAAGATGACTTTGGCAAGCTGTCAAGAATTTTAGAAAAAATGCGTACAAGCATTAGTACATTAATTAGTGAAGTTAAAGACGAAACTAATATTACAATGGAAAGTGTCAGCGGCATTTCCCAGAATATGGTAAACCTGAATAATGAGGTAGAAGACGTATCTGCAACGGCAAAACAGCTTTCTTTATCCATGGAAGGAACTGCTTCTGCGTCAAAAGATATTAATGAAATGACAAAGGAAATAGAATGTGCTGCCAGAAATATTGCAGAACGGGCACAGGAAGGTGCAGAACGTGCAGATTTAATCCATAAAAAGGCAATGGACGCAAAGGGCGTTGCCAGCAGCAGCAAGGACAGCCTGGTAAACCAAAAGAAATCCATTGAGCAGAATTTACAGGATGCATTGTCAAAAGTACAGGTAGTTTCTGAGATTTCAACCCTTGCTGGATCCATTATGGAAATTACATCACAGACGAACCTGTTATCCTTAAATGCAAGCATTGAAGCTGCCAGGGCTGGTGAAGCAGGAAGAGGGTTTGCAGTTGTGGCAGATGAAATCCAGAAACTTGCTGAACAGTCACAGCAGAATACAGAAAATATCCAGAAAGTAACAATGCAGGTCAATGAATCTGTCAGAAGCCTTGCAGGGGATGCGCAGCAATTACTGTCATTTATTGACAACCAGGTGATGGAGAACATTGGGCTTCTTGAAACAACAGCAAATGATTATAACGAAGACGCCGGGGAAATTGATTCCCTTGTTACTGATTTCAGTGCTATTTCCGAAGAACTCCTGGCATCTATCAGCAATATAACAAATACATTAAATGACATTTCCCAGGCAGCACGTGAGGGTGCTGACGGGGCAGTAAATATTTCAGAACGTGTACAGAATGTAGTTAAATCCTCTGGTTCAGTGAATACTTCTTTACAGGAAGCAAATGGCATTGTAGGCAGGTTAGAGGATGCAACAAGTAAATTTTTATTATAATTAAGATTTATTTCTTTAACCTCATCAAGTAAGCCCTTTAAAGGGCACGCTTCTATGTTGCAGAAACATAAGCGGTGGGTAGGGACTTGCTTGTTTCAGTGGGAGTACAAGCTCCCACTGAAAAGCTGCGGTAGCAGCTATGAGGTTGATTTGTAAGTGGGCAAGTAGCCAATGCCTGCTTGCAGCAATCAAAGATTGCCTGGATGTGGATTGCAGGTATCCTCTTGACTTTTAAATCTTACTAGTGTAATATTTATAATAAATCTTACAAAAGTAATATTTATAAATAACGCTGGTACAGATAATAAAATATGGAGGCCAATGTGAATAGAAAAAAGAATTACAGGAAAAGAAAAAGGAAAAATATAATTCTATGGACATTTATAGCGTGTACAGGAATTAGTACAATTATTATATGTATAATAAAATATACAGAAAAAATAAGCCACAGGATAACACCAGAAGAGATTTTGTACAAATATATGGGTTATATCCAGGAACAAAACTATAAGGAAATGTATAAAATAATTGACACCAAAGCTTTGGGACAAATTAGCCAGGAAGATTTTATAAAACGTAATTCTTCAATTTATGAGGGTATGGAAGTACAAAACATGGCTATTACAGTTATTTCATACAACAAGGAAAAGAATATGGTGCAGTACCAGACATCATTTGATACTGTTGCAGGAAATGTTAATTTTGAAAATGAAGCTTTTTTTGTAAAAAATAAAAATGGCTATAAACTGGCATGGACAGATTCTTTAATTTATCCAGGATTATCTTCGGAAGATAAAGTAAGGGTATCTGTTACACAGGCAAAACGTGGGGAAATATTAGACAGGAATGGATATGTCCTTGCAGGAAAGGGTGTTGCATCTTCTGTAGGCATTGTGCCAGGAAAATTAAAAAACAGGACTAATTCTATAAAACTTATTTCGGGTTTACTGGGAATAAAACCGAAGGAAATAGAAAAAAAATTATCAGCAAAATGGGTAAAAAAAGATTCTTTTGTTCCAGTTAAAACATTGAAAAAAGTAACAGAAACAGAACTGCTGCCATTAAATCCAGATACAGAAATCCTAAAAGAATATAAAAGGCAGCAGAGGCTGTTAAAAATACCAGGAGTTATGATTTCCGATATACAAGTAAGATTATATCCGTTAAAAGATGCAGCAGCACATTTAATTGGTTATGTACAGGGGGTGACAGCAGAAGATCTTGAAAAACATACTGGAGAAGGCTATACATCAAATAGCGTTATTGGAAGAAGCGGGGCAGAAGGGCTGTTTGAAGGTGAGTTAAAAGGACAGAATGGGTACAGGATTTATATTACAGATTTTGATGGAAATGAAAAAGAAGAAATTGCCTGCCGTATGGCTGAAAACGGAAAAGATATAAAACTAACAATAGATTCGGAGCTTCAAAAGGATTTATACAGGCAATTTAAAAATGATAAGGGCTGTTCAGCCGCATTGGATCCATATACAGGGGAAGTACTGGCATTAGTAAGTACCCCGTCTTATGATAACAATGATTTTATTATGGGATTGTCCAGTAAAAAATGGGCAGCACTAAATAAAGATGAAAATAAACCAATGTATAACCGTTTCCGGCAGATATGGTGTCCAGGTTCTACATTTAAGCCTGTTACTGCTGTAATTGGTTTAGAATCAGGGGCTGTTGATCCAGATGAAAACTATGGAAATGCCGGGTTAAGCTGGCAGAAAGACGAATCATGGGGTTCGTATTATATAACAACACTTCATGAATATAATCCAGTTGTTTTAGAAAATGCACTGGTTTATTCTGATAATATTTACTTTGCAAAGGCAGCTCTAAAAATAGGTGCAAAAGAAATGAAAAAATCTTTATTGCATTTAGGTTTCCAGAAAGAATTACCATTTGAAATTGTAATGGCTAAATCACAATATTCTAATACGGAAAATATTGAAACAGAAATACAACTTGCGGACAGTGGATACGGGCAAGGGCAGGTTTTAGTAAATCCATTACATATGGCATGTATTTATACAGCTTTCTGTAATAATGGAAATATTATAAAACCATATATTATATTTAATAAAAAAGCAAAACCAGAGTACTGGATTCCTAATGCCTTTTCAGCAGACAATGCAAACATTGTATTAGAGGGAATTAAAAAAGTAGTAAATAATTCCCATGGAACCGGGTATGCAGCACACCGGGAAGATATTCTGCTTGCAGGGAAAACCGGAACAGCAGAAATTAAAGCATCTAAAGAAGACGATTCTGGTACAGAGCTTGGGTGGTTTATTATTTTTACAACAGAAAAAATAACAGATAATCCAATTTTAATTATTAGTATGGCTGAAGATGTAAAAGGGAGAGGGGGAAGTGGTTACGTCGTAGAAAAAGATAAACAGGTTTTAGAAAACTGGTTTAACAGGAAAGGAGCATAATTATTTTTATGGTTAATTTTACAAAATCAAGTATGAACAGTTTTTCATATGCTGGCTGGAAGGCATATTTTATGCAAAATGCTGCCCAGCGCCTGGTTATCCCGTTCCAGGATGATAAATTAACAGAGAAAGAAAAGAAATTAATATTTCCATCTATATGTAAATTTGAACGTGGGGAACATTCTGATGGAAAACATCTGGAAAAGGTGGCAGGTATTTTTTCTAAGAAAATAAATAATAAAGACTACAATGACTGTATAAAGCTGTTTATTAAAGAAGAAAATGTACATTCTGGATATTTAGAATTATATATGCAACATTATAATGTCCACGCAAAGGAAAATATAATGCTGGATAATATATTCAGGCGCTTAAGAAAGCTTGCAGGGCTACAGTGTGAAGTTATAGTGCTGGTAACTGCTGAAATTATAGCACTATCATATTATGATGCTTTAAAAGATGCCACCAGATCCCACGCATTAAAGGCTATATGCAAACAGATGCTTTGTGATGAAATACCCCATGTTATGTTCCAGTCATATACACTTTCACACTTTAAAAATAGATTTTATACCAGGTTTATCCGGGTTATTTTTATGGAAATTACGTCTATTGCTGCATGGGCAGGCTGCTATAAAGTGTTTGTACAGGCAGGCTGGACATTTAAGAAATTTATATGCCATAACCTTTATTATCTTAGACAGTCTATGGAATTATCCGAAGTATAGGAATTGAATAAAAGTATTTTATTTAAATTAGCACTCACCTCTTGACTTGGCTAACAAAAAGTGTTATGATTGCTTCCAGTAAAAGTGGTAATATTATTATATATACTTGTACCTTGCTGTTTACAGCCAGGAGTTAGTTTATATTTGGAGGTGTGGGTTATGAATATTAGTAAATTTACACAGAAATCACAGGAAGTTGTACAAAACTGTGAGAAGGTTGCAATGGATTATGGCCACCAGGAAATTGCGCAGCCGCATCTGCTTTATTCCATGATGTCAGTTGAAGACAGCCTTATTAGAAAACTTATAGGAAAAATGGATATTGAGCCAGATGTTTTTATGGCACAGATAGAAGGGCTTCTTTCAAAACGTCCAAAAGTAAGCGGCGGGCAATTTTATATAGACCAGTATCTTAACCAGGTTTTAATATATGCAGAAGATGAAGCAAAACATATGGGAGATGAATATGTTTCTGTTGAACATTTATTTTTAAGCCTGCTTGTGCATCCTGATAAGGACATTAAGGCACTTATGAAACAGTGCCATATTACAAAAGAAAGGTTTTTACAGGCATTATCAAAAGTAAGGGGCAACCAGAGGGTGACAAGTGATAACCCTGAAGCCACATATGATACACTTGAAAAATATGGTGCAGACCTTGTTGAAAGGGCAGCAGATGGCAAAATGGATCCTGTTATTGGCAGGGATAATGAAATCCGCAATATTATAAGGATACTTTCACGTAAAACCAAAAACAACCCTGTGCTTATTGGTGAACCTGGTGTTGGCAAAACAGCGGCTGTTGAAGGGCTTGCACAGCGTATTGTGCGTGGAGATGTCCCAGAAGCATTAAAAGATAAGAAGATATTTGCACTTGATATGGGTGCACTTGTTGCAGGAGCTAAATACCGTGGTGAGTTTGAAGAGCGTCTTAAAGCTGTGCTTGAAGAAGTTAAGAAAAGTGACGGGCAGATAATCCTTTTTATTGATGAACTGCATACAATAGTTGGTGCTGGCAAGACAGACGGTGCAATGGATGCAGGAAATATGTTAAAACCAATGCTTGCACGTGGTGAACTGCATTGTATAGGAGCAACTACACTTGACGAATACCGTATGTATATTGAGAAAGATGCAGCACTGGAAAGAAGATTCCAGCCTGTAATGGTTGCTGAACCGGCAGTTGAAGATACAATTTCCATACTGCGCGGGCTTAAAGACAGGTATGAAGTTTTCCACGGGGTTAAAATAACAGATGCAGCACTGGTAGCAGCAGCAACATTATCAAACAGATATATTTCAGACCGTTTTCTTCCTGACAAGGCAATAGACCTTGTAGATGAAGCATGTGCAATGATAAAAACAGAGCTTGACAGCCTGCCAGCAGAACTTGATGAAGTACAAAGAAAAATTATGCAGTTTGAAATAGAAGAAGCTGCACTGAAAAAAGAAAATGACAACCTTTCTAAAGAAAGGCTTGCAAACCTGCAAAAAGAACTTGCAGAACTAAAAGATAATTTTACATCACAGAAAGCAAAATGGGACCAGGAGAAATCCGCTGTAGACAAAGTTAATAAACTTAAAGAAAGCATAAACGCTGTAAATACAGAAATGGAAGCTGCCAAAAGGGATTATAACCTTGAAAAACTTGCAGAGTTACAATATGGCAAGCTGCCAGGACTTGAAAAGCAGCTTGCAGAAGAAGAGGAAAGGATTAAGAATAATAACAATACACTTGTACAGGAAAATGTTACAGATGATGAAATTGCCAAGATTATTTCAAGATGGACAGGGATTCCTGTTGCCAGATTAAACGAAGGTGAAAGGGAGAAAACACTGCATCTTGAAGAAGAACTCCATAAACGTGTAATCGGGCAGGACGAAGGCGTAAAACTCGTATCAGAGGCAATACTCCGTTCCAAAGCAGGCATAAAAGACCCGTCAAAACCTATAGGTTCTTTCCTGTTTTTAGGGCCTACAGGCGTTGGTAAAACTGAACTTGCAAAAACACTTGCAGCAAGCCTTTTTGATGATGAAAACAATATGGTAAGAATTGATATGAGTGAATATATGGAGAAATACTCCGTTTCAAGGCTTATAGGAGCACCTCCGGGATATGTAGGGTATGAAGAAGGCGGCCAGCTTACAGAAGCAGTAAGAAGAAAACCTTATTCCGTTGTACTCTTTGATGAAATAGAAAAAGCCCATCCAGATGTATTTAATGTACTTTTACAAGTACTTGATGATGGCAGGATTACAGATTCACAAGGACGCACAGTAGACTTTAAAAATACAATACTTATCCTTACATCAAATATTGGTTCATCATACCTGCTTGAAGGAATTACAGAAGATGGCAGCATAAGCAGCAAGGCACAGGAACTGGCAATGAATGACTTACGTGCAAGCTTCCGTCCTGAATTTTTAAACAGGCTTGATGAAATAGTTATGTTTAAACCGCTTTCAAAGGAAAATATAAGCGGAATTATAAATATACTACTAGAAGAATTAAATAAAAGGCTTGCAGACAGGGAAATTAAAGTACGCCTTACAGATGCTGCAATAAACCTTGCAGCAGAGGAAGCCTATGAACCAAGTTTTGGTGCACGCCCGCTTAAAAGATACCTGCAAAAAAATGTTGAAACACTTCTGGCAAAAGAAATCCTTAATAATAAAACAATGCCAGGTGATACAATAGTAATTGACAATATAGAAGGAAAACTTGGAATAAAATATTAAACCAGAAAATAATTTTAAGACAGCAATTTAACCTCATCAAGTAAGCACCCGCTTCTATATTGTGAAAATATAAGCTGCGGGCAGGGACTTACTTGTTTCAGTGGGAGTACAAGCTTCCACTGAAAAGCTGCGATAGCGGCTATGAGGTTGTTTTGTAAGTGGGTAAGTTGTGGGTGCCTGCTTGCGTGCAGCCAAAGACTGCTTGAAATGCGGATTGCGAATATCCACTTGACATAAAAATTATCCCTTCAAAAAGCGTGATGTCCTTAACGGAGAAAACAAAAAACCGAATAGGATGACAACAGAAAGACCAGTCATAACCAAGCAATAGTTTGGTATGGCTGGTTTTTTGTGTTATATGTTTACTTTCAAGATCTTCGCAATTTTTTTCGACTTTTTATAACAATATATTGCCACGGAAATCAATTTTCAAAAATCTCACAAATCTTGGAAGACTCAAGTAAGCA
>CAJUJY010000095.1 GCA_910586555.1 uncultured Lachnospiraceae bacterium
AGAAAGGGGTTAAAATTATGCCTAAAAATCAAGTTTTCGGACAGTCTGGGGGGGGAATAAGAAATGGGAGTTGATTATAAAGAATTACCTTTTCGTGACAGACCGGATTTAACACCATATTTAATTCATCTTACTAAAAATACAAAAGAAGATGATGAATGTTCTGCATATGATAATTTGTTGAGTATATTAAAAGAAGGAGAAATTTGGGGAAGTACTAACAGTGGATTTATTAAAGGCAGGGGAAACACGGCAGTTTGCTTTATGGACATTCCCTTTTCTTCTTTAAAATATGTTTTAAACGAAGAAAATTCATCTTCTTCACGTCCTAGATATGAACCATATGGGATATTTGTTGAAAAAAGTTATGGATATAAAAAAGGAATTAGGCCAGTATTATATTTGTCAGATGAAGAGGTTTTAGATTTGAAATTACCTGCTAAAGAATTGTGGAGAGTTGTAAAATTAGAAGTGCATAATAGAGATTGGATTAGCTGGATTCATGAAAGGGAATGGAGATGTAAAGGGGATTTTCAATTACCACATAAAAATCTTACACATACTTTTAAACTAGGTGTATTGGTAAAGACTTATCAAGATGTTTTAAAATTACAGAAAGATATAAAGACTAATCCAAATGATTATAAAATTGAAATAAGCACTATTTTACCATTAGATATTATTTGTCAAGGATTATATGTTTAATTAAAATAATTGGCGTTACGATTCACGGCTATTCCGAACATCATGCGAAAAACCATTCGGCTATGCCGTCTGGCGTTGCAAAAACAGCAGCTTTTGTTTTTCTTATGATGTTTAGAACAGCCTACACGCTGGTTTTAGAAAATAGTCAAACTCATCGTGCTTGCACGTAAGAGGGTGACTATTTTCTAAAACCAGCCGTGAATAGTAACTAATTGGCTCATACACATAAGAATTCTTATTTGTCGGCTTATAACCACCACCATAAGCAGTATCCTCGCCATCATAGCCATGCACATAATTAACATTTACGAAATAACTGCCGTTTGCCGTTGGGTTATTCTTATCTGTCATTGCCATACAGATGTTATCATCCCGGACACATACTTTTCCAACGAAATTTTCATCAATCCAGTAACCTGGTGAAGCTTTCACTTCAATCACATAATATGTACCTGCAGGAAGCGCATCTCTCGCTGTACTTGCAAATCCACGCTTATCAGTCGTAAGTGTTGTTACAATATGACCGCCGTCTCTTGCATAACGAGTGTCATTCTTATAAATATCATACAGATACTGAAACGAAACAGCATCGTTAGAATAATCTGTCAAATCCTGAATCGTCGAAACCTGTCTGCCGTCTTTCGTTGCAATCTTATGGTCAGATGCATTGATGACCGCATAGGTAGCACCTTTTAACGAAGCAACACCCTGTGCAATTGGTTTCTTCATCTCATAGTCAAGCTTTTCAATGGCAATCCCCATCGAAACAGGTTTGTTACGGCAGGCAACCGCATCCTTCGCATACTTCATCGGAAGACCATTATAGCCACGCCAACGCTCTGCGTCCATGTTATGGTCATCACCAGTAACGCTCTGGATTTGAACCATCTTTTTATCCTCACGGATTTCAAAGTAGCCAATCCAGCTTGTATTGAGTTTATAACCAGAGTCCTTTGGAACACCTGTCTCAATAATCAGATAATCACCAAATGGCAAATCCTGGTTACCAGTACGTCCTATATTGACTTTACCGCCAGCCCCATATTTATTATCTGGATCGTCTACCAGCTCCGTTACTACTTTCTGGACACCATATGTATCTGCAGCAGCCTGTACCTGGCTCCACTTCAAGGACATAAATTGGTCTTTTCCAGTATAACCATTGCCTTTCCATGATGGAATCTCAACTTTATCTTTATTCTTTACTACATCTTCCGACACATTGATAATAGTAAATTCAAACCCAGACAAATCAGAATCACCGGTTGCATACGGATCGTCTGAATTATAATTATACTTCTGGAACTCTACACCACCTCGTGGCGGCATATCAGCAGGCTGTTTCTTATCAGCGAGACTTTTATCTTCATTTGGATACAGCTCTTCTTTTAAGAGTTCTGTAAACTCTGCCTGGAACACTTCACCGTCCTCAGACATTTCACCAGCACCAACTTCTTTTCCGTCACGTTTCAGGACATATTTATCCGTATCCTTTTTCTTACCATCTTCATTGGTTTCTTCCGGACCAAGCTCATATTCCCCGACATGGCCAACGTCTAATGTATTGACCAGATAATCGTGATAACCTTCGGATGTTACTTTTGTATCTACTTCGATTACATAGTAAACACCCATCGGTAACAGATCTGGAGCAGTTTCGGCATTCCCATCTTTGTCTGTTTTTAGAACCGCGCAAATATAACCGTTGCCATCTGGATCTACCTGAAAATCAGATTCTTCTGCATAATGATACAATTCCTTGTAAGTAGGTGCATATGGATTCTTCAAGTGGTCTCCATGCTCCCAGATACTCTTTATCTTCGTACCTTTGCCGTCCGACATCTTTTTGTCATTCAGACGGACTTCGGACTTTGTGCCGTTAAGCACAACATAGGTATGACCTTCTAACGTCGCATTACCATGGTTGGCTTTGCCATTAGGCCCAAGCTCCGAGCTGTCACGCATCAAGTCAAACTTCGATACGCCGACACCGATGCGGGGTGAGGAGTTTAGAATAATAGAATTATTGTTGTGATACTTTACAAATAATATAAATAAGCTTGTATAAAATTTAAAAAATTAACATCTTGCCAACTACCAAGATCGGTTTTACAATATATATATATATAAATCAGGAAAGGAGGCATTTAATATGTATAGAAATAATTTATCTGAAAAGTCGAAAGAGTATATCATGAATTATATAAAGGCAGAACTTATTATTTGGTATCAGGATCATGCAGGTGAATTTCTTCTGCAACGATATCTTAAGTATAAAAATTTGTTTATACAGAGATATTACAAAAAGAGATTTTTTGAATTTTGCGATTCAGGTAAAGATGATAAGAATGTTGTTTTTAAATTATTTATCGAAGATTTTAAAGAATGGTGCGAGCAAATCGAAAAAAATGATGGTTTATCTAATCTTGATGTGATGGAAGATAACATTGAAGAAACAGAAAAAATTTTCTTAAATCTTGTCCGTAAAGTACATATTTTTACAAGACACAGAAAAGAAATTGACTGGTCTGTAAAGGAAATTGCTGATGGCGTGCTTTGCCATATGTCAGAATATGAAAAGAATAACCATCCAATTGGAGTGACTATCGAAGAGGATATGCTTGATTGTTTAATGTATAATATTCAAAATTATCAGGGAACGGTCTAATTAACTGCTACATAATTGATAAAAAATCGCCTTATAAAAGAATTGCAACTGTGGAAATACAGAACGGGGATAAGAATACAAACGTATAAACATACAGTGGGTATACTTGTTCCATAAGTACTACAATAGAATAATGTCATATTGTATAAAAAAGGATGGGGCATGGAAACCTGTTAGCTTCCATGCCCCATTAATTACATTTCCAAAATAGATTTATTATAGTTTCCTTCCTCGGCTAAAGCCCTCACTTTACGTTTTAAGACGTCTGTAAAATTAAGTTGTCGTGTTAAGGCTATTGCCAATTCCTGAACCGTCATTAACACAATATTTACAGTTCTTCCGTTTGAAAATGTTGCTAATGCTTCATCAGTATAGCCTGAAAAACTAATAAATAATCCCCTCGTAAAACCAGATTTTGATGATACCTTTTCATTAAAAGTCACCAAATCACCTTTATCAATTTTTTTATTTGTCCATTTTGCTTCCAAAAGATAAACTTCATTGAACAACAAAAAACTTCCGTCAATTTGTTCTCCAACTACTTTAAAACTTCTTCTTGGCTCTAAACCATTATTTTCAAACAAACTATGTAAGTACTTTTCAAAGGCAAACCCACGTTTCTGAGGACTATCTATAAAGTCAGTTAAACTTGTTAGCTCATTTAAGTATTTGCTATAATCTATAACTGGTTTTGTTGGTGTTTTTTGTGTTGTATTTTGAACAGTATTCTTAACAGAAACAGTTTTTCCGATAAGCTGATTGCCAATTTCAGCGCATTTCTTAAATAGTTCTGTATCTTTATCTTCAATCATATTTTTTGCTTGCATATAACGCATTAGTTCTAATAATAGTTTTCCGACGGTTACATTATCATACTCTGCAATAATATTTCTTAAAATTTTTGCCTTTGATAGTCCATGATATTTTTTGTATATATCAATTTTTATTAGACTATAAACAAATTCTTGGAAAGAACGATTTGAAAAATCAAGCACATAGCCTGAGCGCATTCCAAACAACTGTTCAAAATATTCTTTTTCAACGAAATCTATTTTTGCCATATCAAACACCTCACCGAAAGTTAAAATATTGTTTTTCATTATATCATGATAGTATAATTTAGTCCATAAAAATCAGGACACGTGCAAGTTATGATATATAAGATACTGTGGACTTGTGCCACCTACGCCCGTATCTGTACAATCGTATCAATACCATTTAATGTTCTATTAAAGTCTTTGCTGTATTTTTGTATTAGTTTCTTAGCTGCCAAGCTTTTCTTTGTGGTAATCTTTATTCCTGCTTTACTTGCCGTTTTACCTAACATAAACAAAAGATATTACAAAGACTTGATATTACAGTAAAAATTACATATAATATAATTAGCTAATCTAGCTAAGTATATTGACAGGAGGTGCATGTATGACACAAGTAAACATGTTTGAGGCTAAAACAGATTTGTCAAAGTTAATAAAGATGCTTGAAACAAAGCAGGAAGATGTTATTTATCTGGCAAGGAATGGAACAGCTGTTGCACAGATTACACTAATTCCGAAAAACCAAGGAATAAAACGTATTGGCGTAGCTGAGGGAAAATTCAAAGTTCCCGAAATGTTTGATGAATGGGACAAAGAGATTGAAGAAATGTTTGGAGGAGAGATATGAGAATTTTGCTTGATACACATATTCTTCTCTGGGCACTTTCAAATGATGCTGAATTGCCAGAAAAAGCAAGGGAACTGATTGAGAATAAAGAAAATGAGATTTATTACAGTGTTGTTTCCTTATGGGAAGTGGAAATAAAACATCTGGCACATCCTGATATAATGCCTGTTTCAGCAGAGGAAATTTCTGGATATTGTGAACAGTCTGGATATAAGCAAATAACAATCAAAGAAAACCACATTTTCACTATGAAAGAATTAAAACGTGAAAAAAACACCCAGCCACATAAAGATCCATTTGACCGGATGCTTATATGTCAGGCAGATGTAGAAAAGATGGTTTTTATCACACATGATTCCCTTATTCCTGGCTATAACAAATCCTGTATTCTGTTCTTATGATTTATTTGTTGGGGATATTTTTTGACATTCCCCATACCTGAAACAATAAGTTTTATTATATATTGGGTAAATTTTCCATTTAGGTGTCAAAACTTAAAATAAAATTACTGGTAACTTATAAATAATTTTACACAATCAGAAATTGTCAAGGTTAGCCATATATTACTGCATCATTATGTAAAGACAGATTGTCACTATGTGGCATATAGTAAAACTTCCTGTCATTAATAATGGATGCTGCAACAGTTTCTGTTATTTGTACATCAAAGCCATCTTTATACCATTTGTCTAAACAAAAGCCTGTAGTAACACCGTTCCACGGACAGGCAATTAACAGAACCATAAGTGGATTACCAGTCCATAAATCCAGGCTGGCGGCATGTACTTCTGCTTTTAATAGTTCATCAGGAAGTGCGTTTTTAACATGCTGGCAGATGTATTCTGCAAACTCTTTTTTTACTTGTTATTTCATTCATAATTATTTTCCTCTTGTATATTTTTTTACAGCATTATACCCACACACAAAGTATGTTTTTAATTAAATACAGCCATAACAATGAATGGTAATGTCAGTTCAAATGTAATAATATAGAAAATATAAAAGTTAAAAGAATTGGAAAATATATAAAGAAATCCAAGGGAATTTTAATAAGGGGGTTAATGGGGATGAAAATCCCCATTGAAGATATTTTACATCAGATAAGGATGTCAATTATAAAATTAAAAACCACATATTGATAGTTTTGAAAAATAAAAACTACGCATCTTGAAAAAGTGTGGTTTTTATGATAAAGTAGCAAATATTAAACCAGATAAACAAAGGAGTGTGCAAATATGGCACGAGGTAAGAAACGGACTGATGGGCAGCTGTCTTTTAATTTTTCACTTAATACTGGCAATTATGTAGTACAAGCGAATGACCTGGTTGGAGGTAAACAGTCGTTAAAACTTAATAGTGCAAAATTGATAAGGGCTGCTATTATGCAGATTGTACCAGAAGATAAGGAACTAAAACCTTACATAATCACTATTAAAGAATTATCTGGATTGCTAAAGGTGTCTGAAAGCAACCTGTATAGGGATATAGATGACATAACAGATGATATTATGAAAAAACCAGTATTTATAAAAAGGGTTAGTAAGGATACTGTTAAATGGGTTAAGATTGCAGGGGTTACAAGCTGTGAGTATAATTCTGATATTGGGGTTTCTATAAAACTGAATGATGATTTGAAACCTTTTTTGTTACAGCTAAAAGAACATTACACACAATATACGCTTGACAATATAATGGCTATGAAATCAACTTATTCTATAAGAATTTTTGAACTGCTTCAGGAAAAAATAAAGACAAAGGTAATTGGACGTTCAGGTGAATATGTACAGATATCATTGCAGGAATTGAGGGAATGCTGTGATTGTGAAGATAAATATAAACAGTTTAACCATTTTAAAACAAGGGTACTTGATACAGCCTGTAAAGAAATCAACAGCCTGACATTGTTCCGTGTAAAATATACTTATGTGAAACATGGCAAAACCATTGTGGCAATAGTGTTCCATGTAAATATGAGTTATCATAATGGAAATGAAGAACAGAATGATACATATAAATTATGGGTATAACAGGGTATTTATTGTATGTTGGAACAGCAAAAATGACCATTTCAGCATACAATAGAATATTATTTGTATTTCATGCTACTAGCTTTATATTATTTAACATCTGATTCTGCCATGCGGATATATAAGATATCCACCACTTTACAACTTTTTTAAAATAAAAGATGCCGCATAAGGCACTTTCAATATATAGTGAATTTGCTACAATACATTAACAAAGGAGTGACTTCATACGGCAAATCTATTATATAACGAAAAGAACATAATTGGTAGACTATTTCGATATTTTCAAATATATTTTTTAGGGTTTCCTGTTCCAACTATGAAAAGTTTGTTTTTGCTTGTTTTATCTATGCTGGCAGTGGGATCTTCTGATTCAATCCACATGCTATACAGACATTTTTTGTCAAAGGTAAGGAACTGTAAATAAATAAAATGACAAACTTTGCCATACATGATATACTTCTAAAAAAATATTTAAGGGAAATATTCGATGTTAGCGTTAACTATATCTGATGAAAAAAAGGAACAGATCCTTCGTGTAGCCAGTACTATGGGGGAAAAACAAAAACGGCAGTATCTTGATGGGGAAGCCCTTCTTCTTGGTTATGGAGGCATATCATTAATAAATCGGATTACAGGGATGTCAATTAATGCAATCCGTCGTGGAATAGAGGAATTGCAGCAGGGGGATATTTACGAGTGTAATGGTCCTGAAAAGGCGCAGGGAGCTGGAAGACCGAAATTAACAGACCAGGAAATAGGCATTTTAGAAGCGATAGAGGAAATTGTCAGCGGAATAACCTACGGTACTCCGTCAAAAGTTTTGATCTGGACTACACTCAGCTTATGGAAAATCAGCGGGATTCTTGAAAGCAATTATTCTATCAGGGCAAGTCATGTTACAGTTGGAAAGGCACTGGAACTTCTTGGATACAGCCGCAGTGTAACAAAAAAATGGAGCAGGTCGGAAAACCTGCACCAGACAGAAATGAACAGTTTGAATACATAAATGCTAAAGCGCAGGAATTCATAAACGCAGATGAACCAGTGATATCAGTTGATGCAAAGAAAAAAGAAAATCTGGGGAACTTTAAGAATCCTGGCACAGAATATCGGAAACAAAAAGACCCCCAAATAGTCTTAGACCACGATTTTCCGATCAATGAACTTGGGAAAGTGATACCGTATGGAGTTTATATTCTGAAGGAAAATACAGGATTTATTAATCTTGGTACAGATCACGACACTGCAGAATTTTCAGTAGAAAGCATTTTTAAATGGTGGGACGCAATTGGAAGAAACACTTTTCCAAATGCAACAAAAATTTTTATCACATGTGACAGTGGAGTGAGCAATAGCGTGAGAGGACGCCTATGGAAACAGCAGCTGGCAGAATTTTCAAAAGTCACAGGGCTGGAAGTCCACGTATCACATTTTCCGTCTGGGGCATCAAAATGGAATAAGATTGAACATAGAATGTTTTGTTATATTTCAAAAAACTGACAGGGGCTTGTAGATATTGAAACAGTCATCAGCCTGATCAGTTCAACAACAACTGAAACGGGCTTAAAAATTATGTGCACTCCTGATTACAATAAATATGAATTAGGAAAGACTGTATCAGATGAGGAATTCTTTGCGCTTCAGATTCAATATTTAAATGAACTAGGAAAAAGAAATTATGTTATAAAGGAGGCTACAGAATAAAAATAAGTTTATTAAATAATTTATTTACAGTTCCTAACTGAAAAATCCCTAAATGCCTTTTATTATGCCTGTTCTTATGCAAAAATTGACTGTTCTAAATTTATGAATGTAACTGCCCGTCTGACTTTGCAAATTATTCCAGAACATTTATGCAATGAACCGGTATTCCTATGAATTGATGATATGGTGATAGCCAAGTCTGGTAAGGAATTTGAAGATGTTTCAAAACTCTTTGACCATGCTGCACATAACGGCTCTAACTATCTTAACGGGCACTGTTTTGTAAGTCTGATGCTGTGCGTTCCTGTATGGCAAAAGAACCATATTGTTTATCGGTCTGTTCCTTTAGGATACCGTATGTGGACAAAGGAAGTTTCAAAGCTGGAACTTGCTGTCGGTATGGTATGTGCCATTATGCCTGAACTGGCTCTGAAGCATCAGGTATTACTTCTGTTTGACAGTTGGTACGCAAAAAAATCTTTGGCCTGTCTTGTTGGTAAATATAAAAATTTAGACATTATATGCAATGCATGGTATGATTCTGCCATTTATGACCTCCCACCAGCCACAACAGGAAAAAAGGCAGACCTGCAAAACGTGAGAGAAAACTTTCCACAACAGAAGATTTTTCTCTTTCACCAGAAAAAATTGGAGGTTATTATATTGGCATACGCAAAGTGCTTACAAATATATTTGGTGACAGATGTGTATATGCATATGTGACAGCGGGCAATAAAACTATAGGAACAAGAAAACTTTTCTTCAGTACAACCGCATCGGAAACCATCCGTATGGCAGGAAAAAGCACCACTTAACCAAACCGACAGGGAGTGGATGCAATACGTGCCTTTGTTTGTGTACTCATTCCGCTGGAAAATCGAAGTGGGCTATTATGAACAGAAAACCTTCTGGTCACTCTGCTCCTACATGGTACGCAGCAAAAAGGGTATTGAAATAATGGTTAATCTAATCAACATCTCTTATTGTGCAATGAAAATCCTGCCTTACAAAGATGAAATATTCTCACAATACAGGGACACCAGTGTACAGGAGTTCCGTTTAGCATTGGGCTAGCAGATAAATCAGCAGGTAATTTTTGCTACTTTCGTACAAAATGTCGAAACTACAATAAAATCAAATGCCTTTGTAAAGGCTATAAAATCGGTGCTTTTGTCATTTGGTTATCATGGATAAAGTTGTAAAGTGGTGTATATTATGAAAAATAGAGAAAAAATATATTTTTCTCTATTCAGACTGTAGACAAAATGGTTCAGAGAATATCATTTCTACTGAACCATTTTTC
>CAJUJY010000096.1 GCA_910586555.1 uncultured Lachnospiraceae bacterium
TGCTTACTTGAGTCTTCCAAGATTTGTGAGATTTTTGAAAATTGATTTCCGTGCCTTAACCTTTAGTTGTGTGCCGGACTAGTAAAAATTCTTGCACCCTGGTTCTATATATGCTATATTATATAAAAACATGCCTATGCCAATGAAATAGCAGGTTTTCACAAGTTTTACAGATACCAGGCAAATAAAATAACACCAGAAAAGGATACCAGTTTTATGGCAGAAGATAAAAAAGTTTATATTGGAATGAGGTTTAAAGCCAGCATGTTATTTATAATTGTAATTATATTATTTGGCGTATTTGCAGGCTTTAAGGCAGGCCGTATGGTCTATAAGGATAAACAGCCCGAAATTACAGCAGCATATATTAGTGAAAAGATAAATGGTGCTAGTGAACTTACAACAGCGGAAATGTTATACAGTGGCCTTGTAATTTATTCAGAAGGGGAAATCCCGCTGCTTACAAAGAAAGGCTTTTCAATGAGATATACTGCTAATATACGTGCAGGAATAGATTTTTCAAAGGTTAATATAAATGTAACAGATAAAAAAGTTACTGTAAAAATACCAGAAGCAGAAGTACAGTCTATAGATGTAGAACCAGAAAGCATAGAATTTTATGATGAAAGATATGCACTGTTTAACTGGACAGATAAAAAGGATGTTATTGATGCAATATCCATTTCAAAAGAAGATGCAATTGCCCATGCCAATGTAGGGGAACTTGTTAAAAAAGCAGGCAGACATGCAGGGGCTGTAATTAAAAATATACTTGAAGGTTCTGTAGGCAGCAGGGAACTTATAATTGAATAAATGCAAACCCTTGCCAGCCCTTTAAAACACACCACTTAAAAAAGTGTATTTTAAAGGACTGGCTTAACCAGGTTAAAAATGGCTATCTGCCGCTAATCTGGTATTTGCAGTATTTTCTTTTTCCAATAAGGAAAAATACCAGGCTGGTTATTATATATACTGCAAAAGCCATCTGCCATAGTGTAAATTTTGCACCAAATACATTCCACAGATGTATATTGAAAAATCCCTGGTCAGCTTTTAACAGGTTAATTGGAATCATATTCCATATTTTGTGTAGAAATTTAAAGTTTTCTGGCACCATTACCAGGCGTGCAATAAAAACCCCTGTTACAATTATTATTGCCATCGTGCCAATGCTGCTGTTAAGAAGCTCTGATAATGCCATTGTAATTATGCTAAACATTAGAGAGGATATAAATAACAGTATAGTCATTATAACCGCTGCCTGTCCTATAGTAATATCTCCTGGGTATAAAGATAATGAAACCATTGTTACCTGTACCATTGCAGAAAAATCACCTTTGCCATATATTATGGTAAAACAGATAAATGTTACTATCCATAGAATTAATGCCATACATGTTGTAATAATACATCCAGCGGATATTTTAGCAATATAGCTGTGTATCCTGCCATATTTTGTACATAATATAAGCTGGTCTGTCCTTCTTATGTGTTCATCTGTAAATATGCCTGTTATACATATCGCAATAAAGAAAATTACAAACATGCATATATAGTAACAGCCTCCCATACCTACAAGGTTTTCAAATGTTCCTCCATATTTATATGTAAAAACATCTGGAAGCTTTTCTTCTTTATTTTGCCAGTATTCTTTTTCAGAATCTGACAGTTTGGAAGAATCCCATAATTTTTCCTGTCCTTTATGCCTTGTATTATATAATACTTTTTGTGTAACAGTGGTATAAGAAGCACCTTTTTCTATGCCATCTGCAAGCATAAACTGTACAAGCCTGTTTACTCCTTCATATGGCCTTACTTTTTTATTGTAGTTATCTGAAGAAAGATATTCATAACTTTCTGCTTCATCTTTTGATAAAGGAATGTACTTTTTGCTTTCTTCAATTTCCGAAAGAAGTGTATCATCAATTTTTCTTCCAGATAAATTCTCTGAATTTTTCCTGTCTGTTTTAAACCAGTCTGCTTTGGTTTCAAGGAATTTACCATCAACATACCTTGATGAAATAAGATAAGAAGCACTTGTAAGGAATAACTGGAATATAAGGCATACTGCAAATGTTATCCATAATATTTTCTTTTTTAAAATTTTCTTTAGCTCAAAACCTATAAGTCTTTTCATAAAACCTCATTCCTTTCTTAATCATCAAACTCATCCAGATAAAATTCTTCAAGGCCGCCTGCTATTTCTCCACGTGGTGCATTAAATACAAGCCTTCCGCCCTTCATCATAAGTATATAATCTGCAATATGTTCTACATCAGATACAATATGTGTAGACAGAATAACTATGCTTTCTTTTCCAAGCCCTTCTATTACATTACGGAAACGTACTCTTTCTTTGGGATCAAGGCCAGCCGTTGGTTCGTCCATTACAAGTATTTTAGGGTAGTTTAAAAGTGCCTGTGCAATTCCAAGCCTCTGTTTCATGCCGCCTGAATAAGTTTTTATCTTTTTCTTTGCTACATCAGCCAGTGAAACAAATTCCAGCAGTTCTTCTATCCTTCTATGCGCACTTTTTTTATCAAAGCCTTTTAATGCAGACATATACATTAAAAAATCCCATGCAGTAAAATCAGGATAATATCCAAAGTCCTGTGGAAGATAGCCAAGTATGTCCCTGTATTCCTCTTCCCCTGCATCAATCCCGTCAAATGTTACAGTACCGCTTGTTGGCTCAAGTATGCCGCATACCATTCTCATAAATGTGGTTTTCCCTGCACCATTAGCGCCTAAAAGCCCATACACGCCATTTGTAAATTCTGCTGACACTCTGTCTACTGCGATTTTATTTTTATATTGCTTAGAAAGCCTGTCTGCTAATAGTTTCATATTTTTCTCTCCTTCCTATGTCATACTGCCAACAGTATTAGCCATTTTGTAACTTTCATATATGGCAGCGGCAGAAAGCATTATAGTAACAATTACCCATATACCTGTATATTTTGCATCATATATAAAAATATAAGAGTTTATGCTTCCCATATCCAGCAAACCTATAATTGTTCCAAAACCGCAGCTTAAATAAACACCTTCTTTAGAAGTGAATTTTCTAAGTATTATAAAGCCTCCTGTTGCAGATGATAAATATGGTACAAGCATATATATTATATTTCTCCACAAAAGATCCCCGGATAAAAATTCTGCAAAAAGAATCAGGGACATATTTACTGCACCAATTATAACTACCCTTGACATAATAATGCTTTTAAGGGTAAATTTTGATGACATTTCCAGTTCATTCATTCCATATATAACAGAACGTACACTTTCTGAAAGTGTAAATGTTACAATAAATGGCATAATGCCACACATATACCATACCAGACCGTTTGCTATATACCTGCTTGCTATAAATATACCTGTAAATAAAACTGCGGAAAGCAGCCACAGCCATTTGGAAATATAAGAAAACTGTATCCGCAGTATATAAAAAAAACTGGCTTTTTTCCTTATATTTTTATACTGGCTTACTGCCATTTTTTTAATAAATTCCTGCTTTCTTACAGGTTCCGGGGCTTCAAAATATTTCTTTATTTCCTTTAAATTTTCTTCACTTAAATATTTTTTACTGGTTTTATTCATAAGAAAGCCTCCTCTCCAGTTTTTTAAGGATTTTCTTAACTTCCCTGTATACTGCAAACCTTGAGATTCCATATATTTTTCCAATATCTTCAACAGGAACTTCATTTACAAACCTAAGCAGTATAATTTCACGTTCCCTGTCTGTAAGCCTGTCAAGTGCCATATGCAGTGAAACAGATTCAATTATTTTATCTTCACAGTTATCTGCCAGCATATTTTCTGGTATTTGTACAGTTTTTTTCCTGCGGTATTCATCTATACAGAGATTTTTTGCAACAGTATATAAAAACGCCAGGGGATTTTTCACTTCCTTGTACCTGCTGTTTTCAAAAAGCTTTAGAAATGCTTCCTGTGTAATATCTTCCGCAGCCTGTACATCATGCATTTTAAAATAACAGTAACGGTACAGTTTGTCATACTGTTCACTAATCCCTGCAAACATAAAAAACCTCCTTCCATTTTATTTTATATAATGTATGACGTTTTAGCATATACTAATGTGCGCACAAATTTTATTTTTTATATAAATTTCCTGAAAAATAAAAAATAACAGCACTATAATTTATTTTTATAGTGCTGCTAATATAAAATAAAAAAATTTTTAAAACTAATCCAGTTTCCTGTTCTCTTCTACAAGACGGGCAAGCTTGTCTTTTACATCATCTGAAGTGGACAAAATAACCTCTGCGGAGGCTGCTATCTGCTCTGTTGAAGCTGCAAGGCTGTCTACCCTTACATTTATGTCCGATGTTATATCCATAAGGTTTTTACTGTCTTCTATTATCTTTGAAACATATTGTAATATCTTTTCCTGGCTTTCATTGCTTCTTGAAGCTGTATCCCGTGAACTTGTCGCAAGGTTATTTATTTCACCTGCAACTACTGCAAACCCCCTGCCCGCTTCACCTGCCCTTGCTGCTTCAATGCTTGCATTAAGCGCAAGCAGGTTTGTCTGCTCTGCAATGGAAACTACATCTTCATTATTATGTGTAAGTTTTGATATCATATCGTTAATTTCATACATTGATTTATTTAAATCATGGCAGAAATTAGTAATTTCATGCATATGCTTTGCAATCTCGGTGCTTTCACAAGCATTGTCAGAATTGCCCTCTGCCATATTGTCAACTGCTTCATGCAGTAATTCAAAACTATCATTTATTTCATTGACTGTACCAATAATCCTTTCACCCTGCTGCTTTATAATCTCTTTTTCTTCTTCATTTTCATTTGCAAGCATCATTGCATTTTCCCTTTGTTCTTCAACCTGGCTTTTAATATAATATATACAGTTTTCCTTTTTATTAAAGTTATTATATATTGCTGTAACCATGTCCTCACAGCAGTTATACCCACAACATGAACAGTTGATATGTTGTGTTTCATATGTATCTTTATTCATGCTTCTGAAAATTTCCTGTTTTTTCTCTTCAGAAGGGATTTTATTCTGGCAGAATCCTGAAAGGTTTTCATATGTCCTAAGGTAATCATTAAGGTCAAGTTTTTTAAACTGGCTGTTAAACCTTTTTAAACGCTGTTTTGGTGAAAGCTTTTTTGACCAGGCACTTGCAAGACTGTTTTTCTTAACCTGCTCCCTTATTTTAAGTACATTGTAAAGTGCATCATCTGTTTTTGAAATCACAGGGTCTGTTGCAGTACCACAAAGGCAGCCTTCTGCACAGTTAAGTGCATCTATAAAAAGATAAGGGGTCTGTTCTTTTGATATCCTGTCTTTATTCTTTTCCAAAAATTCGTACATATGTTTTTCCCCTTCAATCTGCCTTATAAATACACTTTCCCCAAGAAACCAGTATACATTTTCCTTAAGGCCGCCAGGCATAGGGTAAAGTGAACCAAGCCCGTACTCTATTTCATCTGAGCAAAGTTTACCCTGTATATTATGCTTTTTGACATATTCAATAAGATGATGGAATGTTACATTATAATGTACATACCCTTTATTAGCTTTTTCTTCCATTTCAAGCTTTTTAGCTATGCATGGGCTTATAAATGCAAGTTTATCTGTAATGCCCATAACTTTCTTTGCATATATTGCGGCACACATCATAGGGCTCTGCACTGGGAAAAGCTTTGGTATAAGTTCTGGAAGGTAACGTTCAATATAGCCTGCAACCGCAGGACATGGCTGCGAAATCCCCCCTGTAAAGTTATATTTTTGTATATAATTAAGATATCCCCATGTGGTAATATCTGCTCCGAAAGACACACTTATAATCCTGTTTACCCCAAGATCCTTTAATCCTCCAAGCACTTTCTCATATTCTGCCGGGTAATTTGCTTTAAAAGCAGGGGCAAGCAGCAGAGAGATCCTCTCACCTTTTTGTAATGCTTTAAAGAACTCTTCTGTATCATCTGTAAATTCCCTTGCATCATGTTCACATACATCAAAACATGCGCCACATGCAACACACTTGCTGCCATCTACATCTATTCTGTTCTTTCCATCTTTTTCTGAAGATACACATGCCCCGACACAACTACAGACACTTATACATTTATTACAGCCGATACAATTATCATTAGTAACTACCAGACCATTGTTCACCATCTGTGGACCTCCATTTGTAATTAATTTTATTATTTAACTTATCTTTATATTATTATAACATATAAAGCATATGATTTCCACTATAAAGTTTTTGCCTGGCAGTATTTCATCTACTAAGAAGGTAATTTATATTTCAGTTTTCTATTTCATTTATAATTGGTGCTACCTGGGAAAGCATGTTATCCATATCTTCAAACATTGAACTTTTAGTTGTGTTTAATTCGCTTGCCCTGTCAATATGCCTTGTTACTTCATTATATTGTTCTTCTGTATTTGCAAAAAGCCGTTTAAACTCCATTAATCTTTCCTGTGATGAACTGACTGTTTTTTTAATTTCTTCATGTACGGTTTCTGCACTTCCTGCTGCTGTAATAATCTCATCAAACATATCATATGTTTTATCAACATTTTCTATGCTTTGTAACATCGCCAGGCCAGAGGCCGTAATGCTTTCATTCATTTTTTCCGTACCATGCTCTACGCTGCCAATTCCTGTGTCAACCAGTCCTGCCAGCTCTTTGATTTCATCAGCCAGGCTTTTTACTTCACCTGCAACAACTGCAAAACCTTTGCCATGTTCTCCTGCTTTCGCCGCTTCAATAGAAGCATTAAGTGCCAGGATATTTGTCTGGTCTGCAATTTTTACTATCTGCTTCATGGATTTTTTAATATTTTCAATAGCCTCCTGGAAACTTGTAAATGTATCCTGTATTTCACTAAAACAGTTATATACCTGGCTTGAACTGGATTTTAAACCATTTACCTGTTGTTGTGCTTCTTCTACTTTTTTTGTGATTTCAGCCTTTACTAATGTAAACTGCCCTGATACATTGCCAACTGACTTGAAAACATCATTAAATGTATCAAGTTTTTCTTTTAGTTCCATATCTTCTTTTAGCACACTCTGGAATGCCAGTCTTATCCCCCTTAGCTCATTAAGCGACTCAACCTCTTTTAGCACTAGTTCTTTCCTGTAATCCTGAAGACTGTTTGCAACATGCACAACTGGATACAGCCCTGTCCCTTCTGTTGTTTTGTACTGTTTGTCCCTGTACTTATGTAAAAACATATTATATCCTCCTGGTTATATTAGTCAAGCAGATATACGCAATCCGCATTGCCTGCAAGCAGGTATTAATTACTAAATCCAACTGGAAATTAACATTATATTTATTCAAATACAACACATGTCATTGACTGGTTCACAAACTGGCTGTTATAGTGTTCACCATACCCTACAAGCCCTGCATGGCTGCCAAGCCTTGCCATAGATTCCAGATAAGGATTCATTTCATTGTTCTGGCTGAACAAAAGATAACGGAACAAACAGTTTACTGAAAATACTGCTGAGATATGTGGAAAATCCTGACGTATCTTCTGTATTGTACCTTCAACTACTTTTCTGTAATCCTGGAGTTCCAGAAGTATAAGTACATCTGAGTCGTTTACCTGCCTGTAACATGTAAGCGCACTGCCTTCTACAGCTTTAATTGATACAATGCATATATCCTTTCCGCTTAGTTTGCCAAAAGGGTTTTTAAATGTCTGTTCTGTAATATCCTTCTCCTGGATATTAAGAAGCTCCTGATAAACTTGTTTTGCCGGCCTTCCATTAAGCTTTCCAAGAAGGTATCTGCTGCGGTCTGTTTCAGATGCAATAAGTTTATCCATATTTACTGGCCTGTAAATATTTTCCTTATATGCCTTGACTCTTCCGTTCATATTTTTTACTAATGCATATGCAGCAGCATCATTATAAACCTTGCCATTAGCTGAAACTTTGCCAGCGTCCCCTGTTCCCCCGGTAAGGGAAATATTTTTCTTTTTAAGCATACTGTAAACAGTTGTCAGCACACATGCATCATTCCCTGAACAGAAATCAATACATATAGTATTGTCCCCTGATGCCTTTAACACCTGCATATCCTTTTCTATGCGTTTTATATACTTTACAGGCATAACAGACACCTGTTCAAGCACATTAGCCACAGCCATAACACCATCTGTATATGCTATAATGCTTACACCCTGTTCCACAACCCTTGTATTATAACCCATGCCAATACAGCCTATGCTTGGAACTTTTGGAAACAATTTCTCAAGCTCTGCTACATGTTGTCCAAACTGGCTGCTATTTGATATAAGCATGATAAATCCAGGGTTTGATAATCCTCTTACGGCTTCTGCCAGAATCCCTCTCTGGCTCATTCCAAAAAACTGTTTCATAGCTTATCTCCTTATAAATATGCTTCTGTAGTTAATATCCCACCGCAACTAATTCTTTTCATATAGAATAACCTATAAATGAAATTTCTGCAAGTAAATTTACTATATAACCCACGTCCGTTTCATAAACTTTTAATTGTGTGTAAACAAAAGATAATTTATAGTTATCCACGGTTTATTTTAAATGTGAGGTTAAAATATTATACCCTGGCAAGTCCAAAGTAATCCTACAGGCAACCCGCTTCCGCTTGGACGGGTTCACGCAACGGCGCGTAAAACCTGTATGCTTCAAAGAAAAAATTTCTTTGAAGCATTTAAGACCAGGTTTAAACGCCGGCGGCCCCGTACAGTTGCCTTTTAGATTACATCTGGCCTTTGCCAGGAAATATACGTTTTGGCAGCTTACAGGAATATTTCCTGTGGGTTTATCTGGGTTAATGGCATTATGCTATATCTGCATATATGGCAGTACTTAATAACAGTATAAAAATATCTTTTACATGGGATATAAAAGTCTTTCGGATAAATATAAAATTTTATCAAAAAGTTAAAATACAAGCAAGAAAACTTTTAATTCCCATGGAACGTAGTAACATGCAGGCAGTTTTATATATTTTCTGTAAAAGGCACTATA
>CAJUJY010000097.1 GCA_910586555.1 uncultured Lachnospiraceae bacterium
GCTTACTTGAGTCTTCCAAGATTTGTGAGATTTTTGAAAATTGATTTCCGTGTCAGGGGGCAGTGTGTTGTTGACCCTGATGCCATGGTAGCATTTACTGGAAACCAGCCAACACTTGGTTTAGATGTAAGCTGGAAAAATATAATAGGCCAGGCTTCTGGTGAAAGTTATAACATGAAGTTCAATGATCCAGGCAATGTAGTAATTATACAGCCAAATGAAAGGAAATCTGGTTTAGATATAAGCATGGATGGCAGAAGGACAGGCAGCAGGCCGTCTTCCCAGAATAATATGTCAGTTGGTAGTGCAGTGCACGAAACAGGTAACGCAATAGGCGGGGCAGGAGATGTATTGTCCCAGGCAGGCAGAATGCTTGGTGGTGGTGCAGGGAGTGGAAGCCAGGGCGGTCTTGGCGGGATATTAGGCAGCCTGTTCAGATAGGCTGCACCTGTATGTGGCTTGTAATGAAATTAAAGACAGCCATGTGGGTATTTAACCCGCATGGCTCTTTATCAGAGGAGGGGACAAGAAATGGTACAGGGCAAAAAAGTTAAAGGAAAAGAAATATTAAGTTATTCAATAGGCGGGCTGCTGTATATGCCAGCAGTACGGGCTGATATAGCGGAAGTGGTTTGTACAAAGAAGTATGAAGGACTGTCCAGTGTGTGTATATGCCTGGAAGACAGTATTGCAGACAGCAGCCTGGCTTTTGCAGAAAAGAAGCTGGTAGAAGCTTTATCAGCGATAAGCAGCAGTATTTCAGATAAAAACACAGATTTCAGTTTAATGGATTTACCTTTAATATTTATACAGGTGAGGAATGGGAAACATTTAAAGGATATACACTCATTACTGGATTATGGGGTGCCTGTGTATTCCCAGATAATTTGTGGATATATACTTCCAAAGTTTGATACCATGAATATGGCAGGATATCTGGCAGCAGTAGATGAAATCAACATGGGATTTGTTTTTATACAGTTATTGGCTGGGATTATTAACTTTTAATCCTGGTTTATTTTTTGTTTCAAAACCATTTTAGCAGATGTAACATTCTATAGTAAAACAGGCAGTGTAAACCAGGGATATGTCTTAATGATATTTTACAGTAACTATAAAATAGAACAAAATAAATCAGCAGTTTAGCCAGAGGGAGCACCAGCTCCATAACAGGAGAGAAAATTATGAACAAAGAAGCATTAAAAATAGTTGCAAAAGATGGTTATGCTTTACAATATGTAAAAGAGCAGATACCAGAATTTTGTTTAGAAGCAGTAAAGCAGGATGGTCTGGCTTTACAATTTGTGAAAGAACAGACGCCAGAGGTTTGTCTGGCAGCGGTAAAACAGAACGGCTTGGCTTTACAGTTTGTGGAAGAGCAGACGTCGGAAATTTGCCTGGCGGCAGTAAAACAACGTGGTTACGCTTTATGTTATGTAAGGGAACAGACTCCTGGAATTTGTCTTGAAGCTGTTAAACAGGATTGCCGCGTCCTGTCATTTGTACGAAAACAGACTTTGGAGGTTTGTATAGAAGCCGTAAAGCAGGACAGCAGGGCTTCCTGCTGGGTAAAAGATAAATCCATGTTAAACCAGCAGGTGGTTTTATAGTGTCAAAATCTTGGTTAAATGGAAATTTGTTTAAATTTAAAATGTGTAAAGAAGAAAACACCAGAATTTTATTTAGAAATTGTCAGGCAGGTATTTAAAGATACCTGCTTTTTACAATTTAAAGGAGGTTTTATTTATGCAGTTTTTGAAAGTTGATGAAAATACCTTTCAGTGTGTGTTAACTACAGAAGATTTGCAGTTTGCTGGTATGCAGGTTATTGATATAATAACAGATAAGGATAAACTGTCTGGATTATTGTTTGCAGTCCTTCAGGAAGCAAATAAGTGTGCTTGCAAAATAAAAATGTGACAGATATAAATATAGGAAGGTTTTAGGAAAAGTATGGACAGAAATATGATGATAAAATTAATGGAAGAGAATCCTGGTATAAAAATTACACATGAATTGTTTGGAACTGATGAATTTATATATCAAAAGGATAATGGATATGTGTATGATGAAAACGGGTATCTCTTTGAAGACTGGTATTCATCTGGTTTCGGCAAACATGATGGTATCAGGACAAGAAAAGGTGGTAACTGGGAGGATGGCTGGAAAATAGCAGAAAAATTTGATGTATGCAAAACTTTATCTGGTTCTGTGTCTGGAAAAATTATCTTTATAATAATTATTGCAAGGAATGCCAGTATTAACCGAAGATGTTGTTATTTTTAGGTTTGAAACAAATTTAAGACAGGAGGAAAGAATGAAATTAATAGAAAAATTTAAAACAGAAGTATTAAACAGCCAGGACTCATTTGTAATCACAGAGCCTGGGGAGAGTGGTTATAAGACACGTTATTTTGTCCAGGGAAATATTGGGGAAGCCAGGTATGTATATGGCTGCTATGGTTATAATAGTGCAAATTTTTATTCTGATATAAACAGGAAACTGGATTTGTAATAGTTACAGTTCTTTTTGTGTATTCGTGGTGGTATCCTGATTCATATCTTGTGTTATCATCTCTGAGGCATATGCGCATGTAAGTGTACTGGATGAGTAGTGTGCCTGTGTGTTTGTTGTAATATGCCTTGGGTGATGTGAATTTGTTACCTGTTTTTTCTGTTTTGATTAGTTTCATTTTACGGGTATCAGGTTCTGTATAAATTCTGTTATAGGTTTTGTACATACAATTATTCTCTAATGTTTAGTGCTATTTATGTTATCGGTAGATATTATGTAATAGTTTAGAAAGGTGGTATTTTAATGGAAAAAAGTACGAATTTACAGGTTTAGACAGGAGAGTCAGTGTGTCAGGGCGGTATGCTGTAGTGAGCCAGATAAGGGCTGTACGTTCTTTTGGTTCTTCTGCTGCTTTTAATGAAACAGGGTATGGAGTGCCTTTAAACCGGTTACTCCCGTCTTCAGTGCTGTCAGGTTGTATTTTGTATTTTAATATTAATCTGATATAGTCTTGGAGAAAGGCATAGCATTCTGTGCGTTCTAAAGATATAATATTTTTGTTTGTAATTTTATAGTTATGTATTTTGTATCTGAATGTGAACCTTGGTACTAGTGAGTAGTATATCTGGCACCTGTAATATTTACCTTTATATCCAATATATTCCAAAGTACTTTCACATGGTATAAATCGGGTTGGTTTTTCGTACATTTCATACATTTTTATGTAAACTGAAACTTTATTAATTTCTATATCATATTCAAAAATATTATTAAAATTCATGTAACTACCTCCATAATAATTATAGTATAGAAAGGATTGATTGTAAATGTTTAATTCAGAAAATTCAAAATTTAAAGCTGGGGATAGTGTAGTTTTAAGGAACAGCAAGTATAGGGGTGGCTGGTTAGAACATAATCTTGCTGGAGGCAGGTAAGTTGAATATACAGGTGATACCTCTTTTTATCCGCCAAAAACAACTGTTACCAGAGTTTTAAAAAGAAAAGAAAATTCCATTAATGGAGTGCGTGAAGAATACTATTATGAAGTTTCTGGTTATCCTGGCAGCAGGTTCAGGGAAGACCTTTTAGAAGGGAAAGGTTCTGGTGGTTCTTGTATTGAATATGGTTCTGGTTTTTATGTTTCAGAAGTTTTAGAAATTGATTACAGGGCAAACGCTAAAATGTTTACAGAAGAAGATGTCCAGGAATTTGCACCAGATGTTTTAGGCAGTGCCACTTTCAATAAAGAAGACTTTTTCAAGAGCACTGAAACCTGTGAAGGGACTGCAATTGTTTCTGTTGCAGGTATCTGGTATAATAATGAAACAGTTGAACTTGAACTGTATTTTGTTTTTGAAGGCGAAACTGACAGGCACAGGGTATTAGCACAAGGTCCTGCGGATACTGTCAGTTTAAGCCATCTTAAATTCAGCACTAGGAAAGCTGTGGGGCAGATGTTGGGAGAGCCTTCATTAAATCTGGCAAAATCTGGTGATGGATATTTTGCATTAGATGTATTTTGTGGTTCGATTGAAATACTTGATGTTTCTGAGATTGACACCGATGAACGGGATTAAACAGGTACAGTCCAAATTCTGCATGTTTTAACTCTAATAGCAGTAAAACCTGTCTTGTCTGGATTTCTAAGTAGAATTTAGAAGCTTCTGGAAGACAGGTTTATTTTGTTTTATAATAATAGTCTTGTTAATGGGATTGCTTATAAGCCAGCCAGTAGCTATATCTTTACACAGATAAAGTGGTTTGTTATAATAAGCTAAATAAAATTTTGGAGAAATGAAGGTGGTTTTATGCTGTATATCCATGTAGGCCAGGTAGAAAGAGAATGTATAAGGACAATAGACCCTTATTTTAACCGGAATAAATCTAAAGACTGGTTTAACCGTGATGATGTAAAAAAAATTATTAAAAATATAGATTTATCTATAGCTGTAAAAGATGAATATATTGAGTCACCTGTGTTCGGAGGAATGTCGCCTACAAAGCTGTCAACAGGGTGTAAAGCAGTTATTTTGATGGCTGTGCTCGAAAAACCTTATATTTATGCAACAAAGTGTGGGGATAACTGTGTTCCTGATATTTTAGAAATTGCCAGGAATAAAGATGTCCATATTACATTACATCATATTATGCAGTTCCCGGAATCTGGTTTTGAAGCAGTGATAGCTGAGTCAGGAAAGAAGGTATGTACGTTTGGAGGGTTTGTTGATGAATACTATAGAATTAGAGATAATTTCTAACCAGTACGTGTGTAAATTTCATTTTGAAAGAAGGATAAATGTTATTAAAGGGGACAGTGGTACTGGCAAAACTTCCTTATTAGAACTTGTAAGAGACACATCTCCTGATATTATTAAAAATATTTCTTTAGATGTACTGGTTGCTGATGACCTTGGCTGGAAAGCTTTGATGACTGCTTCAAAGAATGCTATAATTATTTTTGATGATTCCAATGTAATTGACAGTGCTGAATTTGCAAAATGTTGTTATGAGTATGTTGTTAAAAATAATTTATATTTATTAATTTTCAACAGAGAAAGTTTAAAAATAGAACAAAATGGTGAGGAATCTGGATATATGCCACACATATCTTATAGTATTGACTCCATATACCGTTTATGCAATGATGGCATTAACCATTGGTTAGAACCATTTTATAATTTAAATACGCTTAACCAGTCCTCTAAATTAGATATTTGCATTACAGAAGATTCTTCATGTGGGTTTGAATTTTTTAATAAACTTTTAAATACAGTTCCAGTGGAACATTCTGATGGTGGAAAAAGTGCAATTGTTGATAAGATTGAAAGAATGCTCATAAAAGACAAAAATATACTTGTTGTATTTGACAGGGCAGCGTTCGGATGCGAAATCGAAAAATTTGTAAATAAGTTGAGGGATTACAATATAACAGTATTAGATTCTTATGAGTGTTTTGAAGAATTATTATTATGTAGTAACTTGTTTTTGAATAACCAGGAAGTTAAACGTGTGTTTAATAATTTGCCAGCCTATGCTAATAAATATTGTTTGTCATGGGAAGTATTTTTTGAAAAATTTCTTGCTTGTATAACTAAAGAAAAGCCATATAAGTATTTACATGGGAAGCGGTTGAGGGAATGTTATTTTGAAGAATGTGGTTCATTTTCATTTTGCACTTTTGAACTGTCACAAAAATGTGACCTGGATATTAAGGGAAGCAAATTGGACTGGTTATTAAAGGATACTAAATACTCATACCTTTTAACTTTTCATGATAATGGAAAAAATATCACCAGGAAAATGTCTGCTTTTTAGAGTTTGTTTTTAAGAGAATAACAAAAGATAATTTCATGCAGGCCAGAGTGTTGTTTTAATTATACTGTAGCATGTTTATGAAATGTTTATTAAAATTAAAAAATATTTTGCAAGTACCAGGTAAGTGTTGGTACAGGTACTATCGAAAACAGATGGGAAAGTCTTGAACAGGCAGCGGAAAGTAAATTGAAGAATAAAATTAGTTATGATAAAGGACATCTGCCAAAATGTTTAAAGCGTAATTCTTTGTGCAATACTTGCCGGCAAATAGATAACTGCAAATATAAACATCATGTATTTAAGCCAGATATACACATAAATGAAAATACAAACAGGATGGAGGTGTTTTAAATGCTGGGTATAAGATGGGGTACAACTGAGGATACTGTTGAACTGGTGGAATCTGTTTTTGATAATAATTATGAAGAAGAGTGGCTTGATGACCCATTGGTAAAAGAAATGGTACTGGATGTAGATAAATCAGAGATTCTTTCTCCTTACTGTATCAAGAGTCCTGTTCTTAGGCAGATTCCTCCAACGGGATTGTCTGGCGGGGTTAAAGCGTTAATTATGGCTTTAAAGACTGACTGGGAGATTTGGGCTACAGCATGTGGTAATAATTGTGCTAAATGGTTTTTAGAAATTGGAAAGCGGAAGGATTTAACCATCAGTATAGAACATTATTTTAAATTTCCAGAAACGGATTTTGATTTTATAGATGCTGCCACTGGTGATTTATATCACAATTATATGGATTTTATTGTTAAATACCATAGATAGCAGTGATTTTTGTGAAAAAGAGCCCGTTTTGTTTTGAGAAAGTTGAGAGCTGTTTAATATTCTGTGGGAATAATATTATTAACGTTGTTATGGAATTATCAAAAATATTATTTCAATTAAAATAGTGGGGGAAGTACTATGAATAAAGAATTAGAAAAAGGAAATAGTGTGGGGAAGAAGATGCCAGTGGTAGTTTTTAACGGAAATGAATACTTTTATAAATGGAAACCAGATTCAGGAATTCTATCTGTATATGATTGCAAACAGTGTAAAATTGGGACAGCTGAGGCAGGTGGTTTTAACAAAGAACCTGAAGCAATTAGGGAGCTTGTTGTTTTAGCTCTTGTAGAAGCTGTTGTTAAAAAACAAAAAGCTAAGAGTTTACTTGAGGATTTGTTTTAAGGAGAAATTATGGATATTTTCTATTTAATGCACCATGATAATAAAATTGCTGCTTTTACTGTGGATAATGGTTCAATCTTAAGTTTTAAAATTAACGGAGACTGGCAGGGATTACTGCCTTATGGTGTATCTGGTTTAAGAAGTTTTATAAACTGGTTAGAAGACAGGGCAATTCCCACAGGACGGTATTCAAACCTTGGGAACAGTTTTCCCAGGTTACAGTTTTTATTAAATAATAATTCATTATCCTTGTCCGACAGTTACTGGACTTGTCCTGTTGGAATAGTCCCATCATGGAACAAAGTAAATTTGTATGGCAATTCTTTTGTATCAACTAAAATTCTTGATAATTTTAGTGAAGTAAAAACAATCCCTTACAAGACAAACTTGATTCCAAGTTCTTCCTTGAAAGGAGACCTTGCAAAGAAATGGATAACTGACCATAATGGAAACAGGATTTTAGTAAAAGGGAGTTATTTGCAAAATGCCCTGCAGTCAGTTTCAGAAGTACTGGCTACAGAAATGTATTCTGTATGTGATATTAATTTTGTAAAATACAATTTTATCTGGATATCTTGTAATGATGAGAAGAAGCTTGGTTGTGGGTGCAAAAACTTCACATCTTTAGATTCTGAATTTATTCCAGCTATAGATATAGTAAATGCAGGAAAAAAAGCAAATTCTGATTCCTGGTATGGGTATTTTATTAAAAAATGTAATGAGCAATTACTGGATGTGCAGCATTTTATGGATGTGATGTTATGTATTGATTTTTTAATTGCTAACAATGACAGGCATTTAAACAATTTTGGTATTCTGAGGGACCCTGTAAGTTTGCAGTGGAAGTCAATGGCTCCTGTATTTGACTCAGGAAATTCTTTGTTTTATAAATATACCACTAATTCGTTTTTACCTAAAGGAAAAGAATTACTTAAAATGCCGGTTAATTCATTTTACAGGACTGCTTCTGAACAATTGAAATGTGTTTCTGACAGGGGATGTATTGAGCTGTGTAGTCTGCCTTCTTTAAGCACTTTGGAGGGGATTATCAGGACTGATACTTCTTTAACTGGTTTTGATATAGAAGAACGGATAAGGATATTGGAGGAACTAAGGCAGCTTTTTGAAGATTTCCAGAATGGCGCTAAAATATGGAGTTATCCATACCAGAAAGGTTTTGCCAGGAATATGAAGACATTCTGATTTATATGTTGTAAAAGGTGGATAAAAGAAACTGGGCATAGTTAAAAAAAAAATATATATAGCAAGAAACAATAATTTAAGCCAGTATTAAAGTACATGCTATGCTCATAATTATAGAGAAAACAATTGAATAGATTCAATATTTTTAAAATGAGAAATGCCATAATAATATTTAGCACAGAAGTATGCTGTAATAAATAGTAAAGATTAAAAGGAGGGGATTTGTTATGAAATTAGAATTTAATATGTCTGTAGATGAGGTAGCTGGGAAGTTCGGTTTGGATATTGAAGAAATAGAACCTGGTTATTTTAAAGTTTTAAATCCTAAAAAGATTAGTTTAATTAAGTTTCAAGATTGCTTTGATAGATGTATTTTAATTTTTATGGACTTGGAAAATATAACAAACGAGTATCATCAGGTTATAGATCAAAAAGGGGTATTATACTATTTTACACCATTTTTTGATGATGAACATTGTAAGCTTTCTTCTGTAGCTGAAGATGCTGGCATGATAGGATATTATAGTAAAGGTTATGATCATAATTACAAAGAAGATAATGGAATAGATTCTGTTTTCTTGAAAGGAGAGCTGTAATGGTAAAATTCAATGGAAACCGGTCATATTTTCAACGTGCATGGAATGAAAGAGGTAATTATGACAGAAGGTCATATTTTGTACTTGTTAATTTTTGCTTAGAATGTACAAGAACGGATTTAAGTATGAAAGTTGATACTGGCGCTTTTCGTACTGCACGGAAATCAATTTTCAAAAATCTCACAAATCTTGGAAGACTCAAGTAAG
>CAJUJY010000098.1 GCA_910586555.1 uncultured Lachnospiraceae bacterium
TCCATGCCTTCATTATATCTTATCTTTAACTTTTTGAAAATTGATTTCCGTGTTACCAACATCAATTACTGTATTCTGTAATGCTTTCTGCACTTTTAATGGCATATCTGCCAGTGCTTCATTTACTGCCTGGCGTTCTTTAAATGTATTCTGTCCTGGTGTATGGCTTCTTATAAGGAAATCTGCTTTTTCATCATTGTCCGTTGTTGTATTATCTGTCACATTATACACAAATTCCTGTTTCCACTGTTTATATGCCATATCTGCTGGCATATAATGTGTCTTCCCGTCTTTCCCACGTTCTGCACGTTGTTCTCCTTCTGTAAATTCATCATTAAAATACGGACATGTAGTACTTCTGCAGTTACAGTGGAATGGCGGTGCTGTAGTCCCTGGCTGGTAATCCGCCACAGGGAAATGTTTCCCGTCCATAGCCTGGCATATTTTTGATGTATGGCTGTCCAGGGTTGCCACAACCTGGTATTCTTTTACACCAAGTTCTGCAAAACAGTCTTTCTGTGCTGCTGATGCTACTGCTGCACTTTCTGTATACACAAGCCTCCTTGCCTGGCTTAAACTTACTTCCATCTTTTTAGCCAGTGCTTTTGCGCCGTCATCTGGGTTTTGCCCGCGTATTATGCACTGTGCCAGTTCTGTATGCAGTGTTTCTACAAGGTGGTTCTTGTTTTTCCATATCCTTGACGAAAAATCCAGGCCGTCACTTGCCCAGGGTTTTTTAATAATTTTTTCAATGCGTCTGTCATCCAGGGCTGCAAGGTTATGCCCCACGCCTGTCCCTTTTGCAATTTCAAATGCGCATTTATAAAAATTATCCTTATATGAACTGCTTATAAAACCTGTTATACCATTATGGAATTCATGGTATAGTTTTTCTGTTTCCTGCTGCACCTGTATCTTCATTGCCTGGAGGTAATTAATGTGTACCTTTGCTGAAGCATTTTCCAGTTCTTTTATCCATTTCTGGTTAATGCCGTTTTCACTGCCATATTTTATGTATGTTTCCACATCCCAGTGGAGCTCTTCCAGCATACCATCTTTAAGAAGTTTTTTTGCAGCAGCATAATATATGCCATAATTCTCAAAATCGCTGTCACAACTCATGAAAATGCTCGCTTATAAATTCGCCTAAACCCTTGATAATTCGGGCTTTCCCATGCTATCCCGCAGCATCGCATTGCGGTTCATTTAAACCCATGTTTTTGACAATTATTCTGATAGAGTACACTGCCATCATCCAATGGTCTTCCAGCCACCAGTTTAACAACGTACACTGCCGCTGCGTCCCCTGGAAACAATTACTGTTCAGCTTCTGCCAGAGCCTTTTCTATGTCTTCTGTACTACAGCCAAGAAATGATGATGCCTTTACAATTTTCTCTTCATCTGTAATATCAAAAAGCGACAAAAGAGGTGCAATTACCATTAAAGCGCTCTGTTTCTTTCCTTTCTCAAAACCATCCAGGAAACTTTTTGCAGTTGTAGATTCACCAAGTTTCTTTTCACCTGCTGCTTCAAGCACTGAAATAATTGCAAGTGCTGCACCGTAACCCTCACCTGCACTAATACCCTGTTCAAATGCACTCTTAATACTATCCACCGTATACACACCTCCTTCCAGGAAACCAGCCAATTAAAAAAGACCACCAGCCTCTCTGGACTGGCAGCCTGCCAAACACTTCCCTAAGTATAACTCTTATTCACTTCTTAAAGTTTTATAATTATCACATCTTAAAAATTGTGTTATTTCAATTGTAACTATCTGTTTATTAGATATTCAGCCACCACCCATCTTTATAAACACATGTCTAATTCCATGAACATTACCACCTCATTTTAATTTAAAATCACAACAACAATTATATTTGATAGTATAACATAACAATACACAAAAATCTATAAATTAAACGGTAAACTTTGGCAAACACCTTCACTTTCTTTCTGGTGGTATATTTACCATCTGGCCATTAAATACAACATTTTACAAAACTAAACTCCAAAACTTTGCCACTTCAGACATATCAGATATTTTTAACCTCTTTGAAAATATAAATTTTTACTAAAACCCCCTTTAGTCTCAGATATTTCTTTAATTGTAAGTATAAGATTATAAATTCAATTTGTCATTACCATACACTCTTTTTTATAAAAACAAATTCCATACTTTAACACACCTGGGTATCCTTCTTCCAGTATATCATTTTCATAGTGTTTATCTTCTATTTGGTTTAAAGCTTCCATGCAGCCCTCCTCCAGTCTGTGCACATTATCTGCTACTTTTAGTTCAAGTATAATCGCTTTGCCTTTAAGTATCCTCCTGGTTTTAAGAACCAGGTCATACCTTCCCGGTCCGCTTTCCCTGTTGGATTTTATAACATAACCCCTGCTGTTCTTTAGAAGGCCTGCGAGGAAACCGTGGTAATAATACTCCCTGTAATCATAAAAACTTATTGTTTCCATAAGCTGTGTTGTAATAATTTCAGCCGCTTCTTCACAGCCACCATTTTCAAATGCCTTTATAAGTCCTGTTAAATCCTGCCTTTCCACACACTGTGTAAACCATTCACGCACATGGTTCTTGTACACATACAATATTTCATCATTGGGTATTTTCATTGACAGGTATATCTGCTGTTCCATAAAATTTCTTTCCACAGCTTTAAGATACCCTATAAAAAAGAGAAAATTCCATAAATTATCCTGTGACTTGTAAATATTTTCATAGGTAATATCTTCATGTACTGGCTTTTCTATAGTACCACCAGCAATGAGCATTTCAAGTTCACTTTTTGTTTTATCATCTGCTTTTTCTATTAACTCCCGTATAATACTGTTAGATGAAGTATTAGACCAGTACGGTTTTGGAAACTCTGTATTCTTGTGGGCAATATCATAAACATAATTTATTACGCTCCACGGATTGTATACCTCTGTATTTCCAAAAAGGTAACCATCATACCATTCTTTTACTTCATCCCTCCTGTCTGGAATACCATAAACTTCAAGAAAATTATCAGCTTCCTCCTGCGTAAAACCAAAATATTCTGCATAACTTTCGTCCAGAACTGAAACAACTTTAAGGTTATTAAGGACTGTAAAAATACTTTCCCTGCTAATCCTGAGGCAGCCTGTAATTACAGCAAATTCCAAGCTGTCATTAGTTTTTAATGCTGATTCAAATAATGAACATATAAAAGAAACCATTTCATCATAAAAACCATTAAAGTAAGCGTTTTCAAGAGGCACATCATATTCATCAAGAAGTATAATTACCTTCTGTCCATGATACTGTTCAAGACACTCTGATAAAAACTGTAATGCTGTAGCATAAGCAGATAATCCAACGTTCATTTTTAGTATAGAATGGTATCTTTCTTTATCTTCTTCTGAAATATTATCACTATCAAGTAAATATCTATGTCTTTTATACTCCTTTACAAGGGCTTCTTGTAATTTTTCTGCCGCCATCTCATATGTTGGCTGCTTTGCTGATTTTAAAGACATAAAAATTACAGGGTACTGCCCAGATGTTTTGTGTATTCTTCCCCTGCTTCCATAATCCTTTTACCCTGGAAGTATTTCTTTTTCAAAATAGGAAACTTTTTACTACTCTTTTATAAACAAGCTTCTGCACTAAAGCTTATGTAAACCACAACCTGATTCAAAAGGCAGCAGCCTGCCTGAAAATTTGCCAAAACTGTAGAAGTTTGCAGAAAAGTGTGCTGTACTAGTTCCAGCTTTCAGTAAAGGAAGTGAATGCCACGTGGTTGGAATAATCACCGCAATCTTGATTTCTGTCATTGCAAACGTAATTACTTATTACATTTGTAAATATCTTGACAGAAGAAACAGGCATTAGTAAAAAGATAGTTTAGCTCACCACAAATGCCGGAACGAGCGAAATCCCAGACTGACCGCTCTGGGATTTCTTGTTTTGCCACGTGAAACTCACCACATAAAATTAAAAACTGTTTAAGGTATTCCCCAGAACAGCTTACCATGCCTAGGACAGCGCCTAAACACTATAGTAATTCTAGTATACCTTTTAAACAGTTGTCAACTAGTTTTGCACACTTCTCTTCAAACTCCTGCAGCCTTAACAATTTTTTATAATAATCCAGTTCTATTATTATAGTCTTTAAATTGAGCTTTTGATTGCTACAAAAATACTTTAAACACTTGCAAATTAATTTACTACAGTGTTTTAAACTGGTTACTGTTAAAAAGTATTTTGTAAAAAGGCTTTTCTTTCTAAAAAAATAGCTATCTTCCCAAACGGTATACCATGACACCCTGGACAAAAGCTTAAACAGTCCCCAGAAGCAGTTACTCACCTGCCATCACCAGACACTCCTTTTTATAAAAACAAATCCCATACTTTTTAACACTTGGATATTCTTCTTCCCTGATAAGCAATATTTTTGGCTGCCATTTCAAATGCAGGCTGTTTTGCTAGCTTTAAAGCCATAAAGATTACAGGATACTGTCCTAAATGGCTGGTATATTTTTCCACAGTACCCATAATCTTTTTACCTTGGAATTACTTAGAATTACCAGCAACTGTCCTATCTGCCTTTTCCTCCATCTCAAAGAAGGTTTTTAACATAGTCTGGTCTAAAGGTTTCCAAAACGTTTTGGGCGTATAAACAAAGTAACAGTATTTTTCTGTTCAAGCAAATCATGTATTAACAGGGTTTTATCCACATAATAATCCCCCTCATCTATCATCTGTTTGTAGAACCCAGCTCTTATAGGTATTGGCTTTATCTTACCCACAACAAACACCTCATCATACAAATCACTTAACAATCCAATTTTTCCGCTCACATTTTTATACATTATCCAGCATTACCATGCAGCTTTTTTTACAAAAACAAATCCCATACTTTTTAATAACAGGATACCCTTCATCAACAAGACCTTCATCATAATGTTTATCCTCTATCTGCTGCAAGGCTTCCCTGCACATATTTTCCATCTCTGTAAATTTCTGTACACGCTTTAATTCAAGTATTATAGCAGGCTGGTGTTCATCGTATGGTTTTAACACAATATCATAACGCCCGTTGCCACTTTCCCTGTTTGAAAGTTTTTCATACCCATCCAGCCCCTCCAGAAGCCCTAAAAGGAAACCATGATAAAAATTTTCTGCACTATCCAAAAAACTAATACTTTCCCGGAGATGCTTTCTTAAACAGCTCTCAAAAGTTTCTGTATCACCATTTATTACTGCTTCATACAATCCAGAAAAATCTGCTGCCTTTATCCTGTCATTAAGCCATTCCATAATAGTGTTTTCGTACACATATAATATTTCTTCATTTGGTATTTTCATGGAAAGGTACATCTGCCTCTCCATAATTTTTTTCTTTACAGCTTTAAGATATCCTGTAAAGAATAAAAAGTTCCACAGGTTATTTTGCGATTTGTGTATATCCCCATAAGTAATATCCTCGTGGACAGGTTTTTCTATTGTTCCCCCTGCAATTAATTCTTCTAATTCATGTTTTGTCCTGTCATCTGCATTTTCTACTAATTCACGCACAATACTGTTAGAAGAAGTATTAGACCAGTATGGTTTTGGGAATACAGAATTCCCATAAACAGTATCAGAAACATAATTTATTACACTCCAGGGATTATATACTTCTACATGGCCAAAAAGATAACCATTATACCATGCCTTCACTTCACCAGCCCTGCCCGCCAAGCCGTAAGCTTCAAGAAAACTTTCAACTTCTTTCTGTGTAAATCCGAAGTATTCTGCATAACCCCCGTCCAAAACAGAAACTACTTTAAGATTATTTAACCCTGTAAAAATACTTTCCTTACTAACTCTTAGACACCCAGTTACTATAGCCATTTTAAGACTTTCATTTGTCTTTAAAGCAGATTCAAACAATGAACGGATAAAAGAAACCATTTCACCGTAAAATCCATTAAAGTAAGCATTTTCAAGCGGTACATCGTATTCATCCAGAAGTATGATTACTTTTTGACTGTGGTATTTTTCAAGGCATTCCGATAAAAATGCAATGGACCTGGCATAAGTTATCTTATCTGTTTCCATGTTTAATACAGAATTATATCTTTTTTTAACCTTTTCAGTAATTCTAGGACTTCCCAGGACATAACTATGCCGGTCATATTCTTTTCTTATTTCATCAATAAGATTTCCATATGCCATCTCAAATGTTGGCTGCTTAGCCGACTTTAAAGATAAAAAGATTACAGGATACTGCCCCAGATGTTTAGTATATTCTTCCCCCGCCTCCATAACCTTTTTACCCTCAAAATACTTAGAATTATCAGCAACTGTCCCATCTGGCAGTATTTCTTTTTCAAAGAATGTACGCAGCATAGTCTGGCTTAAAGTCTTTCCAAAACGTCTTGGACGGGTAAACAATGTTACTATGCTTTTCTGGTCAAGCAAATCACGTATTAACAAGGTTTTATCCACATAATAATACCCATCATCTATCATCTGTTTGTAGAACTCCACCCCTATAGGTATTGGCTTTATCTTACCCACAACAAACACCTCCAATCTTCCTGCTTCCTAATAAAGTTATTGTAACACACCACCATGCTAAAGTGAAACATTAATTTGAAGACTGGCCTAATGATGTTGTATAATAAAAGTTGACACCCTATTCTCAAGGATTTTGATATATAATCATAATCAATACGAGAACGTTACATACTACTCCATAAAATTCACAACAGGCATGACCAATTAAACCAGGCTGTCCAATTTAATCCTATTACTGCTAAAAACAATCCAGCTCTGGAATACCTGGTTTGTTTAAACTGACATCTTCATATTTCTTAGCCAGTTTAAAAACAGGGTTAACAAGCATTCCTTTTTCATGGAAACTAAAATATTTTTTCATATCAGTACCAACGATAATATGGTCCAGAAGAAGTATCTCTATAAGAGCTGAAATTTTTGCTATTTTGTCAGTAACCATGCAGTCAGTTTCCGATGGATAATAATTTCCAGAAGGGTGGTTATGTACCATTATTATACTGGCAGCGTTTGAAAGAATACTTGTTTTAAATATTTCCCTTGGATTAACAATTGCATAATTTATTGCCCCAACACTGGCAAAATTGCAATTTACAGGTGTATTATCAGCTTTTAAATTGATGACACAAACAATTGCCCTGTCCATACCACACAAAAACTCTCCAACAACATTAATTGCATCCAATGGTGAATTTATTTTTTGCCCAGACAATAATGGCACATCCTTCACAAGTCTTACTGATACCACATCAAGCTGGAAACCTTCTTTTATTATTTTACCTTCCACACAAATCTTCCTTTCTCTAATTCTAAAGCAGATAAAATTGCTTTTTAAGCAAATATCTGTTTTAGTGAAATGGTGCCAGTTCCTAAATACTATTAACTGGTGGTTTAAAGTCTGAAATTGTGCAAGCTTCAGGTGCAACATTGGTATAGAAAAATCCAGCGGCCAGTATACATTCCCCAATTTCATTTCTTAAAACTTTATCCAGTTCTTTTTTCCCAGCACATTTTGCAATTAAAAAATCAAATGCTGTATTAGCTATCCTGATTTCCATGCCAGGAATATTAAATTTTTCCCACATTATACTATACAAATCCTGTCCGCTAATGTTATAATATTCTAAAAGTTTAACAAAATCTAAAGATTTTGTTTTCGGCTTAAAAATAATAGCAAATATTTTTTCAGTTACCGGCATTTTCATAAATAATTCTTTTTTCATTGTTTTTAACCTCTCTTCACTAGTTTAATTTTTTGTAAAACAAAAAGAGTGCCAATGCACTCACGTTTATAATCTCAAGTTTAAAAATAATTTAATATCTTTCTTACACAATTAAAACTTTATCCTGTTCCTAAAGAACAATCCAATACCAATTCATAGTAATATCCAGAATACTGGCAATGTATTTAATTTAAAAAATATTCATCAGTTTTGTAGCACCACCAGATACATTATCAATTTCTGCTATTAATGACGGGTCAACACAACCTAATTCTTTATTAAAACAATGCTGTTCTATGTACTCATTTACAGTATCACAATCCATTAAACATAATTCACGTTTTTTACGGTTATACATAAATGAAAACAAACTTAAAATATTCATTCCTAGTAAAGCCTTGTTTCCTACATCTTCTGAAAATGCCAATTTTATTTTTGGAAAGATTACATCAGGAGTTAAATAAAAATCTTCAACAACAATTTCACGGTAACTAATATCCCCGCCTGTTGCACTTTCAAACCTGCCTTTACAGAGCTATTCTTGCAGGATAGTGTTTTTAATTTTTGTAGCAGCACGAATACTGTCAAGACCTATTACAGTACGAACACGGAAATCAATTTTCAAAAAGTTAAAGATAAGATATAATGAAGGCATGGA
>CAJUJY010000099.1 GCA_910586555.1 uncultured Lachnospiraceae bacterium
CAGGGAAATCCACAGGAAATATTTTTATAAACTGCCAAAACGTATATTACCTGGCCAAAGGCCAAATGTAATCCTAAAAGGCAACTGTACGGGGCCGCCGGCGTTTAAATCTGGTGTTTTCAGATTTTATGCGCCGTTGCGTGAACCCGTCCAAGCGGAAGCGGGTTGCCTGTAGGATTACTTTGGACTTGCCAGGGCATAATATTTTAACCTCTCATTTAAAATAAACCGTGGATAACTATAAATTATCCTTCATTGGCTCTTTATATATTCTTACATATATGATAAGCTTTGTACATGCAACATATTACCAACAGGATATGTGTGGTAAAACTGCTGCTTTTACTATTTTAAATTCTACCAGTTTACCTTAAAACTGCATTGCAGGGCCAATGTGGCTTGCCAGGTAAATGTTTTATCCTAGATATAAAAACCTGCCGTATGTTTAAAACTGGCAAACAATAAAAAATACAGCACCATCTGGCTGTTATCTGTAACTGGTATTTTTCCATAGGACTTAAACCAGTTATGCTATTTATTTTTTATAGATAAAGCAAAATTGTATAATAGTTTTCTTAACAAATATTACCAAAACCAGGAGGTGTAATAAAAATGCGTAAATACTACATTGATAATTTAAGGTGGATTATAATTATCCTGCTTATCCCATACCATGCTGCAATGGCATGGAATATATGGGGAGAACCTAATTATATATATTTTGGAAGTAATAAACTAATTAGCAGCATTGTAGTATTTTTAAGTCCCTATGCTATGCCTCTTTTATTTCTTATTGCGGGCATAAGTACAAAATATTCATTACAAAAAAGAACATATAAGCAATATATCATGGAAAGATTCAGGAAACTGTTAATCCCTTTTATATCTGGTACATTACTAATTATGCCATTAATGGCATATATTGCTAAAAAGTTTAACTATGGTTATAAAGGCAGTTTATTACAGCATTACTATATTTTCTTTACAAGGGTTACTGACTTGACAGGGGCTGATGGCTGTTTTTCTATAGGGCAGTTCTGGTTTATCTTGTATCTTTTTATTATTTCACTCATATCCGTCCCTGTAATAATGTTACAGAAAAAAATTATGCCTGCATTTAAAAAGAAAATACCTTTCTGCCTTATATGCTGCCTTGGCCTTCCTTTGCCGGTTTTAAGCTGCCTGCTTACAATAGGAGGAAAGAGCCTTGCAGAATATACATATATTTTCTTTCTGGGATATTATATTTTTTCAGATACAAGTGTAACCAATAAGGCAGAAAAACATAAATATTTTTTCTTATTTACTGGTTTAACTGCAACATTACTGGATGTATATATGTTTATATGGTCTGGGGTACAATACAGGCTGCCTGTTACAATTATTAAATTTATATCTTGCCATTCTATGCTTATTGCACTGGCAGGTACAGGAAAAAGATATCTAAACTTTAACAATATGCTGGCAAGATATATGTCACAAAGATCATTTGCCTTTTATTCCTTTCATTTTATCTGGCTTGTTTTATTCCAGTACCTTATGTTTGGTATTTTAAGAAATAATATACTTCTTTTATATATTGTACCTGTATTCCTGGCTTATGCTGCAACATTTTTATGCTGCGGGATATGTATAAGGATTCCCTTTCTTTGTTATCTTATGGGAATAAAGCCCCTTTGTAAAAAATAAAAACCTGGTTTTATTTATTGTATACTGTTTACCGCCTGTCCCATAATACTGCATTACAGCCCATGATAATTGATTAGCTGCAATATACAACATATAATAAATTATATAAAATATAAAGACCATTGTAGTTAAAAGGGAAGGGAGGCTGTATTATATATGAATAAAACCAGTTTATTTATTAAATTGTACTACCGGCAAAAGGTAAAATTTTTAATTATGGTTATTATATTTGCACTTACTGGCATAGTTATCTCATGTTCATTATTTATACGTGAAAATAATGAAAATTTTTATGAAGCACAGCTTGTTACTCTTGAAGAAAACAGTGTATCAGAAGAGGACAAGGAAGAAATACAGATTATGCGGGAAGAAGCTTCAAGGGAAGAAGGTTCTTTTGTTACTAATTCCGTAAGCAGTATATTATCTGTATTTGCATTTGTAAGTATACTGGCTGGAATATGGGGCTGTACAAGTCTTTTATTTTTCCAGAATATTTCAATGCAGAAATCATTTGTTATGTTAAAAATATTTGGCATACAAAGAAAAGACCTGGTATACAGGGCATTAACTGACGGGTTTTCTTATGGTATTTTGGGAGGTTTTCCAGGCAGTGCCTTTGGATTTCTTTTATTTAAATATTTATCTGCCAGGTTGTGTAAATTGGATCCGTCTTTTTATATATTTTCAATAGAAAGTTTAAAAACTTTACTATTAACTACTTTAATGCTTTTTATAATTGCATTTTCTATAAGCCTTGTTTCTGGTTTGTATTTATATGAAAAACCAGTTGTATTAATTCTATATGAAAGAAATACAGAAAAAGAAAAACAAATTTACTGGAAAGTTGCACTTGCCATGGCTGTTTTTATGTATTTTATAATCTGTATTGTTTTCAAGGAAACATTGTTTTACATTAATATACTTTTTATTATATGTATAACTGTAATCCTGCTTTTAACCGGGGTATTTTATATTGTTTTTAAAATTCTGGCAGGAAAGAGATTTAATAAAGAAAAGCCATTAAACAGTATTTATGGAATAAGCCGCCGCTTTTTATGCACAAGGAATAAAAGAGATTCATTCCTTGCTGCATCAGTATCAGCGGGTGCAATTATAATTTGTTTTGTCTTAAATATTGAATTTAATTTTAGCGGGATATTACGGGATTCTTACAGGGACAACCAAGGCTATTCAACTGTAGTATCATTACAGGGATTTGGAAAACTTAAGGAAATGGAAAAGTTTCTTGATAACAATGGATATAAATATACTTTATTATATAGCAAATGGGTAGAATATAAAGAATTAAACGGTGTGGCAGTAAATCCAGATAAAGATAGGTATAATGGTTTCTTTGCGGCAATTTTAGCAAAACAGACAGATAATAATGTAAATTTCCAGATACCAGAAGGTTCTTTTGCAGCAGAAAATTATTTTGCATACCGGTGTGGCCTTGAGTTAGGGAATGAATATGGTATTTTTGGCGGCAATGCTGTCTATTCCAACAATCTTGATGGCAATAAACAAAATATGGCATTAGCAAGATATAACTGTATAATTAACCAAAAAGACTACCATCTGGGTACAGATAATACATGGAGTATGCTGTTTTTACTGGATTTAAGCAGGGCAGATGAAGAAGAGTTAAAAGAACTTCTTAAAGACATTCCATGCAAGGTTGAAACTGCTTCACAGCTTACAGATGAAATTAACAGGATTATGTCAGATTATATAAGCGTTATATTAGTAGCTGGTTTTATGCTTATACTTGTTACAACAACATTTTTTTATTCAATGGTGCAAAGTGACCTGGCAATTAGAAAAAAGGAACTGTATCTTTACCAGTTGTACGGGGCATCAAGAAAAAAAGCATTCAGGGTTGTATACCTTGAATACCTTTTAATTGCATGGATTGCTTCTTTTAGTGTAGTATGTGTAACAATGTTTTTAGGAAGCTGTTTCTTCAGGTTTATGTTAAACAGGCATTATCCGCTTTCTGTTCCTGTAGTCCTTATAACAAGTTTTATATCATCATTATTTGTGCTTTTATGTTGTTTTGCTGCACAATGGGTTAATTTGGCCAGAACTAAAACAGAAATAATAAGAGATGAATAAAAAAATTTTAGCCAGGCTAAGTAAGTCCTAAACCCCACTGCTTAAAAAACGGGGACTTACTTAATGGGATTAAACAGAATGGAGGAGAATAAATGGTTAAAGCTCAAAATATATGTAAAATAATAAAAAATGGCAGCAAGGAGAATGTTATACTAGATAATATATCATTTAACCTTAACCAGGGAACAATAACTGCAATTATTGGGAAAAGCGGGTGCGGAAAAAGCACACTGCTTTCCATTATGAGCGGTATTGACAGGCCGTCTTCGGGAAAGGTATTTTTACATAACAAAGATTTTTATTCTATGGACAAAAAAGGGCAGGAAAAATTCCGCAACGAAAATATAGGTATACTTTTCCAGAACTACCATCTTATACCAGAACTTACTTGTGAAGAAAACATAAGGATGCCACTGGCCTTTTCTAGTAAAAAGACTAATAATAAAAAGATTAAAGATTTAATTAAAATGGCAGGTCTTGAAAAAAAAGAACGGCTTTTCCCAAAACAAATGTCAGGAGGTGAACAGCAGAGGGCAGCACTTTTAAGGGCACTTGTAAACGGGCCTTCAATTCTTTATGCTGATGAACCAACAGGGGCACTTGATACAAAAACAGGCAATGAACTTATGAAATTTCTGGTAAAAAGTGCACATATTAAAAAATTGACAATTCTTTTAGTCACACATGACCTGGATATTGCAAAACAATGTGACCAGATTATTGAAATGTCAGGTGGAAAAATTATAACTCCATGATTATAATATTTTATACTTCTGGAATATTTTAACTGGATTTTTATATGTATCTTTAAATTTTACATTATAGCACCTTAAATTGCATAATATATATAATGTTTCATGCATAAAAATTCAGTCTTTCCACATAATAACTCCATAACCAATTATGAAAATAACCACAGGCAGACATGCTGTTTCATTTTGGCACTGCCTGGGGCTGTATAGAAATGGAGGATAAGTAAATATTATGAAAGCAACTGGAATTGTGAGGAGAATAGATGATCTAGGACGAGTTGTAATTCCAAAAGAAATAAGAAGGACTTTAAGAATACGGGAAGGCGACCCTCTCGAAATATATACAGACCGCGAAGGCCAGATTGTTTTAAAGAAATATTCAATGATGGGGGATTTAGGTGAGTTTGCAAAACAATATGCAGAAGCATTATCACAGACTACAGGGCATATAGTAGCAATAGCTGACAGGGATATAGTTATAGCTGCATCAGGTGGTGCTAAAAAAGACTTATTACAAAAACCTGTAAGCAAAGAACTTGAACAGGTTATTGATGACAGACAGAGTTTAATTGCATCAGGTGGTGAAAAAAATTATAAAACTATTGCAAATGAAGAAGAACACTTTTCATTTGAAGCAATAAGCCCTATTATATGTGAAGGTGATGCTGTTGGCGCTGTAGTCCTTTTATCTAAGGAAGGCAAAGCACAATTTGGTGAAACTGAAAAGAAACTTACTGCAACAGCCGCAAGCTTCCTTGGAAAACAGCTTGAACAATAATAAAATACTATATATTCTAAATTAATATAATAAAAGGACTGCCGCACTAAAAACAAAAATACAAGATGCGGCAGCCCCTTTTTATATATAATTTTACAATTAACCAGATAATACTTGTAACCTGTAATGCTACTTAACAAGCATTAACATACTGCCAGATAAAAACCAGGCATATTATCCGGCATATTTTATAATATAGCCCGTATATTTTGAAATAAACTCTTTTTTTCTCCGTCTTGATACAATAACTTTTTCATTTGTGCTCATAACTACATATGTATTCTCTATCTTTTTTACTGCACCCAGGTTAATTATATATGACCTATGGCACTTAAAAAATATCTTTTTATCTAATACTTCTTCCCAATGGATAAGTGTATATTCACTCCGGTACTCACTACTTGCTGTATATATTATTGTAGAACTTTTATTTGCCATTATAAATACAATATCCATCTGGCTTATATTATATGAAATCCTGTCTTTATATACTATTTCCTTTTTAAATCCTGGCCTGCATATATATACATCACGGATTGCCTCACACAGTTCATTATCATCTATTGGTTTTGTAACAAACCTGAATGTATTTATTTTAAAACATTCCTTAAACATTTCTTTTTTATCTGAAAGAATTATAATTTTATATGGTACTTTCTTTTTTAATAATCTCTTTCCTGCTTCAATACCTCCAATTTCTGGCACATATATATCAAGCAGCAGGCAGTCCAGTTTTTCTTCTGATAGCAATAGTTCTTCTGCCGAAAAATAATGTATATATTTAAACTCCATATTTGAATCCCTGGCAAAAATTTTTAATTTCTCTTCTATTATACTATGTATATATTGCTTGTCATCACAAATTCCTATTATAAAGCCAGTATCCTCTGTCATAAATATTCCCTCCTGTACCCATTTTATTTATACATACCAAATATTAAAATATATTATACTACTTAATATTTCTCTTTTCAATTAAAATAACTATTTTTTATTTATAAGTATTTGCAAATAAATATAAACAGTTTTTATATTTTGTATACGTAAAATAACCTGGCAGGCTGTTTACACAAGCTTACCAGGTATAATTTTATATTATCTATCCCGTTTTATTTTACCAGCTTCCATTTTATATACATAATCACAAAGTATACTGATATCCTCCTGTGAATGTGACACAAGAAGTATTGTTTTTTTCTCTTCCCTTAGCCTGTGCAGGTATGCCCTCATTTTATCTACACCTCCAAGGTCCAGCCCATTAAAAGGTTCGTCCAGTATAAGTAATGATGGGTCTTCCATAACTGCTTGTGCAATTCCAAGCCTTTGCCTCATGCCAAGGCTGTATTTTCTGACAGGAAGTTTTAAACTGGCATCTAAACCAACATTATCCATTGCTTTTTTAACATCTTCACTACTTATTTTTCTATTTAAACCTGCCAGAAGTTTTAAATTTTTATAACCACTATAGTAAGGTATAAAACCAGGTGTTTCAATTAACATACCTGTATCTTTTGGAAAATCAGATGTTTTACCAATTATATCATTATGTACCCTTATTTCACCTTTAGTAGTTTTTACAAAACCACAGATACATTTCATAAGCATAGTTTTACCAGAGCCGTTTCTTCCTACAATTCCATAAATATATCCTTTTTCAAAATCTACATTTATACCTTCTAATATTTTCTTTTTATTTAAAATTAAAGATACATCTGAAACCTTAATTATTGTTTCCATTTATCCTCCAGAATACTCCAGCTAGTCAATTTCTGGAATACTTTCAAAATCCGCCCGTTTTATCCCAAATACACTTCCAATAAATAACATCAGGAATAACAGTACAAAATATACAAAAGAAAAAACTGCGGGTATATTTCCTGCTGCAAAATATTTTGTAAAATGTGCCTGTATTGCAATATGTGCTATTGGAAAAAACCACATAGCCTCCATATCTGCAATATAAAATACAGAACCAAGGGCTGTTATAATTCCCACTGTCAGAAGACCTGTTACTTTATTATGGAAAAAAGTATAAAAAAACAACATTATAAGCGGAACAAGCATTAAATACAAAAACATCATTACTGTCCCTGCTGCCGCTGCATACCACGGTGATACCTGGTGGTGGAGATTCCATTTTATAAGAAGGCAGCCCATGCTGTATGCCTGGTCTGGATATAATTCTGCATATTTTGTAACTACAAGTGACCAGCCATTAGCCCAAAAACCTTCATTTAGTACTGTAAGCACACTAAATCCAAATAAAATCCCAATATAACTGGCTACAGCATAAAAAACAAAGAGAAGCTGTCCAAGAAGCCAGTCCAGTTTACTTGTGCGTATTAATATAAAAAGTGTATTACCTTTCATCATTGGAAAATCAGAAAATAATGCCAGAAAAATTACTGGTACAGTAATTATCATTGTATTTGAATTAAGAACTGCAATATATGGCTCTAAAATATTTATTGGTGATTCCATGACCTTGCTATGTTCCAATAATGGTGTAATTATAATATTATTAATAAACACAAATGCCACCAGTAAAAGTACCATGCGTTCATTACAAATCCACTTCAGATATTCAGACTTTGCGGTAATTAATATTTTTCTTATATGAATATTATGCCCCATAATCCCATCTCCGCTCTAAAATAAAATAAAACCCTGTATAACAAATAACCATTAACCCCCCATGAAAGACCATGCTATATAAAACATTATAATTTATATGCCCGCCATATTTAAGATAATGGAATAATGTTATTGTAACTGGATCTAAAATCTGTTCCAATTTACAACCATAAGGCAGTTTTTTTATAATAATTGAATCTATTGCTATCCTGTCAAGCAACATATGGTATAAATACATCAAAGTAAAAGGAATACATGTAACCATATACCCACGGAAATCAATTTTCAAAAATCTCACAAATCTTGGAAGATTCAAGTAAGC
>CAJUJY010000100.1 GCA_910586555.1 uncultured Lachnospiraceae bacterium
TGAACCCGTCCAAGCGGAAGCGGGTTGCCTGTAGGATTACTTTGGACTTGCCAGGACATAACATTCTGGCCTTTTATCTAAAATAAACCGTGGATAACTATAAATTATCCCTTGTTTATTTGTTTATATATAATTAAAAATTTATGAAACAGACGTGGGTATCTTAAAGTGCTGCTTGTAAACTACTAGAACTAATGGTATAATCAGAAAAAAGGATGGTGTAAAATTTTTATGGATAAAACTGGCACAGACAGTATAATACCTAACAGGAAATACAAAGACTCTTTTTTTACTGCACTTTTTGGCACAAAGGAAAACCTACTGGAATTATATAAGGTACTCCACCCTGAAGATACAGATGTTACAGTAAATGACATTGAAAAAACTGTACTTGAAAATGTACTTCTAGTAAGGAGATATAATGATGCTGCAATGAAAGTAAGGAACAGGCTGCTGGTACTTTCAGAACACCAGTCCACGCCAAACCCTAATATGCCTTTAAGACTTCTTTTGTATATTGCAGAGGAATATGAAAAGATTATAAAGAAGAATAGCAATATGCAGGCATTATATTCAAAGAAACAGCTAAAACTTCCTGCACCTGAATTTTATGTAGTATATACAGGAAGCGGCAGGTACAGTAACTACATGGATTTAACAGATTCATTCCCTGAAGGGTACAAAAACAGCCCTTTTTTACAGCTTAGTGTAAAAGTAATAACTGATGAAGACAGGAACAATATACTTGGTGGCTATATTGCTTTTGTAAAAAAGGCAGAAAAACTCAGGTATACCCCAGGGTATACATTGTCATCAGCCCTTAAAGAAACTGTACAGTGGTGCCAGGAGGAAGGCATACTTGCCAGGTTTATGGAAGAAAGGAGTGAAGAGGTAATGAGCCTTATGTTAGAAGAATGGAATATTGAAGATGCCATAAAATACAACAGGGAAGAAGGCAGACAAGAGGGCAGACAAGAAGGCAGGCAGGAAGGTATGGTTTATGCATATTATGAAATGGATTTAAATACTAAAGAGATAGCTGAAAAACTCAAGCTTACAGAGGAAGAGGTTCTTGATATAATTAATAAAAAAGATACCATATAACAAAAGTTTATATAATAACTATAAAGTATACCAGCATTAATTTAAGCCAAAGGCTATATACAGACTGCCAGAAACCAGCTACTAAAAATAACCCTTATTGCCTGCTTTTAAAGCAGGCAATAAGGGTTTATAATACCTGTTAATTATTAAAAGTTTTTATCCAAGCAGTGCCTTATCACTGGTAAATTCTTCACCACTTACTTCTTCAAATTTCTGTAATAAATATTCCACAGAGAGTTTCTTCTTCTCTTCACCTTTTATATCAAGTATAATCTGCCCTTCATTCATCATAACAAGACGGTTGCCATGCACTATGGCATCACGCATATTATGTGTCACCATCATTGCTGTAAGATTGTTTTCTGCAATAATTTTATCTGACAGTTCCAGGACTTTTGCAGCGGTTTTAGGATCAAGTGCTGCTGTATGCTCGTCAAGCAGAAGAAGTTTAGGTTTCTTAAGTGTTGCCATAAGAAGCGTAACTGCCTGGCGCTGCCCGCCTGATAAAAGCCCTACCTTTGATGACATCCTGTCTTCAAGCCCAAGGTCAAGGCTTTGTAAAAGTTTATGGTATCTTGCTTTCTCAGATTTTGTTATGCCCCACCTAAGAGTCCTCCTCTGCCCACGCCTTGCAGCAAGTGCAAGGTTTTCCTGTATCTCCATTGTAGCTGTTGTGCCATTCATTGGATCCTGGAACACCCTTCCAAGATAAGATGCCCTTTTATGCTCTGGCAGGCCTGTTACATCATTTCCATCAATAATAATGCTTCCGCTGTCTATAGGCCATACACCAGCAACTGCATTAAGCATTGTAGACTTTCCAGCACCATTGCCGCCAATTACTGTTACAAAATCACCCTCATCAAGATAAAGTGTTACCCCGTTTAATGCTTTTTTTTCATTAATTGTACCAATATTAAAAGTTTTATGAATATTATTAATCTCTAACATATTTTCTCCATTCTTTACAGTTGCAAACACCATCTGCATACCATAAACATTAGTTTTTCGCTGCTTTCCTGTATGAGTTTTTAGATTTTGCCCGCATATATGGTACTGCAAGGAATATTGCAACTACTATAGCAGAGAACAGTTTCATATCTATAGTTGGAAGCCCAAGCCACAGCACAAACTGTATTACAACATAATAAATAATGCTTCCTGCTGCAACAAATGCAAGCTTTGCTGAAAAATTAAGCTTTTTTCCAAATAATGCTTCACCAATAACTTCACCAATAATAACTGATGCAAGACCTATAACGATTGCGCCACGTCCCATGTTTACATCAAAATTACCCTGGTATTGTGCAAGTATGCCACCTGAAAGCCCTACAAGGCCATTTGAAAATGCAAGTGCAATAACTTTAGCCACAGACGTATTTATCCCCTGTGCACGTGACATATTTTCATTACAGCCTGTTGCCCTTAATGTAAAACCAATTTCTGTGCCAAAAAACCAGTACAGCAGGGCAATTATTACAACAAGCATTAAAACAACCTTAACTATTGTAAGGGGATTGTCCCTGCCTGATACTATAAGATTATACATATCCACACTTACAGCCTGGTTTGCCCTTCCCTGTGCAATATTAAGGTTTACAGAATAAAGTGCAATCTGTGTAAGTATGCCTGAAAGGATTGCAGGAATCCCAAAAATTGTATGTAACAAACCTGTTACTATGCCTGCAAGCATACCCGCAATACATGCAATGCCCACTGCCACAACTGGCGGAAATCCTGCAAGCACCAGCATAACTGTAACTGCACCGCCTGTTCCCAGTGTACCATCAACTGTAAGATCTGCAAAATCAAGGATTTTATATGTAATGAAAACACCTATTGCCATAATGCCCCATATAAGCCCTTGTGCTGCTGAACCTGGGAGTGCACGGATTAAAGCCATAATATCACGTGCACAAAATACATGTACTAAACTAAACATTCTTCCTCCGTTCTGCCTGGCATTAAATAGTAAAAACAGCCTGGCATTAAATAAATATCTAATAGTATTTTATCTAATAATATTAAATATTATTAGATAAAATACTATGGCATAAAATACTAAAGCATAAAATACTATAGTATTTTATACTTATGTAAAAACATATTGTATCCTATACCTGGTTTTTAATATCTTTTATTATAATACCTGACATTGGCGGACAGTCAACATTAAGGATTCCGCCTTCCAGGGTATACATCTTAGCCTCATCTGAATAACCATCCCTGTTTGTTATCATAAGCCTTGCCATATGCGTATTGTCAACCATTCCAAGACGCCATACAGGTACACGCAGGTTTCTTGTTTCTTCACTGCTGTTTACAATAACAACTATTCTGTCATTTTCATCAAACCTGCCATAACTTATAAGCTGGTATTCACCATTAAGGAAAAGTATTGAGCCCGTTTTAAGTACCTGGTAATCTTTGTGTATACGTATAAGTTCCCTGTGGTATTCTACCAGTTCATTATCCTCACGCCCCCACGGATAGGTACGCCTGTTATCAGGATCAGTCCATCCACAAAGCCCCGCTTCATCACCATAATATATTGTAGGTGCACCTGGCCATGTCATCTGCATCATTACTGCAATACGGAAAACCGCCTTATCAACACCTTCGTTAGCAGCTTCAGGCCCTAATGTTGCAGTTCTTCCTACTTTTCTGTTAGTACGTGTAAGAAACCTTGAATGGTCATGGTTTGAAAGTTCATTCATTGCAACCTGTAATGACTGTGTACTAAACCTTGTCATAAAATTACGCATTGACCCGAAAAATGCATCTGCATTTCCAAGCAGGTCACCACGGTATTCATCACTATGTTTTTCCACACCTGTAAGAAACCATGTTACAGGTTCCATAAATGCATCATAGTTCATAACAGTATCCCACTGTCCGCCACGCAGCCATTCTGTAGGATCTCCATAATGTTCTGCAAGAATTATTGCTTCAGGGTTTGCTTCTTTAACATTCCTTCTGAACTCCTGCCAGAAATAATGGTTATACTCAGATGAATTTCCAAGGTCTGCTGCCACATCAAGCCTCCATCCGTCAACATTATATGGAGGTGAAACCCATTTACGTGCAATCCTCATAATATAATTAAAAAGTTCTGGTGATTCTTCATAATTAAGTTTTGGAAGCGTATCATGCCCCCACCAGCCATCATAATGTGTATTATATGGCCATTTATCCTCATAAAACTTAAAAAATGAACGGTAAGGGCTGTCACCTGAAACAAACCCGCCTTTTTCGTATCCTTCTGCATTTTCATATATACATTCCCTGTCAAGCCACTTATTAAAAGAACCACAATGGTTAAAAACACCATCAAGTATAACTTTCATTCCCCTTTTATGGACTTCTTCTACAAAGTGTGCAAACATTTCATTACTTGCTTCAAGGTTTTCCTTATCTGTTACACGGCATATATACCTTGTTGCATCTTTATTAGGACGTTCAGGATTACATATAAGTTCCCCGTTATCCCCGCGTTTTAAAAGTTCCCCCTCATCTTTTACAATCTTCCCGAAATGAGGGTCTATATAATCATAATCCTGTATATCATATTTATGGTTAGAAGGTGAAACAAAAACCGGGTTTAAATAAATAGCATCAACACCAAGTTTCTGGAGGTAATCAAGCTTTTGCATTACACCTGCAATATCACCGCCATAAAACTCCCTTACACCCATTGCTGCCGGATATTTAAACCAGTCTGTAACTTTCTGCGTCCCTTCACCTATATATAAATATTCATCTGTTTCCACATCATTAGAGCGGTCACCATTATAAAACCTGTCAACATATATCTGATAAAATATTGCACCTTTAGCCCAGTCAGGCGTATTATATGAAGGCGTAATAAAAAAATTATAATATGGTTCAACCCCGCTGCACACACCAACACTGTTATAATAACACACAATCTGCCCACTGTGTACTTCAAAATAATATTCTACTTTTTCCGTTCCAAGCTGTATTGTACCTTCATAGTAATCAAACAGCCTGTCATTAGAAACTTTAACCATAAGCTGCCTGTCATTGCCACATACAAGGTAAACCTCATCAACATTTTCCCTTGCACTCCTGAAACGTATTTTTACCAGTTCATTTTCCCCTGGTTCTGATGGTATCCTGTAAAATGGTGTCCCATCACTAAATAATGCCTGGGGGTTAAAAATCATAGTCAGATTATCTATAAAAAGCTGTGTTTTCATAGCTTTAGACATTTTATCAAACCTAACATTAAAGTCCATATTTCCATCTCCTTCCATCTGGTATTATGGCTGTCTGGCCTGCTGGAGCTATTTTCATTTTTTTAATTTTATCCTATAATACTGGTACTGGCAAGTATAATTTACAGCTTAATCTGCTTATAACTGGCATTTTAAAGAATTTTGCCTGTAACTGTCACCTGTCTTAATTCTGCCGCATAAGCATAAAGTGTATCTTTTTTATTCTTTGAGGGATCTTCAAGGACTATATCTAAAAGCCCCCTTAATATCCTTCCAATCTCCGGCCCTGGTTCTATACCTGCATTTACCAGGTCATTTCCATTTATATCTAAATCTTTTATACAAAGAGGTGCTTCTTCTTCTATTATTTTATTATATTTTTCTATTACACTATCAAGATTTTTAAATTTTTCATCAAATGTTTCCGGGTTTTGTGCCAGGATATCTGCATACTGTACAAGAAACAGCATCTCCATGATATCCTTTCCCACTTTTGACACTGCCCTTCTTACAGCACGGCTTGAAGGCACAATTCTGTAATCATGGTATTTTATAAGCCTTTTTACTATTGAAACTGTATCATTGTCAAATGAAAGCCTCTTTAAAATTTTCTCTGCCATTTTCTCCCCCTCCTGGGGATGGCCATAAAAATGCCCTGTGCCATTTTCATCAATAACCATAGTTTCTGGCTTGGCAACATCATGTAAAAGCATTGCAAGGCAAAGCATAAGCTGTTGCTTTTTGCCAATTCCTTTTTTAAGCACTTCTGCCTTTTTAAGCACTTCCACAGGAATACAAGATAAATGTCCTACCCCAAAGAAACTTCCCATAATCTCCACACTAAGTATGCTGTGTTCCCCGGCTGTATATAAATGGTGGTGGTTGTGCTGGCTGGTTACCATCATTTTATCAAGCTCTGGCAAAAAAACTTTTGTCATCCCTGTACTATATGCTTCACGTATTTTGCCAGGATTCTTTGAAACAAGCAGTTTGGAAAGTTCTGTCCTTATTCTTTCAGCACTAATCTTCTTAAGGCTGGAGGCATTATCCTTAATAGCCTGCCTTGTATTTTCTTCAATCTGGAAACCAAGCTGTCCTGAAAAACGCACAGCCCTTAACATTCTTAAGGCATCTTCACTAAACCTGTCACCAGGGTTTCCTACACAGCGTATTATATTATCTTTTAAATCCTTAAACCCTCCAAATATATCTATAAGCCCGTTTTTATTATTATAGGCCATTGCATTAACCGTAAAATCCCTGCGTGCAAGGTCAAGATGCAGGTTACTTGTAAATTCAACACTTCCAGGGTGCCTACCGTCTTCATATTCCCCATCAATCCTGTAAGTAGTCACTTCATACCCTGTATCACTAATCATAACTGTAACTGTGCCATGTTTAATTCCTGTATCAACTGTCCTTTTAAAACATGATTTAACAAAAGAGGGTTTTGCAGATGTTGTTATATCCCAGTCAAGAGGTTTTCTCCCAAGCAATGTATCCCTTATACAGCCCCCTACTGCATATGCCTCATATCCAGCCTCTTCCAGTTTATTAATAATATATGAAACATCCCCAGGTAATATAATTTCCATAATAATTCCCCCATACCAGAATGGCATAAACAGTTTCCAGATTACTATGCATAGACAGCATATCCTGATAATGATAACATAAAATTCCAAGCAATGCAAACCATAAGGATATCATGT
>CAJUJY010000101.1 GCA_910586555.1 uncultured Lachnospiraceae bacterium
CGTCCAAGCGCAAGCGGGTTGCCTGTAGGATTACTTTGGACTTGCCAGGGCATAATATTTTAACTTCCCATTTAAAACAAACCGTGGATAACTATAAATTATCTTTTGTTTACACATAATTAAAAGTTTATGAAATGGACGTGATATCATTTGACTTTCTGGTTGCTATAAACCAAAAATCCGTGTTATAATATTAAAACTATTTACTTTAGGTGTTAACAGGGCTTCTTTAAGAATGGAGGATTATAAATGCAGACAATTATTATTTTATTAGACCCTGTAAAGCTTTCAAACCCTGATCTTGATTTACGTTATAAAATTCCAGACCAGATTGGAAAGGTTACTAATGGCAGAATCCGTGATAATGGATATGATTATATTGATGATGATAAAGACCAGCACCATAATTTGCTTGGCATATGGCTTGAAACAGAAGATGCCAGGACAGGTTATAAGGATATTGTAGAGTTATTCAGGAAAAAAGGATTTCTTGGAAATGATTTATATAAAAGTGCAGAAATATATATTTCAGAAAATGAAACAGAAGATTTGGAAAACTGTACTTTAGTATTTCCAGTGAAACCAGATACATTATAATAATAATTATACTAGGTATTATTTTAAAAAAAATAAATATAATGTTTTTTTAACTTCATTAAGCCATTTAAAATCCACGCTTTTTAAACAGTGGGCTTGGCAGGGAAAGTTTATAACTTGTGGCAGTTTACAAAAGGGGGATAGTCTGGTGGATAAACCTTTAATTGAAACATTTGATAATTTAAACCTGACAGACAGGCAGATAAAACTTTTTAAAGATGTACTTGTTTCAAGGGTTATTATAATCCATAAAACTAAAAAAATAGAAATCCATATAAAAAGCAGCCATATTATTGCATACCGCGAAACAGGGCTGCTTGAATATGCTTTAAATGTTGTGTTTAAAAAAACAGGGTATAAAGCCAGGGTTTATGAAAGTTTTATTTTGTCACCACAGTATACACCTATGGACTTCTGGAATGAATATAAGGATAGTATGCTTCTTATTTTAAAAGAAGAAGATATACTTGAGTTTAACATGGTATACAGCGGGAATGTGGATATTTCTGGCAATATAATAAATATTTCATGTGAAGATGATGCAATGTACCGGTCAAGGGAAGAAAAGCTTATAAAAACTATTACAGGTGTATTTAAGTCTAAAGCCTTATTTGAAGTATCTGTAAATATTAAATATACAGAACCTGTTTCTATGGACAAGTTCCCTGCAACTGGCACATATGGAATTGCAGAAGTATATTATAAAGGCAGTACTATAAAAAATACCTTTACAAAACCTGCTGTTTCTGGCAAAGGTTTTAATAAAAGCATTAGTGATGATTTTATGAACAAACCTGTTAGTATGACAAATGACATTAATAATGGGGAAGACAGTTATTATGCAAATATGGGAGGGGCAAGCCTTGCAAGCGAAATGTTTAATAAAGATAATGGTTTTAAAGACAAAAATATTAAACAGGATAATGTTAAAAAGAATAATGCCAAAGATAAAAACAACAATACTGCCACCAGGACAAAAAACGGGTACAAGAAAAACGGCTTTAGCAGGGGAACGGCTGATAAAGAATGTTTTTATGGGAAAAGCTGTGAAGGCACATTTATTGAAATTGCTGATATACAAGAGGGTACTGGTGAATCTGTAATTGAAGGGCAGGTAATTTCTACAGATGAACGTGATATTAAAGATGAAAAGATTATCTATATGTTTAATGTAACTGATTTTACAGACACAATACAGGCTAAAATATTTATTTCAAAAGATGAAGCAGAAGGAATACGTAACAATATTAAAAAAGGCGAGTTTATTAAGCTTAAAGGCACGCCAATTTATGATAAATTCAGCAAAGAGATTACAATTTCATATATAAAGGGCATTAAACCAGGAACAGACAGGCGTATAAAACGCATGGATAATTACCAGGGAATGAAGAGGGTTGAACTCCATGCACATACACAAATGAGTGAAATGGATTCTGTAATGTCTGTAGGTGACTATGTAGATACTGCAAAACGATGGGGACATACAGCAATGGCAATTACTGACCATGGTGTTGTACAGTCTTTCCCTGATGCCAGCCATGCATTAAAACCAGGTGACAATCTTAAGATTATATATGGTGTTGAGGCTTACCTTGTAGATGACCTTATAGATACAGTACAGAATGGAAAAGGACAGGATTTCACAGGCGGCTTTGTTGTATTTGACCTTGAAACAACAGGTATTGGTGTAAACAGCAATGAAATAATAGAAATAGGTGCAGTAAAGGTTGTAAACCAGGTGATTACAGAAAAGTTTAGTACATTTGTTAATCCAAAAAGGCCAATACCTTATAATATACAGGAACTTACAAGCATTAATGATGATATGGTTAAAAATGCACCATTTATAGATAAAGCCCTTCCGGATTTTCTGGAATTTTGCAAGGATTGTATACTGGTAGCACATAATGCTTCATTTGACACAGGTTTTATATTCCAGAAGGCAAAAGACAGGGGTATAGATACAGATTTTACAATTATAGATACTGTTTCAATGTCAAGGGCACTGCTGCCAGATCTTAAAAAATATAAGCTTGATGTAGTGGCAAAGGCGCTTGGTGTTTCACTTGAAAACCACCACCGTGCTGTTGATGATGCAGGTGCTACAGCAGAAATTTTTGTAAAACTGGTTAAAAAACTTGAGGATAAGGGAATAAACACGCTTGAAGGGCTTAATGCATTTAGCAGGCCTTCTGTTGAAACAATACGTAAACTGCCATCATACCATGCAATAATACTTGCTAAAAATGAAACTGGGCGTGTAAATTTATACAGGCTTGTTTCAGAATCACATCTTAAATATTTTAACAGAAGGCCTAAAATACCTAAAAGCCTTTACCTTAAATATAAAGAAGGGCTTATTTCAGGTTCTGCATGTGAAGCAGGTGAACTGTACAGGGCTATACTTGAAGAAAAACCAGAGGAAGAAATAGACAGGATTGTAAAATTCTATGATTACCTTGAAATACAGCCTGTAAACAATAATGAATTTATTCTGCGTGATAATAACAGGTTCCCACATATACAAGATGAGAATGATCTTATGGATATTAACCGTAAAATTGTTTCACTTGGAGAGGAGTATAATAAGCTTGTTGTTGCTACATGTGATGTGCATTTTTTAAATGCAGAAGATGAAGTTTACAGGCGCATTATAATGTCTGGAAAAGGGTTTGCAGATGCAGATAAACAGGCACCTCTTTATTTCAGGACTACAGAAGAAATGCTTTCAGAGTTTTTGTATCTTGGTGCTAAGAAAGCAGAGGAAGTTGTTATAACAAATACAAACCTTATAGCAGATATGATTGATTATATAAACCCATGCAGTCCAAGGAAATGCCCCCCTGAAATTGAAAACTCTGATAGTGATTTAAGGGAAATCTGCTATAACAGGGCACATGCAATATATGGCCAGAACCTTCCGCCTCTTGTTACCGAAAGGCTTGAAAGGGAACTTAATTCAATTATAAGCAACGGGTATGCTGTTATGTATATTATTGCACAAAAACTTGTGTGGAAATCAAATGAAGACGGCTATCTTGTAGGTTCAAGGGGCTCTGTGGGATCATCATTTGTTGCTACAATGGCAGGCATTACAGAAGTAAATCCTCTTCCAGCACATTATTACTGCCCGGGGTGCCATTATTATGACTTTGATTCAGAAGATGTAAAAGCATTTGCTGGAAGTTCAGCGTGTGACATGCCAGATAAAAAATGCCCGGAATGTGGGCATATGCTTGAAAAAGACGGACATGATATACCATTTGAAACATTCCTTGGGTTTAAAGGTGATAAAGAACCTGATATTGACCTTAATTTCTCAAGTGAATACCAGAGCAATGCACATGATTATACAGAAGTAATATTTGGTTCAGGACACACCTTCAGGGCAGGCACAGTTGGTACACTTGCGGATAAAACAGCATATGGATATGTAAAGAAATATTATGAAGAACATGATGAAACAAAGCGCAAGGCGGAAATAGAACGTATCGCAGAGGGCTGTACAGGCGTGCGCAGAAGCACAGGCCAGCACCCAGGCGGAATAGTGGTGCTTCCGATGGGGGAAGAAATTTATACATTTACACCAGTGCAGCACCCGGCAAATGATATGTCAACTAAAATAATTACAACACATTTTGATTACCATAAAATAGATGCAAACCTGCTTAAACTTGATATACTTGGACACCAGGATCCTACAATGATACGTATGCTTGAAGACCTTACAGGTGTTGATGCCTCTAAAATAAGGATGGACGATAAAAAAGTGCTTTCGCTTTTTGAAAACACAAAAGCACTTGGCATAGAACCAGAAGATATTGGAGGCTGTACCCTTGGCTGCCTTGGCCTTCCTGAATTTGGCACACAGTTTGTACATGGGATGCTTATAGAAGCAAAGCCAAAGAATTTTTCAGACCTTGTACGTATATCAGGGCTTTCACATGGCACAAATGTATGGCTTGACAATGCACAGTATTTTATTGCAAATGGTGACTGTACACTTTCAACAGCAATATGTACACGTGATGACATTATGACATACCTTATCCGCATGGGTGTTGAAGATGAACGTTCATTTAAAATAATGGAAAGCGTGCGCAAAGGCAAGGGGCTGTCACCTGATATGGAAGAAGACATGCTTGCCTGTAATGTGCCAGAATGGTATATTGAGTCCTGTAAACGGATTAAATATATGTTCCCTAAAGCACATGCCGCTGCATATGTTATGATGGCAATAAGGGTAGCATATTTTAAAGTGTATTACCCTCTGGCATACTATGCCGCATTTTTCAGCATACGTGCCACATCATTTAACTATGAACTTATGTGCCTTGGGAGGGAAAGGCTTGAATATTATATGGAAGACTACCGCAAGCGCAAAAATGACCTTTCAGATAAGGAAAAAGACACATATGAAGATATGCGCATAGTACAAGAAATGTATGCAAGGGGATTTGGGTTTGTAAAGCTTGATATATACAGGGCAAAGGCAAACAGGTTCCAGATTACAGATGGAAAGCTTATGCCCTCATTTGCAACAATAGACGGGCTTGGGGACAAGGCAGCAGAAATGATAGAAGACGAGGCAGGAAAAGGAAAATTCCTTTCACGTGAAGACTTTAAAAACCGCTGTAAAGTAAGTGAAAAAGTAATTGAATTAATGGCAGGGCTTGGGCTTATGGAAGACATGCCACACAGCAACCAGATGTCAATTATGGATTTTTTATAAAGTTTTAGCTTATGAAGCCCATTACCTTCAGGTGATGGGCAGCCCGCTATTATATTTTTTTCTTAATTTCCTGGCACATTCCATAAAAACTGGTTTTTGTGCAAATATAAAACTCCTTTTGCTGTAATTATAGTTTATAATATCCATTAAATCGTCCTCTGTTTCAAAAATACATTTGTTAATATCAATATAAACTTTTTTACGGCTTAAATCGTCAAGTGTAAATATATTTTCACATATGGAAATAACGGGCACATCTTTTAATGGTTCTTTAACCCAGTGGATATTATACCCGTTATCTTTTGCAAACTCCTTTAGCCAGCCTGCTGTAACATTATATCCGTTATCTTCAAGGAAAATTTGCTGTTTTCCATTAAAAAGGCGGAGGAAAGGTTCTTTATTAAAATCAATGTTAAAAATCCTGTTATCCCCTGCCTTTCCCATAATGCCATGTATTGCATCATCATATGCAAACATTACTGTCCTGGCACGGCTTGTACTGCCAGAGTGCAGCCCTTCATATATAACCTGGAACACAGAACCAAGGAAAGTTTGTGCCATATGTTCCAGGTCTTTATCATTTACATATTTTGTAAAAAATACAATCCAGTTACGCCATGCATAATAAGTAGGGAATGTGTTTTTAGCTTCATCTTTTGCACCCATTGCATGAAGCGCCTTGGCACTTCCTACAGAGGCTACTTTATAGCCGGCAAGGTTACAACGGTAACACCATTCAGTATCATCCCAGTATAAAAAATTCTCCTCTGGCATAAAACCAATCTGGCCAATAACACACCTTTTTACCATAAGTGAACACGCCGCAACAGAATCTGTATATATAAATTCTGGCATACTGCCATCTTCATATTCATTAAAATATAAAGCTTCTGTACAAAAATATTTAAAATCAATTTCCTGGCCAAACTGCTGTACATAATCCGGTTCCTCAAGGTGGTATACCTTAGCTCCTGCCATGCCAGCCTCCGGGTGGGTTTCCAGGAAATTATATAAATTTCCTATTGCATTTTCATCAAGCATGGCATCATTATCAACACACATAATATAAGGATACCCTTTTTTATAAACTTCCCGCAGGCCTGTATTAAAACCGCCAGAACCACCAAGGTTTTCCTGGTTTTTTATTAGTGTAAGCATATCCTTATAGTTTTCATTTATGCGTTGTACTGAATTATCAGTGGAAGCATTATCTACAACATATAAATCAAAGTCTTTAAAACGTGATTCCAGTATGCTTTGTATACAGTTTAGTACAGCATCTTCTTTATTATAATTGCATATAACAATACCAATTTTCTTCATAAAACCCCCTGTTTCTTGTTACAATTTTATATAATTCTACCATTTGCATTATAAAATGGCAAGGGTTTAAAATAGCCGTACAAAATTTTATAAAAAAGCTTGACAGAAGTAAAGGACAATGGTAACATATTATCCGTTGTTGCAAAATCTAACAAAAAATGGCAATAGAGAAAAATTGTAAAAAAGATAAAAAAGTGTTGACAAATAGAAATATAAGTGGTAATATAAAACACGCTGTTGGAAACAGCAACAAAGCACATTGACAACTG
>CAJUJY010000102.1 GCA_910586555.1 uncultured Lachnospiraceae bacterium
AGCAAATTTGTTAACTAATTTCTGGGCATCATCAACTGTGCCATAAAATATACTTATGTCTTTTATGTAGTTATTGTGTCCAATAATATATCTTCAATTAGTCTTTTGAAAATATTACAAAAAATCTGCTATACTTTAGCAAGAACCGGATCAAGAAGTTGTCTTACTTCTAAAGTGCATTCTGCATAGATTTTTAAAAATTCAAGGAATGGGAAAATACCAAAATACTGCCCTGTATATACAACTACCTCTTTCAGTTTTATTTCTTTGTAGTTTTTGGCAGCAACAGGCAGTGACCTGCCTGTGTAAGCCTGCCCTTCTTCAAGGTTTTTGTATATCTTGAAGAAAAGGTAGCCAGTGAGGGTCATTACAATATGGAAAGTAATATAATTATATTTTGTACTTTTGAAACCACTTAATTTCCAGAAATCTTTCATCTGGCGGAAGTCTTCTTCTATTTCTGGACGCAGTTCATATGTCTGGACAATCTGGCGTGCAGTTTTTGTGGTATCAGTGGTCATAAAAACAAAAAATTTGCCTGTTTTTTTGTCATGTACAACACATGCATTAACCGGGACATCTGTTTCAGGTGTATCACTTGCCCATAGTGCCCCAAGGGATTTTACAAGCTGTATTTCCTGGTCTTTTCTTTTTTTATTTGGGTGTTTCTGCCATTTACCACTGGAAACAGCCAGTGATACTGCGTCTTTAAATATGTCCATGTTTTCCCTTGCAGGGATATATGTGTCAACTTTACGTTCTGTTTTAAGGTAATTTGTCATTTCACGTGACAGGAACCCCCTGTCATTTATTAATATGTCATTTTCATGGAAACATGGAGTGTTTTTTAACATTTCCCTGCATAATTCCATATCATGGGTTTTTAAAGTACCAAAGACAATTTCTTCTGCTACGCCTGAATCATCCATGACGCCACGCAGTACACCAAGCTTATATCCACGCATGGTTTCACCGTCTATGGTTACAACAGAGGAATTTTCATAATTTGTGTTGCTAAGGTTAACAGGGATTTTAGTACAGTCCAGTATATGTATGCATGGCTGTACACCAAGGTTTTCTAATACATAATCCTGCACATAATGGTTATAGAAAGAAACAAGCTCCCCACTGTTGTACTTTTTCACAAGTTTGCGCATTACACTCTCTGAAAAAAGCCCCTCATTTATATTCCGTCCATAATCCCATGCATTCCAGCCAAGTTCTGCAAGCAGTCCTGTATCTGTAACTGCAAAAGGGATATCTGTAAGGCTTGTTTTCTGTTTGAGTTTTGCAGTAATTGCAAGTGTCAGCAGTATATCTGAAGGAATATGCAGGTTGTCACTGCGTTTATCCTTAAACGCTTCATTCAGAGGTTCAAGAAAACCATGATGTTTCATGGCAAGCACAATAGAATCAGCAAGGGCTGGCATTGCCAGTCCTGCAGTGTCTATTTTTCCTGAATTTATTGATTCAAGGACTTTTTCCTTATCTTTTTGGCTAATCTGTACCATTGTTTCTTCCTGCCTTTATATATAAAATAATTGTTCCCCATATATTATAACAGATTTTTTGTATCATGTCCAAAAGACTAATTGAAGTAATATATTTCTATTGTTTTCTTTCATGAATAGTTTTAATATAACCATTAATTGTATTATTACAACTATATACACCATTATGTATATAAACCCTTACCTTGTCAGCAAAGTATAATACACAGTCTTTTATATCTAGGATACAAATAATTTTATAGTAAATTTAGTTTGTGGCATTGTTAAGTATTCTTTTACACCAAAGAAAGCATATAAAGCTTTGGAATATTTTTTATTAACCAGTACATTTATTTTGTTAACTGGTTAATAAAGTTATCTCTTGCATATCATTTATTACATGGACAGGCAGGAGATAACTTCTTTTGTGAAAGGAATCCAGGGTACTTGGAGTCATAAGGATAACAATAATTTAACTAGTATAGTTACCAGCACTATTTACATCCATTATATCTTGTTTATATAAAATCAGGTTTTCTATAAATAACAATTTCATTAATAAGATTTTCATCGGTAATAATCTCTAAATCTGATAGTATATTATTTGTTAATCCAAATATAATATACAGGTCTGGGGAAATAATATAGTTATACCTGAGATTATTTTCATATATACTGTCAATAAAATCTGCATTTCCATAAAAATGCTTGATTATATCAAGATTATCACCAAATCTTATATCCATCTTCATAATATTTAATATGGAGTTAGAAATATTAATTAATTCGGTACTGGTTATTTCATCAAATGCAATAGCTATTGTATCATTTAAATTTTCATTTTTGCGGAAAAATATAATTTGCCATCCTAATAATTCAGCAATACCATTTGTTCCTGCATATTCAAATTCACGTTCTTCAATTTCATAATTTTTCAAAATATTTTTTAATTTTAAATTGTTAATTTTCAAATTTTTCACGCTCCTAAATTTATTTTTTTACTCTTCCTGAACCAATAATATCACTGGGATTGACATTATCTTGGATTTTCCAATCAGTTAGACCTCCTTTGGTACGTCCTTTAAAAAATTTATTTTTATTGCTTACATCAATGTCTACATAATAATCTGCTCCCAATGCACCTGTCTTTTGTTTTATCATATCTGGATTAATAGGTTTGGTTGTAATAGATGTGGCACTAATTCCTCTTCTTGGGTCATTTGGATCAAAAATAAACCCATTCTTCTTAAATTCCTTATACTCTTGTTTTGACATAAATCTACGGACTGTTTTGGGATTATTTGGAGTTCCATGGTTTAAAATTAAATTATTAGGATTATATTTTTTTCTATTATGTACATAAACCCTTACCTGCCCCACAAAGTATGACACCCAGTCTTTTACAGCCAGGTTATAAACAGTAACTGGCTCTTCATGTCTTTCTTTTACAATCTTTGTGATACATGCTGTGCCCTCCATTGTTTCCAGGGTATCACCTTCACGCAGGTTAATAGCTGTTACCCATCCCTGTCCCTGTACATATACTGGGTGGTATGCGGTTGTTTTTATTTCCTCCTTTCCATCAAGCCATACATGGTAAATTGTATGTACTGTCCTTATAAATACATCTTCAACCTCTTTAAAACCAGTCCTGCCAGTTTTTTCATCCCTGGAAAGTATTTCGTCACCTTTCTGTATTTCTTTAATAGCTGTATACCCATGCTTTGTGGGGACAAGGGTATCCCCTGTAAAGCACCTGCCCTTTTTTATGCATCCATGTTTTAATAAATTTTTTATACGGTCAAACAGCTTTTCAAAACCTTATGACAGTTTGTTTAACCTCTTTGCACCAGTCTTCATCTTACCCCGCAGGCTGCTTAGTATTTTTTCCACACCCTCGTATTTTTTAAGTGCATTCATTACTTTAATGCCTGTTTTGCTTGTTTTAAAAGCATTATAAGACTTCCTTGCCAGTGATGCAAGGTCACCAATCCCAGGTATTGCTGCAATGCCACACATAATAGCATTCCCTGCATCACCTTCATGTATATACAGTGCTGTGTTGGCAATATCTGCCACTGCACCAACAACTGGTATAAACCCAGCTACATCTAGCACTGCATGTACAGCTTCAGAGTGTTTTTCTATAAATGATGATACCCCGCTTAAGAATCCTATGTTGATTGTTTCATTATATATTTAAACCATAATGGTAAAAAAGTAGATTAGTATGTGATAAAAAAGGATTAGGTATTTTTTATAAATAATTGTACAGAGTTGTGAGTATGAAAAAAGCTAGTAGATTTTTATATCTGCTAGCTCAAAAATATTAACTATAATGATAAATTGTAGATAATATTATGTTCTGTCTGTCAGACCATCAATTTTCTATTGGTTAAGATAAACCTTGGTTTTAAATGTCTTATGTGGTATCTTTTATTACCAAAAGGTTTTAAAGTGGTGATTGGGTATATAATTATAAAAAATTACTAGGGGGTGTTTGAAAAATAAAAAGTGCACAAAAATATTGTAAATAATTTCCTATTTAAATTAATAATAAGGGTAATTTTTCTGTTATAACGCAAAAAAGTATCATTTTTTATACCTTAATTGATATTTTTCAGCATATTGATGGAAAACAGGTATTTTTCAAACACGTCCTAGTTCCAGCCTTTGCATAAAATAGTTTTTGAACATAATTTATATTTTCGTATATTGTATTTTTAGTTTGTACATTATTGGGATATGCCATTTTTATCTTTATATATCTCCAGCCATTTAAGTATTTCTTCTTGATTTTTTAAGTAATCCTGGCAATACTTTTTACATATAAGATTTAAGTAATACAATAATTCTTTTGGCGTTATAATTATTTCTTCTCCACTATGTAAACCAAATTCAGCTCCTTCATAGAATTCTGTATTGGCTTTATCATAATCATCCAAATCATCCCAAAATGCACATGCACCATAATTTTCTCCAAATCCAATATTATTACATACTCCTAAGATTACTTTTTCAAATCTTTCATCATTCACCATATTAAATACTGCTTTTACTGGATAATGACTTTGGTCTAATAATTCATTATCTTCAATTCTAAATTTTCTGCTCAATTTTATCCTCCTTTATTCTGGATACATGGATGAAATTATTCCATTTTCATAATAACCTCTCCATGATTCCCCCTGGTTATCTACTCCAACCCACTCCCGTGGTAAAATGCCATCTTTATAATTTTTTGATGCATTATTAGCGGCTTCTAATCCTCTTTCCAAATATTCATCTGTACTTATAATATTAGGGTCATAGACAGTTTTTACTTTAGGACGCCCAGTTTGATATTCTCTGGGAATGGGTGTTCCCGTTTTATCAAGCTTTGGCATTTGATATTCTATTGTTTCAACACCCTTTATATTTTTATTTGGAGTAGTACTTACAATTTTAACATTGTTTTGCAAAAAGATATTTTTATTATTTAACTTAAAATGGGTATTTTTTGAAGAAAGCTGTAAACTAATATATTACATAATTCCATTTGCTATTTTAAAATCATCAATCCATTGTTTAGCTTTTCCACAACCACATAAACTCATTTCATGGTTATAACAAATAATATATGTTCTATTGTAATCTGTAACATATATTTCACAATTATATGTTTCTCCAATAATATCACATAAGTCTTTGTTGTTTTTAAATACATATGCATTTTTACATTCAATCTGGTTGAAAAATAAATAACATTCTTCTGTTGGCAATATACCAGCTATATGTTGCCAGGCAAATTCCCCATAAATGCTAGAGTTTATTATAAATTGTTCCCATATAAAGTTACTTGTATCATTAATAGTAATTCCTAAATTATTTAATATATTTTTTTTAATGAGATTAAATTTTTCTTTTTCAATTTGGTTAAAACTTACCATAACTTCTTTTTTTGCTGCTTCCAGTTCCATTGGTATTGTTAATATCATTTTTTCCTCTTGTCACTATTTGTCTTTGCGCCGATGGTAAATAATTTCATCAAGAAAAATATGCCCTACTGTTTTTTCACCTTTTTTTCTCTCCACCTGTTTTGTATCCAACATGTGGTATTTGTGCTGCAGCTGGATTATTTGTATGTGGTAAACCAATGCTAATTTGTGCTTTAGTTTTAATACTTGTCCATTTAAATGGAACAGATTTTCCATATTCATTTTTAATTTCAGACCATTGGCTTACATAAAAGTTTTCTTTGGGTTCTTGTACTCTTTAAATGCTTCTTCAACAGCATCTTCAACAGTACCTTTACATCTCAAATCAACATCTATTCCTTCTTTAAATTCATAGCCTTTAGAATTACTATTAGGATTATATTTTTCCTATTATGTACATAAACCCATACCTTCCACACAAAATATGATATCCAGTCTTTTACAGCCAGATTATACACAATAACTGGCTCTTCATGCCTTTCTTTCACAATTTTTGTGATACATGCTTACCCTCTATTGGTTCCAAAGTATTACTTTCATACAGGTTAATCATTGTTACCTAATAAATATAATTAAAAATTTGTTTTTTACATTTGTTCTATATTTTCAAGACAGGCAGAAAACAGATTTTTTGTAAAAGAGTCCAGGTACTGTAAATAATAAAATATAACCATAATAAATTTTAAAGTATGTTTATCTCTGGTTCCCACTCTGTAATAATGTCAATATTATAATTTTGTGTAATTATAACATAGTGTTTTACATTCAAAACTTCCCAATATCCATCTGCGATATTTTGTATTTGTTTTTCAAATTCCCCTCCTGTTACTTTATAAATTACATTTTTGAAAGCATCTGGCTTGAATTTTTCAATTTCACTATCTGAATATAATTCTGTCTGTACAATTCCTTCATCTAACATTCTTATTGCCAGAATTACACCAAAGTCCAAAATAATATGGGTGTTGTTATTTATTAACTCTATAACTAGTCCTTTATCTTCTACATTAATAACCTGGGTCTGGTAATTTCTTTGTGGGATAATCCCCATATGCATTAACTTAACCGAAGCCCGCTTATAAAGCGGACTTACTGAGAATTTACCTGGATCTGGAATCTTTTTCATCAATCAAATTACAATGTTTTTGCAATATTTTGAACGGTTTGTGAAGCTGAAAGTCCTTGATTTATCGGTATTCCAGAAAAGTTAGTGCATATGGGGATAATCCCTGTAAATATTTCTTTCCATTTTTCCATATAATCACTCCTAATAT
>CAJUJY010000103.1 GCA_910586555.1 uncultured Lachnospiraceae bacterium
GACCAGGTTTAAACGCCGGCGGCCCCGTACAGTTGCCTTTTAGGATTACATTTGGTCTTTGCCAGGTAATATACGTTTTGGCAGCTTATAGGAATATTTCCTGTGTATTTCCTTGGTTTAATTGCGTTGTATTGCATTTGCACATGTAATAGTGCTTAATAATGGTGCAAAAGTACCTTTTATATGGGATATAAAATTTTATTAAAAAGTTAAAATACAAGCAGGAAAACTTTTAATTCCCAATGGAACGTAGCAACATGCAGACAGTTTTATATATTTTCTGTAAAAGGCACTATAACGCCGCCAGTGCTTGGGTCTGGTAGTTTCACAGACCCTATGCACTGCTGTGTGCGTTATTGTAGTGGGAACGTGCCTGCTACAGAAAATATATAAAACTGCTGCATGTACACAACCTTTAGTATATACACAACCCCAATGCAGGATAACTATAAATTATCTGTTATTATTTTACAAATTTACGAAACGGACGTGCTGTTTTTTATAACTTCTGCACCAGTGTTTCTATTTTATATTCTTTACTTGGAATTACAACTGCATGGTTTCCTATTATTTTGTTAATAATACCCAGTTCAAGTTCCTGGCGTCTTTCCAGGTGGCAGACCAGTATATCCATACTATTATTTTCTGCACATTTTTCTTTATTATAATGGCTTTTTACATAAGGTGAACTTTCTAAATACTGCACCATTAACGGAAACCATAATTCATTTCCATTCCCGTCTGTCCTCTCTTTCCTTATATTGAGTATTGTCTGCCTGGCATCAGCCACATAAATATATAACATTAAAAAATCTTTATCCTCCAGTACTGCAAATATATCCCTGTAAAATTCTATTATTTCATTATCTGGCATCTGGTAAAAAAGCATAAGGCACTCTATTATATTCTGGAAAAATGAACATTCAAATATATTTCCAGTATCATTAAATGTTTTGTATCTTTTTAAAATAATATCCTTAAAATCCTTGTATGGAAGGTTTCCATTGTATATTTCATATTGTCCCATATATTTATGAAAACCTTCTGTATCTGTTAAAATATGTGTATAATCTGTAATTATTCTGCCATCTTCTTTTATAGTATGCTGTTTTAATTCATTATATAACCCAGGATATTTAAGGCATGTGTCCTTATATTGTTCCTCTGTCATATAACTGCACCATGCAAGTTCTACTGGTGAAATATCCCCTTCGTAATATACTTTGTACTGTGGCATATGCTTATGGAGATTATTAAGAAGTGTGCTTTTTCCCGCACCCTGGATTCCTTCTATAAATATATTTTTCATAAATGGCCTGCTTTCTTCTATTTTTACATTTTTCACATTTCAACAACCCTTGTTGCAATTTTTTCCTGGAAACGCATATCATGTCCAACTAAAATCATAGATGGGTTAAACTCAAGTAACAATTCCTCTAACTGTATCCTTGTAAATATATCTATATAATTTAATGGTTCGTCCCATATATATAAATGTGCTGGTGTCATAAGGCTTGACGCTATAAGTACCTTCTTCTTCTGTCCTTCTGAATAATCTTCAAATGGCTTGACAAACTGTACACGTTCTAAACCAAGCTGTCTTAAAATAGCACAAAACAGGCTTTCCTCTAACCCCCTCTCTTTGCAGAAACCTTTAATTCCACCTGTAAGAAAGCTTGTATCCTGGTTAATATATGAAATTACAAGCCCTGCACCAGTACTAAGCTGGCCGCTTTTAATAATCCCATAATCCTGTTTGTTATTTGCGCTAAGGACTGCTTTAATAAAACTTGTTTTACCACAGCCATTTTTACCATGAAGGAATACTCTTTCACCACGCTCCAGTTTAAAATTAAAATTTTTAAATAAAGGATTATCCTCTTTATACCCAAAAGTAAAATCCCTTGCAATAACCAGTGTTTCCTTATGGTATACAAGTGGTTTTATTTTAAGTTCCACAGGATTTTCTATATCTTTAAGCAGCCCTTCCTTTTCTTCTATTTCTTTTTCTATCCTTTGTTCATACTGTTTTGCACGTTTCTGCATTTTTTTGGTCTTAGCACCAATATAAGCCCTTGTTCCCATTGAACGGTCATGCTCCTTTATTGGATCATATCCTATCTTAGTACTTTCATTTTTATTTGCCCACTGCCTGCACTGTTTTACAGACTTTTCTAAAGCTGCAATTTCCTGCAAGTGTTTTTTATTCTCCATTCTGGAAAAATTATCTTTCTTTGTTTTATTCTCCCACCAGCTTGAAAAATTACCACTTTGCACTTCAATAGATTTGCGGTTAAGCACAAGTACATGGTCTGTACATGCATCAAGCAGATCCCTGTCATGTGAAACAAGTATAAACCCTTTCTTCTGGCATAAATATTTTTTAACTGTTTCCCTTGCCTCATGGTCAAGGTGGTTTGCTGGTTCATCAACAAGCAAAAAATCATTTTCCCCTGAAAAAAGAAGTGCCAGAAGTACCTTTGTACGTTCGCCATTGCTTAAAGAAGCAAATGGGCGGTATAAAACACTCGCATCAACATTTAATTTATCCAGTTCACAAATAACCCTCCATTCTTCACAGCCAGGTTTTAATTCCTCCATAAATTCCGAAGCGCACATATTTAACATATTTTTATTTATTATATAAGGAAAATAATCCATTTTTACGGGTGTAGTAATTGTCCCCTTATATTCATGCTTTCCAAGAAGCAGATTCAGGAATGTAGTTTTTCCTTTGCCATTTCTCCCAATAAAGCCAAGCTTCCATGCAGTATCAACCGAAAATGATACATCTTCAAAAACATTATCAAAACTTCCATCATAACAAAATGTAAGATTTGTTACATTTATCCTTGCCATATTTAAAACCTCCTTAAAAACCTGTAAAAACGCCAGGCTTTTAACCTCATTAAGTAAGTCCCCCCCCCGCTTCTTAAGCGGTGGGTTTGGTTTACCAGGGCTTACTTAGTCTGGCAGAAGTTCAAGCTCCTGCCAGACTGCCGCAAAGCGGCAATGGGGTTATAAGCAAGTAGCCAATGCCTGCTTGCAGGCAATGCGGATTGCGAATATCCGCTTGACTATATGCCTGGTTTTCACAAAATAAAAAGAACCACTGTCTGCCAAGTGGTTCTGGTTCTGTCTTACCTGCCTGTATAACCTGCCAGGAAAGGCTGTGCTCCCTGGATAAAAACTTTTCTGTATGCCAGAAATACAATATTTTGCCAGGATACAGTTTTTATATGACAGGCTTTTAGATGGATAATTCCATACAAAAAAGAGAGGCAATGGGAACCATAATCCACTTTTGGCAACATGAAATAACAGTATTCTTTTAAGGGAATCCTGCCAGTAATTATATATCATGTTTCAAAAGTAAATTAAATTCTCATCCTTCCACCTCTCTCTGTAGTCTTTTTAAATATAACTGGATTATAACATACAAAACACCAGGTTGCAAGCGGTATTTTTCTTTAACTGCATAACTCTGAAAAGATATATTGAACACTTTTATATTTTGTGTTATGCTTTACCCACAGGTATTTATTAGTTTAAACTTACTGTATCTGGTAAGAATGGAGAATGATTATGTACAAAATTACTGAATTTTTTAAATACTGGGGACAGTTATTCCTTCTGCCCCTTTACTGGCTGTCTTTTCTTTTTCCACGCAATAAAAGGATATGGCTTTTTGGCAGCACTTTTGGAAGAAGGTTTGCAGATAACCCGAAGTATTTATATTTATATATGAGCCAGCATAAACGCCAGCTTAAAATACGTCCTGTCTGGATTTCACATAATAAAGATATTGCAGGCTTCCTTAACCAGAATGATTATGAAGCATATTATTACCACTCATTAAAGGGAATTTTCTTTGCACTCAGGGGGAAAGTATATTTATTTGACAATTATTCTAAAGATATTAATTTCTGGCAAAGCGGCGGTGCATTAAAAATAAATATGTGGCATGGAATACCACTTAAAAAAATACAGGCAGATAATATATTTGACAAGTTCCGCCACCCTGCAAATTTATTTGAGAAATTTAAAAACTTTCCAAGAAACCTGTCTGATGAAAAACCGCACCATTATGTATTAACTACTTCAGTTTTTTTAAAAAATATATTTTCATCTGCCTTTAATACAAATAATGTACTTACATCAGGATATCCAAGGAATGATATACTGGTTAAAGAAAATATAATTAATCTTTTATCAAAAGAAGAGAAAAAAACACTTTATAAAATAAAAAATTTTACTAAAGAAAACAAAAAAAATAAAATAGTACTTTATATGCCTACATTCAGGGAAAGTGAACTTAGGTTTTTTGATGTAATTAATATAAATACATTCCAGGAGTTCCTAAAGAAAAACCATATATTGTTTTGCGTTAAACTGCACCCAAAGTCAAAACTTGAAGCACGTTTCAGGGATATAAAGGCAGATAATATTTTAGTTATAGATTCTGGTGCTGATCCATATATATTTTTAAAATTATCTGGAATGTTAATAACAGATTATTCATCAATATATTTTGACTACCTGCTTTTAAACAGGCCTGTAGTATTTTTTAACTATGATTTAGAACAATACCTGGATAATTCCAGGGAATTATATTTTGATTATAATAAATTTACACCTGGTGAAAAAGTATCAAGCCAGCAGGGACTTGAAAATGCTTTATCATGCTTTATAAATAACAGCGTGGGTTATAGTAATAAATATAAAACCCAAAGAAGCATAATATCAAAAAAAGTATTTAACAGTACAGATAAAATGGCATGTCCCGTACTTATAAACGATATAATACACATTTTAAACCATAAAACATATAGCAGGTAATATTTTTACCTGCTATATGTTTTAACATTATAAAACCAGTTATTTAACCCTAATTCTTATATCCCTGTTTTCTAAGTATATCTATTGTTTTTTTATCCATTTCCCCACCGTAATATTTATCAAGCACTCTCTGGAATACACTATATTCCGGCGCTGCAATAGCAAATAATGTCATGCTTGACCGTAGTTTCAGGTTATCTGGGAATCCCATTACCAATAACGGGTCTGACAAATCCAGTCCTGCCAGTGCCTCTGATATTTCAAGCAGGCGCGGGCCAAGGGTTCTATCTGCTATATATGCCTTTGCTTCTGCCAGGTTTTTAATTGCATACTCCTCTGATATCCTGCTTATCCCAAGCCCTGTTATTTGCGGGAAAATATACCATATCCAGTGCGACCTTTTCTGTCCTGCCTTTATTTCTTTTAATGCAGTATTATATGAACTGCTTTGTGCTATTATAAACCTCTCCAAAGAATTTTTATTATTCATATTTTCTCCTTAATCCGCCATATTCCTGTTATTAATATTTTTTACAGCAGTTCTTTTATAATGCTGTACTATTACTGTATAACATGCCATATTTTTCTTTAAATATTTTATTTGCCTTGTCTGTAAATATATAAGGTGTTGAAAACTGGCTTTCAAGCCCAGACTTTTTCCAGTCTGTCCACCACAAAAGATAAGGTTTTAATGGCAGTTTCCACTCTGTTTTAATATGCAGCCCGTCACGTATAATAACCCCGTCTTCTGCCATTATGCCAGCATTAAAATAAAACCTGGTTCCAGTCCTGTATTTGTTATTAGTATCCATAATTATCCTGCCAGCCTGTTTTGACATTACTACAATTTCTGATGAAACTTCCCCTTTTGAAAACATAATATAGTTAGAAAAATAATCTAAATCACCAAGGATTTTTCCAACTGGCATTTCTTCATTTATCTTTTTTTCCTGTTTTAATAAATTCCAGCTCCCGATATATCCATCTTTTAATATACCTTGCCCGTTTTCATAAGTTGTACTATGGACAAGAAAGCCTGGTTCATAGCTCCTCAATTTTTTTTCATTATATGAATGTCCTGCATATGCTTTTTCTACCTCAATAAGCCTCTTTTTTGGTATACACATAATTGCTTCATGGCCAAGTGCATTATTATAACTAATAAAATCACCAGCCGCCATTTTCCAGTTTAAACTGCCTGTTTTTATCTTTGCTGTATAAACCCCGTTTTCACTTTGTCCACAGGCCATTCCAGCATCTTTTCCTTCTTCCAGTATAAAAATAATACAGTCCTTGGAATAATTCCTGCCTGTAACTGGATTAACCCTGCTTATTAAATCCAGTTTTTCAACAAAATTAACCATATTTCCACCTTGCCTGTAAAAACTAGTTAAAATTTCTTATGATTCATTAACTTCTTGCATATATTTTCTGTGATATTAAACCTTTTCAGGTTTTATAAATTTAAAAATTATTATAACATACACTGCCATATTTTACTATAATTTATTATTACAGGCCACGGAAATCAATTTTCAAAAATCTCACAAATCTTGGAAGACTCAAGTAAGCA
>CAJUJY010000104.1 GCA_910586555.1 uncultured Lachnospiraceae bacterium
TACATGCAGCAGTTTTATATATTTTCTGTAGCAGGCACGTTCCCACTACAATAGCACACACAGCAGTGCATAGGGTCTGTAAAACTACCAGACCCAAGCACTGGTGGCGCTATAGTGCCTTTTACAGAAAATATATAAAACTGTCTGCATGTTACTACGTTCTGTGGGAATTAAAAGTTTTCCTGCTTGTATTTTAACTTTTTGATAAAATTTTATGTCCCATGTAAAAGGTACTTTTGCACTGTCATTAAACACTGTTACATGTACAAGTGCAGTACAATGCCATTAAACCAGGAAAATCCACAGGAAATATTTTTATAAACTGCCAAAACGTATACTACCTGGCAAGTTCCAAATGTGCTTCCAATGGACAGATGTACGCAACCGCCGGTGTTTAAGCCCTGTCTTAAATGCTTCAAAGAAGTTTTTTCTTTGAAGCATAAGGGCTTTATGCACCGCTGCGTGTAAGTCCAAGCGCAAGCGGGCTGTCCATGGAACACTTTGGAACTGCCAGGGCATAATATTTTAGCCTCCCATTTAAAACAAACCACAGATAACTATAAATTATCTTTTGTTTATACGCAATCAAAAATTTATGAAGCGGATGTGGATTTATATAATAAAGTACTTGAAAAATATTTTATATGTGCTATAATAATGACAGTGCAGATATAGTTCATTGGTAGAATGCCAGCTTCCCAAGCTGGAGAGGCGGGTCCGATTCCCGTTATCTGCTTTATTTTTTTGCCAATTTTTTAAATGGCATAGCTGTGCGCTGGTTAAGGACGGGACTTCATGTTTTGCAAAGATTATGGCAATAAAATGGATAACCTGTTTTTTGTGTATATTAAATTATCTGTTATACTATATTAGTTTATACATGTGGGGGCTGTTTATGAAAAACTTATGGAAATATATTTCAGGGGAATCCAAGATTGCACTTACAATGAAACAGGTAGTTTTATATATTACAATAGTTATGGCATGCATACATACGTTGCTGTTTATTCTTTTTTTATATTTCAGTGTATATATGATGGCAGTAGTAAATACTGTAAGCATATCTTTATATGCAGGCTGTTTTATATGGCTGCGTCTTGAAAAAAGCCCTTATGTTGTCTTTAATCTTTGTTATATAGAAGTAATAATACATGCAATGCTTGCAACATTTGCGGTAGGAAGTTCATGTGGTTTTTTGCTGTATATGGTATGCATGGTGCCAATAGCTTATTATGCAGCATATTCTTTCAGGGATTCTAAACATTTTGTAAACCCGGTTATATATGTATTTACAACTATGCTTGCCTTTGTAATTTCCAAGTGTGCCGCCTGGGTAACAGATCCTGTATATAATATTGGTAACAGTTTTTTCAGGGATATAGTGTACATTATAAATTATATGCTTGTTGTTATTACGATTGTTGCTTTTATGAGTACATTCCTTATACAAATAAGGACACTTGAAGAACTTATGACCAGAAAGAACCAGAAGCTTGAAATCCTTTCAACCCAGGATGCCCTTACTGGACTTTCTAACAGGCGCAGCATAAACGAACGGTATAAAGATATAGCAAAATCAAATGAAGCTTATTCTGTAATCCTTGGTGATATTGATGATTTTAAACATGTAAATGATACATACGGACATTCATGTGGTGACAGTGTGCTTAAATCTGTGGCGGACATTTTTAAGGAATCTGTAAGGGCGGGGGACATTGTATGCAGGTGGGGCGGGGAAGAGATACTTGTAATGCTTCCAAAGTGTAATAAAGATACCGCAGCACAAATAGCAGAAAGGATAGCAGACGGCATAAGGGAAATATTAATTATAAGCCCTGGCGGGGAGGAAATAAAAGTTACTATGACATTTGGTGTAGCTGGTTCAGATGAAGGGACAGACATTAAAGATATAATAAAGGAAGCAGATAACAGGCTGTATTATGGAAAGGGGCATGGAAAAAACTGCGTTATAAAAGAAGACTTATTAACAGGTACTGGCATAGAACCGCCAATATAACCTGTTTCTCTTCTCTTGACAAAAACCATGTTTTTTTGTATTCTATAGCATATTTAAAACAGTAACAGCGTTTAATGGCGGGAAAGGATAGTGAAACAACGTATGATTAAGGTGGCAATATGTGAAGACAGTGACCTTGACAGGGATATACTTAAAGAGATTATAAGTTTTCTTCTGGCAGACAGGGGGCTTGGATATGATATAAACCCATATTCCAGCGGAAGGGAACTTGTTTCAGGATATAAAAACCACCCGTTTGATATTATATTCCTTGATATCCTTATGGACGATATTGATGGTATTGAAACAGGCAGGCTTATACGTGAAATGGACGATAAAGTAGAGATAGTATATTGTACATCAAGCAAAGACTTTGCGATTGCTGCATATGACGTACACGCAATGGGATATCTTTTAAAACCGTATGAAACTTTAAGGATTGGGGCTGTAATTGATTATTATGTACAAAAGCACCCACAGAAGAACCATAATTTTATTGAAGTAAAAAGTAACCGTAAATCGCTTATTATTCCTTATAAAGATATAATACATATGGAATCTGATAATAAAGTAGTATATATTTATACTACAACACAAGGAGCCGTTAAAGTATATAATAAACTTGACGCATTTGAAAGCGAACTGTCAGATGCCAGGTTTTTAAGATGCCACCAGAGCTACCTTGTCAATATGCAGTATGTTGCTGGCATTGTGGATTCTGATTTTATAATGATTGATGACCAGATGATACCTATAAGGAAAAGCGGGCGGAAACTTATTGTTAAAAAATATGAAGATTACCTGAAGGAATCTTTCACAAGTCATTAGATTATAAAGCAGACAGGGCTTGATATTGCCATTAATATGGCAATATCTTTTTTTTTCCATTTATTTTGTTAATTTCTTATTAAATTCATTGAAAAGCCAGATTGTATTTGTTATCATATGTATACCAGATAACAAGAGCATGTCTGTTATTTTGTTCTTTCCTGGCATTGCAGTCTGCACATTCCTTATATAAGTATTTTATGTATAAGCTGGATATTAACTTCCTTAAGCCTGGGTTAATGCTGCTGCCATATGCGGACAGAGGGGATATTTCTGGCAGTCCCTTTCCTTAACAGATATAAAAGTTTCTTGTATTCATGTCCTGCAAAATAAGCGGAAAGGAAAAGGTGCTTTAATGAAGGTGAACGGACTTACAGAGAGTGAGAAAATAACTATGAAATGTGTATGGGATTTAGGGGATGGTGCAAGGCTTGCACATATAATGGAAGTGGCAAACGGAAAATACAGTAAAAACTGGAAACCACAGACAGTTTCAACATTCCTTGGCAAGCTTGTAAAGAAAGGTTTTCTTGAACAGTACAGGGACGGAAGGTATTTTTATTACCACATACTAATTGCCAGGCATGATTACAGGTGCCATATGATTAAGGAAGATTTAGAATTTTGGAATGACGGGGATACAGTGGAGTTTGCAGGTGAACTTATGGATAAAAAGACATTTTCAGCAGAACAAAGAAGGGAAATAGCAAAGGTAATAATGAAAACGTTTTAATAAAGGTGCATGAAAGGAGATGGGGTCTTATGTTACAAAAAACTGGCAGGGTTTTTACAATAGCATTAGTATTCTGTTATTCAGTTTTTTTTACAGGCTGTGGGGAAGCAGAAAAAGAATACAATAAAGCTATAGAACTTATGGAAAGCGGGCAATATAAGGACTCATTGGTACATTTTGTAAATGCATTAGAAGAAAATAGTGAAAAAGCGGAATATTACATAGCATATGGAATGGCGCTTAACAGTACTGGCAGTTATAAAGAGGCAATTAAGGAATTTAGCAGGGCATACCAGGACACAGACAACAAAATATCAAGACAAAATAATAAAAGGCTTTATATGGGGCAGGCTGTTTCGTATTATAATATGGGCAATACCAAAGAAGCCCTTGAAGCATGTGATAAGGCACTTGGTTTTGGAAAGGAACCAGATATAGACATAAGAATTAAGAATATTAAAGCAATGGTTAATATACTTGCAGGAAATACAGATGAGGCACTTGGCATATATAATGACATTATAGAAGAAGATAACACCCAGGCTGGCACTTATAAGGCAAGAGCTGCGCTGTATGAAATACTTGGTGAAGATACCATGGCAGTAAAGGATTATGCAAATGCAATAGAATATGATAAAAAATGTTATGATGCATATTTTGCAATGTATAATATTTATAAACGCCTTGGAGATAATGAAAAAGCAGATGGCGCTTTAAAAGTTTTTTTAGGCTCAAGGCCAGAAACAGCAGAGGAAACAATGCAGCTTGGCAGGGCATATTATTACAAGGAGGATTATAAAAATGCAAAGGAGGTTCTTGAAAAAGCTGTAAAAGATGGCTGTAGTGATGCTTTGTACCACCTTGGAATGGTACATATGGCAGAAGAGGATTACCAGATGGCAGCAGGCAGGTTTGAAGAGTATATTAAAACAGGCAGAATGGACAAGGCACAGGATTCATATAACCAGATGGCAGGCTGTTACATAAAGCTTGAGGACTTTGAAGCTGCCTCTTCCTGCATTGATAAAGGCATTGCACTTAATAAAGGTATTTCAGGTGCAGGTATTGCACTTTACAAAAACAGGGTAATATTATATGAAAAAACGGGGAATTATAAAAAAGCAAAGAAAGCTGCAAATTCATATCTTAAAAAATTTCCAGGTGATAAAGATATGGAAAAAGAACTTGGATTTATAAAAACACGTATTAAAACCGTGCAGCTTGCAGGGAATGATAAAACAGGGCAGCAGTAATAAAATATTATTTAAAGGGGGTACAAGGATTTGGAAGCAAAAGTATCCAGTACCATGGAAGAAGAAGAAAAAATTATACTGGTTGCAGTTGCAACACCAGATTGTGATGATACATTGCAGTCACTTGATGAGCTGGAAGATCTTGGACAGACTGCTGGTGCAAAAACTGTTGCAAAGGTTATCCAGAACAGGGAGAAAGTCCACCCTGGTACTTATATTGGCAAAGGCAAGATAGCTGAGGTACGGGCACTTATACAAAGCACAGGTGCAGATGCAGTGGTATGTGATGATGAATTGTCACCAGCACAGAACCACAATTTAGAAGAAGCACTGGATATAAAAGTTATTGACAGGACAGTACTTATACTTGATATATTTGCACAGAGGGCTTCTACAAGTGAAGGAAAGTTACAAGTGGAACTTGCACAGTTAAGGTACAGGCTTTCGCACCTTACAGGTGAAAGAAGCGGGCTGTCACGCCTTGGCGGCGGTATAGGCACAAGGGGGCCAGGTGAACAGAAACTTGAAATGGACAGGCGTATTATAAGGCAGCGTATTACACAGTTACGTAAAGAACTTGCTAATGTAAAGCATACAAGGGAACTTACACGCAGGAAAAGACAAGAAAACCATATACCAGTAACTGCAATTACAGGCTATACTAATGCCGGCAAGTCAACACTCCTTAATAAAATTACAGATGCAGGGGTTTTATCAGAAGACAAGCTTTTTGCAACACTTGACCCTGTAACACGCAAATATGAATTTGAAAATGGCGGCATTATGCTTTTTACAGATACAGTAGGTTTTATAAGAAAACTGCCGCACCATCTTATACAGGCATTCCGGGGGACACTTGAAGAAGCTAAATATGCAGATATAATACTTCATGTAGCTGACTGTTCAAACCCTGATATGGATGCACAGATGCAGGCTGTTTATGAAACACTGGATAAACTTGGCATAGATGATAAAAAAATAGTTACAGCATTTAATAAAACTGACCTTAAAGACGGGGACATGGTATTTAAAGATTTAAGGGCAGACAGGACGGTAATGGTTTCTGCAAAAAAAGGCACAGGGATTAAAGAACTGCTAGATGTGCTTGAAGAGATGGCAAAAGAAGAAAAACATCTTATTGATAAAGTATTCCCATATAGCGAAGCTGCCAAAATTAATGAAATACACAGAACCGGGCAGATAATAGAAGAAGACTACCGCAATGAAGGCATATATATAAAAGCACACGTACCAAAGGAATATGTATATATGTTTGAATAGGGCATGTACAAAAAAAGAATTGGAAGGACATACGTATTTTATGTAACATTGCCTGGAATATAGGATTTTTTAACGAAATATTAGCAAGAAATCCCCCTCTTCTAAGCAAAGCGAAAGTGTGGGATGAATTGCGTAAAAATCCACTTGATAAACTAAGAGATATATGATACAATATAATCAGTCGAATATAGAAAAAGGTGGTTATATTGTTAGAATTAGATAGTA
>CAJUJY010000105.1 GCA_910586555.1 uncultured Lachnospiraceae bacterium
GACAGCTTATTCAAGTGCGCCAATTTATGGTTTTCCTCTACTTTCTTTCACACTACCTTCTGGTTTTAGTGGCATTATTTTTTCGACTGTTTCCCTGTCTGCCCTTCCAGTCAGGAAAATAACTGGTATATCAGAGAAATCCTTTTCAGAACGTATCATTTCAAGTACCTGTTTTCCATTACATACAGGCATATCATAATCCAGAAGCACAAGGTCTGGCCTGTCTAGTGTAATGCTCCTTATAACAGATAACCCTGAATCTGCCAGTGTAATATTATAATCTTTTTCTAACAGTGATTTCATGGCTTCCAGCATAAATGAAGAATCATCTGCAATAAGTATTTTATGCCTGTTATCTAATGTATTATTTTCTTTATTTTTGTCAATATATTTTTGTACTTCATTTACTGCATTTTCTGTCTTTATTGCAACTTCCCCTGTCTTTTGCAGCAGGTGTGGTGCCATTACACAATATGCAAAATACCCTTTGCCTGTATCCATCAGCAGGCTGGATTGTGGTGTATGTCTATTAAATATTCTGGTAAACTGTTCATAATCCAGCAGGTTTTCTTCCTGTAACCCATATTCAGAAGATGACATAAAATACCCGCTTACCCTGTTTACAAACTGGTGTGACACATACCTTGCAGCATTAAGCAGCATTACATTGACTTCTCCAGATTCATTGCCTATAAGGCTGCCGATTGTATTCATAATAAGTTTTTCTTCAAAAACTAAAAATATCTCCCACTTTTCTTCCCCGCCTGTACCATAAACCATATGGTAGTATATCCCTTTTCCAAACTTTTCACCACCATAACAGTCACTGATTACCTTTGCATCAAGCTGGAACATGTCAAAAAGAAGCTGGATTATCGTATTTTTCATAACAACCTGTTCTTCTTCTGGCAAAAGTTTTCCCCATTTGCTTACAGACTTTCCCGTAATGGCATGGTCTTCTATAAGGGTATGCCCAATAAGCCATCCGGCACAGACGCCTAAAAAATGGTTGACTGCATCCATAGAATACTTTGTCTGGTCCAGTTCATTTTCAAGTGCTGGAAGTGTCTTTTTACGGAAACTGTCATGCAGATGCCTGTGTGTTTCAAACCCGCTATAACCAATAGATGCCATATACATTTCTTCTTCTGTAAAATGCTTCATTGCATGGTCTTTAAAATACTTAATTCCCTCTTTGCAAGCCCACTGGCTTTTAACTTTCTGGTCCCTGTACATAAACATTCTGTCAAGGATTCCAAAAAGTTTCTTGTGTTCTTCATCAATAAAATCTACGCCAATATTAAATCGTTCCTGCCATACTAACTGACTGCCCATTTTATCCTCCTTTTACCATAGCAGAATCCAGGAATATCCGCTTGACTATAACTGTCCTGGAGGCATTTTCCATAATTTATATTTTTACAATACTGCATGTATTTCAGGATTTGGAAAATGCATACTGCTTTTTTATAAAAATGTCCCCTGTACAGTATACCATATAATTGACATAAATAGTTATTTTATTTAAGAATTTTATTTATTAATATTATTTCCTGGTATTTAAACGCCAATTCCTTCACATTTTTGCTTAAACCAGCTTATAAGCCAGCTTAACTGGCGGTTAAAACTCCTTTTTATATATAATAACCAGGCTGGTTTTAAATGAAATAAAAAGTATAAGGACAGAAACCACAATTACAGCTAAAATTAATGTTTTTATATCCGTCTTCTGTAAATAACTATAAATAAGACTTAAATCCATGTTAAACATTTCTGAAATTTTAAATATAATAACCCCAGTAATAGCTACTGCCCCTGCTGCAGCTATAATTGCAATCCTTCCCTTCTCACCTCCGAATTTTAACTGGAAAGGGAACATAACCGCCAGTATTATAAATAATACTGGTAAAACTGCTAAAGCATCTATTATTATATCTTTTGTGGCAGATGGGTTTTTAAATGCCTGTGTAATAATGGCAATTACTATTCCAGCCAGCCAGAAAGCCCCGCCTGTTATTAATGCAAATCCATATTTTTCCAGGATATATTCTGTTCTTGTGATTGGAAGTGAAAACAAAAATGCATTGCCATTATCAAATTCATCATAACTAAGGGTGCTTAAAGTAAACGCAGAACCTATAAATGAAAGATACGCTATAACAAAAGATGGACTTGAAACCACTGCTGTTAAAATTGATACTAAAACAACAATTATAAAAAAAGACTGCTGCCCCTTCATTAATTTAAAATCTTTAACTAATAATCCCTTCATAAAGCTTCCCCCTTTGCCATCATTGAAATTACTTCATCAATACTGCCCTTTTCAACTGTTATCTGCGGGTAATTGTCTATATAGTACTGCCGCTGGTTTGTAAGGCAGCTATAACCATAATTTTCTTTTTTAACACGGAGTATGTATTGTCTGTCGAGTTTTCCATACTGTCCTTCATTAACTTTTATTAATGCATAATTACTTAATAAAACATCTGTATCTTCATGCATTATAATTTTCCCATTATCTATCATATAGATATCATCACATAAACTTTCAAGGTCGCTTGAAATATGTGAACTAATTAATATAGAACGGCTTTCATCTTTTTCCATAAATTCCCTTAATAACCCAAGCAGTTCATCTCTTGCAATAACATCTAAACCTGCTGTTGGTTCATCAAGTATTAACAGTCTGGCATTATGTGAAACTGCCACGAGAACCTTTAATTTTGCTTTCATTCCTGTTGAAAATTCCTTGATTTTTTTATTACATGGAAGCTGGAATTTCTGTAAATGTTCCATAAAAAATTCCTGGTCAAATTCATTATAAAGGTTTTTTAAAACAGGTATTATATCATTAATTGTTAAATAACCGCTAAAACCAGAATCAGATAATACAACCCCTAAACCCTGCTTATCACTGGCATTAAAATTATTTATATCCTTGCCAAAAATATTTACCATTCCGCTGTCAATGGAAACAAGCCCAAGTACTGCTTTAAATGTTGTACTTTTACCAGCACCATTCCTTCCTATAAGGCCTGTTACACAGCCAGGCATGACTTCCAATGAACATTCTAATGAAAAGCTGTTATAATTTTTTCTTAAATGCCTGATTTTTAACATAGTCATTCCTCCATAATTATTTCAAATAAACTTTTAATATCTTCGTCGCTTATTCCGTACCTCCTGCCTTTTTCAACAGCCATGGAAAGGGCAGCTTCTACTTCTTTTTTCTGTTCTTCAAGAAGAAGCCCTGTATTAGCTAGTGCTACATATGTCCCTTTTCCGTGGACTGTCACAGTAAATCCCTCTTTTTCCAGGCTGTCATATGCCTTTTTAACAGTCAGGGCACTAATCTTAAGTTCTTTAGATAAAGAACGGACTGATGGCAGGTTATCATTTTCCTTTAGTTCCCCGTTACGGATAAGCGCCTTAACCTGGTCTGTAATCTGTTCATAAATAGGAACCATAATAGAATTATTTATAATTATATCCAATCCTTAAACCTCCTCCATCTAATAAACAGTATATAACACTATATAACTGTTGTCAAGTGTTATATACTGTTTATTGATAAATTTTTTCTGGATAAGTTAAAAAATGGGGCTGTGGCATTAAGAAAAACTATAACAATATATAGCTGGTATCAACTTAAAAGATACCATATATTGAATAATTTTTACTTAGTGCAACAGCCCCATCTGGCTTTACCTGCCCTGTTTTATACAGTCATAATTTCCTTTGACTTTTCATCAATCATATTATCAATCTGGCTTATATAACCATCTGTCATTTTTTGTATGCCTGCTTCTGCATCTTTTAGTTCATCTTCTGAAATTTCATTGGCTTTCTGCTGTTTTTTAGCCATGTCGTTAGCATCCCTGCGTATATTCCTTATTGCAACCTTGCAGTCTTCACCCTTTTTCTTGACATCTTTAACTAATTCCTTACGTCTTTCTTCTGTAAGTTCTGGGAATGAAAGGCGTATAACTTTGCCATCATTATTAGGGGTTAAACCAAGATCAGATACAAGTATGGCTTTTTCAATTTCTTTAACCAGGCTTGGTTCCCATGGCTGGATAACAAGTGTGCGTGCTTCTGATACAGAAATATTTGCAACTGACTGGAGGCCAGAAGGCGTCCCGTAGTAATCAACTGTAATTTTATCAAGCACATGCGGGTTGGCACGTCCTGCACGTATTGTAGTATAATCATTTGCAAGGTTCTCAACTGACTTTTTCATTTTATCTTCAAACTGTTTTAATTCAACACTCATATTTCTTCTCCATTCTGCCAGAACCGGCTTATTATATAAAACATAATATTTCTACGCAGTTACTAAAGTGCCTTTAGTTACGCCATTTACAGTATTTACAATGCTGTTCTCACCATTAAGCCCGAAGATCATCATAGGCATATGGTTTTCCATGCAAAGGACTGCTGCCGCAAGGTCTATAACACCAAGACGCCTGTTTATTACATCATCTATGCTTATAACGTCAAACTTTTTAGCACCAGGATTTAATGCAGGGTCTGAATCATAAACCCCGTCTATTGATTTGGCAGAAAGTATTATATCTGCTTCTATTTCAATGGCACGCAATACAGTTGATGTATCTGTTGAAAAATACGGGTGTCCTGTGCCGCCTGCAAAAAATACTGCCATTCCTTTTGAAAAATATTTATTTGCCCTGTCTTTTGAAAAGAGTTTTGTAAATGAACCACATTCAAATGGTGTAAGTATATTTGTCATAATGCCCACAGAGCGGAAAATCTCTGAAACATATATACAGTTCATAACAGTGGCAAGCATGCCTATCTGGTCAGCTTTTGTACGGTCAATGTTATTACTTGTCCTGCCGCGCCAGAAGTTGCCTCCTCCAGTAACTATGCCAACTTCTGTCCCATTCTGTACAAGTTCTTTAACCTGTCTTGCAACACCAAGGCAGGTAGCTTCATCAAACCCGGTTTTATCCGGCCCTGCAAGGGCTTCACCGCTTAATTTTAATAATACTCTCTTATATTTTGCCATATCATATCTCCAATCAGGTGTTATATGTAACCCCTCCTGTTATTCATCAAAAATTTTGTCCATATCAACTGCTGTCTGGTAAAGTGAACAGTAGCCATCTACTATTGCACCAGATTTAACAGTAATGGTCTGGGCTTTAATATCACCTTTTAAAACAGCAGTAGATTCAATAACTAAAGGCCCTTCTATATCAATATTCCCTTTTACGGCACCTGCAATATAAGCAGAAGTACCTGTAACATCACCTAAAACCACAGTGCCTACACCAATCCTTACAGTGCCTTCACTTATAAGGCCGCCATTAAGCTTAGGTGTATTTACATATATTTCAGATGCAACAACACCACCTGATACTTTACCATTAATATATACCTTGCCGGCACATTCAATATCTCCTGTAATTGTACCCCTTACTTCAAGGGACCCGTCAGAAGAGATGCTTCCTGTAATAGTAGTATTTTCAGTGATTACTGTTACTGTACCATTTAAACGCTCTTCATTCATGGCTTTCATGGCTTCATTATTTACGAAATCATCATTACCAGAAACAGGTGAAATAATACTTTTGGCAGGTTCTTCCTGTTGTGTTTCTTCTACAGCAGGTTCCTGTTTTTCTTCTGGTGTTTCTTCCTTTGGTGTTTCTTCCTTAACAGATGCCTCCTGGATTTCTTCTTTTTTCTGTGGTACTTCCTCTGCTACAGTTTCTTCTTTTTCTGCACTGCCAGCTTCCTGTTCCCCTGATGGTGTTTCCACTGGCACAGCCTCTTCTGCTGGCACGCTGCTATCTATGGCACTTATATCTTCATCAAGGTAAAAGCCTTCACTGTCAGCATCAAAGTGTGCATCTTCTGTTTCTTCACCAGCATTTTCAGCATCATCTGCAAAAATCTGGTTTAATAAATCCTTATCAATGCTGTTGTCCTCAAAATCCTCCAGTGTCCCGTCACCAAGGTTAAGGGTATCATCATCTTTAAATAAACCCATTTCTGTTCCTCCTAGAATATATTTTCTGTAAAACACCACTGCTTAATACATGTCTTTTTAAAAATAATGTCCATACTTTGCTATTATATCACTAAATTTTTTATACGTCTACCTGAAAAAATTATTACCCACGGAAATCAATTTTCAAAAATCTCACAAATCTTGGAAGACTCAAGTAAGCA
>CAJUJY010000106.1 GCA_910586555.1 uncultured Lachnospiraceae bacterium
TGTAGTCAGGATAAATTATAATTTGCAATCAGCAAAAACTTGTTCTGCAATCACATAGTATAAATTTTGCCACAAATTTAAAATACAACACAAAAGCTTTTCTCAAAACAGAATATAATTTACAAAGTTTTTACTCCCAATATAAACGAATTTCAGCAAATTCATTCTGTGATTTAGAGAGTTCCTTCCAATACAAAATACCTTCTGGCATTGCAATATTTTTATTTTCATACCATACATATAATGAATGAGCAAGCATTGATGTAACTTTTCTCGTGACAAGTTTTTTACTCACCACCTCTTCAGTGTCTGTTTCAACAAGCTCTGTTATTTTGTCAAATTTAGGTAATGATTCCGATATGCTGCTACATTGTTTTTCAGTAAGCAAATCAGAACTTACCAGATATTCCAAACCAACAACGAAAGAATTGACTTGATATGAAAGAGTTGTATAAACTGAATATATCAAAGTTTCTTTTAATTCTTCAGAAATTGATATTCCCTGTTTTGTCAAAACATAAACTGCTTGATTTGCATTACTAGCAAATTTTGCATCACCATTAAATACCGATTGTATAATTGAATGGTCACGATTAGTATCTACAGTACACCAAGTTAATAATGTATGTGGAATATTATTATCATCCAAAATTTTGATGATTTTATTCACATCATCATCATGGTAAGATTTCTCAACATTGGCTAGACCAGAATATAAAATAATTTTTCCTAAAATCCTATCAATATGATTCAGCCCATTTCTTGCATCACCAAATTCAAAAGGACCCTTGTTGTTCTGATCAAAAAGGTTACATAAAGATAATGCAATCTCTATGGCTTTTTTCGCTTTGCCTTCAGTAATTTCTGTATTTTCTACTACTAAGCCAGCCATACTAAAGAGATTAATAAAGTTTGTAATATAACCTTTAGTTATAATATCTTTAAATTGGCTAACAAGAAATAACTCTGCTTTTCCTAAAATTACTTTATCATCTTCATCATGCGGAAATTCATCAGCTACTACACAATAAAAATTTCCAATATGCGGGAGACCAAAATCATTCAAATTTCCCTTATCCCAAAGAATATACTTAAACTTCATTTTTTGTTCTTCTGAAAACTCATACAGCTTATAAATATATGCTACTTTAGATATTGCAGTAAAATGATACTGTGCTTCCTTTGTCTTTTCAAGTAACTCATCATAAATCTTGTTCTGCCTTTCATTCATAGGCAATAAATTAAAATTTTTATTTATTAATCGCATCCAAATAAAATAGAAAGGATCAGGAAACTCACTATTCAATAAATCATTTTCAGGCATTAAATCAAATTCCCAGAATCTATCCATATTTCTAGTTACTTCTGCAATAGGCATATTTTGTATAACCCTCTGGATTAGATTTTTAATATCTGAAAGCACAGCTTTATACTCATATTTATAAATATCAATCAATAGTTCTAGTAATGCTCTAAACATTTTCTCTGAACATTTTACACACAATCTTGATAAAATTTCAGGTATTACTTTAAGTGGATATTCTAATAAATTTGTTTCAAAATAGCTTATATGCTTTCTATTTAGATAATAATTCATAGAGAATCTCATTAATGAAATACATCTGTCACAAAAGAGGTCAATATTATTAACATCAATCAAATGAAGATGAAACCTGTCTAAGCCTGCTTCAATAATCTTTTTATCAGCTGACAACAACGAAAGAATTAAAGGAATCTTAAAGTCATAATGATTAATCCTTAAAACAGCTCCCCCTAACGCCAACTTTATTAGCAACCATTCCAATCTGAAAAGGAATACCAGTCAGTTCATGGAAACTTATAAATTCATATGCAGTCAATACATTTAAGTCTTGTCCCAAACTTATATTGGAGGTTACCCCTCCAATATCAAATGAAAAAACCTTTCTTTCTCTTGGCATGTATATATAATTATCAGACAAAAAAGCAGTAAATTCTTCATTTTCTATCTGCCATATGAAATCATTTCCATAATATGCCATTGGCTGCTGTTCATCTATCTCTTTGCTAGTATCCTGTTTGCATGTGCCCTGATTATTATTACATAAGGTGTCACCTGATGCTAACTTATGTGCCTGCTTTATATAATTATATAAATAGACCATACAGCTTTCTATGGAAATATATCCTGCATTTTCTTTTTTCTCTTTATTTTGAAGCATAATCCGTCGTATATGAAAAAGACAATCCTTTAAAATATTTTTTGCTTCTTCATACCTTCCTAACATGGCCAGAAGCCCACATTTTTTCAAAATCCATTTTTCATGTTGTTTATCGACATTAATCAAATCAACTGCAGTTTCTAATTCCTGCCATTGGAGTGTATAAATTAAATGCATGGCTTTTTCGTAAGCCAATAATACAGATATTTCTCCGTTTACTATTTCATTCTTTTCTACAAGCTCAGTATATAGTTTTTCCCACTCCATTTCACAACCATGTATGCGATAAGAGTAAAGTATACATAATTGTATCTCCCAAAATAATTTTTCATTTGAATATTTTTTATTTTGTTCTAATATCTTTATGATATTAGAAATTTGATTTTGAAATAACGGACACCCCATCTTGTGATTCAACCAACAATATTCATAACAAATTTTTAATTCATTTCCTAGTTCTCCCTTTGTTGTCGCCATGAAATACTCTACATCGGATAATATGTATTTTATGCTTTGATGTGTATCAAATTTAGCCATAATCCATCCTGGATATGCTGCATGTATATTTTCTAATGTTTCCAGCAATTGTTGTCCATTATTATGTTCCTGATGGTAATCTGCAATGCCTGGCCATTGTAATCTTCCATTTCTTAATTTGTTTACATCATATACTAAATCTGATAACAACTTACCAAGTGCATTTTTGTAACTGTCATCTTTATATTTTTCAATATTGTTAAGAGCAATTACTTCTATGTTCTTAGCCATTAATACTTTGGTATTTAATATGGATTCACCATCATGGCTAATCAGAAAAATCTTAGGTGAATTCTTTATCCCTAAATTATCATGAATCCAACCAATCCATTTCAGAAAATTAGGATCATTGCCAGAAAAACCAATAAGTATAAAAGTATTCTCTAATAACGATTGTTGCATTGTATTTACAAATGGGGCATGATCATATGGATATGTCCGAAAGTCTTCTTCTGTTATAATAAATGGACCATTAGAGGGAAAAGATCCATGTAATTTTACAATCCTGGCTGTTCCTGAACTATTTATTAGGTCTTTCTGATTTACAACAATATGATACTTATATTCTGTAATATATTGGTATGTTCTTTCAAGCAAAGTATCATAATTTGTAGTAAATACATCAGTCCATGGTAAATTCAATAAATCTTTATGCAGACCAGAAGGCAGATAATCTTCATCTGACATAAGATTTCTTAACATATCATCAAGAAATGGTCTTCCATATATTTCCTCTACCTCTTGGGCAAGAGCTAAAGGGTCTGCATATTTTTTATCCCTTTCATTAATCCCTAATTTTTCACAAAATGCATCTGCCAAACCAAACCAGTCAGGCATACAGCTATCTGTGCCATCAATTCTTTCTGCATTTCTACTAAACCCGGAACCAATAAGTACAGCTGCATGACCATGAACCAGGCTCTCTTTAATTTCTTTGATATATAATTCATTAATGTTCATCCTGTCACTATTCCACCTTTCAATTTAGTAATAATGATTAAACCAGTAAAGCAATAAAGCAGTTTATCTAATCTATGATTGCAGTGGACAATTTTCATTAATAATATTATATTAAGTTTATTACTAGTTTTCAAGGAAAAGTTAAGGAGAGTGACATATTATATACAAAATTTTTTTCAACAATAATGCCAACAATAAATAAATTCTCTTCAATGAAAACTTCCCAAGTATCACCCTGTCCAAATTCGCATCACTCTATTGATATTTGTATTTATTTCGTAGTAATATATCCATACAAACATCAATGACATATTAAAGGAGATGGCTCTTTATGGCAAATGCAGTTAAAAGGACAAAAACAAAATATACTGGAATTTATTTTAATGAAAACACAAAGAAATATGACATAAAATATAATTATACAGTTTATAATCCTGAAAAACAGAAAAACGAATACAAACAGAAATGGAAATATGGGATTTCTTCTGTGAAGGAAGCAAAGACAGAACTTCTGAAGTTACAGAATGGTGATGAACCAGATAAAACTAAATATAGTGAAATTACATTGGAAGGTGCATACCAGCTGTGGCAGACCAGGGCAGAAAACCAGAATTTTTCGCCAAAATCAGTCCAAAATACTGGTGCACATCTGAAAATGCTTTACCAATTTATCCCAAAGGAAACAAAAATACAAGACATAACTGAGGATATGTATGAAAAAATAATGAATGATGTCAAAAAGCATGGCTATAGTGGAGAAACTGTCCATAATATAAATGCAACTTTCAGAAAGCTCATACAGCTATGTTATAAGAAAAAAATGATTAAGACAAATATCCTTGAATTTGCTGATAATATACGGACCAAAGAAAAGGATGATTACAGAACCATACCAAAAGAAGATTTTGATGCAATAATTAATTTTTTCAGGCAGCCCAGACCTGCCCAGTCAAAAGTATACCATTATCCAAAATACAGGTTCCTGTTTTCGCTTTTATACTATACCGGGATACGGATTGGGGAATGCCTTGCATTGCAATATGATGATTTTGAGGACTTTTCATATTTTGGAAAAAATGAAGAACCAAAAGATAAATTTATAATGAATTTTCCATGCAGAAGTGATTTGAACCGGGAGCATCTGATAGGGACACGGGTAAAGATAACGAAGGCTTATTTAAGCGATTTCAAAATAACCAAATCCCCTAAAAATTTCAAAAAAAGAACAATCCCTTTAGATGCAACGGTGGCCCGCCTGTACCAGTCATTACAACAGGATAACATCCAGAGTGGCGGGGCGGATTCTGACAGGATATTTAACTGGGGCCATGGCTCATGTAACCACATGCTCCAAAAAGCCTGTAAAAGCTTAAATCTTCCCCTCTATCACTGCCATGAATTCAGACATACATTTATAAGCAACCTTATAAGGGAAAATGTACCACTTCCTGTCATCAGCAAGGTATCTGGGGACACACAGGAAACAATCCTGAAGAGATACAGCCATATGTTCGAGAGCGATGAGTTTATGATTTTAAGGGCACTTTCTAAACTTTGATGAATTTACAACTTTTCTTTCGGAAATTGATAAAATTTGAAAATGTCAGGTGGATTTTCACCAAAAGAGCCTTGGGTAAAGTGAGAAATAATACTCCTTTTCCCAAGGTCTTATACTGACATTCAGACAAAACCATAATCCATTAGCAGACAAATGCCAGTCTGTCATTACATGGTATAAGTCTATTTTACTTCCTGTTTTTAATACTATTTTCATAATTCCATAAAAACAGCCATTATTAATACATTTCTTGATTATACAGGTTGTAACAGTTCTTTCTGTAACTCCAGTACAAGTTCTCTGGGAAGTCCTGCAGCTGCTGCAACTTCATCAATTGTCAGTCTTCCCATATCCAAAAGCCTTTTCGCTGTTTCAGTCTTTACAGTATTTTCGGCATCAAATCTTTCACTTTCAACATAAGATTTAAGTATCTCCTGCTCGTCATACAGTTCCATTATCATGTCTACCACCTCCTGCTCCCTGCTTTCCAGATATTCCTTCAGGACATTTT
>CAJUJY010000107.1 GCA_910586555.1 uncultured Lachnospiraceae bacterium
TTCTTCACAAATACCAAAAAAGATTATAACTGCCAGGTTATTCCCAGAAGGTACAATAAGGAGGGAGCTTGCAGGCATGGTGTTTGTAGCTGCTGTATCTGCTGCCTGTATTGCAATGCTTGTAAATTCATCATATAACCCGTTTTTATATTTCCGCTTTTAGAAATATTTTTTCATGTTACAGGAAGGTTCTTTTGTATGTGTTGTACCAGCAGAGGAATGGTGGAGTGTATAAGAAACTTTAATGCCAGTGGTGTGTTGCAGCTGTATTACTAAAGAGTTACTAATACACTCAGAAAAATATAAAAGCAGTATTTTCTTTCCTGTTTTAATCAGCGGAGGAGGTATGGGACTTTTTATGAAGAGATTAAAAATATTTATCATTGTTGAATTTTGTTTTATTCTGTTTTCCAGCCTGGCAATATCATTGTTTTCTTCTGACAGGAAATTTTCAGATATGGAGAACAGGGAACTGGCACAGAAACCTGTATTTTCAGGAAAATCATTTTTAGATGGCAGATACCAGGACAGTTATGAGGAATGGTTAAATGACCAGTTTTTATGGAGGGATGGATGGTCCTTTGCTGCTACAAATTTGCAGGCAGTATTTGGTAAAAAAGATATTAATGGTGTTTATCTTGGTAAAGATGGCTGTCTTTTAGAAAAATACCAGGAAACAGATTTTGAGCAGGAACAAGTAAATGAAAATACAGGGTATTTATCAAAATTTTTAAATTATGCTGTAAAACATTATGGCAAAGACCATGTGTACTGCATGATGCTTCCGTCAAAGGCAGGGGCATTGCCAGACAGCCTTCCGGTGTTTGCAGGACCATTTGATACTGGGAAAGTACTTAAAGGATTAAAGGACAGTCTGGACGAACCAGATGTTTTACTTGATGCAGGGGAAATATTAAAGAAACATCAAAAGGAATATATTTATTACCGTACTGACCACCACTGGACTACACTTGGGGCATACTATGCATGGACACAATTTGCAGAAGCTGCAGGATTGCCTGTGAAGGGGCTTGGATATTACCAGAGGGAAACAGTATTTACTAGATTTTATGGCACTACATATAACAAGGCACATATAGGAGTAAAACCAGACAGTGTAGAGCTTTTCCATAATCCAGGTGAAAAAGGGATAAATGTGGATATGGATGACGGGAAGCTTATGGCAGGTTCTGTATATTTTCCAGAAGAGGCAGAAAAGGGATTTAATAAGTATAATATATTTTTCTCTAAAAATACATTTAAGATTGTAGTCACAACAAAGGCTGGTACTGGGAAAAGCCTTCTGCTGGTTAAAGATTCATTTGCAAACTGTTTTGTACCATTTTTAACTGAGTATTATGACCAGATTATAATGGTTGACTACCGTTATGGAAAAGTCCCTGTGAAGGATATCATGGAGCAGTATAAAGATATTACTGATGTACTGGTGATGTTTAACACAGAAAAATTTATGCAGAATACAAAATTAAACAGGCTGGCAGACACGGGAAAGGGTGGGACAGGGATGAAAAAATTCAATCCAGATGATTTTTTAGAATAAGTAAAAATATGGCAGAGTTGTAAGTGTACTGTTATAGTTTTACATTAGATTACAAATATATTAAAGGAAACGGAAGGAGCATACTATAATGAAACAGATTAAAAAGCAATTACTGAAGGCAGCAGTGCTGTGCCTGGTAATGGCAGGGATTACAGCAGTTTCTGCCAGGGCAGGGGCGGAGGAAGGAGATTTTGTAATTAATAATGGTATACTGGAATCTTACAGTGGGAGTGACAATGAGGTTATTATTCCAGAGAATGTCGAAGAGATTGGGAAAAAAGCTTTCCATAAGAACAAAACAATACAAAAAGTTACTATTTCTGGCAATGTAAAAAAGATTGGGAACTATGCATTTTCAGAATGTGCCCTTAAGGAAGTGGTTATCATGAAAGGAACCAGGGAAATTGGCAGGGAAAGCTTTTCTGGCTGCAGGAAATTGACAAGAATTACTATTCCTGGTAGTGTGGAGAAGATTGGCAGTTCTGCTTTCTCAGATTGTGCCATTAAAAAATTAGTTATCCCGGAAGGTGTCACAACAATGGGCAAGTGGGCTCTTTCTGGACTTGGGAAACTGCAAAGCATTAAACTTCCCAGAAGCCTGAAAAAAATTCCAAAGAATGCTTTTGAAGCAGATACAAGTTTAAAAAAGGTGGTTATTCCAAAAGGGTGTACTACAATTGGGGACCGTGCCTTTTGGTATTGTCCAAAACTGAAGGAAGTAATAATCCCAGAAGGTGTTAAAAAAATTGGGGAAGGTGCCTTCAAGGACACAGCTGTAAAAAAAATAACAATACCAAAGAGTGTGTCTGTCCTTGGCAATAAATATGGTGTTTTTACCTTTTCAGAAACTCCTCAAAGTATAACAGAAATAACCATATTAAACCCTGGATTGAAAGTTAAGAATATATTTGGTGGTATTCCATTACAAAAACCTGTTACAATCAAGGGCTATAAAAATTCAACTGCTGACAAGTTTGCCAGTTACATTAACAAAAACCAGGCTAAATTTAAGAAACCAGCTAAGTTTGTTGCTTTATAAAAGGGATAAGATGGCATACATTATTTCTTTGGTTCTGTAAAATTTACCAGCTTTTATTATATGGATTGTTGAAGGGTCCTGACAATAAAAGGATAATGTACCCCTATATGCGGTGCCGCATATGGGGGTATTTGGATACATATGGCCGGTGTACATTATTGTGTTCTGTATTTTTATAAATTTCCAATTATGTTAAAAACTTATGGTGTCCATTGTATGGTGCTATAATGTATGTAAAATACAGGGAAGGACCAGTATGTATGGAGAAGTATATACAGAAAGAGTGCAAGAATATGAAATAATCCAGTCTGTAATACCTGTATTATAAAGAAACACTGGCAGGACGCCATAACAACTTGGAAAATGAGGCACATACCATCCATATACCAAGGATTGCTACATATGCAAGCAATTTTGGGTCTGATCCCGGCAATGCAAATTCAGCAAAGCCACTAAAGGAAGAGGAAATGCATTATTTGATATAGTCAGTTTGTTATTTATATTCTCCTGTTTCTATATTTATTGCTTTTTAAGTTCTTATTTCCAACACTTTCATAGAAATCTATTAAAATGTTGAAATAAATCAACAATATATGATATAATGGCAATATATTTTATAAATTCTCCTGTATGTAGCATCCGCTTGCTAGGAAATTGGAGGAGGAAGGAAAAAAGGAAAAAGAGAAAATTATGGCAAGTGGAAACAGGAAAACTCTGCTTGTGATGTAACTTTAAAAGCCTATAATTTTGATTAGATTTATGGATAACAGGCAATTCTAACAGGGGGACTGTTATTTTTAGAAAATGGAAACAGATTAAAATAAATTATAAAATTAATTTCGGGGAGGTGATATAAATGAAGAAACAGTACATGGAAGACGACAGGATTATTGAAATCTCGGAGGAGGTCAGGAACATGTCGGAGGAGGAAATTGACAGGCGGATTGCAATTTTTGAAGCAGAAGCAAGAAAGGAAGCTGAAAATATTCCAAAGCCTTCTTTGTTGGCAATTTAAGTGAAAGATATTAGTGAATATTAAAACACGATTAACAAATATTGTTTGATGGGATGTCTGCTATTCTTCAGGAGGTGATATTATGAACGATATAGTCTATGTTTTAGATGATCACTTTGAGATTTCAAAAGAAGTTGAAAATATGTCAGAAGAGGAGCTGGATCGAAGGATAGCAATTTTGGAAAAGAAAGCTATGGAGGAAGCAAAAAATATTCCAGAACCTTCTTTGTCGCAAATCTAAAATAAAATACACTGGCAGCAACAAAGCTTAGTGCAAAAAAGAAAAATGAATAAATTCAATGAACCAAGGAGTAAAATCTTTGGTTTGTTTTTATTGAAGAAATTTTTCATAACCAAAGTAAAAAAACTAATGAAAAATAAAAAAAGGGAAGAGAAGGATTTACTGGAAGCCATTTTTACATTATTAAGTAAGTGTGATATAAACCTGCTGCCCTATAAATTTGACAGATATAGTAAATCTTGTATTTGCAGCCATCTCCTTCCTCCTTTTTTTTCGTCTATTTTTCTTCCATGTATCTATCTGATGATACAGATTATCATCATACTTTTTCTGCTGATATTTTCCAGGTGTGCATGTGCATCAAAAACTTCTGGTGGACAGAAAAAGGTAAAAATGTGTTAAAAATTGAAAAAGGAAGCGGAGGGTCCGGGTGGACTGTATGGTATATTTAGAAATAGCATCAGAATGCATATAAAAGCCTCATAGAAACATTTTTGTGGCTTAGATACATGACATGCTTTTTGTGTTAAAAATTGCTATATGGCAGCAGGCAGTATAAGGTGATGTAATTACATATATTGGCATTGTTATGGGCAACAGAAGAGAAAAAGATAAGGAAAGATAGGGAAGAGGAGGATTTTTTCTGTTATAGAAATACTTGTATTATAAAACCTGTACATAGAATTGTACAGGGCTTTTTAAAAGAATATCTTCCTCCTCCCCTTTATCACTATTATAGGCTGTTTATTTTACTGCAATTTCTATCACTTGCTCTGCTGTCTGGATGTTGTCAATATTCAGTAAAAGTGTTGGCAGGTCTATACAACCAAAAGATGGCAGTACTGGTTCACCTGATGATAAAGCAATATTGTTTATCAGCTCATTCTCTTTGCTTTCCCTGATAGCAAAATAACTATATTCATCACTGTTGGTTTCATTGCAGCTGAATGTCTGGCCAATAATACTGTATTTATGCTGGCAGTTGCTTAATGCAGGTGTCTTTTGGGCTACAATATAGCACCCTTCACAGTTGCCTTTGCTGTCAGACTGCTGGTGGTCAATTATGGCATAGTAAATATCAGCATTACTGGTGTGGGTATCAAGGCTGATACAGTTCTCAGAGTGCAGAAACAGTTCTGTAAGTTTCATGGCTCTGCTGTGGCTTAATGGTTTTCTGCTGGCAACAAAACCTGTGTATGCAATATTACTTTGTTCCAGGTATTTCTGGATGTAACCTGTTATTTTTTCATACAAACAGTTCTGTATTGATTCCAGAATTTTCTTTGTTTCTTCCTGTGTTAATCCTGCATTAAATGAAATGGAATAAATGTTTCCGTCATCCATGATTTCAAATCTGTAAGACAAGCCTCTGTTGTAAAGCATGGCTTTTTCTGGTGCATATGTTGCTTGTGTACTTGAGATGTTTTTGTTAAAAGTTTTCTGGTTCATAATGAATAATCCTCCTCTATATTTTTAGTACAAAATAAGCATATCATCTGCACTATTGGTTTCATTTTTGCGAAAATGCACTATACAGGGTGGAATAGTCCATCCATTTATCTGTGGGATTCAGGATTTATAATTATCACCGTAACAGATGTTTTCAATCAATTATAACATTTTGTTGAATTAAATCAACAAAACAAGGTTAAAATAAAGCATTTATGTTGATATAATTCAACAACACAGAAAGGATGGTAATTTATATGATGGATGTTAAGTTATGTCTGGAGGAAACAGGAAAAAGAATTATGGAGCGAAGGAAGAAGATGGGGCTGACACAGGAGC
>CAJUJY010000108.1 GCA_910586555.1 uncultured Lachnospiraceae bacterium
TCCATGCCTTCATTATATCTTATCTTTAACTTTTTGAAAATTGATTTCCGTGTACTTTCTGTGAAAAATATTGCATTTTCCTGCCATTTTTGCTAATATGTTTTTGAAACAATATAAAACCAGAATCTAAACGAATATTTCCTGGCAGTCCGCCAGGTATTTACAGAAATGGGGAATGTTTATGGAGAAAGAACAGTTTGATGGATATAAATATATTGAGGGTGGTGTTTGTGCAGCAGCAGGGTTTACTGCAAATGGCTTAAACTGTGGTATTAACCCTGTAAAGGAAAAGAATGACCTTGGGCTTGTATATAGTGAAAAGCCATGCAATACTGCTGCTGTGTATACAAGAAATAAGGTAAAAGGCGCGCCAATTATTGTAACAAAGAAGCATTTAGAAAAAAGCGGCGGGGTATCAAGGGCAGTTATTGTTAATTCTAAAAATGCTAATACCTGTAATCCAAATGGAGAGGAAATTGCAGAGGAAACAAGCAGGCTTCTTGCAGATGTGCTTGGAATAAAACCTGAAGAAGTTATTGTAGCTTCCACAGGTGTAATAGGTATGCCTATATATATTGAACCGTTTAAAAACCATATGGAGGAACTTGTAAACAGTCTTTCTGTTAATGGCAATAAAGAGGCTGTTAATGCAATTATGACTACAGATACCATACAAAAGGAATCTGCTGTTGAATTTGTAATAGAAGGGAAAAGCTGCCACCTTGGCGGAATGGCAAAAGGCAGCGGCATGATACATCCTGATATGGCAACTACCCTTAATTTTATTACAACAGATGCTGCAATTTCAGCAGAAATGCTACAGAAGGCACTTTCAGAAATTGTTAAGATAACTTATAACTGCCTTAGTGTTGATGGTGATACTTCAACTAATGATATGGTTAGTGTTATGGCAAACGGGCTTGCAGGCAACAGCCAGATTATGGCAGAAGGGGAAAGTTATAATATATTTAAACAGGCTTTATATATTGTAATGCTTGATATGGTGAAGATGTTAGCAGCAGATGGTGAAGGTGCTTCAAAGTTTATTGAGTGCCGCTGTAGTGGCGCGCCTGGTACAGATACTGCTATTAAAGCAGCTAAAAGCGTAATAGGCTCTTCACTGGTTAAATGTGCAGTATTTGGCGGTGATGCTAACTGTGGGCGTATTCTCTGTGCAATAGGGTATGCGGATATTGATATTGATGTTTTAAAAATTGATGTAGAACTTGAATCTTGTGCTGGAAAGATTTTAGTGTGCAAAGATGGAATGGGGCTTGAATTTTCAGAAGATTTTGCTGCAAAGATACTTGCAGAAAAAGAAATATATATTAATATAAATTTAAACCAGGGAAATGCCAGTGCAAGGGCATGGGGCTGTGACCTTACATATGGCTATGTGAAGATAAATGGTGATTACCGTTCCTGATTATCCTGGTTTTTCCAGAAGTTTTTAATACATGTACCCATATAATCCCTGTTGACAATATTATATGGGTACCATTCACGTGGAAACAGTTTGGTATAATCCTGTTTAAGAAACCGTTCATCAAGTAACAGTATAACCCCTTTGTCAGTATTTGTCCTTATAACCCTGCCTGCTGCCTGCAAAACTTTGTTCATTCCAGGATACAGGTAGGCATAATTAAAGCCCTTGCCATTATTTTCATCGAAATATTCACGGAAAAGTTCATTTTCAGTGCATACCATAGGAAGCCCTGTGCCAACTATAACAGTACCGGTAAGCCTGTCATTTTTAAGGTCTATTCCTTCCCCGAATATCCCACCCATTATACATAAGCCAATAGTAGTGTATTCTGGCTGTTCTGTAAATTTTGACAGGAAGTTTTCACGTTCATTTTCATCCATTGAAGCATACTGGCTGCATAAGTGTATTTTATTGCCAGAATTGTCTGTATAATTATTTCCATCTTCTTCTGTAAATCCATCTGAATAAATATATTTTAACAGGTAAACTGTTATATCTTCCATCATTTTATATGACGGGAAAAATACCATATAATTACCAGTTTTTGCACTTGTAAAATCATAAATATACCTGGCAATTTTTTTATATTCTGAAGGTGTGCGCCTTTTATATCTGGTACTTATATCTGATGCAATCATTAAAAGCCTGTTATTAACTGGAAATGGTGAGGGTGCGTATATTGCATAATCATCTGCACGCCCTGCAAGCTGTTCCATATAATAACGCACAGGAAGCAGCGTTGCTGAAAAAAATATAGCAGAAATGCCTTTATTTAAACAGTTATCAATATTTGTTGATGGATCCATGCATTTTAAATGAAGGCAGAATGAATCTTCCCTGGTATAATCACCATATATAATATATTTAGAATCAAGTATTGCATGTATGTTTAAAAATTCATATATTTTAAAATAAAAGTCCAGGAGTTTTTCACGTATTTCTGGCTTTAAAGGATGCAAAGATAAAGCCTGTTCTTTAAAATACCAGTCGAAAACAGCAGAAAGGTTTATAAGTTTTAGTATAAATTCTTCAATATCATTTATATTGTATTTTTTAACTTCGTCACATCCACGTTTAAGCTTTAATATGCACTGGCTGCACTGCTTAAGCCCGACTGTTAGTTTTTTGCTTATAGTACTGGCTGTTTTTTTAATGCTAATAAAATCATTATTATTTAGTGATGCAGAATACATTTCACGTGCCCTGCCAACAAGGTTATGTGCTTCATCTATAAGAAATACATAATTGTTCTGTGTCTGGTTTGCAAAGAAACGCTTAAGGTTTGCCGACGGGTCAAATACATAGTTATAATCACCAGTTATGGTATCTGCCCATATAGCTGCATCAAGGCACATTTCAAAAGGGCATACATTATGTTTACTGGCATATTTAAGTATAACTTCCCTTGAAATATTATTTTCATGTGTAATAATATCAAATACAGCATCATTTACACGGTCAAAGTGCCCAAGCGCCCTCTCACATGATAAAGGGTGGCACTGCGGCCTGTCCAGTATACATATTTTTTCTTTGGCCGTAATAGTAACATTTTTAAGTGCTACACCTTTATTTGAAAGGATTTTAAATGTTTCTTCTGCAACTGTCCTTGTAATGGTTTTGGCAGTAAGGTAAAATATTTTTTCTGTAATGCCTTCACCCATTGATTTAACTGCCGGGAACAGGACGGATATAGTTTTGCCAACACCTGTTGGCGCTTGTATATAAAGGCGTTTTTTACGCAGGATAGACTGGTAAGCCCCTTTTACAATGGTATTCTGCCCTTTGCGGTATTCAAATGGAAATTCCAGTGCCTGTATTGAAGCATTTCTTTTTTTATGCCATTTTATCTGCCATGCTATCCATTTAGCATATTCATTAACCAGGTTAGTAAACCATTTTTCAAGATCATTGTAACTAATAGTTTCATTAAAATAACGGACATTTTCTGTAGGGATATGGCAGTATGTCATACGTATGCCAATACATCTAAGGTTATGCTTTGATGAATATATATAAGCATAGCAAAGCGCTTGTGCCCTGTGTACTGCAACTGGTTCTTCCATTGCCATTATATCATTATATACACCTTTAATTTCATCTATATTAATTCCAGTTTCATTTGTAAATATTCCATCAGCCCTTCCTTCAATATCCAGTTTAAAGCTTATGCCGCCATATGTTACAGGCAGTGTTATGGATAGTGCAACTTCAGGGTTATAACAAGAACCCATGCGGCGCTGGAGCATTTTGTGGATACGTGTCCCTTCCTGCATTGCACCAGGGTCTTTTATGCTTTGTGATGAAGAAATATTGCCAGAGCGCAATACAAATTCAACAAGTGAACGTACTGAAATCTTTGTTGTATACATGTTAATTCCTTTCAAAACATCTGGTATTATATCAGTTTATAGTAATTTATAAAGCATATCCCTGTCCCATAATACTACTCCTATTTTATTGGCAAGCATTATAGCACTTTTAGTAAAATACTGATTAGTAAATACAACTGCAACGTTACATTCATAATAATCGCGCCCTGCATATACTTGCTGTACTGCTTCAATTCCAACAGGATTACTGTACCTTTTACACTGGATTGCATATTTAATATTATCCTTAACAGCAACCACATCTACCCCGAAATCCCAGCTTGCTTTAGTATTTCTTGCATATTCAAATCCATTGGCAACTAATATGTCACACGTAAATTTTTCAAAAACTATGCCATCCATTGTATCAAGCTGGTGCATGGAATAGCCCTTTTTCCTGCGGGGAGTACGCCTGTGCCTTGTCCTTGCAATTTTATAAAGGCAGAAGGCAGTAAAAAGAAACCAGGCTGTTATATATATGGAAATAATACCTGCGCCTTTGTCCATATTGTCAGCTATAGCTAATATAAGTATTAAAAGTCCTGCTAGTATAAGAAAAATATAAAATGTAATTTTCAGTGTAACTTTATCTGGTTTTATCATATAAGAGGCCCTTTCAGTAATGCTTTGCTTTTTCTTATAGCAAATCTATTATATCAGAACGCTAGTTCGGAGTAAACATAAAATACTAAAAAATATATAAAAATTTTTCTGTATGCCAGTTTTATAAAAATCCACATCTGTTTCATTGATTATAATATGGATGTATATACTAAAGGTTGTGTACATGCAGCAGTTTTATATATTTTCTGTAGCAGG
>CAJUJY010000109.1 GCA_910586555.1 uncultured Lachnospiraceae bacterium
TTGCTTACTTGAATCTTCCAAGATTTGTGAGATTTTTGAAAATTGATTTCCGTGGTTTTCCAGTGTGACCCTTTGTTAAAAGGCATAATACGGAAAAATGAATTATCTGGAAAGATTGATATAGTTGGTAATCCTGGGTGGAAACGTTCTTCTGTAAGCCTGACAGATACTGATGTGTACCAGGTACAATGGTATCTTGAAAAAAATTATGGACTGAAACATGACCGTAATATTAATAAAGCAATGAATATGGTAGCAAATGATAATAAGTACCACCCTATAAGGGAATATCTGGAAAGATTACAATGGGACGGAAAGCCACGTATAGATTATTTACTGCCAAAATACCTGGGTGCTGATGACAACAGGTATACAAAAGAGATAATGAGGCTGCTGATGTTTGCCGCTATCCACAGGATATATGAGCCTGGATGTAAATTTGAAATTATGGTATGCCTGGTAGGAGGACAAGGTGCAGGTAAATCCACATTTTTGCGTTTTCTTGCTATTAATGATGAATGGTTTTCAGATGACTTGAAGCGTATTGATGATGAAAATGTTTACAGGAAACTGCAAGGGCATTGGATTATAGAAATGTCAGAAATGATAGCAACTGTAAATGCAAAAAGTATTGAAGATATCAAATCTTTTCTTAGCAGGCAGAAGGAAACTTATAAAATCCCTTATGAAACACACCCAGAGGACAGACCAAGGCAATGTGTGTTTACAGGTACTTCCAACAGTATGGATTTTTTACCTCTTGACCGTACAGGAAACAGGCGTTTTGCCCCAGTATTAGTGCACCCAGAAAGAGTAAAGAAACATATCCTTGAAGATGAAAAAGAAGCAAGGGTTTATATACAGCAGGCATGGGCAGAAGCAATGGAACTGTACCATAATGGTGAATGGGAATTAAGTTTGTCAAAAGAAACAGAAATTTATTTAAAAGAGTTACAGAAAGAATTTATGCCAGAAGATGCAAAAGTTGGCATTATACAGACATGGCTTGACGGGCTTACAGAAGATTATGTATGCAGCATTATGGTTTATAAAGAAGCTTTAAGGCATGAATATGATACTCCAAAAGACTGGGAACTGAAAGAAATTAATAATGTGATGAACCACAGTATTTCTGGATGGGAAAAGGTATCTTCACATAGGTTTTCTAAATATGGGACACAACGTGGATGGAAAAGGATAACAGATAAAAGTGGATTCCATAAAATTCCAGATGGTACAGGTCTGCCTTTTGGAGAAACAAAAGAAAATTCTCAAATACAAGAATAGAATAAAAAAGTTTTTATAGTACAGTTTACAGTTTTTGTTTACAAGTATTCCTGTTTAAATATTTACATAAATGGAAACAGTGCAGTTTACAGGAAATGCTATAAAAAATAAGGCTTAAGATACTTGTAAACAATGTAAACTGGATTACCAGAAAAGAGAATTTGCATATGAGATATGTAAATAGTATGGAACAGTTGTGAAACATAGTTGTTTATGTTGTAAAAATTTATTATAATACTGTTGGAAATTTAGAAAGGAAACTACTGTCCGAAGGACAGGTTAAGCCTCGCAGAGCGCCTTACTTCTGATACAACGTGTCAGAAGTAATAAGGCGTTACTTTTGGCAAAAGTAACAAAACAGGAGGTGGCAGGGATAGGAGCAAAAACAATATCATTTGTTAAAGGAAAGGGAAACCTTAACCATAATAACAGGGAGTTTATTTGTAAAAATGTACATGAGGAACGTGTGCAATGGAACAGGGTTTATAAAAGAGAAACTCTGAAAGAAGCATATGATTACTGTTTTGGAGATGCACTGGCAGAGTATAATTCAAAGCAAAAAAGAAAAGACAGGATTAAGCAGGATTATATCCATGAAATAGAACATTCTGGAAACAAGGAAAAAGTTTTTTATGAAAATGTAGTTCAGATTGGAAAGATGGAAGATACTGCTGTAACAGATGAAAATGGAAACCTGGCAGAAGCAGCAGGACAGGTAATAAAAGTATTAGATGAATATGCAAGGACTTTCCAGGAACGCAATCCTAATTTGTATATGTTTAACTGTGTACTGCATCTGGATGAAGCTACACCACATTTACATATTGATTATATTCCTGTTGCACATGGATATAAAACTGGTCTTGGAACACGCAACAGCCTTACAAAAGCATTCCAGGAGATGGGCTTTGCTAAAGCAACAGGAAAGCGTGATAATGAAACAATGGCATGGCAAAGGAGGGAAAGGGAATATTTGCAATATTTATGTGCTGGACAAGGTATTGAAATTGAAACACTTGGAGTTAAGCGTGACAATTATACTCTTCCAGAATATAAAAAAGCAATGGAAATTACAAATGAACTGCAAAAGCAGGCAAATGAAATGCAGAAACAGGCAAAAAAGGATAAAATAATTATAGATAAATATAATCTGGAAGCAGAGGCTTTAAAGAAAATTGAACAGGTATTGAAAGAAGATGAAAATAATATAAAGGGTACTGCTGTTCCTGTAAAAAACTTTTTTGGAAATGGGGAATATGTAAAAATAAAAAAGAATGACTGGGGACATGTCTTAGAAGCGTATAAATGGGCAAAAAGCAAAGAAAAACTTCTTGAACAATATGAGGAAACAATAATTGCAAAAGATAATAAAATCAGCCAGTTACAAATATTTAAAAAGAACTGTATTTCATTTATTTCAAAGCTTGGGCTTGCAGAAAGATTTAATGAATTTATTTCGCCAAAATCAGTGAAAAAAGAATTGAAAAAGAAACAAGAACAAGTAAATAAGCAAAAACAAGATAAGCTATTTTATAGCCAGGAAAAACATCATAAACGGGAACAGGCAGAAATTTAACGGGGTTATAATATTATATTATCATATTGTAATAATAATAAATGATAGCTATTAGAAAAGCTTATTTCCAATGTAATGTAAAACAAATAAAGATTAAGTGTTTAAACAGGGGATGATACCTGGATAAAAGAGAGATAATATTATTGGTATTTTATACAAAACTGTCTTTAAACATACTCCCACTTAATCCAGGTTCATTCCATTAAAGAAACTGGCAACAGGTATATGAAAAATTTCGGCTAAAGCAAGAAGTTCCTGTACTTTAATATTATAAAGTCCACATTCAAGCTGTGCATAAGAACTACGTGAGATTTCAATTCCAAGGACTTGCATTTTAGCAACAGTCTGTTCTTGTGTTAAATTATTTTCTATACGGAATTTACGGATATTTGAACCAATATTGTATTTATCCTTATTTTGTCTTATTTTCATATTAGTTATTCCCTCCTGCTCTTTTGTTAGCTATAAATAGCAGATATAGCTTGATTTTAACTTATAAATGGAGTATAATTGTTATGTATAGCGAGCAAATACAAAATACATATGTTTTATATTACAGGGTAAAAATATATACAGAATAACAGACAAAACATTAAATACAGGGGGATTTATGGATATGCTTTCAGATGAAATTGTAATAACCAGGACAGGTGAGGCATTGGAAGAAGAACTGAAAAAGGCTGGACATCATAAGAAGTTGAAAGAAATTGCAGACATTACTAAAGTATGGCGTAAAGGAATGGCAAAAGAAACTTTGGAACTGTATAATAAAGTAGAGGATAAAGTTATGCAGTATATATCTTTTTATGCAGAAACTGCATACAGGCTTGGTGTTAAAGATGGGGTAAGTCTTGGCATGGAACAAGGGGCAGATGGTAAAAAAACAATATTATCATTAGAAGATATGGTACATATAATGTATATTTATGATGCAGTAAAAAAGTTAAATTTAATTATGCTGGGAGAAGATGGAGTATATGACAAAGAAGAAGGTATCCTGGGAACATTAGGGCGTATTTGTGACCTGGTTTATAATGCAGCTTCATGCAAGTTGTGGCTGCTTGGGGAAGATGAGGCGGATGACAGGATATCTTATATCATTGATAAGCCAGGATGTACACCAGAAGAAAGAGCAGCAATGCTATTGTGTAAAACGGAAAAATAATAGCATTAATTAGATATAAAATAGAGTTTTTAGGCAGATACGTAGGTTTAGATATTCTATAAATTATTAATTATCTTTCCTTAAAATTATAGAAGAGTTAATGGAAATTGTTTATTAATGGAATTATAAATTTTTTTCCTTTTTTGCTTAGATGTTTAAGATTTTATTTTGAAAACTTTGTCAAGACCAGGTTGAAATCCTGCATAGTTATAGTCTTGATAAAGTTTTCATAAACAAAATATAATTATTTAAGCAAAAAAGGTATTTAATTTTTTTGTTCCAAATCACATTGAAAAATCTTTTATATGATAGGATTATACAGTTATAATAGTTGTAAATTATAATTATATATTATTTTGAAATTATATAATGCACGCGTTATTATAAAATTAGTAAGTTTAGTTATATATAATTAAAACGAAGGCATAGAATATTGTATTAAATGGTATAATATACAATTTATAGAAGAAGTAAAAAGAGCTATTACAATGTGTTGTAGTTCTTTTTTGGGATTAAAGGCCACGGAAATCAATTTTCAAAAAGTTAAAGATAAGATATAATGAAGGCATGGATA
>CAJUJY010000110.1 GCA_910586555.1 uncultured Lachnospiraceae bacterium
GTAGTGGAGCCACCCCCTCAGATACCCCGCAGCTCTGCTGCGGGGTAGTTCATTGGTAATAAAATTTTAGGAAAGCATGGAAGTTTGTATTGACTGGCTTTTTAGAATTTAGGAATAGCTGTTAAGTAGTTTTAAGCAAAATTTTGTTAATACAACTTACAAGCTTAAACTTACAATCATTTTTAGATATAACTAGCTGTACAGTTATGATAAAATTAATTAATTATCTGCAAAAATTTATCAGTAATATAAAACAAAGCCATATTTCTTCTTGAAGAAGCATTTATTAATATGTTTTTCTTCTAAGAAGAAGCATGGCTTTGCTTAATATTATGAAAATGTACCATCAGGACTACATGTAAAGGTTACTATTTTATGTATAGTGTCATAAACAGTTGAATTTTTTGTAAGTTTTGCTGTTACGGAAGCAATTGCCTTGTTTCCGCTTTTACTCGCAGATTTATTTGAAAGTTTCCAGTATTCATAATATGATACAGCAGATGCTTCTGATTTTGTGCACTTAGCTGAACCATTTCCATATGTAAAAGTTCCTTTTACTTGTATAGACCACATAAGTTCATTGGAGTTATTATAATATTATATCATATAAGAAATCAAGAATATTATGTTATATTTTTAAAGTTTTTATATTTCTATTTTATTCATTTATAGATAGCATTATAAGCCATAAAAAACTATCTTACTTATTCTTTATAATTTTTCCACTTGTATCTATAATACAAGGTCTCAATAATGAGATGCTTAGGCAAAACAAGGAACAGTAATATCAATTACTGAGAAAAGAAAGGTGGATATATTTATGAAGAAAAACAATAATTACAAATGGGTAAAACATATCATCAAAGAAGTATCTGAATTTGAAGATGGTAAAACAGAAGTTATCCAATATGTAGTTATTGGCAGACAAGACCTATGTTTTGATTTATTTCTTGTGTCTCCATATACAGATTTTATTCTGAATCTTCCACACAATAAAACTACAACACAAATTGCATATGCAAATGTTGTTGTGCCATTCCTAAATTATGTCTATGAGCATCCTGATTTTGAGATTGATAAACTAACAGTTCAGGATGGCATTGACTTTCTTAATAGTCTTAATGTTACCCCACATACAAAACATTTATATTCCTATAGATTTAGAAGCATTTTATATCTATTTGCAGGATAAAGGGATTATTTCTTTTAATGAACATTTTCCTCTATTCAAAGGGAAATACAAAAACATTGTAAAAGGCAGTAAAAAAGAAATAATCCATAATTTAAAAGCAGAATATATTCCGCTGTTTATCAACACAGCGGTAGAAGTGGTTCCAGAGATTGCATTAGGAGTTTATCTCCAATGCTTCGGTGGTCTTAGGAACAGTGGAGTGTCTGCTATTGAATATGAGAATATTTCATTAAAATGTGATTCTGCTGGTATTAGAACAATGGTTATCAATCTTAAAGATAAGGATCTCAGACCTGATACAGAATATGGTTTTATTGCAAAGAGCAAGAAGAACAGAAAACAGGAGATTATTCCTGCATTTGGCGATTTATTATGTACACTTTATGAGGTTCATAAAGAAAAGTATAAACAGGAGACAACAGATGCAGTGTTTATTGATGAAAAAGGTCTGCCAATGACAAATTATACTTATGTAAATAAGTTTGCAAAGTTAAAGAGAGCTTTCATTCAAAAATTGGAGGAAGCAGAGGGTTTTGAAGCACAGGCATATGCTATGTACTTAAAAAGTTATAGATGGAAAACTCATATTTGCAGAGGAATATTCTCTAATCAGGTTGCAAATGCAACGAATAATATCGGAGAAATTGCACTTTGGAGAGGTGATTCAAGTATGACATCAGCATTGACTTACCTAAATAATAAAGAGGAAGTTGGAAAAGATGTAGAGAAAATACTTGATGAATTATAGGCTCTCGGATTCTCACCAAATAGGTTGAGGTTTGAATTTTGACAACTAAATATTGCGGAATTTGGAAAAAAATCAGATGGGTTCTGAAAAAAGGGCGTACTTCTCCCTTGGAAAAATATAGGATTTTTTTTGAAATTGTGGTATGATTAATCTGCGTTTGCAATCCGTGTAAATGTAAAAATAGTATCAACACGGGTTGGCATTTTCCACGCATCAAGATGTTGGAGCATCATGATTGCGTAGAGGCGGCAGTACCACATCTTAGAAGAGCGGTGCCTGCCGTCTTCTAGTTTATAATCTATTTTTTCACGTTTATTTGATCTTTCAACAGAAGTCCGTTTGTTGTATTCCAACTTCCATTCCTCACTGTCCCTTGGCGGTATGTTAAAAAGCCTTGGATTATCCCTCTGTTGGACATGTATGGTTCTGCCATATTTTGAATCTGGGCAGGGGTGCTCACAGAAATATCCTTTTTTCCGGCTGGCAAGAGGGCACCGGTATTTTTCACGGTGTTTTGCCTTTTCCACGCCGTCATGACGCATACGTAAGCCCAATTTACAGACAGGGACGCCATCTTCACCTATGGTAAAGTCATCTTTGTATCTGAAGTGTCCCATATGACCGGGATTGAGGTCAATGAAAGGAGTAATACCATTTGTTTTGCAGTATTCATAAAGAGGATAAGCGTCATGGGCAGAATCCAACAGGAGTTTTTCAATATGGAATTCCTTAAGATAGGATTTCATAGAGAAAAAGGTATGCAGGAATGACAGCATATCATGCCTGGAAGCACGTTCAAGCATTGGAAAAACAGGAAGGCCGTTTTCAGAATCAGAAGCAACAAACATGTAAAGATGGTATCCAAAAAAATATTTATTTCTGGAAGAATCCCATCCCCAGTTGCAGTCTGGTTGTGAAAACTTCCGTTTGCAGCCACAGCCAGAGCCTTTTGGACAGCTGCAAATCCTTTTGGAGCGTTCAAGCCTTGCGGTTTCCAGAGGGGTTCCGTCACCGGCAAGTGAAAGGTGGCCTGGATGAACCAGCCCTCTGCGGACGGATCCATCAAGGAACTGGGCTTTATACAGCCGGAAGATAAGATAAAACGGATTATTGTCTGGAAGGTGGATGCGCTGCATAAGTGGAAGGAGTTTTGCAGCGGCACTGTCCGTGCCGCAGGGAGTTTTATCACCACGTTTTTTACCTTTTTCAGGTTTTGGTTTTTTATGCTTAATCTGGTTGATGTAGTTGTCTTTGCCAGACTGCCATAACCGGTTAAAAAAGTCATAAAAAGTCCCAACGCCTGGAGTGTCATCAACAGAAAAACCGCTGAGGATGGCGTACAAAGGGGTTATTTTAAGCAGCCTGCACCATTGGGTAATGGAAGTTACCCCAAGTACGATTGACAGAAGATAGGAACGGAGCAGGCAGGAAGGGAAACGTGTGGCAGGTTTACCAAGCAGGGAATAAAACTCCTGCATGATGGTATCCGTTTCAGAGAGATCAAGATACCAGAATTTCACAATAATATCCCATGTTTGTTTAGGGACAGCAAAGGGATCCGGGAATAAGTTCAGAAAATCAGATACGAAGGTATTCTGATAGGCGGTATGACCGCCATAATTAACAGGTAACATAAAAATCGCCTCCAATCAAAAATGCTAACCGGCTGCGCCGGAATGAAAAGCGCCTTTTTAACTAAGAGGCGCGAATCGCCGCATTTTTGGAGCGGTTTGTCAAGTGTTTTCGAGAAAAAAGTGGGGGAATTTTTAAAAATATGGATTTGAAAGCCGCATGAAATAAGGGCTGGAGAATCCGAGAGACTATTAAAGCAAAAAGAAGGTTTACAGTGTGGGCAGAGAGATGGACAGAGCATATGTGACCTGCCATATGGCAGTTTCGTTGGAGAGAAGGCAGTTTGGATGAGTAAGAAATTTTTGGCAAAATTGATGGAACCCCGACAGCAAATTCCCATAGAGAGACAGCGTTTTAGCAACAGGGAGCTGTTCGCACTGATTTTTCCTATAAGTCAGTAAAAATTTTATGGATAAAGGGTAAAAGGATCAGGACAAACGCATGAATAAACAAATTGTAAATATTACCAGTTTCTGTTAGAAT
>CAJUJY010000111.1 GCA_910586555.1 uncultured Lachnospiraceae bacterium
ACCAGCTTTTTAACTGTGTGCCTTATAAATGTGCCTTTATGACTGAATAGTAACTGATTTTTATGTCTTTTTTCTCAAATATATTGACGAATGATACTAAATATGATACTATAATAATTGAAAGGAGAATATAAAGTGCCAAACGTAAAAAAATTAATTGAGAAGATGAAGCAACAGCCAAATGGAATACGGCCTGAAGAAGTTGAAAAAGTTTTAGGTGCATATGGATATATTCCAACAAGGCAAAAAGGAAGCCATAAGCATTACCTGAATAAAGAAACAGGAGATTTGATAACAATAAAACAAGAAAATCCATTAAAAAAGGTTTATGTGGCAGATGTATTGAATAGGATATCAGAGTAATCTTCCATCCTGGCACAACATAATAAACAGAAAGGAGCGGAAAGATATGGAAATTAAGGATTATATGAAACTTCCATATACAAGGCTGGTACAGGAAATGAATGATGAGAGTGGCCACTACTTCTATGGCAGGATTTTAGAGCTTGATGGATGCCAGAGTACAAGCAGTACACTAGAGGGATTGTACCAGAGCCTTAATGAAGCAATGGAAGGATATTTTGAAGTAAAACAAGAAAATAACCTGTCTATACCAGTTCCAGAAACAGCAGACAAATACAGTGGGAAATTTGTTGTAAGACTTCCAAAATCTTTACACCAAAGACTGGTAATAGAAGCTGAAAAAGAAGGTGTAAGCCTTAACCAGCTTGCTTTATATAAGCTGGCACTTTAACAAAATTACAGATATACAGAACTGGCAGGACATTAAATCCTGCCTTTTTGTTTACAGTATATTTTTTAATGAAACTTGTTATAAACTTCATTTTTATAAGCAATCATTTAACCGCCTTTTGTTTTTAGCTTTAGAGGAAGCCTCCTTTAATTCCAATGTCATTAAGTTAAAGTGACGTAAAACTAGATTCCTACGAAAAGAGGTTGAGATTTTATTTTTTCAACCTCTTTTCATGTTTTTAGATAACACAAATAGACAGATTTTCATCTGTCAAAAAAATTATATGACCGTAGATTTCCTGCTGGATGCACATCACCTTTTTTGAATGAAAATTCAGCATCCCCATTGTGTATTTCAAATCTCTGAATGATGTTTCAATTCCCCAGCGGGAAGCATACAGTTTCTTCAATTCCGTTGGAGGATATTTTCCGGTACCAAGATTTGTAACTACCGTTTCATAAGAACTTTCCGAAATGGGGAATCTTACTATCCTAAAGTGCAGTCCATAAAATCTGGCAGCTTCCGCTTTTTTGTTCTTTAGCGGTAAATAATCGAAAAGCTGCGTTGATGAGATACTGCGGTAGTGGTTTTTATCCTTAAAGAGTTCTTTTACCTCATTTGTTTTCTTTCTTGTAAGTTTTAATGATATATCCACATCAAAGCTGTCTGTCCCAGGCAGTTCCAAACCGTTCTTTATGCCACATGCCCCATCCTTGACACGGATAAGGAAAAACCATCCTTTTTCCTGAATATGTGCCATATTGTTAAAGGATTCATAACCTCTGTCCGCTATTACAAGAGCCATAGGAATCCCCGGACGGTCCACCATTTCCTGAAACGCTTTATGTTCATTTGCCTCTTTGGATTTTTGTATGGCCACATCAGGATAAATATGATGGTTTAAATCATATAGTGCATTGATATGCAGAAGGTTGCAGGATTTTTTGCCATTTCTTCCGGTATAAAATGATCCTGTGTCCTTTGGATTGGTTGGAGTCTGTACATCAGAACCGTCAACCGCAAGTACAGGCATCTCATCAGCAAACCCCGCCATAAGTTTACCAGAAAATTCATCAAAAATTTTTTGGAATGCTTCCGGCTTTATTTTATCTCCCTGCTGGACAAAAGCCGGAGTGGCCAGGGTATCAGAAGAAGCATCAAATAAATCTATCAGTTCATTTGTAATACTTCCGCTTTCCATCCCAATGATTCCAGCCAGAATTTTTTCCATGGATAATTTTCGCTTACGGGTAAAATCGGTTGCCGGATTGTAACAATAGTTTTGAGGGTTAGCCGCAACGCTTTTAATTTCAGATATCAAAAGACTTTTTACATAATTAGGTTTCATATGTGTCCTCCTTGTAATCAGATTTTTCTTAATTACAAGGGCCGCTCCTGCAGTCTTTTTTATTAAGTCAATAGCGAGAGCGGCCGCACATATCTGTATCGTTGTCAACATCTTTTTAAAAAACAGAAAAAAAGATCCCCATACCATCTGGATGATATAGAGATCTATTCCTGTTATTTTAACTTAATGACATTGCCCTACAACCCTGTCTACATGCAAATATGGTCTTTTATTATTATAATTCCCTGTTATCTTTGTTATTTTTGTTACATCCATCAAAACAGGCAATGCAGCCAATTTTAAAGGGGTAGTCCCATCATCTTTAAACTTGATTTCATTTATGCCTAATTTATTTGTTATACATTTCCTATAAAAATTTACCGATTGCCCATAAATCACATTGTTATTTTTATCTACTAATTGCAGTCCTGTCAAATGTTGGTAATTATGTTCATAAAATACAACTTCTACATATCTAACAGAATTATCTTGTTTTTCACGATAAATAATAATCAATTTTTTATTCAAAAGCTCTTTGCTGTATATTTTTGCGCAATTTAATACTTTTTTTCTTGCTTCTTCCCTGGTGATTTTCATTTTATACCCTTTTATTCTTTATAAATTCAAAGAGAGGATAACAACACCACTGTGCTATATACCCTCTCTTTATGACTAATTTTAGTGTTGTCCGCCAACGGTTAAGCCTACGCCTAACAAACATATCAGATTTAAGTGTTAGCCCACTAGAAAAGCACGCTTTTCTTACAAAAGTAGAGATTTCTAATCCCTACTTTTAGTGTAACCAACAATTTATAAAAAGCTATAGGTATTTTAAACAAAAAAATACATTATATTTAGGTACTTTCCCACAGAACATTAATTCTGTGTTACATTTTATAATATATACTTAATAAATATATCATATGAACTGTAATATATTCTAACAATTTACTATCCAATATTAATTCCAGAAAAACCTATCTCAAAATCTTCATAAATTCCAGCCTTGACCTTATCTAAAAATGTATAGTCACCTACTGTATCATGTTCAAAGTTATATACCATGACCCTGTTTTTTTCATAATCAACAATCCAGTATTCCCTTACCCCTGCTGCATTATATTTAAGCAGTTTCCTGGAATAATCCATATATTTGCTGCCTGGTGATACGATTTCAATAACCCAGTCTGGCGCACCATTACACCCTTTATCTGTAAGTTTGTCTTTATCACAGATAACAGATATATCAGGCTCTACATAAGTTTCCTCATCTGCATTAAGAAATACTGCAAACGGGGCTGGAAATACTTCACATCCACCATTATTATTTCCTATATATTCCCTTATCCTAAAAGATAATTCCATTACAATCCTTTGATGTTTCATACTTGGGGTTGCCATCATATATAATTCACCATCAATTAATTCTGCCCTCTGTCCGTCAGGCAGCGCATATATATCTTCTATTGTATAATAATCCAGACTTCTTGCTGAATCCATTCTGTATTCCTCCTCTCTATGATTCCCATTATATCAGATTTTATAGCTTTTTCAATCATTCCCTTATAATTTCCACGGAAATCAATTTTCAAAAATCTCACAAATCTTGGAAGACTCAAGTAAGC
>CAJUJY010000112.1 GCA_910586555.1 uncultured Lachnospiraceae bacterium
ACTAAACCAGAAATTTCAGTTTATAGTGTAAAGGAAATTAAGCAGTTGTTTGGTGTTGTAGAAGATGATATTATTTTAAAAACTGCTGTTTCACTAGCGGCATTATTAGGTCTGCGGCGTGAAGAAATCTGTGGGCTTAAATGGTCTAATGTGGATTTTGAAACTAAAGAAATACATATAATAGAAGCAAAACTATTGCAGGTTCAGATGTAATAGAAAAAAGCACTAAAAATTCTTCTTCTAACAGGACATTATATATGGATGATTATTTATGCCAGATATTATCAGAGATTAAACAGCAGCAAATAGAAAACAAAAATTTTTTGGGTGACAGATACAATGAAAATGATTATGTAGAAGTAGATGAAACTGGCAAGCCAGTTAATCCAGGCTATCTGTCTTCACGTTTCCGCAAGTGCATTGTTACTAATGAACTGCCACATATTACATTACATGGATTAAGACATTCTGTTGCATCAATAGCAAATGAAGCAGGCGTAACATTATTTAACATTAGTAAAATGCTTGGACATAGCAGTCCAGATGTTACTGGAAAAGTCTATACCCATTTATTTGATGAAACCAATAAGGAAGCATTTGGTAAAATAGCCAAAGCTTTGAAATAATAAATGTATGTATACATACCAGATAAATTTCTAAAAATAGGATATAACTTAAATAAGAGGGAAAATAAAGTAATATGCCTTATTTTCCCTCTGTTCTTATATATGTGTCCATAAACCTGTTTATAAAAAACAATATTCAGGAATAATAGATAGATTTTTCTATAAAATCCATTAATGCCTCCCTTGTAATCCTGTATCTGCCTTTAATAGTAAAAGATGAAAGATATTCATTCTGTAGCAGCTCCAGTATAGTATTTTTTGACACTTTTAATATTTCCTGTGCCTCCTTGCGTGTCATAACAGGAGGTATATCATTCATAGATACATTCATAAACAATCCCTTTCATGGAATAAAAAATGGTGGTTACAGGCTTTATATGGTTTATACCAGTTTGTATCTGGATTAATTATTTGTTTGGGTTTGTTATCATATTATTCATTACAAAACATTCCTTTTTATAAAAGCATATACCATATTTAAGTATATCAGTATAACCTTCTTCTATAATATCATTATCATAATGAAGCCTTTCTATCTGTTCCAGTGCTTCCGTACAGCCTTTTTCCAGTTTGTTTATGTTGTCTGCTACTTTAAATTCAAGTATGATTGCCCTGCCCTTGCGTATTCTTTTTGTTTTAAGGGTTAAGTCATACCTCCCGTTGCCGCTTTCCCTGTTGGATTTTATAATGTATTTGTTGTTATGCCTTAAAAGCCCTGTAATAAAACCATGGTAATAATCTTCCTTGTAGTCATAAAAGCTTATTGTGTCCATAAGCTGTCCTGTTATAATATCTGATGCTGTTTCACAGTCACCTTCTTCAAATGCTTTTACCAGCCCTGATAAATCCTGTTTTCCAATACATTGCAGAAACCATTCCCGTATATTGTTTTTATATATATATGAAATTTCTTCATTTGGTATTTTCATTGACAGGTATATCTGCTGTTCCATAAAACTTCTTTCTACAGTTTTAAGATATCCTGTAAAAAACAGGAAATTCCATAAATTGTCCTGGGATTTATAAATATCCTCATAGGTAATATCTTCATGTACTGGTTTTTCTATTGTACCGCCTGCAATAATCCTTTCAAGTTCCTGCTTTGTATTATCATCTGCATTTTCAATTAATTCACGTACAATACTGTTGGAAGATGTATTAGACCAGTATGGTTTTGGAAATTCAGTATTCCTGTGGGATATATCATAAATATAATTTATTACACTCCAGGGATTATATACCTCTGTATTTCCGAAAAGATATCCGTCATACCAGCTTTTTACTTCATCTCTTCTTTGTATTATACCATAATCTTCAAGAAAACTGTCAACTTCATTCTGTGTAAACCCAAAATATTCTGCATAACTTTCATCTAATACAGAAACTACCTTTAAATTATTAAGCCCTGTAAATATGCTTTCCCTGCTGATACGCAGACACCCTGTAATCACAGCAAATTTAAGGCTTTCATTTGTTTTTAATGCGGATTCAAACAGTGAGCGGATAAAGGAAACCATCTCATCATAAAAACCATTTAAATAAGCATTTTCAAGTGGTACATCATATTCATCAATAAGTATGATTGTTTTCTGTTTATGGTATATTTCAAGAAATTTTGATAAAGTCTGCAATGCTGTGCAGTATTCAGACATTGGTGCTGTCCCTTCCATTAAAGAAAGAAATTCCTTTTTTTCGGATGGAAGCAGGAAATCCCCTTCCATTATATAGCTATGCCGTCTGTATTCTTTGATAAGTTCTTTCTGTAATTTTTCGGAAGCTGTCCCAAATGCTGGCTGTTTAGCAGATTTTAATGACAGGAATATTACTGGATATTGTCCCATATGTTTTGTATATTCTTCTCCTGCTTCCATAATCTTTTTTTTCTGAAAGTATACAGAATTATCTGCAACTGTCCCATCTGGAAGCATTTCTTTTTCAAAAAAAGTTTTTAACATGCTCTGGGCTAATGTTTTTCCGAAACGCCTTGGACGTGTAAATAATGTAACTGTATTTTTTTGTGCCAGTAAATCACGTATTAATAAGGTTTTATCTATATAATAGTAGCCTTCACTTATCATTGTTTTATAAAATTCTACACCTATTGGTATTGGTGGTATATATTGCATGACAGATGCCCCCTTTCCTAGTTATCCTAATCATACCATAAGTGTATTCCTGGGGGAAGTATCTATAATATAAATACACGTATTAATAAGATAAAAATATTTATAAAGAACTTTTAAAATTGTCGAAAAGCAATTGGTATTTTAAGAATTAATAGAAATAACTGTTGTTTTCAACAAACTATATTAATACTTCTTTTGTAACCAACTATTTATTTTACAACAATGAAATATTTGATACAAATTATTGAAAAGAAAGTTTTATTGTATCAGAACAATAGAGTTTAAATACATACGGTTAGACTGATATAAAAAATAATATATATTTTTGTTATTATACAAAACTGGCATATGTAATATATGAAAGAAACTATACATTTTAAAAATATATAAAATATTTCCGACATTAATAGCACAAATAATATTATATTGCATAAAAGTAATTATCTATATAATTATAAAATAAACATAGTTAAATATAAACAAATAACAAAAATATTATAAAGAATAATAAAAAGGAAAATAAACCAGATGTCCAAATACATATAGCTATTAAATTAGTATTTTTTTTATTTTTTCTCTTTTTTAAGAGTTGGTATATATTTTGTCTGATGTTATCGGCATATGTATTCTTATAAAGCTGTGGTGGATAATAATGGCTAGCCTTTATATGCTCATATGCTTGTTGTTTGTTTATGATTTTTTTAAAATCTTCCATAGTTAAATATCCTCTTCATTTTTATATTATATAACAATAAATAATTTTAATATTTACTGTAATAAAATGCAAATAATACATATAAGTAAATATCCTATTATTAATACTATAAAACGGGCAAAAAATTTTATTATAGGAAATATATTATATGCTTTCTGGTATTTTGGGAACAATCTTCCAATATGAAAAGTATCAAATATAGCTATTATTGTTACTAAATATAAAAGTAC
>CAJUJY010000113.1 GCA_910586555.1 uncultured Lachnospiraceae bacterium
ATTGTCTCATATTTGTCAGGTTTGGTCTAGGTACATGCTATCCACCGTTTACGTTTAAAATACGTTCAGTTGCTGTAATCTGGTATGGGCGCATTAAAAGCAGCATATTTTCCGATGTAAACACACAATACTTTGCCAGTATATTTAATAAAGTATGCTGTGCAAAAAATGTTTTCGTAAAATCCACCAGATCTCTAATAACATGGTTATCTGCATCAGCCCAGAAACATGTAAATTCAAAACTATTACTTGTCTTTTTTTTCTTTACATTGCCAGAAGATGCCTCCTTAATAGCATTGTAACGGGTACTGTTTGAATAGTACTTTGTATTTGTGCCATTTGAAATAACAAAAACCTGTACATATTCATAAAGCCCGCTGCCTGCCCAGAAAGAATCACGCTGGTAGCGGTCTATCTGGTTAAATGCCTTACGTACTGGCACACCCCTGCGCTTCAGTTCAATATGTACAAGAGGAAGCCCATTAACAAGCACCGTAACATCATAACGGTTATCATAATTTGCACCGTCCTTTTTACCAATAACATACTGGTTAATTACCTGTAACCTGTTATTACATATATTCTTTTTATCAATAAGTAAAATGTTCTTAGTATTGCCATTATCACGCTTTAACACCTGGATAAAATCTTCCTGGATCTTGCGTGTCTTCTCCACAATATGCTCATTAGGGTTTGCTATATGGTTCTTAAAAAATAAATCCCACTCATTATCAGAAAAATGGCAGCCATTCAGCAGCTCCAATTTATCACGGAGATTTAAAACCAGGTCACTCTCCGTATGAAGCGGAAGGTACTCATACCCCTGGGCACAAAGCATATTAATAAAATCCCGTTCAAGCTCCGCCTCACTCTGGTAACTGCCAGGACGCTCCTTAACAGGTTCATATTTAGAAACAACAGTACTTTCATCACTTTCAGTTATAATATTAAAAAAAGGCATAAAACATCCCCCTATATAATTTTAGCAGATTTTTACAAAACAACTTCCTTTTTAATTTAAAACGATAACAACTTGTCACGGTAAAACTCATACTGCTTGCGGCGTACCTCAATCTCCGCAGGCAGGCCAGAAGCCAGGTCATTACAGATAGAGTCGAAACGGTCAAGGATTGATACAATACGCTGTTGTGTTTCTAATGGTATTAATGGAAACTTAAATCTATTAAACTTTCCCATATCAACAGAAGAAAAATTACCTTGATTTAAACAACTCAGACAGTATTTATCAAGTTTAAAACAATAATAAAATAAAAATTTATAATTATACTGTTTTCTATACTCTTCTTTTAAAGTTAAGCAAGTAAATCTCTGATTTGAAAGAAAAGGCACTGTAATTAATGCATGTACACCTATAGTTGCCGATGTTGCAACTATTATTGAATTAGCTTCAAAAGGTTTATACTTAGCAGCCGCCAGTGTTATTGTCTGGATAGATTTATCAAGAATTTGTCCATTCATTCTTATATCTTCCATTCTAAACCATGGCAAAGTCCCATTTTCCCAATATTCATTTTTAGACTTTGAAGGAGTATAACCATTCTTAGTATTAAAAATCTCTTCTAATCTTTTCCATTGGACATCATCACCAAACGTTAAAAGTTTATCCCGATAATATTCATATTGCTTTTTTCTAGCTGTAAGTTCTGTTGTAAGTTCTGTTGTAAGTTCCGTGAAACTATCCAGTATACGGACAATTTCATGCTGGACTTTTAGTGGTGGAAAAGGAATTTGTAATTCTTCAAATTTTTGTCTTGAAATATAAGGAATTGTTCCTGTAGATGCTTGTGTTTTTAAGTATGAAGTTTGCGTTTCCATATAATAAAGCAAATATTTGTTATATATACTTTCTCCACAAACCAAACCAATAAAAGTTTGGTTTGTAATTAATGGTTGTGTATTTATTGCATATGCACCTAAAGAAGCACTACATGAACATATAACTGTACCTGTCGGAAAAACCTTTAAATTCATTTTCTTTATTGTTATATCAGATACTCCCAAATCCGACAAAGACTTATGAAAATATTGCCCTTCTTTATCCTCTATACGGCACCATGGAATATTTCCATCAAAAACTTTAGGTCTGTCACGCATAGGAACAATTATTTCAATACAAATATCTTTAATTTTCTTATACTCTACCCCATTCGGGCAAAGCTTTTCTATTAATTTTTTTAATTTGCTCATCTTCCACCATCTTTCTTAAAAAGTATTTTCCAACTGTTTTTTATTCCTAAATCCACACAAAAAGTACACTTTCTGGCAAATTCCAAATGTGCTTCCAATGAACAAGCTGTAGATTTGTCAAGGGACACTTTTTAACTGCCAGAACATAATATTTAAACCTGCAAACCAATCTCCTCAATTATTTTATCAATTCATTACGCAATACCTGCTCCCTTGCAATTATCCCCTTAATTTCTTCTTCCAGTTTTACAATATCTATTTTTTACCTTGTGTCTTCCTGTTCTACATAAGTAGATACAGAAAGGTTATAGTTCTGTTATTTTATTATTATTTGTAACTTTTATGTATTCGTTGCTTGCATCAATAAAGAGTATGCTGTTATTAATCCTGTTTTTTTCATTACCATAACCAGTTTTATGAAAATAGTCTGCTACTCCATAACTGAAATTAGGACAGTTTTTTGCCTTATTGCTCACTTCTTGCCCACATTCTAGACATTTAATTATTGCCATTTGTATTTTCTCCTGTGATTAGATGCACCTATATCTGCAATGCAATTAGTTTTATCAGTAATTTTTATTTAGCTTGATATAATAACCTTTGAAACTTTAGACTTCTTAAATTCTAGTACCAGACCAAGACTAGAGTCTTTAACCTTTTTTAAATACTTCTTAAAGTTCTTTTTACTAAATTCTTCGTCTGGCATTTCACCGCCACGGGCAATATATTTAACACCACTTGACAATTTATATGTATACACTCCTATGTTAGTTGTTTCGCTTCCATCAAAACTACTTAATGAGCCATGAATAATAATAGTTTTGCTCTTTAGTTTTACTTTATAGGCTACAGCCATTCCGTCTTTTACACGGTCATTATAATAAGGGTTAGACTTCTGCATTAAACTTGTAAATAATTTTTTGGTTTTTGCTGATGCTTCCTGTTTGCTAGTCAATGTACAGCCTAGAACTAAAACAAGTACAAGTAATAAAGATAATAGTTTTTTAAGTTTATTCATTGTTAATCAATCCTCCTATAAATAATTTTGCTTTAATGAGAAACCTTGTTTTTCATATCATCTGAAAGTTTACTTAATACTTTTATTATTTTTCCTGAATATACTTCTAATTTCTCTTCTGGCATGGTGAAATCTGTTACAAGCCAATCAGGTGCAGAAAACGCATATATACCATCTTTGTTTGTTCCTACAATATAGTATCCATCATCTGTAGTCATATATATTGCACTAAGGTTTCCACAAAATATGGAAATATTAAATCCGTCAAATTTATTTACTTTTTTTAATTGAGAAGTAAAAGTAGTAAGCATTATGGGAGCTTTTTCTTCATTTTTTGCGTGTCCTGATATGTCTATCTTGTATTTTCCATCTGTGTGAACTACCCATTGTCTAAAGCCAATGGGCTTCCTGCTTCTATGACCTCGCAA
>CAJUJY010000114.1 GCA_910586555.1 uncultured Lachnospiraceae bacterium
ATTCAGTTATCAAAATACAAATCTAAGCCAACTCATTATGAATCCGAGAGGCTATAAAGACAAGGCATACAGACTGGTTTCTGTATGCCCTGGTGTTATATAAGTTTATTCTGTTGTTTTTAAACAATTCAAAATAACTGTTATCATCATCTCCATTTCATCAGGCCGTGATTCTGCAACCATAATTGTAAGTGCTACAAGAGTATGGTCATCAATAAGTTTTTCCCCATTTACAAAAAGCCTTTCATTTTTATCAAGGAAATAAAGAAACATTGCTGCAGCAATTCTTTTATTCCCATCCAGAAAACTATGGTTTTTTGTAACAAAATAAAGTAAATGGGCAGCTTTTTCTTCTAATGTTGGATATATATCCTGTCCGCCAAATGACTGGTAAATATTGCCAATACTGCCTTTAAACGAATTATCTTTTTCTTTTCCAAAAAGCCCGGACTCATTTCCATATCCCATGCTTTTAATTACGTCATGGCACTCTTCATAGGTAATCTTATATATATCAGTATTACCTGCTGGACGGGCCATATCCTGGTGGTCATAAGAATCCAGCAGTTCCAGTGCTTCACTGTATCTTTCTATGACACTTAGCACCTGCCTGCCATCTAATTCATTTTCTGTACGTTTCATAACCTTTATCACCTCACCAAGCTGTCTGATATGGTTATTGTTTACAACATACCCCTGTATAATGTACTGTTTCAAAACAGAATTTGCCCATTTGCGGAACTCCACACCACGCTTCGATTTAACACGGTATCCAACAGAAATAATTACATCTAAAGAATAATAAGCGACAGGCTTGTCAGAATTTGCAATTTGCAAAAAATGCAAACTGCTTTCTTTATCTAATTCATTTTCCTTAAATATATTACTTATATGCCTTGAAATTACAGATGTATCACGTCCAAACAGCTCTGTCATCTGTGCCTGTGTCAGCCATACTGTTTCCTCCCCGACGGCTACTGGCAGCTTTATTTCTTTATCTTCTGTTTCAAATAATACAATTTCACTCTTTTTCATTGGAATTATCCTCTTTTAATTATTTATATGTAATACACTATGTAAATTAATTTTTTTGTTTACATTATAGCATAATCTTTATAATATTGTCATTATATAGTTATATATTATACTTTGTTTTTTATTGCTTATTCCCACCAGAAAGTTTCTTCTCTGGGAATTACATTGCCACTTTATACCTCAGCCCACTCTTTTCCTCTCCGTTTTTTATATAACTGTATTCTTCTGTCCTATTTGCAGTAATATAAGCATTATAACTTTTACCCTGCCTGCTTTTTAATCCTTTTAAAAAGATTTTTTTCCTGATATTATATCCTTTACCTGTTCATCTGTAAGGGAAGCACCCATTACATGCCCTGTGTCCATTCCACACTTTTTAATACAGTAAGCACCATATTTTCCACTTACAACATCACCTCCACAGGCAGGGCACTTGCCAAGTTTTTCATGTGCAGGTGTAAAAATATCTTTTTTAATGTTTTCTGTACTTTTATATTTCTGTACAAGCCCTGAAACCATTGCTTTAATCCTGTATATAAATTCCTGCCTGTCCATTTTACCCTCTGCTACAAGTGCAAGTGCATTTTCCCATTCTGCTGTAAGATTAGGGGATTTTAATATATCTGGAAGCACTGAAACCAGTTTAATTCCATCTTCTGTTGGGATAAGCTGTTTTTTATTACGTTTTATAAATCCGTCTTTTACAAGCTTTTCAATAATATCTGCCCTTGTAGCAGGAGTGCCAAGACCTCTGCGTTCTGCATTAGCTACAGTACCAGAAGCACCAGCTTTTTCCATTGCAGAAAGAAGTGTATCCTCTGTAAAGTGTTTTGGTGGTGTAGTATAATGCTCTGTAATCTTTGCCTGCACATTTTCAAAAACCTGTCCTTCAGAAAGAACTGGAAAGTTATTTTCTTTTTCCAGTACTTCATGTCTGCTACTGCCAGAAATATCCAGATAACCCTTGTAAATATCTTCAAAATCTTTCCAGCCATTATGTATTATATTTTTTCCAGAAACAGTAAATAAATATCCATTACAGGAAAGCCCTGCTTTTACTGTCCCATATACATGTTTTTCCCCAGTGGCACATAAAAGCTTTCCAGCCACAAGGCATAAAATTTTCTGCTCTGTTGCTGGGATTTTTTCCATGCAGTCCTTATCAAACACCTTTGTCGGGATTATGGCATGGTGGTCTGTTACTTTCCTGCTGTTTATTATCCCGCTGGTATCTGGCTCTGCTTCTGGTATCTGCCCTGGTTCTTTACAGAATAGTTTAAAAGCTTCCTTTATTATACTCCCTGCCATTTCTTCCATGCCACCAGACAGATACCTGCTGTCTGTCCTTGGGTATGTAATAAGTTTCTTTTCATAAAGGCTCTGTGCATAATCAAGTGTCTGTTTTGCAGTAAACCCGAAATAACGGTTAGCGTCCCTTTGAAGGCTGGTAAGGTCATAAAGCTCTGGTGGCATCAGTGTTTTTTCCTCTTTTATTACAGAAGTTACAACTGCCCTGCCGTCCTGGCAGCAAACAGCCGTTTTTTCTGCTTCTTCCCTGTTTCCTGTTTTTTCTGTTACAGCATCTATGTCATTACAAGTAATATGTACAATAAAATACTTCTCTTTTTTAAAGTTTTTAATTTCATCTTCACGCCCTGTAACCATTGCAAGTGTTGGTGTCTGTACCCTGCCAGCCCTTAACAGCCTTCCACCATACAGCACCGTAAAAAGCCTTGTGGCATTAATCCCGACAAGCCAGTCTGCTTCCTGCCTGCACAATGCAGAATGGTAAAGGCTGTCATAACTGCTTCCTGGTTTTAAATTATCAAATCCTTCTTTTATTGCGCTTTCCTCTAAAGATGAAATCCATAACCTTTCTACTGGTTTTCTGCACCCTGCCAGCCCATACACAAGGCGGAAGATAAGTTCCCCCTCACGCCCTGCGTCTGTTGGATAGTTGGAATAGGTGACTTAGAAAA
>CAJUJY010000115.1 GCA_910586555.1 uncultured Lachnospiraceae bacterium
TGCCAGGAAGATACCAGGCTTTTTTTCAGGCAGGAGAAACCAGATTATGTTATCCTTGCAGCTGCACGTGTTGGCGGGATAATGGCTAATTCCACCTCACCTGCTGTATTTTTATATGACAACCTGATGATACAGAGCAATGTTATAAACAGTGCATATGAAAATAATGTAAAGAAGCTTTTATTCCTGGGTTCTTCATGTATATATCCCCGCCTTTCACCACAGCCAATGAAAGAAGAGTACCTGCTTGATGGGAAAGTTGAGCCCACTAATGAGGGCTATGCCATTGCGAAAATTGCAGGAATGAAGATGTGTGAAATGTATAACAGGCAGTATGGTACAGATTATATAAGCATTATGCCATGTAACCTTTATGGGTATGGTGATAATTTTGACCCTGTACGTTCCCATGTTGTACCTGCAATGATAAGGAAATTCCATGAAGCAAAGGTTAACGGGGCACCTGAAGTTGTAATATGGGGCACTGGTAATGCAAGAAGGGAATTTATGTTTGCGGATGACATGGCAGATGCATGCCTGTTTTTATTTGAATCATATTCTGGTAATGGATTTTTTAATGCAGGTACAGGAAATGATATTTCAATTGCAGGACTGGCTGGACTGGTCCAGTCAGTTACTGGTTATAAAGGGAAGATAGTATTTGACAGTTCAAAACCAGACGGGATGCCACAGAAACTGATGGATGTTTCAAAACTGGCAGATGCAGGGTGGACGTATAAAACTAAACTGCAGGATGGCCTGGAATTAACTTATAAATGGTATTTAGAAAATTACAGTAAATTTAATGGAGGGGATATAAATGGATAAAGCTGGCGTTGGATATGCTTCTGTGACAGGGCTTGAGAAGAAATATGTAATGGATGCCCTGGACAACGGGCGTCTTTCACAGGGTAAATATGTTGCAGAATTTGAGAAGGGGTTTGCACATGCACACGGACAGAAGTACGGGGTTATGTGCAACAGTGGCACAACAGCGCTTCAGCTGGCACTGGCAACATTAAAAGAAACTGATAACTGGGATGGGGATACAGAAGTGCTCTGTCCGGCAATTACATTTATCGCAACCCCGAATTCCTGCCTGCATACAGGGCTTAAAGTAAAGTTTGTGGATGTGGAACCGGATACATATAATATGGATCCTGGTGAAATTGAAAAACATATTACACCACATACAAAATGTATTATACCTGTCCATACTTTCGGTCTGCCATGTAAAATGCCAGAAATAATGGAAATTGCAAAAAAACATAACCTCAGGGTAGTAGAGGACTGTGCAGAAGCACATTTTGCGGAAACTGGCGGTAAGACAGTTGGAAGTTTTGGTGACATATCTGCATTCAGCACATATGTGGCACATACAATTACAACTGGCATTGGAGGCATAACCTGTACAAACAGCAGGGAATTTATGGAAATACTGCGTTCGCTTGTTGCACATGGAAGGGCGTGCACATGCGAGAGGTGTGTGGCTTCTGACAGTAAGCAGGTATGCCCTAAACGTATGGAAACGGAACTTGACAGGAGGTTCTGTTTTGAAAGGACAGGGTACAGTTACCGTGCAGGTGAAATTGAAGGTGCACTTGGTCTTGCACAGTTAGAGCGCAGGGAAGAAATAATGGGGAAGCGGTATGAAAATGCTAATTATCTTATAAAAAAACTCGAAAAATATGAAGACAAAATACAGCTTCCAAGGCATCCAGATAATACAAGCCATACTTATATGATGTTCCCTGTAGTGGTTAAAAAAGGCAGTGGCCTTGATAAAAAGGAATTTGTAATGTACCTGGAAAGGTGTAATATTGAAACCCGCCCGATGCTTCCTTTATTAAACCAGCCAGTATATTTAAAGATGTTTGGTAACTTAGAGCCAGAATACCCGGTTGCGGCATATATTGGCCATAACGGGTTTTATATAGGGTGCCATCATGGCCTTGGGATGAAAGAGCTGGATTATATGGCTTCATGTATTGGCAGGTTTATTGAAAAGGAGGGGGAAATTAATGGCTAAGACAGCGTTAATTACAGGGGTTACAGGGCAGGATGGCTCTTATCTTGCAGAACTGTTATTAGACAAAGGGTATGATGTACATGGCATGGTACGCCGTTCGTCAGCAGATTACAGGGAACGTATAGCACACCTGGAAGGTAAGGGGAATTTCCACCTGCATTATGGTGACCTGGCTGACTCAATGAGCCTGGTACAGGTAATTGGTACTGTAAGGCCGGATGAAATTTACAACCTTGCAGCACAGAGCCATGTACAGGTATCTTTTGATGTCCCTGAATACACAGCGGATGTTGTTGCAACTGGCGCATTAAGGGTACTGGAAGCTGCCAGGCTGTGTGGCCTTGCCAGTACATGCCGCATATACCAGGCCAGTACAAGTGAACTATATGGGAAAGTAGAGGAAATCCCACAGAGTGAAACCACACCATTCCACCCATACAGCCCGTATGCAGTTGCAAAACAGTATGGGTTCTGGATTGTAAAGGAATACAGGGAAGCTTATAATATGTTCTGCTGTTCTGGGATATTATTTAACCATGAGTCTGAACGCAGGGGTGAAACTTTTGTAACACGCAAGATTACACTTGCTGCTGCAAGGATTGCACAGGGTAAACAGGACAAGCTTTACCTTGGCAACCTGTCTTCACTGCGTGACTGGGGATATGCTAAGGATTATGTTGAATGTATGTGGCTTATCCTCCAGCATGACAGGCCAGAAGATTTTGTTATAGCTACAGGTGTACAACATTCAGTAAGGGAGTTTGCAACACTTGCTTTCCATTATGCTGGGATAGAACTTGGATGGCAGGGTGAAGGGATGGATGAAAAAGGCATAGATAAAGCTACTGGCAGGGTATTGGTAGAGGTAAGCCCGGATTTTTACCGTCCCACTGATGTAGTAAATCTTTTGGGAAACCCTGCCAAAGCTAAAACTGAACTTGGATGGGACCCTGCAAGGACAAGCTTTGAAGA
>CAJUJY010000116.1 GCA_910586555.1 uncultured Lachnospiraceae bacterium
TCTTGCTAAAGTATAGCATGTTTTTTATAATATTTTCAAAAGACTAATTGAAGTTAAAAACTTTCAAATTTCCGCTGCCTGTTTAACTTTGTTTTAATCCTTTGGAGTGCATTGTCGATTGATTTTGGCGGTTTTTCCATATCAGCAGCTATTTCCTGGTATGTCATGCCATCTAAATACCTTTTAAGAACCTGCTTTTCCATTTTACTAAGATTTTTAAAAAGCTGCTTCTGGGTAAAAACAGCACTTTCCCTGCCAATAACAATATCTTCCGGATTTCTTTCTGCAATTTCTAATTCCTGGTCTATCATAAAACCCGCTTCATATGGTTCATTATTAGAAGACAACGCTGGTGCATATATTGAAATATATGTATTTAATGGCTGGTTTTTCATTCTGTTTGAAATCTTTATAGCAGAATAAATATGCCTTGATATGCACAGTTCAGCAAATGTCCTGAAAGAAGCTTCTTTTTCAGGAATATAATCACATATCGCTTTATATAGCCCTATCATGCCTTCCTGTACTAAATCATCTTTGTCACCGCCTGTTAAAAAAAATGGACGTGTTTTCTGGCGTACAAGGCTTTTATATTTCTCCATTATAAATGTCATTGCCCCGTCATTACCTGCCTGTGCCATGCTGATAATATCATTCTCAGGTAATTCATTAAATACAATTTCCATAATCCATTCTCCTGATAAACAACTCTGGCAGTAAAATCCTGGTATATTAAAACTTATTTTTTACCTGCGCAATTTCTGCTGGATTTTTCTTCTTAACCGCTGCCTTACTATTTCATATGACAAAATCCCCATTGCAACAGAAGCATTAAGTGAACCAGTATTGCCAGACATTGGAATAGAAGCAATAAGATCGCATTTTTCTTTAATAAGGCGGCTAATCCCGCCACCCTCACTGCCTATAACTACACCTATGGAACCAGTAAGATCTAAATTATACATGGTTTCCCCTGACATATCACCACATACAAACCACATTCCCTGCTTCTTTAAATCTTCAATTACTTTTACAAGATTAGTAACTTTAGCAACAGGCATATAATTAATTGCACCTGCTGAAGCCTTGGCAACTGCTGGTGTAAGCCCGGCAGCATGTCTTTTAGGAATAATAATGCCATGTGCACCTGCCTGGTCAGCAGTCCTTATAATAGAGCCAAGGTTATAAGGGTCTTCAATGCCATCAAGTAATATAAGGAACGGTGGTTCATTCTTTTCTTTTGCATTTTGAAGCATATCTTCAACTTTGCCATATTTATATGCGGCAATATATGCAATTACACCCTGGTGCCTGCCTGTTACAGATAACTGGTCAAGACGCTCTTTTTTTACAAAATTTATAATACAGTCTGTTTTTTTAGCTTCCCTTAAAATTGTACGTACTGGCCCATCCTGGCAGCCATCTAATATAAAAAGCCTGTCAATAGTTTTTCCTGACCGGAATGCTTCTATTATAACATTCCTTCCCTCTATTACCATCTCTTCATCTCTCATCGCCAAATCCCCATTCCTGTTAATATTATAGACTATATACTGGAAACCAGAATATATACACAACAGCCTTATAAGCAGCCATTAGTGCCTGCCAGCAAATACATAATTGCCATTTTTCAGGCCATTATAAAACCAGTCCTTTCCATTCCAAGTTTTATTAGTTCCAATGCCCTGTCTAACTTATGGCTAAGATATAAATATCCAGTTAAAGCTTCAAAACCAGTTGCTACCCTGTAATCTATAATAGAAGAATTTTTAGCTGATGTAGCAGATTTGGCATTACGCCCATGTTTATAAACAGCCATTTCTTCTTCTGTAAGTTCATCTAAAACCGATCTTATAATTTTTGCCTGTGAAGGAGCCTTTACTATACTGCTTGCCATTCTGTGGAAATCCTTAACCTTGCCATTGCCCATATCAAGAATAATTGTCCTTATAACCAGATCAAAAACCCCATCACCTATATATGCAAGTGCTAATGAAGAATACTGTCCCGGGGTTGTCCTGGTTTCCCCAAAATGCTTTTGTACCCCGTCATAAAAACTAATATCCATAATTTCCTTTTCCTTATTTAACTGTTTTCATATAAAAAAATAAACTGTAGCCACAATCTGGAAAGATATATCCATGTATATTATGATACTGGTTTTCTTTATCCAGGACATCTTTTAGAAGTATAACCAGTATCAGCTTTTACTGTTTCTAAGCCTGTCTGGTTTTGTAAAGCAGGAACTGTTATAACTGGCAAAAAGACTATGCCCTTAATTCTTGTTTTTTTGAACGGGATAAGTTAGCTTCTCCAAAGAAACACCAGTTGAATCTCCAGTAACAAAAAATATACCAGAACCATAAGTATCACAAAGTGTCTTAGATAATGAAAAAAAGAGCAATTCCTCTCCTGCTTAAATAAGCAGGAGTATCCTTGCCCAATTTTTAGTTAAAATTAAAGGCGACTAACGGATTTGAACCGTTGCTCAGGGAGTTGCAGTCCCATGCCTTACCACTTGGCTAAGTCGCCAAAAATAAAAATGACTCCAACGGGATTTGAACCCGTGTTACCGCCGTGAAAGGGCGATGTCTTAACCGCTTGACCATGGAGCCATAATATACTTTATATAAACTTATTATATTCACTCTTTATAAAATTATACTCTTTTATAAAGAGAAACTCCCCGAGTTGGGCTCGAACCAACAACCCCACGGTTAACAGCCGTGTGCTCTACCATTGAGCTATCGGGGATTACCTTCCTTTTTAAGGGCCTGTACCCTGGAAACTGTATACTGATTATACCACACTCCATTATATTTTGCAAGCATTTTAACTATCTTTCCTGGTCAAGCCCGCGGTCTATTAG
>CAJUJY010000117.1 GCA_910586555.1 uncultured Lachnospiraceae bacterium
CTTAAACTTTGGGAAACAGCACTGTCCGTTAAAAAACTTTTTAAAAGCAGCATATACATTTTCCATTGACTTTTTTACGGACTTTGAACTTGCTTCTTTAACCCACTGGTATTCCGGGTGGGCCGGGAAGTATTCATTATTAAACCAGGTACTGAATGTTTTTGCTGTCATAAATTTTTTACCTTCTTCATAAAGCTGTTTATTATGGGCAAGATAAAAATTATAAATGTACCAATGGTCCTGTTTATTATTTGTTTCTGTTCCTCTGCCAGGTTTATCTCTGTTTTGTAACTTTTTAACAGTTCCAGTCCCCTCCTTCCCTTGTCATTGTATTTCCTGTTAAACACATTTTATCATATATATGCACTTTTATCTATATTTTTATTAACTTAACAATCCTCCCTGGTATTCATTTCAATCCACTTGCGGCAGCCAGAAGCAAGACAATAATGTGGATTGCCTCATGGCAACAGGGGATACCGTTTCCGTTCCGCCCACTACTGCCGTTATAATTGTTCCAGGCAATTCCTGCCCTGCCTAAGAGGGAGAAATTGCTGTTAATTGTTGAAGTACTTTGTTTACAAGGCTTCCATCTGCCTTGCCCTTGACCTTTGGCATAAGCACTTTCATAATATTTCCTTTATCTTTGGCAGATGGTGTTTCAATAGAAAGCTCTGCAAGCACAGAATTTATAACTTCTTTTATTTCTTCTTCGTCCATCATTTTAGGTGCATATTCTTCAAGCACTTTTATAGTATAATTGCACTCATCTATAATATCCTGCCTGTCCTGCGGCGTCATTGAAAGTGTTTCCTTTGACTGCTTGATAAGCTTTAAAACAACTTGGTCTGCATCTTCCTCTGAAAGTTCTTTCATATGGTTTATCTGGAAATTCTTAAGCTCTGCCAGCAGCCCTGAAAGGACATTCTTACGTTCCTTGTCCTTAGCCTTCATAGCTGCCATCATATCACTGCGTACTAAATCAATCCTGCCCATTATAAAAACCTCCTTAATTTATAATTATTATATCCTTTTAATTAATGCCTGATACTGCAAAAAATATAAACGTGTCCTGTAAAATACCTTAGATAAGGCAGCAGGGCACGTTTTTATCTGGTTCTTAATAAAATTCCATTCTAGCGTGGAACCTGGTACATAATTGTTCCTGAAGGGTCATATTTTGCTGTACGTAAATCAGCTTTCTTATTCTTTAAATCAGATTTTTTAATAACAAACTTAAGAGGCTTTGAATTACTGCCAGACTCTACTGATATCTTTTTATTTTTTACTTTAAATGTGCCAACTGCCTTGCCAGCAGCGTCTTTTACTTTAATTGTAAGCTTCTTAATCTCTGTAGCCCTGTTAGCAGTATTATTTAAAATGCTTGCTTTAAGGACAAGATTCCCCTTGCCGTCATAAGACATTTTATAAACCTGTATCTGTGATTTGCCATACTGGACTGATGAAGCATATCTTCTTACTTCGTTATATTCATTTTTATGTACAGAAACTGCGCATGTAAGCTCCTGCCCGTCTTCTGTTGTAGCTATAATTTTAGCTGAGCCAGCCTTTTTAGCTGTAACCTTTCCAGCAGAATTTACTGTTGCAACACTGTTGTTGCTGCTTGTCCATGTAATTTCACCTTTTGCATCTGAAACAGAAATTTTTTGTGAAAATCCTTTTGTAAGTGTAATTGAATTATTGCTAAGTTTTGCCTTTGCCTTATTCTGTGAAACTGAGAAAACATATTCTATTTCAGTATCAAAATTCAAAACCACCCTCCAGTCAGCCGCTACAGGGTTTGTTAATTCAAAATATGTAAAATACAGCTTATATTCTGGTACATACTGCCATGTAGACTCATCATCTGTTAATGTAACAGCATCTTTATATGTATCATTCTGGTAAAATGACATCATTCCTTTTACCATCTGGGGAACATATAAATCAACATATACAGTATCCGAATCTTTAACTGAAAAATCATAAGGCATATCTGTATTTGCCTGTGCTGTCTGGCTGTCTGTTACAAGTGAAACTTCTTCTGCTTTAGTAGTAGCAGGACTGTATGTAATACCGCTTATTACCATTGAAGCAGCCATTAACACAGCTCCTGTTTTTTTAATAATATTATTCATTTCTATAAAATCCTCCATTCTGCGTCCCACGCACATATTATTTTATAACAAGTATAAGTATAACAAATCTGCAACAATTCCACAAGATATTTTTAATAATTTGTAAATATTTTAGTAATTATATACATAAAATCCGTTACACTTCCATAAAATTTGGTGTATTTTACCTTATGTTCTGGAAACATTTGTTCTCAAAACATTTGTTTCCAATATTTTATATAGAGTGTTCTACTTATAAATAAAAGGAGCTGCCGCATTAAGAATGAAAAATATAAGAAAGGGCATTTTATAAAATCCTTATATCCTATATTGTACTTTCTTAATGCGGCAGCCTCTTTTAACTGGGCTACAAGGATTCGAACCTTGAAATGCTGGAGTCAGAGTCCAGTGC
>CAJUJY010000118.1 GCA_910586555.1 uncultured Lachnospiraceae bacterium
GTAGTGGGAACGTGCCTGCTACAGAAAATATATAAAACTGCTGCATGTACACAGCCTCTTGTATATACAAAAATCCAATGCAGGATAACTATAAATTATCTTTCGTTTACGCGCAATTAAAAGTTTATACAATGGACGTAGAACAAGTTATTTATTTTATTGGGAATAAATTAATTGTTTAATTTGTAAAGAGGCTTGAACAAATAAGTATAATGAAGTATACTTATATAAGCTGGATTTATTTTATGTTTTACTGGCAGATAATTAGAAGGGAGTGTTTTCTTTGGGAAAAGAGAAAAGATTTATTAGTTTAAAGTACCAGATTATTGGATTTGTAAGTGCTATTGTTATTTCGATTGCTGTAATTTATGGAGTATTTTCTGTATACCAGATACATAAGTTATCTGATACAGGCATAGAAAAATATGACCAGGCAATGGAAGACGGGTATAAAACAGAAATAAAGTCACAGGTACAATCTGCAATGTCTGTTATACAGTCATATTATAACCAGTATAAAGAGGGCAGTATTACAGAAGAGGAAGCTAAAAACCTGGCAAAAGAGGCAGTAAGGGGCATGCGTTACCGTGATGATGACAGCGGGTATATATGGATTGATGGTACAGACTATATACTTGTAATGCACCCAATACTTACAGACCAGGAAGGCCAGAACCGTAAGGATCTTAAAGACCAGGAAGGGGTAATGGTTACCCAGGAAGTTGTAAAAGCGGCACAAAGCGGCGGTGCATATAACAGTTTCCATTTTACAAAAGCAGACGGGAAGACTGTTGCCCCAAAGCTTGCATATGCAGAAGAATTTAAAGAATGGGGATGGGCAGTTGCTACAGGAAACTATGTAGACGAAATGCAGGCAGAAATGGAAGAGAATAACAGCATTCTTACAAAGGCTTATAAATCCAGTATAGTAAAATTAGCCTTAATGTCTGTTGTTATGCTTTTTATTACAGCAGGGGCAGCAGTGGTAGTAGGCAGCAAGATTTCTACACCTATAAGCAGGCTTGAAAAATCCCTTGAACAGATTGCAGAAGGTAATCTTAAATCACAGGCTGATACAAAATATACAAAACGTGGGGATGAAATTGGTAAGATTTCGAGGGCGTTAGTATCGGTACATAGTTCATTAAACAGTATGGTAGGCAGTATAAATTCACTTGCTGTAAGGCTTGGAAATGATAATAAAAGTTTTGGCAGTTATTTTGATACATTAGCTGAAAACATTGGAAGTATTAACCAGGCTGTTGAGGATATTGCACAGGGTGCAGCAAGCCAGGCATCTGATACAGAAACTGTAAGTAACCAGGTAAAAGAACTGGAACATGTTATTGACAAGGAAAATTCTTCAGTAGTACAGCTTGAGCAGGCTGTTTCTTCAATGACAGAGTATTCTGGAAGTGCAGTAGATAACATTGAAAAACTGTCAAATATTTCCGTAAAAACAAACCATGCTATTGAATTTGTAAATTCACAGACACAGGAAACAAATAATTCAGTTGCCAATATACAAAGGGCAATAGATGTTATTACAAACATTGCAGAACAAACAAGCCTTTTATCACTTAATGCAAGCATTGAAGCAGCAAGGGCAGGGGAACAGGGCAAAGGTTTTGCAGTTGTCGCAGAAGAGATAAGAAAACTTGCTGATGAAAGCAATAAGAGCGCATCTGAAATAAATGATGCTGTAAACCAGCTTATTTCAAACTCAGGGCTTTCTGTTGAAAAGATGGAAGATGTTTCAGAAAATGTATTAGAACAGACCAGGTGCCTTAAAGATACAAAAGAAGCATTTGAAAACCTTTATAAAGAGATTAAGTCCGTAGAGGAAGTTTCAGGAAGCATAAGTGTACAGACAGAGAAACTTTCAGAGCTTAAAACCGCAGTATCAGACAGCATTAACAGCCTTGCAAGCGTTGTTGAACAAAATGCTGCCAGTGCTGAGGAAACAAGTGCAAGCATAAACCTCCTTAATGAGGGAATCTATGGAAGCAAGAAAAACCTTGATGAACTGGCAGCTCTTAATACAAACCTTACAGAAGAAATAGGAAGGTTTAATATATAAACGTGGAATATTTTACATTTTTGCCTTAACCGCCTTAAAAAATACAAGACTGGCATTTCCTGCTGGCTGTATAATTATATAAGATTACGGGACAGCTTTTGTATATAAATTA
>CAJUJY010000119.1 GCA_910586555.1 uncultured Lachnospiraceae bacterium
ATACAGGTTTTACGCGCCGTTGCGTGAACCCGTCCAAGCGGAAGCGGGTTGCCTGCAGGATTACTTTGGACTTGCCAGGGCATAACATTCTGGACTCTTATTTAAAATAAACCGTGGATAACTATAAATTATCTTTTATTCACACACAATTAAAAATTTATAAAACGGATGTATAGATTAAGCAAGGGAATCTTGTAAAACTGCCAGCCTTAATGTAATATACAGGTATGGTTACTTTATAATTTTTACACAGAAAAGGAAAAATAATAAATTATGGAAGAATATAATTATTTAGAACATACATTTAATCCTGTATGGAATGAAAATTCAAAAGTCCTGGTACTTGGGACATTCCCTTCAATAAAATCAAGGGAATATGGCTTCTATTACGGACACCCGCAGAACAGGTTCTGGAAAGTGGCAGCAGCAATAACAGGACAAAATCTGCCTGTTACAATAAAAGATAAAAAGGAACTTCTGCTTGGAAGCGGTATAGCAGTGTGGGATGTCATTGCAAAATGCAGCATTAAAGGTTCAAGTGATTCATCTATAAAAGATGTTACTGTAAATAACATTAAATCTTTATTATCTGGAAGCAACATTCACAGAATCTATGCAAACGGTGCTAAAGCATATGAATTATATATGAAGTATTCTTATAAAGAAACAGGGAAAGAGATTATGCGCCTTCCTTCAACAAGCCCTGCCAATGCAGTATATACACTTGAAAAGCTTATTAAGGCATGGTCTGTTTTAATATGAATATAAACCATGCCTTAATGCTTTTAATATTTTATCTTTCCTGGTTCTGGTATTTGCTTATGGCAAGTGCTATTGATATAAACATTATTGTAAAAAGAAGCTGCATACCTGTTCCTGTCCAAAATTCTTTTACAACATTTTGTGGTATCTTTTCATATTCACTTAATTTATTATTAATTTCCTCATACCAGTATACAGGTACAAACCTTGCTGCTTTCCTTACTGTATTATTTAATATGGATAATGGTACAAAGACCCCGCCTAGAAATGACATAAAAAGTGATACAGGTGTAACTATCATATTTACTACATCTGTCTTTTTGGCAAGTATCCCAGTTAAAAATGCTATTGAAAGTGATAAGACCATAACTGTAAGTGAGTTTAATATATAATAAAACTTATTCTGGCTTTCTAAGAGTTCCTTTCCATTTAATGCCATTACTATTACAATAAATCCTGCCCATATAATTATCCCTGTAATAGCAAATGCAAGAAAAGCTTCTGCTGACTGCCTGTATAATGGTACCGCTGAGGCTGCTATACGTTTCTTAACTTCCCTCTTTCTAAAAGAACAAACTATAATTCCAAGTGTATTTCCAAGTATTGCTATGCTTATATATGGGAAATACTGGAACAAATATGCAAAATCTGGCATATTGCCGCCATTTCCATTAATATCCATTAATGTTACTTTACTCGTATTATAAAGTAGTAGTGTTTACAGACCCTCTCCAAGGTCTTAATACTAT